>CAVOJU010000031.1:0-32335 GCA_963696315.1 uncultured Gammaproteobacteria bacterium
ACCTTAAGCTTCCAGTGAGAAATTATGAACCGCGAATTAACCGATCAGCCGAGTCCTGTTTTATACATTCCTCATGGTGCTGGCCCCTTACCGCTTCTTGGCGATAAAGGTCATCAGACTATGGTAAGTTTTCTCAAAAATATAGCACCGACCCTTGGCAAGCCATCCGCAATAGTAGTTATTAGCGCTCACTGGGAAGAGGACATGGTCACTATCACCAGTGCCGAAACGCCCCCATTACTCTACGATTATTACGGCTTTCCAGATGCGGCCTATGAAATCCAGTATCCGGCACCTGGCGCTCCCATGCTTGCCGAGAAAATTTATCATTTGTTACAACAGAGTGGATTTGAGGCAAGATTGGATAGCCGTCGCGGTTTTGACCATGGCGTGTTTGTACCGCTCAAGATTATGTTCCCGGATGCCGGTGATTCCATGTGTTCAGTTATCGCTTCTTAACAACTTGAATCCGGAAACACACATCAAAATTGGCAGGGCTCTGGCAGAATTAAGAAAGGAAAACGTGCTTATCATGGGTTCCGGATTTTCATTTCATAACCTTAAAGCCTTTTTCTCTCATGCTATCGACGCGCCTGATGCCAGGAACGAGGCATTTCAGCATTGGCTTATTGATACCTGTACAAACACTGAACTTTCGGCCCATGAACGGGAAACCCAACTCATCGAGTGGAGTCATGCCCCTTTTGCAAAGTATTGCCACCCCAGAGAGGAACATCTGTTGCCGCTGCATGTGTGTTTTGGCCTATCAAATTCAAGTGCCAGACTGGTATTTAGTGACATAGTGGCTGGAAAAAAGGCAAGTGCTTTCTTATGGTAACTTTGTAGATAGGCGAAATGGAAAATGATGCCGACTTTGTCCCTTCAGTTTCCATTTTACCCAACTGTCCGTCCACATAAACTTTAGAAAACAATTAGTTCAACAGCATCTTGAATTCCCGGTGCCAGCGGGCCAGTTGTTCATGATAATGGTGCGCTTCATATTTCGGGCCGTTATAAAACTTGGCCACATTACGAAAATCCGCATCAGCGGGGGCGGTTTTTTTGACTTCGTCCTTTCTTCCGGAAAGAAAACGCGCCACGAAAGTCACCTGCCGCTCAGCCGGTGCGGTAAAAAGTTCGGTTGCTGAGGCTGCTCCTACTATCTTGAAATTACTGCCCATAATCTGCCCCAAGCCCATGCTCATGGATTGCATGCGGAGTTCTTCCAGTGGAGTGTTGGGCTGTTCCTTATTGAGACGTGATAAATAATGCTGTTCAAATCTCGGCCTGATGATACCCGCTGTTTCCTGACGGATAATGGCCAGAATCCATTCAGGACAAACCTTTACACCTTTTTCCTGCTCGACTTGTTTGGAAGCCGCCTGTGCCATCACCCCATAACGATTGAGAATACCCTTACAATCCAGGAACCGGCTTTTATGCAATGCGTTCAGATGAAATATCGCATCATCAAACTTCCCTGTCATGATTTTGCCGCTATCGATTTTGGCGAGAGCAACACTCAACATTTTATCCAGAACCGGCAAAGTCAATTTGGCATCCGGTATTTTGGTAATCAGCACGCTGGCGGTATTCCACTGGCAATCATAACAAAGGCTGTTGCGGGTTATTTCTGGATTGAGATGGTATTCCACCTCAAACTGCGCAACTGCGCGATTAGTGCCGCGGCCAAAATCGCCGTCAATCGCGAAAGCACCGCTCGATGAGGTCGAATAACCCAAAAAAATCAACAATCGCTGCATGGCTTTAATGCCACTTTCTCCGACTGAAGTGCGCGTTAGCGACGTATCGCCATTCAGAAAACGCTGCAGATCAGCATGCCATTGGGCGTCACCGTCATCGGGATGGGTAGTAATCTGTTTAATATGCGGTTCGTTAATTAGCGTCTCGATAGCCATAACTTCAATCTCCACGGTTGGTAAAAACACCCCAAACACTTTGTTTTCCGGTCATCAGCGTATGCCCAAAAAACTGCTTGCGCAAATTTACGCTGTTTGCCTCAAAATAGCCTGCAGATTTTTCCACAGTTCGGTCTCCTTGGCGTGCTCGGCCATGAAAACCAGGAACTCGAGGTGTTCGCGCAAGGCAGCCTTATCTTTGAAACTAGCGCCGCGTTCAACAGCCAAGCGATAACCTTCGATGATACGATCGTAATCCTGCGCATTAAACACGCCGTTCACCAGCGCCATCATGAGCAAACAGTCCGGCTCAACCACACTATCCCAATAGTCGGGATTGACCGCCATTTTCTGTTTGGCTTCTGCGACCACTTCGGCAGCCCGTGCGGGCAAATCTTCCTGCCAGCTCTGATCGCGGCTTTTATCGAACCAGCTCAAAACAGCTTCTGCGGTAATCCAGTTAGTCAAGGGATACGCTTTGTTTTTTCCCTTTTCACGGCTGTTATTGAAAGCACGCTGATAATGCGTGCTCATTTTCTCCAGGGCTTTTTTCCTTTCGGTTTTACTGGATTGCAGCCAGGCCAGGCGCTTGTAGGCACTGCCCAGTAAAGACAGGCGCTCTATGGTAAGGGTCGCAGGTGCCATGGCATTCAAAGTGTTCAATTCTTCGATCGCCTTTTCAATTTCTGCCAAGGCGGTATCTTTTTCGGCTTTATCGGTGGTCTGACGAAAGCGCAAGGCGTGTTTTACCCGGTAATTGGCGCGCTGCTCCAGTGCTTTTACCGGAAACTCGGCCTTATCGGCAGCCATCGCTTTATCCAGATGCGCGATAGCCAGGCCGTATTCTCCCATTTCGCCGTACACCATGCCCAACGCCGCCGCCACATCAGCCTCATCTTGCCAGTTTGCGAGCTGGCTGGCAGGAACCCGTTTTGAATGACTATCAAGCCTTTGATGAGTTTGTTCGTTGCCGACTTTAATGCTATTTTGGCTGCGCACGGCACTCAACAGGTTATCTAAATCCGCGACCCATTCAGCCTTGGCATGATAGGGCGGGCGCTGCTTTTCATTGTTTCGGCCTTCTTCAAGCAAGCGGAAATCGGGATCCCCGTAGCATTGGTAAGCCCCCAGGTATTGACATCAGGAAATTGTTCATAAATATGCTGGCGTGCTGCCCGGACTGCAGTACCAAAACTGCCGCCCCATAACAGGGACTGATAAAATGATTCGGCAAAGGCTTTGGCGGCGCCGTCATCGACGGCCCAACCGGCAGCGACGACCGCCTTAACACCCATATTGATAAATTGCGTCCCCAGATTTGCGGCCAACTCGTTATAGCGATTGGCTTCCGGATAGCCAACCTTGGTACTGCCCAAATGGCAGCAATTGATGAACACCAATTCCGGCACCCAGCGCATTTGTTCAACATCACCCGGCGTTAAAAAGGTGTTATCGCCAATGACCATGCCGGAGATCCGCTTTTTGTCTTGTGGCAAACCTTGACCGCAGGCCTGACAGTTTTCCTCGACCGGCACATATTTCTCAATTTCAAACTCATGAACCCCATGCCCGGCAAGATGCAGAATTCGGTACGCTTCACCGTGTAGACCCATCAAGATATCCGCGGCCTCAAGACCCGTAGACCGTCTGCCCAGCGCTTGATTGACCTCATAGCCATTTGCCGAAAGCAGACTAGCCACCGCCTCGGCTTCCTGAGCAGCGCCTGGCAAATCAGGAAAAATAACGCCTCCTGGTCCAGCAGGAATAATCGGATTGCCGATGACGAAGGCGTTCTTTTCCGCCGTATGTAAAGGCTTGACTCTAAATTGCTGCGATTTTAACTGCCGCAACAGTCCGGCAACCACTGCAGCAGGTTTGTGAGATGCCCCCCAACGATCATCCAGCAATTCCCACGGATAACGGGCCGATTCTTGATCCAGGATCAATACCAGATCGTATTGCTTGGGCGCCAATTCCTTAAGTTGGTTAGGAATCAACATTTCAAACAGCGTCTGGGCCGTTTGCCGGGAATTACTGGTGCTGGCAATCATGTCAGCAATAAAATGATCGGCCAGGCGCATCTGCCCGGCAACCAGCGTCACTTCGGCCCGTGCGCGATCGGTTAGCGCAATAAAGCGCAACATCTGGTATTTCTTGTCATAGACGATTTCAAGACGGTGCCACCAACTCGGATCCGTATCGAACAACACGCGCTGCAATCCGCCCGGCCCAACCTGAACAGTAGCATCCTGCCAGTTGAAATGGGCCTGCAAGCTGTCCTCGCGTAAAATAGTTTCCAGCTCTCTGGCCGCGATAATGGCCACATCCTGGTACAATTCCAGAAATTCAATTTCATCGAATAACACCTTGTCATCGAAACGGTTTTCGACCAATAGCTCATTGGCCGATTGCACGCCCCTCAGAATGGCTTCGATAGAGTCGCGTATGCTCATGCCACCAAAGCCGGTACCAATCAACAAGAAGCTGATTTTCGCCGAACGCGCAGTGCCTGCCGTGCCGAAGCGGTCATCAGGCCATTCGGCGATTTTCAAGGCATAGTCGAGTAAAGCATGCCCGGTTCCTGCAGCCAGCGTGCCCGGACTCAGCTCGCCGACACGGCCCAGTCCGATGACTATCGCACCATTGGGTCTCGCATTTTTATTTTTATGCAGAAAAATTTCGTGACTATTCAACTGGCCAGGATAAAGGCCCAGACTAACCCGCTTGCTTAATGCCCCGTCCAGCCTTCTATCCAAATCCGCTTCGGCGCTGACGATGGTATCGCCGTAATAATGCCCGACACAGATCGGATGGCGGGCATAAGCCAGATTACCATGGCGAATCGTCACATTGACGCGTGGCAAACGCCGTTCGGTGCCGCGTACAAATGGGCGCGCAGCACCAAATCCAAAACCCGACAAATCCGCTTCAGCCGGCATGCTGTCAGGCATGGCATCGCGCATAATAGTACGCTCCTCGCTAAAACCCTCGCGTCGACTCACCGCAGGTTCATCCTGCGACAGGCGCCGGGTGGTTCCCGACTGCAGCAAATCCAGATACGCCGGAAACGCCGGGCGGTAGGCCAGCAATTGATCGTGAGCGGCGTCCTGCACATACCAGGTTTTAACGCCCGGCAGCCGGCCCAGGGCCCAAGGCACCGTGCCGTCACCTTTTTTGGTGGCGTAGAAACGCAGCGGCGGCCGCTCTTTGGAAAACAGGCCCCGGCCGGACATATTTTCAAAATCGGCTACCGTTTCCGGCGCCCAGCCGGCCACATAAATCATGCGTTCCGAATCGACGGGTGCATTCTGAATCAATTGCCAGGTTTTTCCGAGATGCTGCAAATTCTCGGCCTGCGGTAGCGGCCAATTTTTATCACCGCCCTGGCAGGTCTGCTTCCAGAATTCAGTGCTGGAATAATTCCGCCCATCATTCGACGGTAGCAATTCCAGCACCCCGGGATAGCGATTAAAGATAGTAACCAGGCCCGCAGTATCATGACTCACATCCAGCCAGCTTAATTTACCCAACGTTGGATTCCAGCCGGTTAGCCAGCGCACAGCCTCGTAAGACCCCGTATTGGGCGTACCCAGCATGATAAGACGGCTGCCCTGCAAGGCTTGAAAGCGTTGCCATAACTGCGGATACACTGCGAACATTACCCGCACCACCAGTCCTCCCATCGAATGCGCGACAAACCGGAGCGGTTGATGCTTCGCTTCGCAATCGGCCAGGCAGCTTGCCACCAAGTCTGCCAGTTTCTCGGCTGTGACTGGAATCGATAAGCGCCAGTCATAATGAAATGCCTCAACACGGTGGCTTGAACCCAGATATTCGACAAAATCGCCGTAATAATCATCGAGCAAAGCCTCTGACTCCACCCCTGGCATGGTAATACCCAGCTCTGCCAGTCTGCCTTTGGATATGGCTGCAACATTCAGCCATATCCGGTCTTGATCCTGGCTTAAGTGGCTGCCCAGAATGCCGTGTAGAACAATTGCCAGCGGCCCGGAACTGAGCGGCGCAGCGCGTCTGCGAATGGCGCCACGCGCGGGCTCAGCATGCCTGGCTTGCGATATCGGTAGAAAACCGGCCTGATCGCTATCGGAACGCAGCAGCCCGGCGGTTAATTTTTCAACGCTAGCCGCGTTTTTGAAATAGTTAAAATGCGTGACTGCCTTGCCCTGATCGAAATAAAACCGGGCCCCGCCCTCCTTACGCGTGATGCCGCCGTACATGGAACCGGTGTTCACCACCAAATCGTGTTCACTGTCGTAAAACCAGTCGGCCAGCTGCAATTTCAGCTTGCTCCATATGGAATCACCTTCAATATCACCGGCGATCACGGTCAAATCGGCAGTCACCTTGAGTTCCGGATAATTCAGCAGCCTGACCAGCGCCGACCCCGGCATCATCGCCTCCAGGCCCGGCAAAGTGCGTGGATCGGTACGCTCTTTCAACACGGCGAGCAGAAATTCGACAAAATCATTGGAAGCGCTTAAAAACTGGATAATCGATAACCAGCGATCCAGCCGCCCGGAAGCCAGCGTGGTTCCGCGGGCCGGACAGGCGACCCGGACAAAACGGCTGACTTTGATGTGTTTCTTGTCGAGAACGTCCAGCAATTCGAGTAATTGCTGTTTCTGGTATTCGTAGTCTTCGGACACACGATAACCCAAGCCCAATAGTTCGCCCTGCGTCCGGTCTTTTGTGCTATCAAATATCATGTCGAGCAGGTCTTTCTGTAAAGGATCAGGAGCTGTCTGCCTTTGTCCAAGGCAAAGTAACTCGCCGACCAAGCCGCCGCGGGAATGCGTGACCAAATGCACGTCGGCATTTTCCGGCAATGCCTTGGCAATCTCCAGCGCATTACCGATAGGACTGACGGTTAAAGACCGGTGCTCGAAGGCATAACAGGCCCCGCCATAGTGGTTTTGCAAGGCTTCCCGTGCCGGGGCGCCGGTATTTGCTTCAGACCAAAATTCACCGAATCCGCCGGCCGTGCTGGAACCGGTGCCATGAATAAACAACAATAATGGCTTATCGGACGCAGCTATGCCCGCAGGCACTTTGTCGAGTTTCAAGGCCTCTGTTAACGACTGGCACTGATACAAGCCGGGACCTTGTTTTGGTAACTGCTTGGCCTCAAACCATTTAGACAATTCACTTGCCGCCAAACCCTTAAGATCGACACCAAAAAATTCAAGCGCCTCGATGACCAGCGTACCTGTGCCCCGCTCTTCGCTGCCGACCCGAAGCTGCGGATCGATTTCCCAAACATCCGCATCTTCATCCGCCGGCCCCCGCGTGCTGCGTGCCGCATTTTCGCGATAAAGATCGTCAACCCGCGTCCACAGCTTGAAACCATTGGAATACTCAACACAAGCTATATCATCGGCCTGCATGTCGGGCAATTCCACCATGCCGCCGGCCTCCCTGGCCAGCCCCAGGCGCACCCGGCCTTTCGATTTTTGAACAATGGAAGCATCTGGGCCAATCTCAAACAAACTGGCGTCGCTATTAGCTTCTTTAATGCCGCGTAACCTTATTTTCTTGCTCATGTCGGGGCTCCTGACTCGGTTGGATAATCGGTTTACAGCGTTTTACTGATTGGTTTTAAACTCGTTTTCATTTTTAGGGCCAAGCAAAGCCCCCCAGCACCCGCTGCTGAAGTTTATTGCCGTGACCATCGCTATCTATCCAGTTAATGCTGGTTGTGCCGGCTGAAAGTAATGGTTCGGCGCTTTGTTTCTCGTGTCCTTGTCGAACAAAATGACCATTTTTGCAGATAGTGAAAAAATATGTCCGGCTCAACTATTGCCTGCTTTAAAATCGATTTTGGGAGCTAGATAGCCAACCTGGCTTAAACCCATCAGCGCGACCAATTCCCATGGAACCGCCCATAAATTACCATCGAGAATACTTTTAACGATAAACAGAAGCAAGGTTAATGCGGTCCATAGCACCATCTGGGCTCTGGCCAGCGATAAAGTGCCCGCAGGGCCTTCCGAATAATCCAGCACCAAATCGGCAAGGCCTGTTTTATGATGGCTATTCGAAGAGGACTTGACGCCAGCAATTGCTGCCGGGCCTGCATCCTCTTTCATTTCAGATTGCGTGTAACTGATGGCTCCAGTCGCCAGGGAAAGCCCCATCAGCGCAACCAGTGAAGCCGGAATTTCTGGCACTTCCAGCCTCATAAAGCCATACGCAGTCACCAGACTGCCGATTGCAACCGTCCATAAGGCGACCTGGGTTCGAGCCAGCGATAAATGGCCTTCCTTGTCGCAGATAAATTGTATGGCGCTTTTATTGCTGCGTTTAGCCATAAAGACAATAAGCAGAATCAGCAGTATCACGATGGTAAAGGGTAAAATATAGGCAGGAACCGGGTTTGCCAAATACACTTCGTGCGCACCAATAGCCACTTTTTTTGATCCTACGCCTGTGCCTTCCTGCCATATCAGAGTCGGCGTCAGGCGCATCACGGCTTTGTAGGCAGGAATGGGATAGTGCCTAAGATCAAACAGGAGCAAGGTTCCCGTTAAAGTCACCTGAGCGTCATTAATGGTCTGTTCGCTTTTTTGATTCTGCGCAATCAGCATGGGCGCAATGAGCTGATCCTCGACTGCATTTTTTCTGGTGATGGCAGTGGTTTACCTGTTAACATCAATCGGGGCGACATGCGACTCATCGATATTTTGGGTAAGAAATAAGCGCAGGGGATGCGATTTAAGCTGTCCATCGGCCATAAACAATTGAACTTTCTCTTCCGCTGACCATGCGCCCTGACTGCAAAGCAGCGCCATTACGAGCAATGGAATTACCAAAAGTGTATTTTTCATCACCTTCTCCTTCCTAACAGAAATAAAACTGAGCAGAAAATAGCCGGGGCAACTGTAGGTGTGAATTATATTCGCACTGCGAAAAAACCACACCTACACCAGAAAATCCCCCACGAATTTTTGCACGTTATTGTGTGCTCATTCCTAAAGCTGATACGGAAACAGATTGATCAACGCATTCAATGCCGGATTGGCGGCATTGGCGGAATCAATGGCTTTTGCCAGCTCTTTGAGTTTGGCCGATGACGTGTACAAATCGGATCGGTTCATCAACGCTTTACCCCAGGCATGGACCTCTTCGTTTAATTCGTCATCCAGATAGTAACGCTGGCTCTCGTGCTGCAAAAATCCGTTCGCATGAAGATTATTGCTGGTATCGCTGACATACCACTTATCGTCATAGGCGACTTTAGCATGCAAGGTGCCGCCGCCGATGCCATCCCATTTCTTCTTCATATAAATGCGCAAGGCACCGGTTACATTTGGCATGGCTTTAACTTCGTCCAACAGATGCGCGGCATACTTGACGATCGCCCCGCTAATTTGCGGAACATCAATGGTTTGTGGCGAGTTAGTAACGATGTTGACAACCCGGCCATCGCGAACCGCACGCTTGATGGCTTCCAGAGTAGGATCAATGTTGGCCCCCGGCACCGGCGGCAGAACATAGGCCTGGATCAGCGTATATTCATAGCCGGAGATTTCAAGCCCGCACAAGACGCCGATCAGACCGTTGAAGGTCGACGTCGGCCCGGGCATTTCATGGGTAGCCAAGCCGATAATATCGCCGTGTTTGTCGGCTTCCTCATAATGAACATTGGGCCTTATAAGATAGGGACTCTTATGCATTTTGGCCTGCTGATTCCACATGTCATCTTCGGCGCGTTGCAGCGCCTGGGCAAGTTTGCCCTTGATTTTGAATTCGGCATCCACCCAGCCATAGTAATAATCGCCGTGAATATTGCGTCCGCCCACTATGGCTGTCGCATCGGCATTGTAACCGTCGGCAATCGCCGATTTCGAATGATTCGAATCGCCCGGGGTTCCTCGTTCATCATTGTTGAAGAAACACAGCGTCACATTCGGATGTTTTGCCAGCTCAGCCAGTAAACCGCCCAAAACCTCCTGCGTATCGGGATTGACTCTAACGACCGTGGGATCGCGAAACGCCACCGTCCGATCGACCGTCATATGGATAATTCCGCCGGCATTGGCCAGTTCCATCAGTTTGCGCTCCAGTTTTGGCCCGAGCTGATAGAGGTCTACCGGTTTGTTGGCATAATGCTTCCAAATCGTGTAATCGTAGGTGACTGGCTTGCCCGCTTTGGCCAGCGTAATCAGGCGGTCAATATCCGCCAAACGCTCTGCAAATGCCGCCGATCCTTCGGGTAAAAATTTCACACTATTACCCCAAGTGAATTTGGGCTGAGAATAACCCGCTTCCGGCGACACCAGTTCCGCAAACTTGGCAAGCACATCCATCCGGACAATGTCATCACGCTTGTAAGGTTGACCGCTCATGGCCAGTTCAATCTGCTTGTCCACGCTGTAATAAAGCGGCTCCAAGCCTTTGACCTTAAGGGATTTGCGCAGGGCGCTCAACTGCATGAGCTTGTCGTTCGCCTCCTTGGCAATCTGGTTTGGTGCCTTATAAAATTGACCATCCTTGGTGCTGGCTTTCTGGTTGAGCAACAGCTCACTCAAAATAGTGGCATGCAGATTGTCAGCCATGACTTCATTGCGTACCTTGTTCAGTTCAATTTGCTCTGGGGTGGCCACCGTTCCATCCTGATTTTGGGTAACCGGGAGCGCGGCATTAACGAAGTCAGCTGAAAATGCGGGCAATTTTCCTGCGTTATTGAGTCGAGCCATATCGGCCCCAATCTGCGAACGGTCTCCTGTTGTCAAGGCCAATTGAAGATGGCTCGGAGGAATATCATAGGCCTCAATGGCTACAGATAATCGGCCAACAGTTTCTGCATTTTGGTGAGTTTTCTTGATCTGCTCATCACTGACCGAAGGCGCTGCTGCCAGATCCACGCCTGGCTTGCCGGTAAATTTATACCACAGGGATTTTTGCCCCGCCTTTTCGGGTGCCAGCTCCAAATAAAATGATCTGGGATCGGATTTGGAGGCATGAACCCTATAGTCGTAGCCGTTTGGCCCGCCCAGTTGGTCACGAACGGATTGGTTGGGATTGAGGCCAACCGACTTGAAGGCATCCTTTTTTAACAAACCGGAAGCATCGGCTGGTTTTTGAGTGCCCATATTTTGCGGCGGCGTCACATAGCGATCCTTCATATTAAGCCCCACCAGGAGCATGGCAATATCGCTCTCGTTCACCGTTTTTCCGGCTATTAGCGTTCCGGGTTTACTCGTCGTATCATTCATAATAATTCCCTCGTTGCATCTGAAAATAGTGATGATCTAGTTGAATTCACTTCAAAATTGAAAATAACTTACGTCCAATCGAAAAACCTCCAGGAAAAAATGCCAAATAACAGTCTTGGCAACTTTACTTCAAAAAAACTTGTTATACCTTACATTTAAAATCAGCCGGAAAATCTATCCATGCAGGAATCTCCTTGCGCTTAAGCCCCAACAATCACTGCCCACGCAAGTCCAACTTGGCTGCAATCCAGTTATTGCAGCGCATCGGGAGCAAACCAGATTTCGAATTGGCCTTTGGGCAGCGCTTTCGAATTTTCAAAACCGGCAATGTATTTAACAGTAACGCCGGGTATTTTCTGTTGCCGCAACAGATCGGCAATTTTCTGAGCCTGCTCGGCTTCGTTTTCTCTAAAATAACGCACCTCAGTCGCTGCAGGCCCGATCGTTAATGTTTCAATGCCCGGTACAATGAAATGATTGTTCTTGAGTATTTCCTGAATTTTCATGGCAGCATCACGCTGTTTGTCAGTTCGTATCTGCAGATAAATTAGATGGGCTTTCTCCTGCGGTTTTTGCGGAGCTGTTATACTAAGCAATGTGGTCGTCAAATAGTGATAAACGGCTTAAACTGGCTTCGGCGGTCTGACGCAACTGCTCTGTTTTTATTGACTCTTGCCAGGCTTGCCAGCCGCTAAAGGACACCGCAAGCACCACAACGGCCAAAGCGACCAGCCAGGCACGCTTTATTTCCGTTTTCACACGGCGCAGATCGCGTGCCTTACGCACCACGGAAACCAGCCGGTCGTGAATCAGCTCTATGCGCGGCGCGCCCAAATGCTGCTCCACACGCAACAGACGGTGGAGATTAGTCAGCCCCGCCAACTGTTTTTGCGTTATCAGGCCTTCTTCAAGCGCCAGTTTCTCCGGATAGCTGCTGCGGTAACGATCGCCCTGAATTAACTGGGTTTCTATAAATTTCGCAACCGAAACCGGCATTTTGGCCAAGTGCATTGGCATAGTAGCCCTCAAGAATTTCCTGGCCGGCCTTGCGCAACAATTCTGCATCGATGCGCGGCGCTTTGCTGAGCTGCCGCCGGAGGTTGAGTTGATAGCAGCACAAACTCAGCAGAACGGGCTCGATAGCGGTATCACCTTCACTCCGGTTTTTGTCCAGATTACCGACAAAATCGACTATTTGTTCCGCTACCCCTGGCGCGACAATAGCCGCTCCCGATTGCGCAACCGCCTTGATCGCGTGATCACGGGACATGGGTTGTAACTGGCACCAGCTTTTCAATAGCGAAGGCACATCACGTTCCCAGTTCTTGAGCACCGGCAAAAAGTCTTCGCGGAAAGACAGCACTACCCGGTAAGGTTGCGACAACAAATCCAGTTGCGCCCAACTATTGTCGAAATGACCCGACATCACACTTGGCCGGTATTTTATTTTCGATCAGATCCGCCAGCTCATGACATAAAATCTGAGCTTGCGGCAGCTCGGGGTTTGCGCCGGCAAAGACCTCTTCAAACTGATCGAACACAAAAACCGGGGTAATCAAATGATTATCCTGGCTCCAGATTTCCAGGCCGCGCCGGTGCAGATAGCACCACAGATTTTCGCCTGTTTCGAAAGCCGGATAGTCGGCCAGAGAATCCTTCAACGCCTCCTGAAACCAATGCAGCAGTTTGCTCAATGAATGGCACAGCTGTCCACATTAGCGTAATCCAGGCGGATATAAACCGGCAAAAAATAGGCTTCGCGCAGTTTGGGAAACAAACCGGCCTGCAGTAACGAGCTTTTACCCAGCCCGGATTTTCCATACAGCACAGTCAACGGCGACAAGCGGATCAAGCGCAACAGCTCTTCGGCCTCTTCCTCACGGCCAAAGAAAAAATCGCTGGCGGCCTCGTCGTAGGTTGCCAGGCCAGGCCAGGGATTTTGCTCATCCAGCGATACACTTTGCTCGGAAATCGTCATGACTTTTCCTCCCGCCGCAGCTCACGAATGAGTTTGGTCAGATGTTGGCGGGTGCGGGCATCGGCGATGCCGCCCGGCGCATGGCCAAAATCGATCGTGTCACTCCACGCTTTAGGCACCCGAGTATACCCCTGCGGATTGTATTCCTCATCGAGTATGATTGGCACAATAAATTCCCTGCCGATAATGCCTTTACTCCGATCGATGGCCGCATTCCATTCCCGGTAAAAGAATTTTTCGTCAAAGCGATCCGCACCGGCCGAAATCAACGGCAAAAAGTAACGGCAGGCACGAATGCCGTCATAGATGAGTTTTTGAAAATCGCCGCCGGGCTCTATTGCGGTGCGATCGAACCAGATTTCGCTTTCCGCCAGGCCCTGTGCCCGCAGAGTTTGATAAAGCTGTTCCGCCGCCGGGAGATCCGTGGCCCGTGAATAGCTGATAAAAAACGCGACTTTGAGCGGATCGGGCGCCTGATTATGATTGGCGTTAGCTGAATTATCTGCTGCCGGCGTGTTACGCGCGAACCAGCGGGCATGCAATTCATCGACAAAGGCTTGCGGCGACAGCTCGGAAATAATCTCCGTTTCCCGGCTGAAGCCACGTAGAAACAAGGCCAGTTCAGGGTGAATATTGCCATCTTCCACCAGCCAGGCGCGCGTTTTCTTGTCCGCAAGCCGGGTTTGATTGGTTAAGCGCAGCAAAAAGCGGCTCAACCAGTCCGGGAAATTCGAGCCGATAAACAACAAGCCCCGCTGCTGCAATTCGCCCAAAAACCTCAGCGGCACATTGCTGCCGCGCGCAAGCAGGTTATGCGCGTATTCCAGGGTATCTTCATCGTGAATCGCAAACACCGGCGTCGATTGAGCCTTGCCGAACAGGTACAGCAAATTGACTTCGCCGGGTTTCTTCAGCCAGTCAGCCGCCAGATCGCCCGCTTCGCTGGTGGGTAAGCTCGGCGAATGCACAATCTCATTGACGGCGCAGCGTTTGCGCAAGGCCTGCGCGAGCAAAGTATCCGGCGTCAGCGTCACCAGCAATTTAAAAGACGAAATGGCCGCCAATTTTTCAATCGAACCCGGCAGTTTGAAAGTCGGCGCCCGGGTTATCGCCTCCAGCGCATCGGCGATATCGCCGTAAAGATCCTGCAGATCAACATTCGGCTTAAGCAGGGTTACCACTTCATGCAATTCCCGGTGCGGCGTGAGAGTGACGGAAGCCGCGTCGACGTTATAAAGCTCCAGCACCCGTTTCGCAACCTGCTGCTGTAAGGACTGGGTGTTGTTTTGATCATTCCAGGTCAGCAACTGAGAACCGACAACCGGCACCACCTGCCCTTCCTCGATCGCTTTTAGCAATCGGTTCCAGAAGCGATCATCAAGATGGCTTAATGGCTCGGCCATAATGCACTCCTTTTGAATCTCGTTGTCATGGCTGGGTTTCCTTTTTAACAGTGGTGGTTGTTTCCGGTTCATCAGGCGGTATAGGCAGGCCGGGGCATTGCTCGATGTAATCAATATCCGGCGATACCCAATCGCGCCATTCCTGGTGGCTCATGTTGCGGCCGAGTTTTTTGCAGAGTTCTTCGGCCCAGCCTTCGAACACCGGCCTCAGCCTGATGGTATTGTCCCATCCACAGGAAACGAAGTTCCGCCCGTCCGGGCTGAAGGCAACGCTGGAAACCTCGCTCTTATGGTCCATGAGCGGCGGCCCCAAGGGCTGGCCGGTGGCCGCGTCCCAGAGCCGCAGGGTCTGATCCCCACTGCCGGAGACGAGGCGGCTGCCGTCCGGGCTGAAGGCGACGCTGGTAACCCTTAACACATGGCCCTTGAGCGGCGGGCCGATGGGCTGGCCGGTGGCCGCGTCCCAAAGCCTGCAGGGTGTTATCCTACTGCCGGAGACGATGCGGGCGCCGTCCGGGCTGAAAGCGACGCTGGAAACTGCGTTCTGATGGCCCTGGAGCGGCGGGCCGATGGGCTGGCCGGTGGTCGCATCCCACAGACGCAGGGTCTTGTCCCTACTGCCGGAAACGACGTGAGCACCGTCCGGGCTGAAGGCGACGCTGGCAACCCCGTCCTGATGGCCATTGAGCGGCGGGCCGATGGGCTGGCCGGTGGCCGCGTCCCACAGCTGCAGGGTGTTATCCCAACTGCCGGAGACGATGCGGCTGCCGTCCGGGCTGAAGGCGACGCTAGAAACCTCGCCCTTATGACCCTGGAGCGGCGGGCCGATGGGCTGGCCGGTGGCCGCGTCCCACAGCTGCAGGGTGTTATCCCAACTGCCGGAGACGATACGGGCGCCGTCCGGGCTGAAAGCGACGCTGGAAACTGCGTTCTGATGGCCCTGGAGCGGCGGGCCGATGGGCTGGCCGGTGGCCGCATCCCACAGACGCAGGGTCTTGTCCCTACTGCCGGAAACGACGTGAGCACCGTCCGGGCTGAAGGCGACGCTGGCAACCGCATCCTCATGGCCCACGAGCGGCTGGCCGGTCTTGGGGTCCCAGAGGCGCAGGGTCTTATCACTACTGCCGGAGACGATACGGGCGCCGTCCGGGCTAAAGGTGACGCTGGAAACTGTGTTCTGATGGCCCCGGAGCGGCGGGCCGATGGGTTGGCCGGTGGCCGCGTCCCACAGCCGCAGGGCGTGATCCCAACTGCCGGAAACGAGTCGGCTGCCATCCGGACTGAAGGCAGCGCTGGTAACTATGTCCATATGGCCCTTGAGCGGCAGGCCGATGGACTGGCCAGTATTCGCGTCCCAAAGCCGTAGGGTCTTATCCCCACTGCCGGAGACGATGCGTTTGCCGTCCGGGCTGAAGGCGACGCTGAAAACCTCACGCTCATGGCCCTGGAGCGGTGGGCCGATGGGCTGGCCGGTGGCCGCGTCCCACAGCCGCAGGGTATTATCCTCAACTGCCGGAGACGATGCGGTTGCCGTCCGGGCTGAAAGCGACGCTGGTAACCTCGCGCTCATGGCCCTGGAGCGGCGGGCCGATGGGCTGGCCGGTGGCCGCGTCCCAGAGCCGCAGGGTCTTATCCCCACTGCCGGAGACGATGCGGCTGCCGTCCGGGCTGAAGGCGACGCTGGAAACCTCACCCTCATGGCCCTTGAGCGGCTGGCCGATGGGCTGGCCGGTATGCCGCATCCCACAGCCGCAGGGTTTTATCCTCACTGCCGGAGACGATGCGGACGCCGTCCGGGCTGAAAGCGACGCTGGTAACCTCGCCTCATGGCCCTGGAGCGGCGGGCCGATGGGCTGGCCGGTGGCCGCGTCCCAGAGCCGCAGGGTCTTATCCCCACTGCCGGAGGCGATGCGGCTGCCGTCCGGGCTGAAGGCGACGCTGGTGATGCTGTCTGGATTTTGACGCAGGAAAATCAGTTGACTGAATTTGAGATACTCGGTCTGCAAGGCTTCATCGGTGTTGGCCGAGCGGGCCAGTTTGTGCCCGGCGAGCACCTTGAATAGGCCCTTAATCGTTCCCCCCGGCCGCAGGCCGGAGGCGGAGGTCATCGGTCCGCCTTCGGCTACCAAGCGCATCGCAGTGGCATCCCTGAATTTTTGATTGGCGTTCCAGGCTTCATATCCGGCCCACGAGGCTAACCCAATCAGCATCAAAATAACCGTCGCGACCACCCACCTGAGCCGCGTGTTGGATCGAATAAACCGGGGGGCAAGTTCGAGCCGTTTAAGCACTTCCGGACTCGTAATACCGTCGTCAAGCGCCTGTTGGCTTTCGTCCAACCAAATCCGCCCATCATGATCAAGCCACTGAGATACATCGACCTGCGGCCCAAATTTTCGATGGCCCGGTCGACATTGATTGGAATAATCGGGTGTTTGGGGTGTTTTCTTCGAAATTCCTCAACTTCCTTGCGGACCCACTGGGATTGCAGCAATGCGCCTTCATTCGCCACGACCACCAGAATGCGCGAACGGTGCAGCGCTTTGACGAGGGTTGAGTCCAACTTCGCTCCGGGTGGAGCCTCCTCCTCGCTATAGAAAACCGTGAAGTCCAGTTCGCGCAGTCTGCGGGCTAAATCGGAGGCGTAGCTCTGCGCCCCGATGGGAGGATGACCAAGTTTGAAGGAAATGAAAAAGTCGTAGCCGAAAATACGCGGCCAGTTAAACCGGCGAACTTTGCCTGTTTCAGGGGCTTCGCTGATGGCCGTATTAGTTTTCACCACAATTTCCTGGTATCCAACCAATAAACCTGTCCGGTTTTCTCATTCACCTCTTGATACATATGCGCCGTGCCGCCTGGCGCATCGCCACCTTCGCCATTCCACAGGCAGATAAATTGTACCTTTTCAACCCCGTAAGCCAGTGCGCTGTACAGCAGCCAAAGGTTGCAGCGTTCGTAGGGGTTGACGTCTTTGGGCGACTCGCCCAATTCGATAGGGGCGGCTTTGATTTGAGCTTGTGGTTTGAGCTTGAAATAACGCTCCCGCCAGGATTCGCCGCCGGGGAGGACGGATTTCTGAATGAATGCCGGTTCCTCGAAAGGTTGCAGCAGTTTGAGTTTGACGCCGCGTTGCAGGCAGGCTTCGGCGAACAGGATGTCGCCGCCGCAGGCGCCTTGGGTCAAGGCCAAATCTTCAGGCCCGGCGCCGAGTTTAGCCAGGATTTCGGTAATTTTTTGTGCAGCAATAGCTTCCTTATCGGCCGGGAAACGCGGCGTTTCGCGGCCTGGCGCATCAATCATGTGGCCGCTGAATAACAAGACCTTGCGCGGTTGCCATTTGCTTTCGGGTTTTTGCAGCCGGGCCAAAGCGCGTTCAAAGGTATCAATTCCGGCGTTGACTGCTTCAAGTTTAAAACCCAAGGATGCCAGTAAACGCAGTTGCGTCAGCGAGGAATTCAGCGCAAACCAGTCCTGTTCGGCATGGACGATGGCTTCCTTGTAAGCACGCGTGACTGTCTCGGGTGTGCCGGTCAGCACCTGCAAATCACCCAGCGTGGCTTTGGCCCAGAAGTATTGCTGAGAATCGGCTTCACATTCCGCCCCGAAGCGGACTGCACCAGCCATCGATTCGGCTTGCTCAAGGTTAGGGGTTTGAATGTTCAGATCGTGGCTGAGGTGGATTAAGGTCAGCGCATTGATGCCGGAATAATAGTGTCCCGGATGTCGCCGGAATGCCTGGCTGTAACTGGCGATGGCCTGATCGAGCAAAGCATCCTGATAGGCCGCTTCATCACGGCGCTGTTCCAGTGTTAGGAGATTTTTCCAGCTTTCCACCCAGGCATCCTTGTCGATGCGCCCCAATAGCGCCCAGGTTTCCGCATCATTAGGGTGACTTTCCAAAATCTGCCGGTAATGATCCCGGGCGCGATCCAAGGAATGGCCGGGTTTACCGAGCAAGGCCAGACGCTGCAAACAAATACCTTTTTCTTGTCGCCCTAACAGCTGTTCGGGTTCAACTTCCAGCGCTTTATCCAACTGCTCCAGGGCAAAGTTAAAACATTCGGCCTTGCGCAAGGCGATACCGGCCTTAAGGTAGGCTTGAGTACGAAAGGCAATGACCGGGGCTTCATCGGCCAACACCAGCAATCCGCCGATGTCGCCGCGTTTGCGGGCCAGTTCCATCTGACGCACCCAGGCATCGTGAGTTTCCCAGAATTGTTTCGCAGCACCGATGCGCAACACCTGCCATTGCGGTTCCTGAAGATTGGGCAACAATTGGTAAACGGGGCTGATTTTGCGGCCATGCCAGGATTCAATTGTGGCTTTGACCATTTCGGTCAGTGCGGCTTGGTCTTTGTTGAGGGTGGCCGGATCGGGAAGGCCATTTTGCAGGTGGTAGTTCAGCTTGCGGTCGGTATAGATGTCGAAAGGTTGCGTGGCGCGCGGCCCCTGCACCAGAACTACGCCTCTCGCTCGCAAGGCATGGCGAACACCGAGCTCGTACCAGACGTTGGGGTTGTCCAAGGTCAGATCAGCCACCACCAGATCGGCAATCAGCAATTCCTGGAACATGTCGGTTTTGATATCGCCCGCAGCTTGCTCTTCGTCGGCCCGGAACACTTCCAGGCCGGCGGCTTCGATGGCGGGCTTTAGCAGCTTTTCATAGACCGCATTGAAGTCGATGACGGTCCCGTCAGGCGCCATTTTTTGGCCGAACGGCATGGCGACAAAAGCATGCAATTTCACCGGTTCTCCTCCATGCCTGAAGCATGTCAGTTGACTGATTTTATTTTTTTCTGATGCTACAGGCTTCAATTATTGCTCCGGCCCAACATTTTTAAACGTCATTGAGCCGGTTTACTAGCAGTGTAGTGGCGTATGTCTTTTTAGTAAAGTTTGATAGCCTTCACAATTTGGAATATTGCTTCCTTGACATATTCAATATTGCCGAATGATGACTCTGGGCTCATAAATGGGCGCTGGCGAGTAACTTTGCTGGCTGTTTTGCAACAATCCGGCTTTATCCATGTAGACGTAAATGCCGCCCGCCAGCACTATTGCCGCAATCACGGCGAAGCTGATTTTCCACCAGCTATAGGGCCGCTCACCCTGCACTTCACCGGTCCGGCCATTGATGACAAACCGGTAGGTCTTATTCTGGTAACGAAAAGCCGCAGACCAAACCGGCAACAGACAGTGCTTGTAGGTCGTGCCGCTGTGCCGGGTTCTAACCTGATGAATGCGCTGATGGTCGCCGCCGATATCCAATGCGATGTCACGGTAAATCACACTGTCCATGACCTGTTTGGCATAGTCGAAACCTTCGCTGAGTTCGACTTGATAATATTCGCTGCGAAATCCGCTGAGGTAACGTTCGTCGTAGGGTATCAACTGTTCCAGATCCCAGGGCTGCAAGGCATCGAGTATCTTGCGCGGTAACGATTTGCTGGCCCCGACCAGGACATCGTCAAAAAACCGGCTGACCCGGCCGCTCACTGGCGTCCAGTGAATTTTCGGCACTTTTCTGATTTCAGTCACCATGCGGTTATTACGCATCACTTGCACCGGTTGATCGACATAATAGACATCGCCGCGCTCGCCGCTGTAATCGGTGACGGTATCGCTGTCGAAAGTCCAGTAAGGCAGGTAAACCCCGCTTAATTTGGTATCACTGCGGGCGTATTTTTTAACGGCATTGGGCGCAAACCAGAGCCCCTTGAGCCAGCCTTGAAATTGCTGCCGGGCGCTGAATTCATCAACACTAAAAGGCAGTAACGATTTGGGCTGTATGGGTTTGGTTTGCGCGGTTGTAGTGACGATGGGCGTGCCGCAGAACGGGCATTCGCCGGCATGGATACTGGCTTCAAACTGGAAGCCGGCGCCGCATTCGTCACAATGAATCTGCGGTTTGCCGGGTTCGGTACGCGGCTGCGACAATTGAAGCAGCGCGTCGTGCAAATCATATTCTTCAATGCTTCCGGTGCGCTGTTCAATATGATTTTCAAAGCCGCAATAATCGCAAACCAGTGTGCGGGTTCCTGGTGCGTATTTCAGCACCGCTCCGCATTGGCTGCAGGGGAAACGCTCAATATCCGTGGATTTTTTAATCCCTGAGGCCATTGTTATTATTGTGGCAATGGCGGCGGAACGGCAGTAAATGCCCCAGACAGCTCGGCCACTTTTTCCGCCGGCGTCCATTCAACCAAATCGGCACGCCAGATCAGTGTTGCGCGAGTAATTTCAGCGGTTTTGATCTTTTGCTCAATCACGGACCGGTCAAAAGGTCCCTGCTGCCGGCCATCGATAGCCGCATAATACACAACCGATGCCGGCAGCGGCGGCGGTGTCGCTGATGCTTGCCCCGCCGGCTGCGTGCTAAATGCCTGGCTCATTTCCCGGGCAACGGCAAAGCCCATGCCCATACCCAGACCTTCATTGGCGCCGCCGCCGGGGTTTTTCGCCGCCGCTTCTATCGCTTCGGCGGCCTGAAAATGCATGTAACGGCCTAAATCACCGATTATGCCCATGCTGGTGCGTTTATCCAATGCCGCCTCCACTTCCGGCGGCAGGGAGATGTTTTCAACCATCAGTTGCAACACATCAAGCCCATACGCGGCAAATTCAGGGCTGATTTTTTGGGTAATGAAATTGCCCAAGGTTTCGTAATTGGCGGCCAGATCCAGAATGGGAATGCCGGATTCACCGATAATGCCGGCAAAGCGCGCCACGATCAGATTACGCAACTGCTCGCTGATTTCACCGGTCCGGAAATGGCCATCGGTACCGACGATTTCCTTGATAAACGTGAGCGGTTCCTTGATGCGTATCGCATAGGTGCCAAAGGCGCGAAGCCTGAGCGGGCCGAATTCCTTGTCGCGCAGCATGATCGGATTTTTGGTGCCCCATTTCAGATCGGTAAAACGGCGCATATTGAAAAAATACACTTCCGCTTTGAAGGGACTGGAAAAACCATGCGGCCAGCTTTCCAGGGTCGTCAGCACCGGCATGTTGCGGGTTTCGAGCTGATAGAGTCCGGGCTCGTAAAAATCCGCGACGCGGCCTTCGCTGACCAGTACTGCCGTTTGCGACTCTCTGACCGTCAGCATCGCACCGTATTTAATTTCATTGCCGTAACGCTCGAAGCGATACACCATGGTATCGCTGCTATCGTCCGTCCACTCGATAACATCAATAAATTCGCCTAAAAGCTTATCCAAAATACCCACTTTATTACTCCTGCTGTTGGTTAATTGGTGTTACGAAAGGTAAAGATTGCTTTGCCACGAAGTTCACGAAGCAACACGAAGACTTACAAACATGCTGCTTGCATCCTGCTTACCCACACTTAAACGTAGCCGGCATACAGCCGCAGAAACTACTCTGAACATTTTGTCACTAAGAAAAGCCCAAACATTTCGTGTTCTTCGTGTCTTCGTGGTTTTTATGTGACTGCATGACAGAAGTGATTAAGTGGTGCCTGCGCCGGTTGCTTTCGATTGCGCCGAGGCCAGCGTTTTACGCAATTCGCTTTCGCATTCCTGCAATTGCGTAACCGCTTCGGCACGCATTTTTTTACCCTCATCGGCAATTTGCAGGCTTTCTTCTATGGTCGCGATCAGGGTTTGGTTGGCTTTTTTGATCACTTCGATATCGAAAACACCACGCTCCAATTGTTTGCGCGTTTCCGCATTGGCGATTTTGAGATTTTCGGCATTGGCGGCCAGCAAATCGTTGGTTAAATCGGTCGCGGCCTTCACCGTTTCCGCCGCTTGCGAAGAGCGGAAAATCGTCACTGCGGTCGCCAGTTGCTGGCGCCATAAGGGCACGGTGTTGACAATCGTCGAATTGATTTTGGTCACCAAACCTTTATCATTTTCCTGCACCAGGCGGATGCCCGGAAGGCTTTGCATGGCAACCTGCCGAGTCAGGCGCAGATCATGCACCCGCCGTTCCAGATCGTCGCGGGCGGCGCGCATATCGCGGAGGTTTTGTGCCGAGATAATGCCCTCGCTGGTTTCAACCTGTTTAGCCAGTTCCGGAATCAGCGTTTCATCCAGTTGCCGCAGTTTTTCTTCACCGGCGGCGATGTAATCTTCCAAAGTATAAAAATACTCCAGATTGGCCTGATACAAACGATCCAGGGAGGTAATATCCGTCAGCAAACTGGTTTTATGCTTTTCCAGCCGGTCGGTGATGGTATCAATCTGTTTGCGCACTTCTTCGTACTGCTGCAGAAATTTAACTACAGGCTTGGCTTTGCCGAACAAGCGATCCAAAAAACCCTGTTTTTTATTCGGATCAAGATCATCGACTTCGAAGCCGCGGATAATGGCGACCATTTCGTTCAAATCCGTACCGGCCGGCCCTACATCCTTATTCTTGACGCCATCCAGCATGCGGTCGGAAATACTGGTCAGTTGCTCCTGAGCCTTGCTGCCGAAAAAAATGATCGAATGGGTATCGTTCATGTCGATTTCAGCCAGCAATTTCTGGATGTTTTGCTGTTTTTCCGGGGTTGCCTCCTGATACGGCAATATCTCCGCCTTGACTCCAGGGACCAGCTCAGTGCCGGCAAGCGTCGCCGCTGAATCGATGGTTGTTGCTGTCTTTACCTGCTGTTCACTCATGGTGTAGTCTCCGATTGTCGGTGGCATCAAAGGATGCCTTCCCGCTTGAGTTGTGTGGTGAGAACTTCAATTTTTACATCCAGATCAAAAACATCTTCTTCCAGCAATTTTTGATGCTGTTCCTGAAACACCGACTCGATGGTTTCTAGCACATTACGGAAATTTTCTTCGAGTTGCCCGGATTGGGTTTGTTGATGGGTTTTGGCGTAGCCCTCGGTCACCTGCCGGGCGCCATCCAGATAAACATTCAGAAATTTACGCGCCCGGCGGATATCGCGCGGATCGGCTTCAATTTCCGCCAAAATGCGGTCGGCAATGGCACAGATATTTTCGATACGCTGATTGAGTTCGGTGTTGCGAATTTTGTCGTTGGCCTGCTCGATACTGCGGATGATTTGCGACGATTCTGTCAGCATGTGCAAAATTTCATCGCCCGAGTAGCCTTGCGCATCGGCCAGCTTTTTTTCCTGGTGGCGATCAAAACCATAACTTAAATACATCCCCAGAAACGCGCCGCCGGCAAACATCAAGGCAACCGGCTAACGCGTGCCGGGCACCCAGCCAGGCAATCATGCCGGTGGCTAACGCGGTAATGACGGCCGCCAGCGATTTCAAGGGCCATCTGGGAGCGCGGGCAATGGGAGCTTGACTAAATGCGGCTTCCGCCTGTAAACCTTTACGTAAACACCAGGCAGCTGCCATGTAGAGCGCGAAACCTGAAGCATTGACGATAATGCCTAATAGATTGCCTGAGCCCAGGGCCATGATGGTTGCCGGAATCAATGCCCACGGTAAAAAATACAGCAACAAGCCGCGCGGCGAGTAATCCTGAAGTTTTTTGCCAATGAAGCGTTTAGGCTTTTTGAAATCATTCAAGCTTGTCATGACCTTGATTCCGTGCGGGTAGACACTGCATCGCACAGCTGCGGGTTCAGCTTTAACCATGGACTGACACGTCGCCAAACCCACCGTGGCCACTAGCAGAATAAATCCTAAGAAATATCGAAGTAATCCGGACATAACGCCTCCAGAGCGTGAATTGTGAGTTTAAGCAAACGTAAGCGATTATACCAAAAAGCGCTCAGCTTTATTGCCGGAGAAGCGTTTGCAAGAACAAAACGGCTCCCTTTACCGCGTCCATAGCTTCAAAACCGCTACGAGAAACCCCGGCGCCGAATTAGTAGCGACTGAAATTTAACCTGCGAAGACCAAATTTTCTAGTTCAACGTTGATTTTAACTCTCTGGATGAGGGCGTGGGAGTGGACTTTGCTTGTAGCACCTACTGTTGGCAGCCACGGCTAGAGTCTCTCACCAATGTGAATTGTGAGCGGCCGAAGGGTAATACAGGAATAAACCTTTGCTTCCCTTCTGATGTTACTGATACGCGTAGCTGATGAAGATATGATAACTCAGCAAAAACAACAGCGCCGTTGACAAGCCGACGTGAACGGTAATCCACATCGATTGAAACCAGGGTTTGCGGATGCGGGTCGTTTCAAAATTGAACAGGCCAGTTAGAAAAATAGCGAAATAAACCAGGCTCAATAGTTGCACATAGGCGAAGCCCAGCGCTTGGGAATGTGCATAGAAAAATACCGGCGCCAGGCTGCCGGCCAGTTTATGGTGATTGAGTATTCTGCCCGCCTTGCGCATGAGTCCTCTATTACGCAACACCGAGCAATGCCATTGATGGGCAAGATAAGTGAGCAAGGCAAAACCGGAGAGCTGCTTATACAGATTATCGGCTTGCAGATCTGTCAGCCAGGCCCAGCGCCAGTGATAGAACTCCTGAATAGCGAACGTTATGAATAACGCCAGACCCAGGTAAAAATAGCCCTTGGCAAAGGCTTTGGGAGCGGCCGGAGTGTGCGTTTTTTGCGCCGGCAGAGCGATGCGTTTATTGATCAGCAACATTAGGACTAGCCTCCGGACTATCACTTGAACTGGCCAGCGCACCCACGCTTGGCAGCGTATGCGGGGACGTACGCAGCAAGATCTCCAGCATAAAAATGTCCGCACTGGGCAAAAAATAACCCTCGCGCGGCCAGTGTTCGCCAATGACAGGCGGATTGGCAAAGGTTTGGACTTTTTCCAGATACGCGCCGTAGGCATCCTGGAAGCCCTGATGTAATGCCATCAGCACACTCACGAGTTCTTCCAGCGATACTGTCTGGGCCGGATACATCCAGGTGGTGCCGCCCATGATGTCATGCAATTGCCAGTCATGCTTGGGTGATTGTTCGTGTTTATTGTGGCACTCGACGCACGCTTCTGCCACAGCCGGATCGGCGAACATGCCCGTATAAAGCCGCGTATCGGGCACATAAAAGAACTGCGGCTGCTGAAGCTGGCGCAGGGCTTGAAATTTTTCGTGCTGCAGCCCTTCGAATCGGTTATCGGGACTAATGGGATAATCCGAGCCCAGAAACAGGCTGATTCTTTTTGGACTTTTTTCCATGCTTTTGGCTGTTTCGCGCAGAAATAGCGCAGGCAAGGGACCCGCTTCCATATCCTTGTCGCGCCAATGTTCATCGAACTTAAGCCCGGCCTTCTGGCCAGCGCCGACGATTTCCTGAGTCCACAGCTTGCGTACGGCTGCGTTTTCCGCCTGCAGCAAAGTGAACATCTCTTGCACCGGAATAGTGGCCGCTTGAGTCTTATCGCCATTCAAAGGCGGCGGCGCGCTGACGAACAAATAGATGCCCAAACAGGTTAAGGAAAATAGGGTAATCCAGAAATTTTTATCAATCATTACCGGTCTCCTTCTTGGCTTTGAACCGGCGTTCATCACCATAGGGCGATAAACCGCCTTCGAAGTAAGCGTGAATTTTTTCAGACGGAATAATTTGATCGACCGTCTTTGGCGTCTGCCTGATGTGGTTGCCATGGAAATCGTGGCAGCCCAAACAGCTTTCCCAGCGCTTAAGCACAATCAATTTGTCATGAGGAACATCCACAGGGTCATGTCTGAGCCGGGTTTTCTTGTGGCACTCTTGGCAATAATCGATGTTTGCCAGGCTGACACGCCGGCCGTTATGTTCGGCATGACAGGAAATGCAGCGATCCGGGCTGAGATTCTGTCTGGCTTTGAGAAAACGCGGCTCAAGAAAACGATACACCGGATGTCTGTCATTGGGGCGTTCATGGCAATGAAGGCAGTTTTCATTACCCACCCGCAGATGGCTAAAGTCTGCCGGGCGGTCACGCTGGCCGAAAATAAAGCGCATATTAGCCTGAATCTGCTGGCGCAGACTGCCAGGGGCTTCCCGGTGACAGGAAGCGCATTTGAGCTTTTCATGCCCTGTATTCATCGGCCCTCGGACATGAAAGGGTTCATTGCCGGGCAAAAACAACAGCATCAAACCAAGCAGACCCAAACACACGCCTAACAGATAGGCTCGGTGCTGGCGTTTGCGGGGTTTTGCGGGCGGGTTCATTTCAGCCCATCGCAAGCTTTAAACGCTGGCTTCCGGCAACAGAAATGTGTGCAGCACTTGCTTGCTGGCTAGCGGCTCAGGCTGTTGCGCTTTAAAATAATCGTTAAAAGCCATATCGGACTGGATGATATGGCTGCCCCATTTATCCATAAAGGTTTCAATATCCTGCTGCGTCCATTGCTGACGATTGATTCGCCGGTCTATGTCCGCCAGACTTTCCAGCATTAAATTATGCTCGTTGATGTGCCTGTTATAGCCGTGATAATTTAATTTTTTCATGATTTCCTCCTCGGCAGTAAAATGTTCCTTGACGTGCTGATAGAGCTTTTGGAAATTGCCGGTGAGCTCTTGGTGACCATCGGAACAGAGCAGCTGTTCCGCCAGTACGAATAGATCCTTGTGTTGACTGTCAACCAAATCATCACCGGTTTGATAAACATCCTGCCAGACAAAGTGAGCGAGGCTTCCCGGTGATATTGGCTTCGCTAAATGTCCTGTTTGACGGTGAATAGCGATATTTTCAGGTGTTTTGGTCTCCCCCCCGAGCTTGTAAACAAATCTTTTGCGGGCGGCATGGTAGTCTTCATTACCATAAAAATTGGCATACATTTGCGTCAATTCGAATTGACGGTAAGACGCCAGCGCTTTGCTGGATTCGTCAAAACAGCGTGTTTTCGCTTTCTCCGCCAGAGAGTTTCTTAAAGCCTGGCTGTCAGCGCTATAGGTTTTCGCCAAATGTTTAACTTGAGCATAATAGAGCTGATGCTGCTTATCGAGCACTTGATCAATCAGGCCTATGCGCCAGGCTTTCTTGGCGCTAACCGGCAGCCGCTGTTCGGTCAGTGCCGTGGCCATTTTAAGCCCGACGCGCTTGGGTAGTAAATAGGTCCAATATTCAGAACCGTAAAGTTCACCCATGTTCTTGTAATGCGGATTCAGAATGACGCCGTCTCTTGCCCATACCAAATCCGCCGCTATGGCTAATATTGCACCTCCTGCGCCGGCATTGCCGGCAACGGCCGAGATGGTCAATTTATCCAGTGTGGTGATGATCTGATAAATCAGATCATCCATCGCATTGATATTCAACCAGGATTCATCTGCCGGACTCTCGGCGTGCTCGATGTGATTGAGATGGATACCGTTCGACCAAAATTCTTCGCCACCCATCAATACGATCACTTTCACCGTCTGAGCCGCCAGGTATTGATAAACCGATAGCAACAATCGGCATTGTTCAGTACTCATGCCGCCATTATGAAATGAAAAATATAGATAAGCGATATCGCCGTCCAGTTCATGCCAGACTTCCTGACAAGGCAATTGCCGTCCCGGCAGGGTATAGTCGATTGTTATCGATTGAATGGCTTGAGAAAACAGACTCTTGAATGCGCCGGCAACAGTGGCGGCCTTGGGCAATAGGTCAGTTAAAAACTGGGTTGCGGGTAATTTGATGCCTTTGCCGCCGGTTGCCAATTTTTCTTGTAAATGTCCGATCCAGATCGCGCCATCGACGGTGGCCAGGCAAATAGCCTGATTAGCCGTGGCAATGATGTCGCCCGGTTTACCGCTTAAGCCGCTGGCTTTATGAGCGTTAAACACATAATACGGCTTGCCGTAAAGCTCTGCCAGCAGGCCGGGACTGCCGTCAGCCGCCTGGATTCTTCTCAGAATCTCATCGGTATTATGTTTTTTCCAATCGATTGCTCGATCCGCTTGTTTCATCAGAGGCCTTAGCTGTCCTTTGATGGTCGGTTTATGGTAATCCAGCACCTCCGGCTTAAAAGCCGGCGCATCGAAATACGTCAGCGCCTCCCACAAACAGTCAACGGCTGCTTGAGTCACTTCCCGATAAAACAGGCTGCTTTTCGTCGCGGCCCGCATCGGAAAAGTTTTACTTGCCCAAATATCTCCGGCATCCATTTCCTCACGGGCTTCCAGCAGGGTAACACCCCATTCCGATTCGCCGCTCTGTATGGCCCAGTCCAAGGAAGAAGGCCCCCGGTCGCCTTTAATGCCGGGATGTACGATCAGGCAGCGATAGCATTCATAGAGTTCTTTTGGGATACGGCGAGTCAAAAATGGGCAGATGATTAAATCGGGTTTAAAGAGGGCAACGCCTTCTAACAGTTGGGGTATATCGCCCAAATGTAATTCGACCGATACGCTATAACCCGCGTCTTCAAGCTCGGTATAAAAACGTTGCGTCAACCCTGAAAATGCCGACGAGACAAGTAAAATACGCATAATGAAATCCTCACTGTATAGCGCTTTGGAACCACTCAATTAAATGGATGGGATAGAAAAACTTGGTGGCTAACTGTATCTTGTCTTCAAAGTTGCAAAAAAGGCTGTTCACTCCTGGCCGTTATTGAAGATATTTCGATTTTTTTAAATTCTGGTTGAGGATGATAACTAAAACGCTCCCGGTAACTCAGGGGATTGACGCCTAGATGCCGTATGAACGTCCGGCGCATGCGCTCGGAATCGATAAACCCCGCTTTAATAGCCACCGTTTCAATAGATAAATCGCCTCTTTCCAAATATTGCCGGGCCGCATCGAGACGCGCCAACTCGACAAACTTAGCCGGCGTGGTGCCGGTTTCCATTAAAAAAGTTCGGGCAAAATTTCTTGGACTCATCGCCATGCGTTTGGCAAGCTCATCGACCTGCAGATTCTCGGCAGGATTTTCAATAATCCAGGCCTGCAGTTCGCGAATATCGGGTCGTTGGGAGGATTCGCATGTCAAATAAGCACTGAACTGGGATTGTCCGCCGGGACGTTGGAGAAAAACCACCAGATAACGCGCCACATAGAGTGCAAGCTCCCGCCCCCAATCTTCTTCAACCATGGCTAAAGCCATATCAATACCGGAGGTGATGCCGCCCGAGGTATAGATAAAATCGTCACGGATAAAAATCTTGTCCGGCTCCAATTTGATTGCCTGATAATTATTTTTCAGCAGCGCGCAAAAATCCCAATGCGTGGTTGCGCGGCGATTATCGAGCAGTCCGCATTCCGCCAATAAGAAAGCGCCGCTGCAGACCGAAGCGAGCCGCCTGACCCTGGGCGCCATCATAGTAATCCAATTCAGTAAGGTGGCATCTTTTAACACCGAATCCACACCGCCTCCCGGGATAATCAGAGTATCCACATCATCATGGCTATCGTTATAGGCATGCGTTGCAATGATTTCCAGACCCGATAACGTTGTTACCGGACCCGGTTTTTCAGCCAGCACATCCATCAAATATACCGGTTGATCGGTCAGACCTCCCCTTTGCAAACTCAGGCTGGCGAAAGCAAAGACTTCGTAGGGTCCGCTAATGTCCAGAACTTCACACCAGGGATAAGCGAGTATAGAAATTTTCCTGACTTTCTGATTTTTAGTAACAGGTTTGTTGGGAGAAAAAGTTAATAAAGCCATGAAACCTCCTCAAAGCCGAGTCGAAGACCTTCAAATAGTGTGTTTGCCGCTTTAGTTTCATCATCAAGAGCCCTTCCGGCAGGGAAAAAGAAGTACCCTCTGCTTGAAATCCGGTCTCCTTATTAATAATTGGATTGGCTCTATGTTCTTCCTTTAAAAATCTACACGCAAGGACAACTTTCCCTCGTTTTCCGCCATGGTTAACTTTGAAGGCCGGCAGGCTTACGCTTGGGAACGCTGAGCTCCAGCTCGGCGCTCCCATCCCGGACTTAAACGGCTATAGCTACAGCCGAATGAATTTGTCCGAAATTGCGTTAATAATGTCATTGTGTTCGCGAAACTATCGGCTTACATTAATTCCACGCAATTAATTCCCTGATTGCCGTATTAATGAGGCTATTACCATGACCACTTATAACAAACAATTTGATTTATCGATTGAAGATGTTGATTTGATCGAGCATGCTGTTCGTTATCAAATCAGCCATTTGGCCCGTACCGAGGCTTCAGTCCCAACGCCGCAGTCGATAGCTAACCATAATAAAATAATGGAGTTAATGACTGTGCTGGGAGGATTGCATAACCAAAAAATATGGTATACCCAGACTCACCATACAGGCGTACCAATTGGCTGATCAATGAGTAAAGTGAGGCAATGCAGTTTTTTTGCACGCTGACACATACTAATCAGGTATAATGCCACCATAACATATGTATAAGGGTGCCAGGCATTTTATTTTGCCCTCAAAAATAGCCAAGACCACTATCAACACTTAATAACCCAGCGCAAGCCCACCCCCTTGGCGCCCTCCATTTCATCAGCTTACACTATTACCGACACAGACCACCAAACCCTATCACGATTAAAATGATAGCGGGTTGAGCTAAGCGCGACGTTTTCAAGAAAAACAGCACAAACTGTTTGAATACGCCGCTTTCGCCACTTTCCCCAACCTGGATTTTTTCCATCAGGACATGACTGCACACATTGCTTACCAGTCATTCTTCGGCGACTTTATTTAATTTTTTTATTTACCCCCTTTACACCAAGCTGCCTGACGCCTGTCGAGCGGCGTTTCATTGAGACTCTATACAAAATGCCATTTACTACCCTCGGTTTATCAGATCCGCTCTTGCGCGCTATCGCAGATGCCGGCTATACCACGCCCTCCCCCATTCAGTCACAAGCCATTCCTGCCGTTTTGGGCGGCCATGATGTGCTGGCTGCCGCGCAAACCGGCACCGGTAAAACAGCAGGATTTACCCTGCCGATTCTGCATCGCTTATCGCAAAAGGCTTACGGCAATAACCGTCCGGTCAGAGTGCTAATACTGACCCCAACCCGAGAGCTTGCCGCCCAAATCGGCGAATCGGTCAACAAATACGGGGCGCACCTGCATCCGCGCTTAAAATCGGAAGTCGTTTTTGGCGGGGTAAAAATCAATCCGCAGATGATGCGCTTAAGAGGCGGCGTCGATATACTGGTCGCCACGCCTGGACGTTTGCTGGATCTGGTCAATCAGAATGCGGTAAAACTTGATCAGGTCCAAACCCTGATACTTGACGAAGCCGACCGCATGCTGGACATGGGCTTTATCCGGGATATTCGTAAAATTATCGCCTTGCTGCCGAAAAAACGCCAAAATCTGCTGTTTTCGGCGACCTTTTCCGAAGATATACGCAAGCTCACCACAGGGCTTCTGGTCGATCCGATAAAAATCGAAGTGGCGCCGCGCAACACTGCCGCCGAACTGGTTGAACAAGTCGCTTATCTGGTCGATAAGGCCGATAAGACAGAGCTGCTCTGTCACTTGATCAAAGAAAACAACTGGCAGCAGGTTTTGGTGTTCACGACTACCAAACACGGCGCGAACCGGCTCACTGAAAAACTCAACAAGGTTGATATTAAGGCGGCTGCCATTCACGGCAACAAAAGCCAGGGCGCCAGAACCAGTGCCTTGGCAGGTTTTAAAGCCGGTGAAGTCAGGGTCCTGGTAGCAACCGACGTGGCTGCACGCGGCATTGATATTAACTTATTGCCGCATGTGGTCAACTTTGAGCTGCCGCGCGCGCCGGAAGATTACGTGCATAGAATTGGCCGCACCGGACGCGCAGGCGAAGAAGGCCAAGCCCTGTCTTTAGTATCCCATGATGAATATGATTTCTTGCGCCTGGTTGAAAAGCTGATCGGCAAGGAAATCAAGCGTGAACAAATTGCCGGCTTTGAAACCTCCGCAGTGGCTCCGCCAGTGCAGCCAGCACCGCCCCGAGGCCAGCGTCCGGGCAGAAACTCAAATCAAGCCCGC
>CAVOJU010000032.1:0-122394 GCA_963696315.1 uncultured Gammaproteobacteria bacterium
AGGGCTAATGATTGATCGCGATAGTCGTAGGTTGTCGATTGTTGATCGGTCTGGGTTGATTTGTTGCGCATGTCCTGTTCTCACAGTTCCTGTTATGCTTGCAAAAATTACTTATCAGCCGGTATTCCTCATCCCCGCCGCGATAGCGTTAATGGTGCGCAACAAGGGTTTCATCCAGGGACTTTCGTCCGGATTATTCGGGTCGATTTCCCGCACCCGGCGCAACAAAAACACCTGGAGGTAATTGAGCGGCCCGAGGTAGGCATCGCGGCGATGCAGGGAGTCGGCCAGCGCCGGATTCTCCGCCAGCAGCCGGTCTGTCTCTGCGATATCCAGAATCCAGTCCACGCAAAGCTGGTATTCGCCGGCAATCATTCCATAGACACGCTGGCCGGTATCAGGATCGACGCAAGGCCGGCGTATTCCCTGGCGATGTCCATGTCCGATTTACTGAGCGCCATCTGGGCGTTACTCAACAGATTGCGAAAAAACGGCCAGTCCCGGTACATTTGCCGCAGCTTTTCCAGACGCTCCGGCTTACCGGCACACCAGGTCGATAGACTCAAGCCTATGCCGTACCAGGCGGGAAAGGTCTGCCGCGACTGGGCCCAGGAGAATACCCAGCCAATGGCGCGCACCGAATTTTTTGAACGATCCCCTTTTTTACGGTGTGACGGCCGCGAACCGATGTTAAGTCCGCCGATTTCGCTGGTCGGTGTGGCTTCGTAGAAATAATCCAGGAATCCGGGGGTGCGCTCGGTCAGTTCGCGGTAACCGTGTTCGCCGATCCTCGCCAGTTCATCCATCACCGCCAAATCCTCCGTGCGGTCACGTGGCACGGGTTGCACCAGGCTGACACTGGCCTTGAGCAGGCCGGTAACGCCCATCGTCAATTCATAGATCGCGGTTTCCATGTTGTTGTAACGGTAGAACAGCACCTCGCCCTGTTCGGTGAATTTGATCTGTCCGCGCACCGTATCCGGCGGCTGCGCCAGGATGGCTTCGTGGGTGGGGCCGCCGCCACGCCCTACCGTACCGCCGCGGCCATGGAACAAACGGCACTTGAGTCCGTGCTGTTCGGCGATGGCGATGATTTGCCGCTGTGCTCGTGACAACCCCCAAGATGAAGCCAGAATGCCGCCGTCTTTGCAGGAATCGGAATACCCCAGCATGATTTCCTGGCTGTCGCCCGAAACCCGCAGCAATTCCCGATAGGCCGGGGTGTCGAACAGGCGGGTGAGCACCTCTTCAATCCGGTTGAGATCGTCGATGGTTTCAAACAAGGGGCTCACGCCGATATGACAATGCCAATGACCGCCAAGACGTCCGACCAGGCCGCTTTGCGCCGCCAGCAGCATCACCTCCATGACATGGCTGGCGTTGTGCGTCATGGAAATCACGTATTTACCGAAGCAATCCGGACCGATTTCCCGCCTCATGCGCGCCATGACGTCGAATGTTTCCAAAGTTTCGCGGCTGGCAGGAGACAGTGCGGCGGGATCGTACATCAGTCCGCCCGGCGCGGCGATGGCCTCGCTCAACAGGGAGAGACGCTGGCTTTCATCCAGGGCGCGGTAATCCACCGCCAGCGCGGCCGCCAGAATATCCGCCACAGCCTCGGTATGCCGTCCTGATTCCTGGCGCACGTCCAGTTGCATCAGGTGGAAGCCGAAGGTTTCAGCGAGGCGGATTAAATCATGCAGTTCCAAATCGGCAATAGCCGCATCGCCGTGGCCGCGCAAGGAAGCGTCAATCAGTCGCAGGTCGTCCAAAAACGCGGTTATACCCGGATAGGCATGACGGTTCGGCAACTCCGGCTCACCGCGCAGGTGTTGTTGAACCTGCATCAGAGCGCACTCCATGCGGTATTTCATCAGCGCCAGCTTATGGCGGTAAGGCTCTTGCAAATAGGGTTTTTCCAGCTCTGCTATCGATGCGCCAAGCGTGGCCCGGTCGGCTTCGATGCTGTCTAAAAAGGCCGCCGACAATTCGCAGAAGCCATCAGAATGGGACAGCTGACCGCGCAATTCATCCAGGCGGCGGCTATATTCCTGCAAGATGGTTTGCGCCTGCATACGCAAGGCCAGTACAGTAGTTTCCGAGGTGACGTTGGGATTGCCGTCGCGGTCTCCGCCGATCCAGGAACCGAAGCATAAAAAGCTGGGTACACGGATGTGCCTGGCCACGTCTTCCCCGTAGACATCGCTCAATGAACGTTCGAAATTGCGGTATACCCGCGCCGTCGCCTTGAACAGGGAGAGTGAAAAATAGAACAAGCCTGCATCGATCTCGTCCGCCACACCCAGCTTCCGTGCACGCACCTCGTCAGTCTTCCACAGCATTTGAATCTGGCATTGCAGACGTTCGAGCGCTTCTTCGCGAAAATAGCCTTTCATGCGATTATCGTCCAACGCTTCCTGGGTCAGAAACACATTGCGCAAGGCGCTCTTGACGGTCCGCCGTTTGACCTCTGATGGATGGGCGGTCATCACCGGCAGGTACAACAGTTCGTCCAGCAGAACCTGGAGTTTGTCCGCCGTTACCCCTTATTCCTTGAGCGCCAGCAGGGTATCGTGAAAAGAGCCGGGCCAGTAGTGACCACCTTGTTCGGCTTGCCGCCGCCGTATTCTCAGGTAATGGGATTCCTCGGCAATATTGAGCAGGCTGAAATAGCGATTGAATACGCGCACCACCTCGCCAATGGCCTCAGGGTCCAGGCCTTCGACCGTTTCCAGTAGATGCAGTCGTCCGAGTTGGTTACTGTCGCTCAACAATCCGGCGAAACGCTGTTGCAGTTTCTCAACCGTGGCGGCGGTTTCTGGCCGTGCCTGGGTTTTCAATACCTGCTTCAATACGGAGTCCAGCAGACGGATCGACTGGCTGAGTTCTTTGTCATCAGATGCTATGTTCACGGGTAGGTCCCTTATAGTTTTGGGTTCTATTTTTTTACATATGACTGAAAGTCTTGGGATTATTAATTATTAAAGTATCGTCATAAAAACTGACTTCCCCCGTGGTAATATCATGGATGCCGCCAACAATTCCTATCTGACCTGCTGCTATCATTTCCTTTAAGATCGGGCTGCGTTCCATAATGGCATGAACCGTTCTTTTGACATTGATGGCCGATACTTTTTCCACAAAGTCATCGTTGCTTGAATTGCGATTTCCGGTTTCGGTTTTCTCATCATAGACCGCGGGCTGGATTTTACTTAACAGCGCAGTCAGGTTGCCCATCTCTACATGGTCGCAAGCGCCTTTGACGGCGCCGCATTTGCTATGACCCAGAACCACGATTATTTTGGAGCCGGCCACTTTGCAGCCAAATTCCATGCTGCCTAAAATATCTTCATTAATAATGTTACCGGCAATACGCACACTAAACACATCGCCCAAGCCCTGGTCAAAAATCAATTCAACCGAGGTACGGGAATCGATGCAGCTTAAAATGACCGCAAACGGATGTTGCCCGTCGGAGGTTTCGTTGGCTTGTTGCAGCAGGTTACGGTTTACCTTCAGGTTGTTTACAAAGCGCTTATTGCCTTCTTTTAATAATTCCAATGCCATTGCAGGAGTGATGGCGGCTTGCATTTCTTTGGTTAATGTTTTCATGGTATTTTGCTCTAATTTTGAAGGGTTGCGAGAAGAAATATGCGAATGTTCGTCAAGCAGATAATAAACTAACTCGTGAATTCAAGTAATAAGGTTATTTTTGGCTGGTCGATAAAGCAGCCAAGCCCGAGCGCTGGCAGGTGTGACAGATTTTACCGGCATTATCCGGTATTCCTCATGCCCGCGGCTATCGCGTTAAGCGTGCGCAGCAAGGGTTTCATCCACGGATTCTGCTCGGCATCGTCCTGGTTTTCGTTGCGCAGTGAACGCAGCAAACCGGCTTGCATATAATTGAGCGGGCCCAGATAATCATTGCGGCGGTGCAGGGTTGCGGCCAATTCCGGATTATCCTCAAGCAATCGATCGGTTTCGGTAATTTCCAGAATCCAGTTCACACAGCGATGGTATTCAGTCTCGATCATACCGTGAATGCGTCTGCCCACTTCCTCATCGACACAAAGTGCCGCGTATTCGCGGGCGATGTTCATGTCAGACTTGCTGAGCGCCATTTGCGCGTTACTGAGCAGATTGCGGAAAAACGGCAAATTGCGATACAGCGTGCGTAGCGTTTCCAGGCGTTCGGGCTTGCCAGCGCACCAGGACTCCAGGCTGGAGCCAATGCCATACCAGGCCGGGAAGGTTTGCCGCGATTGCGCCCAGGCAAACACCCAGGCAATTGCCCGCACCGAATATTTTGAGCGATCCTGTTTTTTGCGGTGTGATGGTCGGGAGCCAATATTCAACTGGCCGATTTCCGATACCGGTGTGGCTTCGTAGAAATAATCCAGAAAACCCGGGGTATGTTCAGTCAGTTGCCGGTAGCCGCGTTCGCCGATCTTCGTCAGTTCGTCCATTACTGCCATATTTTCCGGGCTGTCTCCGGCAACGGGACGCACCAGACTCAGGCTGGCTTTGAGTAAGCCGGTCAAGCCCATGGTCAGTTCGTAAACCGCCGTTTCCATATTGCTATAGCGGTAAAACAGGACTTCGCCTTGCTCGGTGAATTTGATTTGACCACGCACCGTAGCTGGCGGCTGCGCCAATATCGCTTCATGGGTAGGGCCGCCGCCGCGGCCAATGGTGCCGCCTCGGCCATGAAACAACCGGCAGGGAACGCCTTCGGCATCGGAAATGGCCATGACTTGCTGTTGCGCCCGGTACAAACCCCAGGCTGAAGCCAGAATGCCGCCATCCTTGCAGGAATCGGAATAACCCAGCATGACTTCCTGGCGCTGGCCGGAAGCCGCTAACAAGGCGCGATACACCGGTTGTGCAAGCAGGCTGCGCAGCACGCTGTCGATATGGGTCAGATCGTCGATGGTTTCAAATAGCGGGCTGATGCCGACGTGGCAATACCATTGCCCGCCGATGCGGCCAGCCAGGCCGCTTTGCGCCGCCAGCAGCATCACTTCCATGACGTGGCTGGCGGCATGGGTCATCGAAATGACGTATTTGCTGAAACAATCGCCGCCGATCTCTCGGCGCATCTCGGTCATCACCTGGAACACCTCCAGGGTTTCTCGGGTGGCGGGGGACAATTGCGTGGCGTCATAAATCAGGCCGCCGGGTGTGGCGATGGCTTCGCTGAGCACCTGCAGGCGCTGAGGCTCATCTAAATCCTGATAATCAAGACCCAGCGAGGCGGACAAGATTTCCGCCACCGCCTCGCTGTGGCGCGTCGATTCCTGTCGCACATCAAGCTGCATTAAATGGAAGCCAAAGATTTCTACCAGCCTGATCAAGTCCTGCAATTCCTGGTCGGCAATGACTTGGTCGCCGTGGCTGGATAGGGATTGCTGAATAATTTCCAGATCTGCCTGAAACACCGCCGCATTGGGAAAGGCATGGGCATCGGTCAGGCCGTAAAGGCCGTCGATGCGTTTTTCCACCCCGGCCAGCGCTTGTTCCAGCCGGTATTTCATCAGCGACAATTTGTGGCGGTAGGGTTCTTGCCGGCAGCTGCGTTCCAGCGGGAAGGCGCTGTTGCCGAGCAGTTGGCGGTCGCTTTCGAGGCTGGCTAAAAACTGTGGCGTGGGCTGGCACAGATCATAGGAATACGCCAGTTGTTGACGGAGCGTATCCACGCGGCGGATGTATTCCTGCAGGATGGTCCGTGCTTGCAGGCGCAGCGCCAGCGCCGTTGTTTCCGGTTTAACATTGGGGTTGCCGTCACGGTCGCCGCCAATCCATGAACCGTAACTCAAGAAACGGGGAATGCGGATTGTACGCGCCGCCTCGCTCCCGTAAACATCCTGCAAGGCACCTTGAAAATTGCGGTAAACCTGAGCGGTAGCCTCAAATAACGACAGCGGAAAATAGAACAGACCGGCGTCGATTTCATCAATCACCCCCATGCTGCGAGCACGTACCTCGTCGGTTTTCCATAACAGCTGAATTTGGCTGTGCAGACGTTCGAGCGCTTTCTGGCGAAAATAGCCTTTGACGCGAGGATCATCGAGTTTTTCATGGCTGAGGAACACATTCCGCAAGGCACCCCGCACGTTGCGGCGTTTGGCTTCGGTCGGGTGCGCGGTCATTACCGGCAGATAATGCAAGTCGTTGAGCAGGACTTGCAGTTCGGCAATGGTGATTCCGGCTTGCTGAAAGCCCAGCAAGGTGTCATGGAAAGAACCGCGCCAGAAATGTTTGTTTTTTTCGGTTTCCCGGCGGCGGTGCCTAAGGTTGGTGGATTCTTCGGCAATATTGAGCAGGCTGAAATACAGACTGAAGGCACGGATGACTTCATTCAGCGTGTCGGCTGGCAAGTCGTGGAGCGTATCCAGTAATTGCTGGCGCCGGGCTGGGCTGCCATCGCGCTGCAAAGCCGAAAACTGGCGTTGCAATTGCTCCACTATCAGGCTTACCTGCGGGTTGGCCTGGGTTTTTAAGACCCTGGCCAGCATTAGTTTCAGTAAGCGGATGCTGGCACGCAAGGCTTTGTCGTCGTGGCTGGATTGAGGGCTCATGGATAATTTGGCTTGGTTGCAAATGGATGACCAATACAGTACTTTGATAAGGTAAAGTAGTAAAATAGAATATATAAATCATTTGCATAGATAATTCCGATAGATAAGGTGCTATGGAACGTATTAATTACCAGCATTTGTATTATTTCTGGACGGTGGCCAAGCACGGCAGTATCACCGCGGCCTGCGAAACGCTGCACTTGGCGCAACCCACCATCAGTGGGCAATTAGCGATTTTTGAGCAGGCAGTGGGGACGCAATTGCTGCGCAAGCAAGGGCGCAAACTGGTGTTGACCGATACGGGCCGAACCGTATTTCACTATGCCGATGAGATTTTCACTTTAGGCCGGGAACTCACCCATATGCTCAAAGGCCGAGGTACAGAGCGCGGCATGCGCTTAAATCTGGGGATGACCGATGCTTTGCCCAAGCTGATAGCCTATCGTTTGATAGAACCCTTGCTGCGTTTGCCGGAACCGGTGCAAATTCATTGTTACGAGGATAAAACCGAGCGCTTGCTGGCTGAAATTGCCCTGCACAGCATTGATATAGCGCTCTCGGATGTGCCCGCCACGCCGGCCAGCGGCGCCAAGGTGTTTAATCACTTTTTGGGTGAATCTGAAGTGGCGGTATTTGCTGCGCCGGCATTGGCAGTCCGTTACCGGAACGGTTATCCGCGCTCGTTAAATGGTGCGCCGTTCCTGCTGCCGACTGCCAATACGGCTTTGCGCCGTTCGCTGGATCAGTGGTTTGATGCCAAGGAGTTGAGCCCGTCAATTCAGGCGGAAGTCGAAGACAGCGCCTTGCTGAAAACCTTTGGCGCTGCCGGTGCGGGATTGTTTTTCTCACCCCTGGTGGTAGCGAATGAAATTCACCGTCAATATGGCACCGAAATAGTGGGTAAAATTGAGGGCGTCAGTGAGCGTTTTTATGCGATCACCGCGCAGCGTAAACTGAAGCATCCCCCCGTGGTTGCCATCCTGGAAAATGCTCAGAAAGGCTTGTTTGGTTTATTGAAAATCCCGGGCAGTGACGCCGCCTTTTGAGCATTATTATTCAGGAATCAGGATTCAGTTAGGGGAATATGATCTTGGGTTCAAAGTATGCTGCGGGATATTTGGGGTCAAACTGAACTTTCTTTTTAGCCGGCTTTATTGAAGCAGAAACCGGTTTGCCGGCCGCCTCTTTATCGATATAGATGACTTTAGGCTGGAAATTGGCAGCAGGGTATTGGTCATCACTGGCAGCCGATGACGTTAATGGAATCAAGGCAAAACCAGCAAGTGCAAATCCTAAAATGATCGTTTTTCTCATGTCTTATTTATCCCCGTAAAAGTTAAGGAAAACCTGGTTGGTTTTCGATTACAACAGCTACAAAAGTTTCAAGTATCAAATAATCTGAAGCTTTCCGCAACTGTATTTTTGTTGCCAAACAGCAGTCCGATGGTCTTGCTGGTGGGCTGCAAAGTCCGGTTGCCCAGGGCGTGAAGCCCGTTATAACAGTGCTTTGATGTCCGGGTGGTCGTGTAGCAATTGCTGCCGGAAGGACTCAACGGCCAGTTCATTAGCGCGTTCCTGTCTGGAAATAGGCACGACGATTTCACTGAGCACACGCATGGGCGAGGAGGACAGGAAGATCAGCCTGTCAGCCAGGGCAATGGCCTCGCGCAGATCATGGGTGACAAACAACACCGTGTGTGGACGCTGCTGCCAGAGTTTCAGCAGCAATTCTCTGACTTGCCGTGCGGTCGGCGCATCCAGCGACACAAACGGTTCATCCATCAGCAGCACGTCAGGATCCACGGCAAATGCGCGGATGATGGAGACACGGCGGCTCATGCCCAGGGACAAGCGTTCGGGATAAACGTGCTGCGCTTGGCTTAGCTGCATGGTTTCCAGCAGCGCATCAATGCTGTCCGGCGATTGCTGGCTGTTCAACACCAGTTCGATGTTTTCTCTGACCGTGCGCCAGGGCAGCAGCCTTGGATTCTGGAAAACGTAGCCAATTTTGGGATGGGCGTGTTGTTCGCCCAACATGATGTCACCGTCGAAATCTTCATCCAGTCCGGCAATAATGTTCAGCAGCGTGGTCTTGCCGCAACCGGATGGGCCAACCAGACAGACAAACTCGCCCGATTTCAGGGACAGCCTGAAGTTGGCAATGGCCTGATGATGCCCGGCTTGAGCGATGGCCGGATACGTTTTACTGTTGATATGGATTTGAAGGTCAGTCATCGGCGCCAGCGTTGCGATTTTCTGTCCAACGGTTTCAAAATGATCAGTTCAAGCAGTTGAATAACGGCGACAAAGGCGATGGTGTAGGCCAGTATGCCGGCAACATCAAACAGTTGAAAAAACAAATGCAGCTGGTAACCCATGCCGTTGCTGCGCCCTAATAATTCAACGACCAGGATGATTTTCCAGATTAATGCCAGACCCGAGCGGGTTGCGCCCATGACAAACGGATGCAGTTGCGGCCAGATCACATGAACCAGGGTCTTGCGTCTGCTGAAATGATAACAGCGGGCCATGTCCAGCAAATCCTGATCGAGTGCGCGCGTGCCTTCCCGGATGGTGACGATGACATTAGGCAGCTTGTTGATGACCACGGCCAGGATGGCGGCGGATTCAACCAGTCCAAACCAGACATAACACAGGATAATGGTCACCAGCGCCGGCACATTTAAAAAAATGACCAGCCAGTTATCAAAAAATGCATCCAGCTGTTTATGCCGGCCCAGCACGATGCCGATAGCGCAACCCAGCAACATGGCAATGGCAAAACTGCCGATCAGCCGGAGCAGGGTCGCACCCAGATGAAATGGCAGCTGCCCCGATACGGTTTCCCTCCAGAACACCCCGGCAACAACTGCCGGCTCCGGCAGGGCCGAGCTGTTTAAAAAAACCGCCAGACCTTGCCAGAGGACTAAAAAAGCCAGTAATGACAGGGCCGGAAAGAGTTTGTGGCGCACAAGCAATTCAGCTTATTCCATAACCCAGAAGGTACCGGGTTGCAGATTTTCTGCATTGCCGGTCAGCTGCTTGTTGCTCAAGTTGCGAAGGAGGCCATAGAGGCGGCTTGCGGCCTGTTGCTCGTTTTCACCCCAGTGCTCGATTCGGCCTTCGCAATACCGTTGCCGCAGCTTGGCTTGGGTCGCCGGATCGTTTGTCTGCGTTAAGGGAATGATCTTTTGCCAGGCGTCATCAGCCCTGCATAACTGTGTTTTGGCCTGTTGGCTGGCTTGCAAGAATCGGTTAACGGCGTTTTTATGGTTCATGGCCCAGCTGTGTTTAAACACATAGCCGATGCCGGGTGCGTTCTCAGTAACGCCCAAAGCCTTCAGGATGCCTTTGCCGTCGATAATTTGCCGGTATCCTTCGGCTTCGAGCCGGGCGGCAAAATGCCAGTAATTCAGCACGGCATCCACACGCTTTTGTTTGAGCTGTTCATTGAGCAAAGGCGGCGCGCCGAAGACTTTCTCGACGTCTTTGTCCAGATCCAGCTGCTCTTGTTGCGCCAAGGCTTGCAGCAGCAACCAGTTTTTATCCAGTTCGCCGCCGGCAATACCCAGTTTTTTGCCTTTAAGGTCCTGCAGCGAGTGGATAGGGCTGTCTTTTGCCACCATCAAGGCGCCCGAGGTATTGGAATAAGGGTAAAAGCTAAAATCTGCGCCGTTGGCGCGCATCCTGGAAACCCATATCCAGTCCGACACAATCATGTCGACAGCGCCGGATTGCAGGGCAATTTTGCCCGCTTCCGGGTTGGCCAGCCGTTGCACCTGCAGTTGAAAATCAGCGGAGGCGGTTTTCGGGTCATTTTGTAAAGCCGATAATTCCCAGTCGACCGTACCAAAAGCCAGCACACCAATTCTGATAGTAGTTTTGTCAGCGGCAAAGCTGCTGCCCGCAAGCAGCAGAGCCAGCCCTGTAAGAAAGACCTTAACGTTCATAAAATAAACCCCCGTGCATGAGTTAAAACGCACTATTCTATCCGCACATAACGCGACATGCGAACCTGTTTGTCATTTAGTTGGAGCGACTAGTGGGAGCGACGCCTACGTCGCGACTCAAGATTGTAATGCGACATAGGCGTCTTTCCCACAGTGCTATTCAAGCAACTGGACAACAAAGAGCCGGGGGGAGGTATTTTTGTGTGCTTCACCGTGTAATACGGAAACAGCGTAGCGCTGCGAATCCAGTTGCTCGCACCAGGTTTGCACACTGCTGGTTTCCTGATCGCCGCCGTTGTGGCCTGGATATGCCAGAATCGTGATCACGCCTTCCGGGGCTAATATCTGCAGGGCGGCGTTGAGGGCGGCCAATGTGGACGCGCTCTGCGTGATCACGGTTTTATCACTGCCGGGCAGGTAGCCCAGATTGAACATGACTGCTTTGACCTTGCCGTGCTGCGTTTTCGGAACAAGCTCGGCGATGCGGGCATGGCTGTCGTTGATCAAAGTGACGCGACTGCCAAGCCGGTGTTGCTCCAGCTTTAGCCTGGCCGACGCCAGCGCCGAGGGCTGAGTATCAAAGCCGTAGACGCAGCCGTTCGGGCCAGTCAATCGAGCCAGAAACACGGTGTCGTGGCCATTGCCGACCGTGGCATCAATGGCGGTGTCACCGGCCTGCAGATGCTGTTGTATGACGGTATGGGCCGTTTGTGTCAATGCAATGCGTGGCATAAGCGTTCTATGTTGCAGGCGGGTTGCAAGGGGCTGCCGGTTAACAGGGAGTCGGCAAAATGTTGGCTGTACCAGGGGATCTGCAGGCTGCCTTTGGCGCCGAAACCGTTGAAAATCCAGCAGCCGGGTTGGCGCGGATGCCTGCCTATGAACGGTCGTCGGTCGGATGTGCAGGGACGGATATTGGCCTGGTGCGCGATCACTCTTGTCTTGTTGCCGGTGGGAAATACCTTATCGAGCGCTTGCAGCAGCTCATCTTTGCCGGTTTCGGTAGGGTCGGTGTCGGTTTGCATGTGGACAAAAGTAGCGCCGACGCGAAAGCGATTTGCGCTGACCGGAATCAGCCAGTGGCCGAAATTCAGTATAGGGCTGAGCGAATCCGGTTTCGCTTTCCAGCGTTAAAATCTCGCCTTGGGCAGGCTGAAAAGGCAGCCAGGAAAACCATGGGTTGTAAATGGCCCGGTAGCCTTCACAAAAAATGATCTGTCTGGCATGAATGTCCTGCCAGTGCGGCTTGGGTTGCCAGTGAATATCCTGGTAATCCAGGATCGCCTGACGATAGCTGTGCCGGCTGATGAAGTAGCCTTTCAGGCTGGCCAGCAAGGGCCGGGTTAATAGATAAGCGGTTTGTTTTTGTTCCAGAACGCCCGCAAAGCTATTGAGCGGATCGCTAAAGTGACCGGGGCTGAGAAGGTTGCCCAAGTAGGCGTGATAGGCCGGATCAGCCAAGCGTTTTTGGCAGGCGCCGATTTCAGCTTTGCTGCGCAACAGGCGCAGCATCGGTTTTTCCTTATAGAACTCCTGTTTGAAAAAACCGGACAGTTGCCGGTAAAGCTGGCGTGCTGCCGGCAATAGTACGTCCACGTCGCTGGATTTGACCAGGCGCATGCCGGTTACCGGATTGATCAGGCCGGCCGCGACTTGCGAAGCATTTTCGCGGCCGTCGTCCAGCACCATGACCTTACAACCCCGTTGCAGGAGTTCCCAGGCAAGCAGGCTTCCTGCCAAACCCTGGCCGATAATCAGGAAATCGACAGGCATTGAAGGCGGAGCCGGTTGTTTATGACTTGGCCGTCAGCGCTGCTCCGTGAAAGCGGATGCCAGCCCAGCCGGTGTCCATGAAATTCCTGATATTTTGATGGCCGCTGCCAGTTGGGATCATTCAAGACATCCCGCCGGTAATAATCGCCAAACAGGTTTAAGGTTTGTTGTTGATCCAGCTGATTGAGTTGTGCAAAGGCGAAAATTTTACAGGAGCCTTCATTTTGTCCGGCTTCGTTGATGATTTGATGATCGCCTAAGCCGTTGCTGAAGGCAGTCGGCTGATAATCATAGTTTTCGGTAATGACTGCGATGGTTTCATCAAAGCTGACGGGCTCATGGCGTTTTATTTTTTCAAGAAATGCTGTAAGTGACATAGAATCTTTGAAGGTTCAAGGTTCAAGGTTCAAGGTTCAAGAGGGCGCTGCCAGGATTGTTGCGGATATAGGTGCGGATTTATCCGCACAGTGCGAATGAATTCGCACCTGCAGAAATGGAGCTTTCGCTTTTCTTATGGCAGCGGGTTCAAGGGTGTTAACGCAGTAATCCCGAAATGGCTTTGAAGTCTGGGTGGCTGGCATCTCTTAGCCATTCAAACAAGACCGATTCATAATTGGTGATCGTGACGCCTTGCTGCTGCATGCGTTGCAGGGCAGATATTTTATGTTCGGCTTTGCGTGACGAGACGGCGTCTTCAACCACATAAACCTGTAAGCCCTTATGCAGCAAATCCAGCGCGGTCTGTAATACGCAGACATGCGCTTCCTGGCCAGTCAGAATGATTTGCCGGCGCTGAGTGGCGTCCAATGCGGCATTAAAGCCGTGGGCCGCACAACAGGAAAAACCGGTTTTGTCGAAAACCGGCGTGGCTTCAGGCAGCAGCAGGGCGATTGCTGGCTCCGTTGCCCCCAGGCCTTTAACATATTGCTCGGTTAACAAGACCGGAATGTTGAGTATACCCGCGGCCTTTAACAGACGGCCGGTATTTGTCGACGTCAGTTTGGTTTCGGATTCCGGCATGGCGGCTGACAGCTTGACCTGTAAGTCGACGATGACTAGCAGGCTCTTGTCGGCATTCAGAATGTTAGGATGTGTGTGCATGGTTTAGGGCGGTACGAGCCGTTGTTCGAAGCGGAAAATAGCCATTATAACCTTTGGCTATGCAAAATTACCGAAAACAATGCAGGCAGGGTTAAGGCAGCGTAACTCGAAAACAGGCTTTAATCATTATTTGAAAAATCCACGAAGTTCAGTTGTTACGAGATGCATATCGGCAATCACACGCTGAAGGAGTTCGAATTGATAGCAGCTTCAAAGTTAGGCTGTTTTTCGATAAGGGTCGGAATAGGTATTTATACGAATTGTAATGATCTGTAAACAAAGGACAATATCCACACAAGCTAACAGAGCGTTAGGGGTATTGGGTAGGCTTGTTCTGCCGTATTGTGAAAACATAAGCTATCCGGGCTAGTTGATACCTTTTGAGGCGTAATGTATCGCTTTAAATGCCACATAACATAACCAAGGAGTAACATATTATGTCAAGACTCATTGTTTCGGCTTTCTCAGAGGATTCCATCGCTGCACCAGGCAATCGGCAACCCAATTACATCATCGTCTCCGTTACGGATGAAAACGGAATCCCTATTACGGGACTTGATGTACCCAACTTCAAGGTAGATCCCATGATTGTTGGGCCGGGCGGAGCGTTGGTAAATATTACCAGTGTTTCAGCAGGAAGATTAGCGGGTTTTTATCACGTCAATGTTGTACCTATCAGAACTGAAACATGGAAATCCGGCGTTTACATTTTTGCTGTTGCCGTTGAAAAAGGTTCTGATAAAGGTCAGGCATTGGCAACCGTAGTGATGGACTGATTTCACTGGAAACATCGTTTTAGCTAGCCCGGCGAACCCTGGAGCACTTCAAAGCGGATTACCGCGACCGTTGACAAAATGTCAAATTCAGCAGTCGGTCTGATAACATTTTATGAAAGCATTTGTCGAACGATATTTCCAAATAATGGGCGGTAGGGACTATTCATGGCTGATGTGTTCATAAGTTACGCAAGTGAAGACCGCGAGAGCGCCCGTAAGTTGGCCAGTGTGCTGGCTGCGCGTGGTTGGTCAGTCTGGTGGGATCGCAAGATCATCGCCGGCCAGACTTTTGATCAGGTGATCGAGCGCGAATTGGAGACAGCCAAGAGCGTTGTTGTCCTGTGGTCGAAGGATTCAGTTGCTTCGGAGTGGGTCAAGAACGAAGCGGCCGCCGCCGCAGAACGTGGCGTGCTTGTGCCGGCGCTTATCGGCTGGGTCAAGTTACCGCTCGAATTCCGCCGCAAGCAGACTGTAGACCTGGTTGGCTGGGATGGCAAGCCCTCTCATGATGGTATTCAGTCGCTCTATGAAGGCATAGCATCCGCCATTGCTGGCATGGCAATGCCTCAATCGATTGATGAGCCTTCTGGAAGGCTTCGCTGGAAGCGCCGGTGGACTTTGGGCATCGCCGGCATGATGGTGCTTGCGTTGGGGGTGTTCGTTTACAGGGAAATCTTGCAGCAGGAACCGCAAATCTCTACCCCTATTTCTCAGGGTCAGAATCAATCTAGCTACCGCGATGACCTGCTTCGCCAGTTGTCCAAAGATCAGGTGGGAGCCGTAGAGATGTTCGCACACGGAAATCCTGAAGCCATAGCTCTCATCGACAAGAATCTGACACAGATAGATAAAGTCATAGGTTCGTTTCCAAATGATGCGAACTTTCATTCGTTGATGGGTTATACGCTTAAAGACATGTACCAGACCTCAAAGGGGCTTCTTCCGGCCGAAAAGCGGCGCGAATATCTGTTTCGTGCGCGAAAATCCTTTGAGCTAGCTCTGCGGCTCGATCCCAGAAATGCAGGCGCTCATAATGGTATGGGTAATGTCCTGTTCTTTGAAGGCCAATTTGACGCAGCAATCAGGGAGCACGATATCGCCCTGCGACTGACTGGTGGAAACTATAGTTTTGCAGAGCAGGATAAGCAGCTTGTCATGAAGGTGCGAAATGGCGAGATTCCGTTTGATTTCTAGCAAAGATGCCATAGGGTCAATATACAAGAAAGCCATGAAAGTATGTTAAGAGGCATGATTACAGGATCTTTTCTAACGGCAGCTTTACTCAAGTAGGACAGCTCCACGCATAGAGGCAGGTTTGTAAAATGAAGTTCTTACCCAGACAGGAAGGGGTATTCTCTAACCAAAAAAGAAAGCCTTGTGTTGCTTGCCATGAACTGATTGTGTCGGGTGCTAGGCTTTGCCCGTATTGCCGCACGGTGCAACATGCCGAACCATGGAAGCTTATCGCTAATGGGCTGAAATGGATTGCGGGCGCTACCGCCGTTATTTCACTCATGATTGGCGTGACCCAAATCAACCGCTTTTATCAGGATTGGCGGGAAAAACGCGAAGCCATCGCCGAACTGGTTGATGCCTCGAGGATTCAGACAGAGCCAGGGGGATACTTTCGGGCATGGGATCTATTGCAAGAGGCATCGCACTTAGAGCCTGGCTCCAGGCTTGTTCGGCGGCAGATGGTGGAACTCGCCATGATTTGGTTTAGGACGCTGATGCCTGAGCGCAGCGGTACTTACGATATTATCAATCGGTTGCTACCCACACTCGCCCGAGGTGCGGCCAGCGCTGACAAACAGATTGCTGCGGATGTGTTTGCGCACATTGGCTGGGCTTCTTTGCTGCTTAACACGCCCGAGCCCGGGGGGCGAGAGAGGCCAGTGCCTCTGGATGTAGACCGGCATTTCACCAAGGCTTTAGAATTGGATCAGAACAATGCCTACGCCCATGCAATGTTGGGCGTATTGGCTGCTGGATCCCTATAACAAGGTGAAATATGAGGTACCGAAATCGGCAAAGGCGATCGAGCATTTCAATCTGGCGGTGCAAGCCGGACGGGATCGTACGTTCGTACGCAAGCTGCAAATTGAGGCTTTGACCAGGCGGGGGGAGCTGGAAGCAAACCTCGAAGCCTTCAGATTGGTTAACCGAATGAGACAGAGCGGCGAAGTGATGCCTTCGAATCTGAGTTATCGGTTCCTTGAGCTGTTCGAACAATTTCGCTTTAGGTACGACCAGGAATATGCAGGGATTCTAGCCCATGCTGTTTCAACGGCATTGGATGTCCGAGATTTACTGGAAGCCTACAAGTGGGTGTGGCGCGACAAAAAAGGAGAAAGAGATTCCGGGCGAAGTGGCCTTTGAACAGTATCAATACATTCTGGCTTGCCTTTATGGAGTGGCAGGTGACAACGGCGAGGCGCTGCGTATTCTTGAGGCATTGCTGCCGCAATTGCGAGATGGCAGCAGTTATCGCCGTTACATTGAGCAAGACATCAATACTCTAAAGGCTCAGCAATCGCGGCTTGATGAACCGCCCAACTTGTAAAAATTTACATTTGATCCGCCATGTCGACTTCAGCGTATCAATTTTCCATCCCGATGCATTGACCCTTGAGAAGGGATTGTATTGGACAAAACGGTCTGACCAAATCGGCCGGTTATTTAAAATTCTGCAGTACGGTTAAAAAAAATAATCAATCTACTATGCGGTATACACTTCCGGTCAGGTACAAGAGCTACAGGATGGGCTAACGAAGCAAGCCCATCGTTCGCGATTGATGCGCTTCGTGCCTCAGCAGCATCCTATGACTTTTAAACTCTTAACAAGGCCTTAGCCATTTTTTCAGACAGTTGTTCTTTGACAAATTGTGGTTCGTTGGGTGGATAAAGCTCTACTTCATCCAGTTCAAAGTTATATTCTTTGCCCAATGCGATCAGTTCTCTGATTTTTTGCACAGTTAACAGTTTTTCTTTCAATATAGGATCTGTTTTTGCGTGTTCAGAGAATGCTTTTATTTGTGCGATTGACATAGTGTTTACTCCCATTGATGATAATGACTGCTTTGCCTTGAAAAGCAGTTGATGAAAAAATGGTGTGATTTCTACACGCTATAGGGCGTGTTAATCCAGTCTTTGAGTACCGCGACATCGCGTTCCGGTAAATAAGAAAAATCTCCGCTAACATCCTTAAACGCTGCTATACCGCTATGCGTAGAAACCAGTTTGCCTTTCACCATATAAAAGAACCAGGCGAAGGGATAACCTGCCTGGCGGTCAAAACGGGTTAACAGGTTATGCAGCGAGACGCCTTTTTTGCCGTTTATATTGTCCAGTTGCGGCACGTTTTTTTTCTGGGTATTGATAATTTCAATGTTAATAATTTGTTCCCCGAAGCGTCCGGTATGCCGGAAAGGCCGCACTATCCAATCATCGGATAGTACAGCTTTTTGCAGGGCGCTGCTTCTGTTCCAGTCCTCCATAAAACGTTGCACAGGATGTTCTTCAATATGGTATTTATTGATTTCATCCATGAAAATCGCCACGTCAGTTTTACGTCGATAAGAATAACGAGCGGCTCCAATGTAGAATGTTTCTATACATTCCGGCTCCAGCGGATCAATAAATTCTTCTAAATCTTCCGGCGGACTGTCTTCACCGACCAGAAGCCGATCGGACATTTCATGGATTTTATCAATGTCGATCTGTATAAATTGTTCTGCTTTACTGCCCGTTTGAATAACAAAATGCAGGGTGTTGCCGGTTTGCCGCGTGGCAATCAGCTTTTGTTCCCGTGCGTGATCAATCAGGGTTTGCAGGTTTTTACCGCATTCGATATAGGTTCGCTCGGTCCATTCAACCAAATCATTGGCGATACGGTTGCCGGCCATGTCAACAATGCCCCCTAAGCGATACCATTCTTCACCGGTTTTGGCTAAACGAATGGGATAATCCGGGTTGAGCTCCTGCAGCTTTGATAATAAAGCGTCGTCATCCTGGCCGGGCAGGGTGTGCCGACAGATTTTTGCAAGTTGTTGCCCATCCAGTTGAAAAGGTTGATCAGCCATAGTTATGCTTCCGGTTTCTCGTTGCCATGTTGTCGATGGGAATGGCTAGTTAATCGTTCCTGCACCGCGGCTCTTACATCAGGCTCGGGATCATCAAGCAGACAGACCAATGCCTCGGGTGCCACGCGCTGAACGGCGGTATAGCGCACCACCCAATCGGAGTCATTTAATAAAGTGACGGCATCGGCCGGACTCATGCGTTCAGCGATGATGCGTCTGACTTCAGGTGCATCGTCATGAGCCATTAAACCCAGGCTGACTTCCGGTAAGCGTTCGGCAACCACTTTTCTGACTTGTAAATCTTTATCACGAATAAGACGAAACAAGCGTCCGGCGGGTAGCCGCCTGGCAACGGTTAATCTGACAATGTAGTCCGGGTCATTAGCGAGCTTTTCCAATTCTTCAGGGGCAATGCGATCTGCGACGGTCATGCGCACTTCCCGGTCAGGATCATCAATCAGTTGATTGAGCTGCAGTTTGCGGCAGGCGATAGGCGACCGCACGCCTGACCACTTCATCTTCATCATGAATCAGGTCAGAGAGTGATTTCTGCGGTGCATAACGGACGGCAATGGCGCGTCTTTCCCAAAAGACATCGTGCAGATATTGCTCGGCATAAGTAGGATTAATGCGAAAAAAGCGGTCAATCTGCCGGCCGTTGTCAACGAATACACAGGTATCACCGGGCATGCAGCGCCCCATCAGCAGGGTTTTGCCGCGAAATGGGCAAAAACTGCAATCAGCAACAGGGAGACTAACTGGGCTTTCACGACCAGACATGCGCTCAGTTCCGTTCAGTCAGGGATGATTTCTGCAACGACAATACCCGTTGCAGCCTCATAATCATTGGTCAGGCACAAACAGTGTTCACGGCCGTCAATTAAATAAAGATTGAAATTTTTATGCTCAATGACGGGCGTATTATTGGGCAGGTCGTCGTCCATACAGTAAGTGAAATGGAGTGGTTGATATTGCTGCCTTAATGCCGAAACTGTAGTTTCGTCAACACCCAATGCCTCGATTTTTGCCGCTATGGCGTTGATTTGCTCGGTGCTAATCATCCCATTGCTTCCCTTTCAAATCTGAAGCGATCGCTTGCTTCAATACCCATGACTTTAGCCAGCCAAGGGCGGCGGAGCATAGGCAATCACGCTTTGCAGTTGACCCAGCACAACAGCAATCTTATCAATTGCAGCCAGTTTAATGGGATGTATCCCTAACTTAACAATTTTTGCCGCCGCAGGGCCGCCCACTGAGGCTACATAAACTACCTGGCAGTCCTGAATAAGTTCTGCCCGAAAGACGTTTTTATCATCCACTTCCAGGCCATCAGGGATGTCCGTGGAGCGAATGTCGATTAAACGAGTTTCATCGGCTGACACCTGATAAATCATGAATTGACTGCAAGAACCGAAATGGCCATCTACGTTAATGCCATCATTACTGGCACAGGCAATGCGAACAGAGCCGGGCATGTCGCCTTCGCCAAGGGTGACAATTTCGGGTTTCCGTGTTGCAACGGCCTCCACATCATGTTTAAGAATGTGCAAAGCCTTTTTGAGTAGGGCGTCATCAATGTCTGATAATTCACCTTCTTGAGCTGTTTTAAATGATTTCAGGTTGATGCTGCCAATTTTATCTTCTGTTATCGGTAAGCCGACGCAGTCGGTCAGCACTTTAAACAGGCGTCTGGCATCCGTATCGGGCAAGGCGCGGGCCGCCAGCCCGATACGTAAAGCCAGTTCTCTTGAGAGCTTGTCCTGGCTGCTCATGGGTTTATGCCTTTAGTGGCAGAATGCAGTTATCAATTGGGCATACCTTGACGCACTGAGGTACGTCAAAATCTCCCTCGCATTCGGTACAGGTTTTTGCGTCAATTTTAAAAACAATAGCCCCTTCCGTAATGGAGTTGGTTGGGCACACGGGCTCACAATCACCACATGAAATACAATCCGCTTCAACAATATATAAGGCCATGATTAATCTCCTGAATCTAAACGTTTTGCGCGTAAGGTAACGGGGAAATCCGGCTGTTCATCCATCGGATCAAAGTAATATTTTGAACCGTCACTGAGCAGAACTTCGCCACCCCATTTCTCGGGGCTATCGAACTCAATGGATTCCGCCACTTCTTCCAAATCTTTTTTGGGTACGTAGAAGACTAATTTGCCTTCCGCATTTTTTTTCAACATGACATTAGGCATTAAGTTCTCCGTTTACACGCATTGGGTTGGGGCGTAGAGACGCAAAATATTGCGTCTCTACGGACAATTAACGAACCAAATCGTAGTTATAGTCTGTTGTACCCATGCCTTTAGTTTCTTTATCCAATTGCTCGAGCACGGCATTAACCAGGGTTGTCAGCATATAGATAGCGCCTTCATAACCCAGCGTGGTCATTCTGTGCAAATGATGTCTGTCAAAGATCGGGAAACCAATGCGTATTAACGGAACTTCAAACGCTTCGCCCTTATAAAAAGTATCGCGTTGAATGAACTTGCCGTAAGAATTGCCAATCATGAAATCCGGTTTGTTGGTAAATACCAGGGAACGGAAATGCCATAAATCGCGGCCAATATGGACTTCAGTTTTTTGTCCATAAGGTGAATCACTGAGCATTTTATCCATGGCTTTTTTCCAGCGTTTGTTGGCATGGTTGCACAATACATCGGTGGGTTCAGCGCCCATTTCCAGCAAAAAGTGGGTCATACCCATGACAAAATCAGCATCACCGTACAAGGAAAACTTTTTGCCGTGTAACCAGGTGTGCGAGTCCGTCATCATGTCAACCAAGCGGCCGCGTTCAAGTTCCAAAGAGGCAGGAATCGGTTTGCCGGTCAATTCGGAGACTTTCATCAGGAATTGATCAGTCCATTCCAGCCCCATCGGAATATTGATGGCGGTAGCAGGTTGATGCCAGATGGTGTCAACAAACTTTTTGGTCTTTTCCAGCTGCCAGGGTTGCAGCAACAAGGTATCAATCGCATTAGGCGCATCTTTAATTTCAGCCTGGGTCGTGCCGCCGGCATACATACGGAAGGTGCCGTCCGCCGGTGTATCCAATACTTCGGAAGGATCGCTTAAGAGCGTGTAATCAACACCCATTTCCTTCATCATGCGGTGCATGACTCGGAAATTGCCCAGATAGGTTTCAAAGCCGGGAACCAGATTGATCTTGCCATTGGAACCGACTTTCTTGTCGTCCATATGATTCAGCGTGAAATACCGAATCATACCTTCGAACATATTATCCCAGCCGGTGGTATGGCTACCGACAAAGCTTGGGGTATGGGCAAAAGGTGTTGGAAAATCCTGTTCGACATGTCCGGCTTTTTTCGTGTTATTGATGAAGGCATTCAAGTCGTCACCAATGACTTCAGCCATACAGGTGGTTGAGACGGCAATGATGTCCGGTTTGTACAAGGCTTTGGCATTTTCCAGGCCGGCCATCATGTTTTTCTGGCCACCAAATACCGCCGCATCTTCCGTCATGGAATCGGATACGCAAGAGACAGGCTCTTTGAAATGACGGTTAAAATAGGTACGAAAATAAGCGACACACCCTTGTGAGCCATGGACGTAAGGCAAGGTTTTTTCAAAACCGAGCGCACAAAGCACAGCGCCCAAGGGTTGACAAGCTTTAGCCGGGTTTACCGTTAACGCTTCACGGTTAAAATTGAGCTCCTGATATTCCTTGGTTGTCGTCCATTGGAAGACTTCATCGATTTTTTCCTGGGGATGACGCTCTTCATAAGCTTCACGTTTATTGGCCAGATTCTCCTTGTATTCATCGTTACGGAATAAAGGATAACTCGGTTGAATGTTTTCGACTTCTTGACTCATGATAATCTCCTACGCGCCACTAATCTGTGGACGGCATGTTGAGAAGGGGTAGGGCACGCATCGCGTACCATTTTTAAATTTTCCGGCAAGATAGGGTACGCAATGCGTACCCTAGGCTCTTCATCAAGCGCCTGCGGCGACCGCTACTTTTGAACTTTCTTCTGTTTTCCAGGGCACTTTCACTTGTTTCCAGCAAGGGTTATTCAACGTCATGTCCATATCGCGGGCAAAGATGGCAAAGCCGTCATAACCGTGATAAGGGCCTGAATAATCCCAGGAATGCATTTGCCGGAAAGGGATACCCATTTTTTGGAAAATGTACTTTTCCTTGATACCGGAACCGATCAAATCGGGTTTTACGCGTTTAACGAACTCTTCAAATTCATACCCGGTTACGTCGTCATAAATCAGCGTCGCATTGCCCATTTCCTTGATGGTACGGTCATAGTCATCGTTATGGCCAAATTCATAACCGGTACCTACCACTTCCATGCCCAAGTCTTCATACGCGCCGATCACGTGTCGCGGACGCAAGCCGCCGACATACAACATGACGCGTTTGCCTTGCAGGCGAGGTTTGTATTTGGCGATAACCGCATCGTATTCGGCCTGATATTTGGCGATCACTTTTTCAGCACCTGCCTGAATGGTTTCATCAAACAAGGCGGCAATTTTACGTAAGCTTTCAGCAATTTTGGTAGGGCCAAAAAAGTTGTACTCAATCCAGGGGATTTTGTATTTTTCTTCCATGTGCCGGGCAATGTAGTTCATTGAACGATAGCAATGGATCAAATTCAGTTTCACCTTGGGGGTTTTTTCCATTTCCGCAATGGTACCGTCACCAGACCACTGAGCGACAACGCGCAAGCCCATTTCTTCCAGCAAAGTACGTGAAGCCCAGGCATCCCCGCCGATGTTATAGTCACCGATGACAGCGACATCATAAGGCGTGGTTGGGAAGCTTTCGTCACCGTCACGGTTCTCCAGCACCCAGTCCCGAATTGCATCGTTCGCGATGTGATGGCCTAAAGATTGGGAAACGCCGCGAAAGCCTTCGCAGCGAACGGGTACGACAGGTTTGCCGATTTCCTTGTTGGCTTTTTTGGCGACCGCTTCAATATCATCGCCGATCAAACCGATCGGGCATTCTGATTGAATGCTGATGCCTTTATTCAGCGGGAACAATTCTTCAATTTCGTGCATGATTTTGGCGAGCTTTTTATCGCCGCCGAACACAATGTCTTTCTCCTGGAAATCAGACGTAAAGTTCATGGTGCCGAAGGTATTTACGCCGGTGGTGCCGACATAATAATTACGGCGGCCAGCACGAGAATATTGACCGCAGCCGACCGGGCCGTGAGAGATATGGATCATATCTTTAATCGGACCCCAAACCACACCTTTGGAACCGGCGTATGCGCAACCGCGAATGGTCATTACGCCGGGCTGTGATTTACGGTTTGAAGTTATACATTTATTCGATTTTTCCAGGGATTGATCATTCACAGCCAGATGTTTGGCGCGATCTTTCCTTGCTTGTTCGGGATAGACTTCCAGCACTTCCTGAATGAGTGCTTCGGTCTCTTCTTTTGTTAGAGCTGCCATGAGTGTCTCCTGCTAATGTCATGGGTAATCTCCCATAGACAGGTTTGAGGAATTAAAACGTAGGATGGGCCGAGTATATGAAGCCCATCGCTGCGGTCAGTTTGATGGACTTCCTTGCGTCAGCCCATCATTCGGTGTTTCGCTGCTCAAGCAACCGCTTCAGCAGCAGCCGTTTTGCCAATAATTGATTCGTCTTCCTGATCGATAATGCCGAATTCCATCATCAATTCTTCCAGCTCATCCATGGTTATGGGTGTTGGAATGATGAAATTCTTGTTGTCACGAATTTTTGTTGCCAATTGACGGTATTCATCAGCTTGTTGGCAGTTTGGTTCGTACTCGATAACGGTCATACGGCGGATTTCAGCGCGTTGTACGATGTTATCACGCGGTACAAAATGGATCATGGTCGTGCCGATTTTGGCTGCCAACGCAGAGATCAATTCATCTTCACGTGCCGTATTGCGTGAGTTACAAATCAAGCCCGCTAACCGTACACTGCCAGAGTTAGCATATTTCACAATACCTTTGGCAATGTTATTAGCGGCATACATCGCCATCATTTCGCCCGAGCAGACGATGTAAATTTCTTGCGCCTTATTTTCACGGATCGGCATGGCAAAGCCACCACACACAACATCCCCAAGTACATCATAAAAAACGAAGTCAAGTTCATCGTCATAAGCACCTTCTTCTTCAAGGAAGTTGATCGCTGTAATTACACCGCGGCCCGCGCAACCCACGCCGGGCTCAGGACCGCCTGATTCAACACATTTAATACCGCCGTAACCGACTTTCAGTACATCTTCGAGTTCTAAATCCTCAACGCTGCCTGCTTCAGCAGCCAAACTCATAATGGTCGTTTGCGCTTTAGCATGAAGAATTAAACGGGTAGAGTCAGCTTTGGGGTCGCAACCGACAATCATTACTTTGTTGCCTAATTCTGCCAACGCAGAAACCAGGTTTTGAGTCGTGGTAGATTTGCCTATTCCACCTTTACCATATATTGCACATTGACGTAATTTTGCCATGATGTTCTCCTCGTTATAGGACGCTGTTGTTAATGACAACATGTCTAATGCAAGCGCTGTGCCAATGTCGCATAACAGCAATATGCTATTGAAATATAATGATTTAATTTGTATTTCAAAAGAGTAGACTACGTACTGTTTCAAACATTTTGTTATGTTGCTGTAAGCTTAGTAACAGTGCGGTTATTTAATATTGTCCTCACACCATATGATGATGTAGGGATAGTATTGCTATAGGGTATGTACTTTGTTTGAAGGTTTTTGTTTCTATACAGATTAAGCAACAGATGGATTGTTACAAATAGAACAAAGCATTAACTGCCTTTTTTTATATGTTAAGCAATCAGGCTTAATTAACTTATTGCCAATCATGAGCTTACGCTGTTTATCAAAAACTATAAAAATTGGATTATTTATTGCTTAAGTAAGAGATACACATACTTAATCATGGAGTTTGCAATGTCTTCTACTGTTTTTTCTGAAATTTTAAGTGGTTTGTACGAAAACAGCGTCGTCCCTTATCTGGGGCCTGGCGCTCTTTTTGATGCTACCGATAAACTAACGGGAGCTGCAATGCCCGCCGATAACAATAGCTTGATTTTGGCTATGAATAACGGCAAGCCCATGGCCCCGAAACTGATGTATGAGTTTCCCAGGGCAGCCATGAATCAGGAACTCAAAAGAGGTAGAAATTTTCTCGGTCAGTTTCTCACCAAGTTATATGGCGACACCGAATGGACGCGTGCTTCAGTTCACAATTGGCTGGCAGAATGGAAACCTGCTTATGTCATCGATGTAAATAGAGATACACAATTGCAAGACAGCTATGCTGATGAAGAGCATACGCTGATTGTCGGTGTCGCAAGAATTACTGCCAGCCACTATCGATTTAAGATTTATCACTTTGATGGCAGCGGTTATTTTGAAATCCCACAAGAACAGGTTGACACCCGGCTGCCCATTTTATTTAAGCCTATGGGCACCCCTAAACCGGATGCGAACTACATCGCTTCAGATGCCGATTATGTCGATTACATCACCGAATTAATGGGTGGTTTCGCGATTCCGGATTTTCTTAAAGCCTACCGCAAGGGCAAACAATATTTATTGATAGGCTTGCCTTTAAACCGGGATTCAGAGCGTATGGTGATGAGCGATATCATTAGTGGCTCTGCCGGGCAAAAAGGTTGGGTCTTGAACAAAAATCCGACCGATAAAGAACAGCGGTTTTGTAAAAAAATGGGCTTGGAAATCCTAGATGCGGGTGTTGAAGATCTACTGGATGCCGCGAATCCTGCACTGCTCGGCGCGGCATAGGGGCATCAATAAACTGATGATCCAGTCAGCGCATTCACCAACCACCGCCTCTTGTTCTATTACAAAGGCGACATCAGCGCCTTGACGCTGTTCGAATAGCAGGCAACGGCAGCGGCTGCTTTCCTGAGCCGCTGCCGGCACTATTCAGCGCACTGGAAGCCTGAAGAGTTCAAAACCGGCAAAGAGTCATATTCATTCGGCTATGCTGGTCAGCAACATCAACCTATTTTTGCATCTGGATAATATCCTGCTACACGCCAAACCTGGATTCAGCGAGTAAATCGATACCCCCACGGCATTATCAGCGTCTACTTGGGGCGCTTCATGGTGCTTGATCCACCCCATAAAGTGCTGAAAAGCCGTAACTGCAAACTGAAAACTAAACAGTCCTTGTGCCGAATTGCATGAGGGTAATGTAATAAGCACTGCATCCAATATGCAGTTGCTGCCTCAGCTTGGGCAGGTGGTTTCTGGGTAGCATTTCATGAGGGAGGGCATAATATTAAAGATTAAGGCTCTGGCTAATTCACCTATTCCTCAGAACCATAACATTTTTGGTAGTCAATACAGACGCCACATGAGGGTGCACGACATAAATACAAACCTTCTGCTTCACAGAGCTGTTTATATAAGAACTTTTTCCATTTCATGTCCTGGTCATTTTTTGCGGCCAGTTCCGGAAAGTTGTATTGCAGCATGGCGCTCAATTGCGAGCGCGACCACAGACCCAAATCCTGCCATAAATGATCGCTGCCCAGACAACCGGCAACGATAATGGCAATCATCCAATCCATTTCAGGCGTATCGGGTCTGCTGTATTGCTTTAACAGATTTACCAGATCTTCTTTTTCCAGCATCCGGCTAAAATCCAGTTTGCTAGCTGATTGAGCTTGATCCGGAATGCTGCAATCTGGAAAAAAATGTTTTTTTAGAGCATTAAACTGCTCAGACTCCAACCCAAGATAGTCTGGCAAAACGCCTTGCCCGGCACACCAACTGGCTACCATACAGGCCAACCATATATGATTAGGCGTCTCATGACTGTTTGGCGTGATAATGTCATTTACAGGCATGGGGACAGCCCCAGCGGCAGCAACTGGTAACGTTGATTTTAACCGGTAATAAAAATGTTCCCGGTTGTCCTGAAGTTGGAGTGCCATAAAAAGGGTTAATATTCGACCAGAATGTCTTCGTCTCTAACGATCACCTGACAAGCCAGACGCCAGGGCGATGGAAAATCATCAACAATCATCATCTCCATTTCTTCTGTGGTGAGTTTACCGGATTGTCTTAATACGGTTTTTTCTTTCTCCGTTAAAGGCCCCCCCATGCGTTCGAGTTTTTTATCGACACTGCTGATTTTAACCAGACAAGTGCCGCATTCCCCGTCCTCGCATTCATAATTGATGGGAATCTTGTTTTCCCGTGCCAGTTTTAGCAGTGTCTCTGTATGACTGCCTGCAACCGCATAGACGGTTTTATCCCTGTATGCGGGATTTGAAAAAGTAACTAAAGCCATGATTGACTCCTTAATAAGTGTGATATGTTGTCGCCTGGCTCCCATGCTCCCGAGACTGTGAAATTATTCAACATAAGAACGAAATACCACGAAGACCAAAAGTAGGCGCCTCTAGGCGATGCAGTGAACACGAAGTTTTCATTGTGTTGTCTTCTCTAGTGATTTTCTTAGTGACCTTCGCTCTATTCGAGGTAAATAATACTTCCATAGTCTTTTCTGCATGGGAACGAGATTGGGTGTTTTATACCGGCCTGACTTTGATGATTCCACCCAGAACCTGAGCCTGACATGCCAGCCGGTTATGTTTGCCTGCCATATTTTCTCGCAGAACTTTATCTTCAAGCACGGACGGTTCGGTCAGGTTGTTCCAGCCTTCCGTTACTTTCATAATACAGGTACCACATTCGCCTTCACGGCAACCGTAGACAATACCTGAGCCGACCTTTTCAGAAATTTCGATAACCCGGGTGCCCGAGGGCGCCGTAACGGTAACATCAATATCTTCAAAGGTAATCGTCGCTTTTGCCATTTTTACACTCCTGATGTGTTAAATAATAATTAAGAAATCTCTGAACAAGCGGATTCCGTTTTAAGTTTGACAAGGTTCTCCAGAGCGTTGTCAAAGGGTTGAGTCAGCGATTGCTTAAGCAAGATCAGCCATATCAATTACTTTGGCTTGTCTTAAACCCATTAAATCCAGAGCCATTTCATGCCCGAAATCTCGACAGATCTGGATTTCTTCATCTGTCGGAATTAACTTGATGCGTATGCCCGGAATGGGCACACGCAACTTGAGTCCGCGTAAACGATCTTCAACCATTTTTACGGCTTCTCCGGTCCAGCCATACGACCCAAACACGCCTCCAAGTTTTGACTTGAGATTGATGACGACCAGCGAGGACAATAAGTCCCACACCGGTTTAACCGCATCGCCGTTGATCGTAGGCGTACCAAACAGGATGCCGTCTGCGCCTTCTATCAAATCGACAAAGGGGGCGATTTCACTGCCTTCCAGGTCGTATAACGAGACGCGGACATGTTCAACTTCCATCGCGCCTTCATAAATAGCTTCTGCCATGCGCCGGGTATTGCCGTATGAACTGATATAAAAGATCAGCAGCGTTTTTTCCACGGCACTGATTTCGCTTTGCAGGGCGGCGCGCGATAATTCGCTATAGCGCTGCACATACCGTTGCGGTTGATCGCGCAACAACGGCCCATGCGCGGGAAAGATAGCCTTCAACGGCAATGGCTCAATCAGCGTCAGGGCCCGATTCACAAAGTCTTTAAAGGGCCGCATGATGTGGGCATAGTAATATTCGAACGAGAAGCGAAAGTCGCCGACTTCATCGTTAAATAAGCGCACATCGCAAAAATGGCAGCCAAACACATCGCCGGAAAACAAGGTTTTTTCTTCCACCAAGTAGGTGCATTGGGTATCCGGCCAATGCAAATACGGGGTATGTAAAAACTCCAGGCTTCTGTCACCTAGCGATACCTTGTCTCCGGTAATGACCGGCGTAAAATCAAATTCATCCTGTTTTAACAAAGCCTTGAGCATGGATTGCGCTTTTTGGGAAATATATACACAGGCTTGTGGCGCCCGGCGCATCAATTCAGGTAAAGCGCCGGTATGGTCCGGTTCCAGATGATTCAGGACAATGACTTTGATTTCGTCATAGCGCGCTACCGACTCCAAACGGGCAAAGAAATCCTTGGAAAAGTTTTCCTTTACCGTATCAATAACCGCTACGCCTTCGCTGCCTCTGACGACATAGGCGTTGTAAGTCGTACCATTGGCGGTTTTTAAGATGATGTCGAAGTTGCGCAAACTGGGATCCAGAGCGCCTATCCAATGCACTCTTTCTGATAGCTCAATGGCTTGCGGTGCGCCATCAATCGTTAAAACAGGCAGCTTACTCATGACCGCAGCTTGCTTGTGCAAGTGTTCGGGGGCAACTCTCTATATCCGAATTTGCCTCGATTTCGGTCAAGCCTATCCACTTATCCACCGCTTGCTGATCGAACCCTGCCATCAAGCAATCACCAACTTGCATTAACGGCCGGCGAATTAACAAGGGATTTTTCAGCATCAGCGCTAACGCTTCCTGTTCTGTCAGCTTATCAGGTTCAATTTCGCCCTTTTTAATTGCTGGCGCGCTGACATTGAACCAATCCCTTACTGCTAATACACCAAAAAAAGCCCGTAAGCGCTCAGGCTGCCAAGCTTCAGTTAATAAATTTTTTGCTACCACCTGATGCCCCGCCGCTGCTAACAGTTTCTTTTGCCGGGTATTGTTGCTGCACCCGGGTTTTTCGTAGAAATGGACAGTAGCCATCAGAGGTATCCTTAATCAGTGTGACTGTAACTCGGCCATGGCTTCCGCCATTCTTTCCGGCGGAATACCCGTTAAAGAGCCCGGCGGATTAATCGCCTCACCCAGTGAATTCAAAATTGCACCTTCAATCGGGCAGATACTCGCGCATTGAAAGACGGGAAAGTCGCCTTCGCATTCGGTGCACTTTTTAGCATCAACCAAAAAATGCGGTTTGGCCTCATAAATGGCTTTACTAGGACAAACCGGCTCGCATGCAAAACAATTAACGCAAGACTCAATAATTTTTACTGCCATCACAGACTCCTGAGGTAGGGTACGCATCGCGTACCATTTTCAATGCGGCAAAAGGTACGCGATGCGTACCCTACGGCTGTTATGCTCTCGCCCTGGCGGCTTCAGGTTTTGCATCCAATTTACCCGCGGCCGCCATTTCCTTGTAAACCGCCATGACAGCTTCCTCGATAGGCTCCATCGCATGTTCGCCGTTTGGCGCGATACCAGCCGCTTCCAGCATTTCCCAGGGTTCATAACCGACCTTGGAACACAGTACCGCTTCGCAACCTGCCAACGCGCGGATAGTCACTTGCAACGTACTTTCACCGTCGCCGCAAGTGCTGTCGCCGCCGCAATATTGATCGGCTTTGCGATGGCTGATAAAACGCACGCCGTCCGGCGATGCTTCATAAATCAGGAATTCTTTGGCATGGCCGAAGTGCACGTTAATCACGCCCTGGCCGCTGGTGGCCACGGCCATCAAAACCGGACGCGTCGTAAGCGTGGGTTCTTGTTTATTTTGCTGTGCTTTTTGGGCTTTTTCCAGACGCTTGCTGTCCATTTCTGCCTGTATGGCTTGATGAATCACCTTGCGTTTTTCCATCGCCGCCTGATAATCAATTTCCATATCCTCAATCTTATCCAGCGTAAACTCATCGCCACGATCTTCACCCAGCATACCTACCGCATCGGCGCGGCACTGGCGGCAATGGCGCATCATGTTCATATCGCCGGAACAGCTGTCTTGCAGGTCTTGCAATTCATCTGGGGTAGGGCCGCGTTGCCCCATCACGCCATAGAAAGTGCCATGCTCGGCTTCGGCAATCAGCGGCATCACGTTGTGCAAAAACGCCCCTTTGGATTTAACAACCTTACTGACTTCGGCCAAATGCTGATCGTTGACACCGGGAATCATCACCGAGTTAACCTTCACTAAAATGCCTTTGGCGATCAGCATTTCCAGGCCTTTTTGCTGTTGTTCGATCAGAATTTTCGCGGCTTTTACGCCTTTAATACGTTTGTTTTTCCAGAAAATCCACGGATAAATTTTCGCGCCGATTTCAGGATCAACGCAGTTAATGGTGATGGTGACATGGTCGATATTGTGCTTGGATAACTCTTCTACCGCGTCGGGCAGAGCTAAGCCGTTAGTCGAAACGCACAATTTGATGTCCGGCGCTTCTTCGCTCAACCGACGGAAAGTTTCAAACGTGCGTTCAGGATTGGCTAACGGATCGCCTGGGCCGGCAATGCCCAATACGGTCATTTGCGGGATATTGGCCGCCACCGCCATGGTCTTTTTAACCGCCTGATCGGGCGTCAGCAATTCAGAAACCACGCCGGGACGTGATTCATTGGCGCAATCATATTTACGGTTACAGTAATGGCACTGGATATTACAAGCCGGCGCAACTGCAACGTGCATACGAGCAAAATAATGATGGGCATCTTCTGAATAGCACGGATGATTCTGTACCTTTTCGCGTATCGAATCAGGCAATGTATCCATTTGATTATCGGTTGAACCGCAGGAGCTTGCTGAGCAGCCGCCTTTTGAGGCGGGGGCATCGTTTAATACTGGCAATTGCATCGTCTTGACCTCGTTTGTGCGTTTACCTAAAGTAAATGCACAGGCCATGCCAACGGCAGTATTTTATTTTACGCTATTGATTTATATGACTATTTTTTTAGTGATCGAATGATATTGTTGCAAACACAACAGTCATCCTTTTAGGTTTTGTAATGAATGGCACAATGGTTTTAATGGTGAAAAATCCTTGCGCCGAGTCCTTCGACTTTGCTCAGGAGAGCCTTGTCGAACCAACTGTCATCTCATGCTTTGTTGACAAATCCTAAACGCATTCATAATATGCTGGCAATATGCACTCACTTATACAAGGAGCAAACATGAGCAACCTGTCTATACGCGGGATCGATCCCGACCTGGCGACAACACTTAAACAACAAGCGCAAGCAAGTGGAAAGAGTGTCAATCAATTAGTACTTGATGTATTAAAAGAGCACACTGGCCACCATAAAAAAAAGCATTTCACCCAGGAATACCACGATTTAGATTTTCTTTTTGGAAAGTGGACTGATAGCGAGTTTAATAAAATCCAGGGAAAAATTGACAACGAATCTAAAATTGACGATGAGCTTTGGAAATGAACGCTCTATTGATCGATACCAATATCTACTCACATGCCATGCGAGGCGATACCGAAATAATTAAGACCCTTCAGCAAGTCGCCTATATCGGCATTACAGCAATCTCAATTGGCGAACTACTTTCCGGTTTTAAGGCGGGAAATAAAGAAAAAACCAATCGTCAGGAACTGAATCAGTTTCTTGATTCGCCCAGAGTCACGCTATACGGTATTGATGAAGGGACAGCAGAGTATTACTGTTTAATTCTCGACCAACTAAAAAATAATGGCACGCCAATCCCTACCAATGACATCTGGATTGCCGCCGTCGCCTTTCAACAAGGCATGCCGATTTATACCAAAGATCAGCACTTTAATAAGATTAAGGGATTGCTGCTTAGGTGATTTATTACATTCTTAATATTTAAAATATGGTTGACGAAATCGACTCAAAAGATTGTGGAAAGAAAAAATCAGCCTCAAGCCACATCATAATACCAATCCAAAAGCTCTTCACCGCCCCAGTTTTCAGCATCGCCGGGGATAGTTTCAGCGGTTTCGTAGAGCGTCATTTGTCCGGGTTTGGGTGAAGTAACCAATAAACTTTCCGCATAGTCGACAGAGCAGCCTTGTTTGCCAGTTTCACCTATTAACCATTGAGCAGCCATGGCGATGGCTTCCTGCCGGGTTTCGCCAAATCCGAAGACGGCGTAATCGTGTTGCACGTATAAAATGGTCATTGCTGCTCCAAACACCTTAAATTTGCTTCATGGTTATATCCAGAGTCAAAATCCGATAAGCGATTTGTCTTGGGGTCATATTCAAGAGGCGGGCTGCTTTGGCTTGTACCCAGCCGCTTTGCTCCAAGGCGGCAATCACGCGTTCCCGGTCATCCATGGTTTCATCATTAAAATTAACGGCAACCGGTTTTTGCGGATGATGACTGAACCCTGTTCCGATTTCATCTTCCAGGCCGGTGCTGACTATGACATCGCGATCGATGATGCCGCTTTGACTCATGATGGCGGCTCGCTCCAGGCGGTTTGCCAGTTCGCGGACATTGCCGGGCCAGTTGTGTTTCATCAGGATGCGGATAGCGCTTTCCTTGATTTCCAGCGGTCGTCCGCCTTGCTGTTCGGAAATTCTGCGCAGCAAGAATTCGGATAACTGCGGAATGTCTTCAGTTCTGTCGCGTAACGGCGGCATGATTACAGGCATGACATTAAGGCGGTAATACAAGTCTTCCCGGAATTTCCCTTCGGTGACTTCTTCTTCAAGATTGCGATTGGTTGCGGCGATGATGCGCACATTCACCTTGATGGTTTGGGTGCCGCCGACGCGTTCAAATTCACCCTCCTGTAATACGCGCAGCAGTTTGGCCTGGAATGAGGCGGAAATTTCACCGATTTCATCGAGAAACAGGGTGCCGTTGTCGGCCAGTTCAAAGCGGCCTTTGCGCTGACTGACGGCGCCGCTAAACGCACCTTTTTCGTGTCCGAACAATTCAGATTCCAATAAGGTATCGGGCAAGGCCGCACAATTGAGTTTTAAAAAAGGGCCACTGGCACAGCCCGAATTAAAGTGAATGGCATTGGCGACCACTTCTTTGCCAGTGCCTGATTCGCCTCTAATTAATACCGTGGTATTCCATTTGGCAACCTGACGGATTAAATCGAAAACTTTTAACATGGGCGGCGAATGGCCAATGATGTTTTCGAAGCTGTAGTTCTTGATCAATGCCTGTTTGAGTTGATCCCGTTCGCTTAGCAGATGGCGCTGTTTGCGTTCGATGACCCGCAGCATTTTGACGCTTTGCGCAATCAGGTTGGCAATCATCTCCATAAACCGGGCGCGCTCGCCCAGAAACTGACTATTATCCGGCTGGGCAGCAAGCACGCCGATCGTGTCGCCTTCTTCGATGTAGATGGGTGAGCCGATAAAAGGTAATTCGGGATCATACAAACCCAGGCGGCCCAAAAAACGCGGTTCTTCAGACACTTTTTCAACGACAATGGTACTGCCTTCATCAAGGATGGCTCCCATCAATCCTTCACCCGGGTTGTACCTGACCGGTTGTTCAAGTTTACCCGCACTATTTCTGTAAACAGCACTGACAATCATGCTGTTATTTTCTATTTCCTTTAAGGTTATCATCCCTGAACGCATACCTGATCGTTTATGGAGCATCTCCAGAACCGCTTGTAATTTTGTTTGCAAATCATGGGTGCTGTTTAATACCTGACTGATAAGGTACAAGGTATCCAGTTCGGCTTCAATGAGTTGAGTACGTTCAGACATTACGTTAACCTCCTGAGCTCCTGTTTTTGCAGAGGGAAACTTATTCTGAACCGGCACCCCTGATCGTAATCCTGATCTATATCAATAAATCCCTGATGCTGATTAACAATCTCCTTTGCCATAACCAGCCCCATACCCGCCTGATTACCGCCCATAGGGCGAGTGGTATAAAAAGGTTCAAAGACTTTGGTGCGTTTTTCAAAAGGAATACCCGGCCCGCTGTCTTCTATGCAGACATAAATCAAATCAGCGTCAGCATCCGTGGTAATCTTAAGCCGCTGTTCTTCACTAGCTGATTCGCTTACCGCTTCAATTGCATTGTCTATCAATTGCTTGAATAAGATGCGCAGGCGATTTTCGGAGCCCAGCATATTCGGCAACTGGGCCAATGGCTCCCAATGCACGTCTATACCCTTGCCCAGGATTCGCTGGCCATTGAGTAATAACACTTCATGCAGAATTTGATTTAGATTAACCGGAATAACGACAGTTTGCTGAATCTCGGGGATACATTTTTGCATGGTCGCAATGGCTTCTTCTCCGGATCCCTGGATCTGCTGCAATATCTGTAACAGTCCAGCATATATATCATCCCGCTTGTGCCTTAAAATCTGCTCGGCGGCCTTGATTTGGTTCATGGGCATTTGAATCTGGTGCATCGCACCTAGCAAGGTTTCCCTGATGCCACGCACCCTCTCATCCTCCAACATAATGGTTTTTAAGGTCTGAAGATGTAAATCTTCTATCTGCCGGCGTTGCCGGGTTATATCCGTTATGGTCAGTATAAGGTACTGTTTTGAAGTGTTATCAAAAAACGCATCGGCATTCACTTCATTCTCTATAAACCAGTTTCCGGCACAGGAAAACCAGCGAGTTCCACGGCTTCCTTTGCCTTCTACTCTAAATTCGCGGTTATTAAAGCCTTGTTGATTACCTTGTGTGTGCTGCCATAAAGCCCCCATCTCATTACGCAACAATTGCAAAAAATAGGTTGCAGGCTCGCCTTTATCCAGATCACTGACCAGGGCTTTATACATGTGATTGTCCAGAATCACCCGATCCTGATTATCGATAACCACCATGGCAATGGGTGAGGAATTAATGACGGATTCAATTAATAATTTTTGATTAACGACTTTTTTTTCAGATTCATAGGACTGGGTAATATCCCGATGCATACCGATGAAATGAGTAATCGTCCCCCGCTCATTTAAGATGGGCGCTACAGTCAAATCAGAAAGATAGCGATGACCGAATTTATGTCGATTACACAAGATCCCTCGCCATATTTTTTTACTGCTGATGTTATGCCACAAGTCGAGGTAAACATGCCGGGGCGTCGATTTATCGGACAATTTTGATTGGTTTTCACCCAGAATATCAGTTGATTGGTACCCGGTAACTTTGGAAAACGCTTCATTAACGTAAAGTATGTTGGCTTTTTTATCGGTAATCGAAATGGCCATCGGCGCTTGTTCAACCGCCTCAACAAACAAGCTGTAAGGCATCCGGTCATCGTTGCCATTGATAGTTCCCTCCCCGAGAGCATTAGGCGCCAATTCATCAATGACATTTTCCATGTTGGTATGCATCCGTAAATATTGCAATGATTTATTTTTCATAAGATTTGGCCTGGTATGAAAGGCTTGTAAGAAACCTATTTAATATACAAAGCAAATATAACGCCAATATTAGCGCCCGGACTACAAGGTTGGCCTTGTCCGCATAAATCATACAAAGCCAGCTTTGAACTCCGGGACAACTTCATTAAGAAGATTCATGGGCCCTAAGATTTTGTAAGGTTTACGACACACGCATTTTCATTGATGTAGGTATGTATAACTTATAACAGTTGTTATGCAAAACTTTAGGATGTTTTTGCATGGCGCTCGAACGACAAACTCGCTGTTTTTGCATATTTGCCGGATTGGCATAATTGATGCATTGATCTTGTAAAAGTTCCTACAAACAGCCTGGAAATACAGTGAGTGAATACCTTCTACTTTTATTAGGCACGGCTCTGGTCAACAACGTGGTCTTGGTGAAATTTCTCGGACTGTGTCCGTTTATGGGCGTCTCGAAAAAACTGGACAGCGCTTTGAGCATGGGCTTGGCAACAACCTTTGTCCTGACCCTGGCAGCTATGACCAGCTGGATGCTGGAACACTTTATTCTGGCGCCTTTGCATATCCAGTTTTTACGCATACTTGCTTTTATTCTGGTGATTGCCGCCGTGGTGCAGTTCACCGAAATGGTGGTGCATAAAACCAGTCCGGTACTGTATCAAATATTGGGTATTTTCTTGCCGCTGATTACTACAAATTGCGCAGTCCTTGGCGTGGCATTACTGAATGTGCAGGAACAATACGGTTTTATGCAAAGTATGATTTTTGGTTTTGGTTCCGCAGTAGGTTTTACTCTGGTGATGGTGCTGTTTGCGGGTTTGCGTGAGCGTTTGGCGTTAATGGCTGTTCCTGCGTTATTTGCCGGAACGCCGATTGCGTTTATTACCGCCGGTATTTTATCGCTGGCATTTATGGGTTTTGCAGGGCTTTACAGTAAATAGCAACGGGAAAAAAACCATGTATGTTTTGTCCGCTATTGTAATTTTATCCTTGTTAGGGTTGTTTTTAGGCTTGTTACTGGGCATTGCCGGCAAGTACTTAAAAGTTGAAAGCAGTCCGATTGTTGAGAAACTGGAGTCATTGTTACCCGGGTCACAATGCGGTCAATGCGGTTTTGCCGGTTGCAGGCCCGCCGCGGAAGCGCTGGCCGAGGGCAAAGCGCCCGCTACGATATGCCCGCCCGGCGGCAGCGCATTGGCTGAACAAATCGCCGCTTTATTGGGTTTGGATCTGGATTTAAGCGAAGTTAAAGAACCTGAATTACTGGTTGCCAGAGTCAGTGAAGCCACCTGCACCGGTTGCACGCGCTGTTTTAAAGTCTGTCCCACCGATGCCATTGTCGGCGCGCCCAAGCAAATACATGCCGTCGTTGCCGATGCATGCATAGGCTGTAAAAAATGTGTGGATGTATGTCCGACTGAATGTTTGCAAATGCACCCGATTGAAGTCACTTTGCGTAACTGGCGATGGGCTAAACCTGCCATAACTGCAACGGGTAACGCACCATGTTAAGTTTTTTTTTCAAACCGCGCATTCGGGGCGGCATCCATGCGGAAGAACACAAAGCCGCAACTGCTACGCAAGCAATTGTCAGCAATTTCCCGTTGCCGAAAAAGTTGTATATCCCCCTGCAGCAACACGTGGGTAAGCCAGCCGAACCGCTGATTAGAGTCGGCGACAGAGTGCTGAAAGGGCAATTATTAGCTTACAGTCAGGGCATGATTTCCGCACCGGTCCATGCACCCAGTTCGGGCATCATTCTCGATGTCAATGATTACCCGGCGCCACATCCGTCCGCCTTGCCGATACGCATGATCGTGCTTGAAACTGACGGTAAAGATGAATGGATAGCAACCAAGCCGATAGCCGACCCTTTCCAGTTAACGCCTGAAGATATTAGTTTGCGGGTCGGCGCCGCGGGTATTGTCGGCATGGGCGGAGCTACTTTTCCCACGGCGGTAAAACTCAATATGGGGCGCGAGAACCATATCGATACTCTAATCATTAATGGCGCGGAATGCGAGCCTTATTTAAGTTGTGATGACCGCTTGATGCAGGAACGCGCCGAGCAGATTATCGACGGTGTGCGCTTGATGCTGCAGGGCATGGAGACCGAAAGTGCTGTGGTGGCGATTGAAGACAACAAACCGCAAGCTTATCTTGCCATGCAAGCCGCAGCAATGCCCTACCAGCACATTAAAGTTATACAAATTCCTACCCGCTATCCGATGGGATGGGACAGGCAATTGATCCGTTATGTGACCGGCAAGGAAGTCCCGGTGGGTTGCCGCTCCTCGGAAATCGGCGTGACCATTCATAACGTCGGTACCGCTTATGCTACCCATAAAGCCATACGCCACGGACAGCCACTAGTCAGCCGCGTGATTACCGTCTCAGGCGGGGCGGTAACTCGTCCGATGAATGTCGAAGTGCCGATAGGAACCTTAATCTCTGAACTGTTCAACTTTTGCGAGGTAAATTCTGGCCAAACCGCGCGGATTATCATGGGCGGCCCGATGATGGGCGAGTCCTTGCCGCACACCGGGCTGCCGACGGTCAAGGCCACCAGCGGCATTTTGGCATTAACTGTAAACGAATTGAAAAGTACCGATGAACAGCCCTGCATCCGTTGCGCCAGTTGTGTCACTGTGTGTCCGGCGGGACTGCGGCCCCTGGATATGGCGAACAATATCCGTATTAATCAACTGGATGCCGCCGTTGATATAGGCTTAAAAGATTGTATCAGTTGCGGTTGCTGTTCCTATATCTGTCCGTCCAATATTCCCCTGGTACAGTATTTTAAATATGCCTCGGGTGAAGTCATGGCCAGACAGCAGGCACAGCATAAATCCGAGCAAACCAAGCGCCTGATTGATGCGCGTAATGCCCGTATGGAACGCATAGCCCAGCAACAACGCGAAGAAGAGCAAGCCCGAATCGCAGCCAAGGCAGAGCGGGAACGGCTAAAAGCCGCTGAACAGGAGGCCTTGGCATGATCCCGCACATGAAACCCAGCAGCGGTGCGCATGTCGGCGCCAACTCCAGCGTCAGTCATATCATGTGGCAGGTCATGTTGGCGATATCGCCTGCAACCATTTTCGGCTTATTGCTTTTTGGTTGGCCGGCGTTGAATCTGTTTATTATTACCGTGTCATCAGCAGTTTTTTTTGAAGCTTTTTGCGTGCGTCTGTCGGGCAGAATGGCTACACCGGTCGTTATGGACGGTTCTGCTGTATTAACAGGCTGGTTGCTGGCCATGTCATTACCGCCCTGGGCGCCATGGTGGGCAGGTGTGGTCGGTTCCGCGATAGCCATTATTTTAGGTAAACAGGTTTATGGCGGCCTGGGACAAAACCTGTTTAATCCGGCCATGTTAGCTAGAGTCGCCTTATTGATTTCCTTTCCTATCGAATTGACCACATGGCCGAATGTATCGCCGTTGTTTTTTTCACAGTCACCGGGATTGGTCGAAAGCTGGCATATCACTTTTTCAGGCTTGGAAAATTTAGACGCGACTACGGGCGCGACCACTTTGGGCTTTATCAAAACTGAATTCTCGCAAAACCGTGTGTTACCCGACATATTGAAAGACTATTCCGGCATTCTAAATGTTATCGGCTGGACACGCGGCAGTCTGGGTGAAACTTCTGCGCTTTTACTGGTCCTGGGCGGCGTGTGGTTAATCCGGCAGGGCATTATCCAATGGTATATTCCGGTGTCTTTATTACTCACTGTTACCGTGTTAGCCGGGGTTTTTCATTTAATGGATGATCAACATTATGTTGGCCCATTTGTGCATTTGTATTCAGGAGGGATGATGTGCGTGGCCTTTTTTATAGCCACGGATTATGTCACCTCGCCCAATACGAAGACAGGGCAGCTGGTTTTTGGCGCAGGATGTGGACTTTTGATTTTCGTGATTCGTACCTGGGGATCCTACCCTGAAGGTGCGGCGTTTGCCATATTGCTGATGAATGCGGCGACACCGCTGATAGATCATTATATTCGCCCCCGAATTTATGGACGCGACCGTAAAGGCAAGCCCCTTGAAATACCGAAATCCTGAGCCTGAAGGTAAGCCATGAAACTTGACTCCGCAATTAGCGTACGCCTGAAAGAGCAAGCCGCCTATTATCTGGAATGGTTAAAGCGTTGGCTGGAGCCATCAAATCTGGCGCGGCTCAGACCCAAGCTGGAATTTCAAGCAGGCGTTTTAGCGGGATTCGCCTTGCTTGCCAGTGTGCTGCTGGGTGTTACCAATTGCAGCACGGAAGGCGCTATTCAACGGCGGCTCGATGAAGATTTAAAAAAATCCCTGGAAGAGGTGGTCCCCCCCGCTCTTTATGATAATGATATATTGTTGGACACATTGAACATTCCGTCCGCCGAATACAATATCGGCGCGAACGAAACCACCGTTTATATCGCTAAAGAGTCCGGCAAGGTTTCCGCTGTGTGTTTTAAGTTTACCGCGCCTGACGGCTATTCCGGCGCCATCAATATGATCATGGGCCTGGACCGCGACGGCAATATTCTGGGCGTGCGTGTGCTCAATCACAAAGAAACTCCAGGCCTCGGCGATAAGATCGAAGTCGCCAAGTCGGATTGGATATTGAACTTTGCCGGCCGCTCCCTGGACAATTTAGCGTCGGCAAAATGGGCGGTTAAAAAAGACGGCGGCGAATTCGACCAATTTGCCGGTGCAACCATCACCCCGCGCAAGTCGGTGCAGGCGATTTACCGGGGCTTGCAATTATTCAAAGCGCATCAGGCGCAACTGATTAATCCTTGAGAGGGCATCGCCATGTTTCTATCAGAGACCTATCGTAAAATCGCCGCCGACGGCATTTGGAACAACAACATCGTGTTCGGGCAAAACCTGGCGCTGTGTCCCTTGCTGGCAGTGACGGGAACGGCCACCAACGGCTTGGGTATGGGCCTCGCCACGCTAGTGGTGATTACGGCGTCCAACGGCCTCATTTCAGTGGCCAGGCATTTAATCCCCAGCGAGATCCGTATCCCGATTTTCGTGCTGCTGATCGCCGCGCTGGTGACTTTGGTCGATATTTTAATGAATGCCTGGGCGCACGAACTCTATAAAGTGCTGGGCTTGTTCATTGCCTTAATCGTCACCAATTGCGCCTTGTTAGGTCGTGCCGAAGCTTTTGCTTCCAAGCAGCCGGTAAGACATGCGCTGTGGGATGGCTTGATGATGGGTCTCGGTTTTACCGTCGTCCTGGTTGCGCTCGGTGCGGCAAGAGAGATAAGCGCTTCGGGCACACTATTCGCCAATGCCTCAGTGCTGCTGGGCGAATCGTTCAAGTTTCTGGAAGTCACGGTTATTCCCAACTACAAAGGCTTTTTATTAATGGCGCTGCCCCCAGGCGGATTCATCATGCTGGCATTTCTGATTGTTGGAAAACGCCTCATCGACCAAAAAATTGCTCAGAAAAAACGTGTTGCAATTATTTCAAACGAAGCCATTACTGAATAGTTCGAGGAGACATCATGAACGTAGGAGTGTGTTACGCAGATTCCGATAGACAGTTATGGATGCGTCTGGAAGTGCCGGATAACAGCACCATAGAAGAAACCATTAAGCTGTCCGGTGTATTATTACGGTATCCCGAAATAAATCTGGCCAGCCAAAAAGTGGGCATATTCGGCAAAATTGCCGCGTTGGATACCGCTGTAAAGGATGGCGATAGAGTGGAAATTTATCGTCAAATCACTGTCGATCCGCAAACGGTGCAACGGCGAAGACGCTAGGCAACAGCCATGTATATATGTGTTTGTAAAGCGGTCACTGATTCACAGATTTTAAAAGCTATTGAAAATGGTGTCTGCACGCGAAAAAAACTCACGCATTGTTTCGGAATAGGCAAAGATTGCGGAAAATGCAATAAAGAGGTCATCGCTTTGCTTGGGCAAACAGTAACCCCCGTTGAACCCTTACCTTCTGCAACAAATCAACCCGTAACGATTATTTAAAGGGAAACTACCATGAAAGGCGACACAAAAATCATTGAGTATCTCAATAAAGCCTTGGAAAATGAACTGACAGCGATCAACCAGTATTTTCTACACGCCAGAATGTACAAACACTGGGGATTTAAACAACTTAACGAAAAGGAATATCAAGAATCTATTGACGAAATGAAGCATGCCGATCAAATCATCGAGCGAATTCTTTTTCTTGAAGGCCTGCCAAACCTGCAAAATCTCGGCAAATTGATGATCGGTGAAAATACCCAGGAAATGCTCTGTTGTGATTTAAAACTTGAGCAAATTGCCTTGCCTTTGCTCAGAGAAGCGATTGCCTATTGCGAGACGGTGAGTGATTTTGTTTCTAGGGAACTCTTTTCCAATATCCTGGAGTCTGAGGAAGAACATGTCGACTGGCTGGAAACCCAGCTTGAATTGATTGAAAAAGTGGGGCTGCAAAATTATTTACAATCGCAAATGTAAAAGTTATTTTTAACAGATCACGTAGTTGTAGGGCGGTTTCGCGCAAGCAAACCGCCATTTGGCGCATAATAGCCAATACATTCGACCATAAAAAACCGCTTGAAAAAGTCCGGAAGATAGTCAAATTAGATCATCCCGATTATGGCGGATTGCTAGCGCGAATCCGCCTTACAGCTTTAAGAAGTTCCTCAACTGTTAATCCAATATCTTTTGCAATTTGCCGAAGTAAAATAGGCGACACATCACGGCCCGCATGAAATGGCACTGTTGTGCATCTGCCATCAGGGTGGCGAAACTGCTTGTGCGAACCTCGCTGCCGAAGTTCGCTAAATCCCAATGCTTCAAGTAATGCAACGATTTCGCGAGGCTTAAGAACAGGCAAGTGTCCCATGCTTAAGCCACAACAACATTTTGGGTGCCGATAAATTCGGCTTCCAATACCGGCTCACCATCTTCAAGCAACATTTCAACAACTTCCCGAAGATTTTGATTTAGCTCATCCAAGGTTTCTGCTTGCGTATGCGCCCCTGGGAATCCAGGAATAAAGCCAACATAAAAACCCGTATCCGGGCATCGCTCCACAATTGCCGTATAACTTCTCATACGAATTTACTCCTAATTTGTAGCTTTAGCGCGGCTTCGCGCCAGCAAAACGCCATTTGACACACAATATCCAAAACATTCGACATAAAAAACCGCTTGAAAAAGTCCGGATGATAATCAGATTAGATCATCCCGATATGGCGGATTGCTGGCGCGAATCCGCCTTACAGTTTTTCAGCGTTCGAATGAGTTCAATAGGATGTGCCGAGAGACGAGGCGCATCAGTCGCGAACGATGGACTTCCTTCGTCAGCCCAACCAACGCACTTTCTGTGCCACAACGCGCTTCGTCTTACGGAGGGTATCACCAAACAAGCTTGGGTCTGTCTGCCTATTGAATGCCGCAAACAAGGTCAGGAAATAGGACAAAAAAAGATATCTCTCTTGGTAACCTCCATCAAAGTTTGGAAAAAGAACAATTTTCATCATGGCATTTCCCAGCGCGGCAAGCACGATGAGTTTTGCGTAGTGGTTTCTGGAGAAGGCAAATAACAAAAGACTGGCAATGAGAAAAAAGGCGAATCTTGGCAAATTCATTAATGACAAGAAATCATTATACAGTGCCGAAAAGTAAAACGGCATGAATTGCGAGGTGTCTATGCTGGAAGGATAGGGGAATGGTCCTTTGAGGGCGTGAATTATAAGTTTCTTAAAGCCAAAGCCGGGGTAAAGAACATTGCAAAGCAAGTAAGTGGTCATCGGAATTGCCATTGACCAGACCAGCTGTTGGATGCTTAATATTCGGTCAATGCTAGATTTAACCATTAAAGGAAAGAGACAGGCCGTTGTTATTACGGCGTCAGGCCTGGTCATTATCGCCAGGGACATCAAGGCTTTAGGGTAAATCGATTGAGGCTTGCATAGATAAGCCCAAAAACCCGCCAGCATAAAACCCGCAGCCAGGCTATCTGGGGTCGCGGCTTTGGTTAGTAGCGTCAGTCGTGGATTGCCCAGATATAAAAGACCTAGGATTGAAATGAGCCATAAAGGCTCATATAAGCCTCGCGGCCTAAGCAAATAAAGCGAGGTTCCCATTAAAAAGAAGCCAGCGGAAGAAATCAACACCGATGCAAGTGCTATGTTTCCTATGATAGTTCCCAATATGCCGGTCAAGAGAACATAAAGCGGTTTTAGGCTATAAGCGGGAATCTGCTCAATAAAAGCCCGATCGTCGTTTGCTACCGTTTCTCTAAAATACGAACCGCTTGTAATGCTCTTGTATTGTTCTGCGGAGATGTATTTTTTAATTTCCTCAAGCGAGCGCTTGCGCAACTCGCTATTTTGCTCGGTGTAACTAAAAACGGCACCGACATAGCCAAGAATATCCCAATTGGCAAGTGGACGTAATGGGCCGGTTACGCAAAACCACACAAAAAAGGCAAAGTATAAAATTTTAACTGGAATTAAAAGTTTTATTGGCGAGTAAGAGTTCATTTTCTCTTGACCGAAATAGACATCCTGAAAGGCGCCAGGTAGTGTTATACATTGTGGAATTATTAGCAGTTAACAGCTAATAATGTAACTTCTCATTAATCGCAGGTAGCACCTAAAAATCAAGTTAAAATAGCGGCATGGATTCACTTAAGCCACAATTACCCAAAATCAGTAACGAAGAGCGCACACCGCTAGTCGATGTGCTGCTGGAATTGCTTGCGTGGCAGCAAATACAGATAGATAAGCTGGAGCAAGAAATACTTAAGCTCAAGGGCGAAACCACTAAACCCAAAATAAAACCCAGCAAAATGGACGGGGACTCGGCCGAAGACGGTGATGAGAACAGCGATGATGGCGACAAGTCTAAAAAGAACAAAGGGCCGAAACGCAGTAAAACTGATCATCTTAAGATTGATGCCACGTTCGACATCCACCCCGATACTATTCCAGAAGGCTCAACTTTTAAGGGTTATCGGGACGTGGTCATTCAAAATATTAAATTTGAGACCTTCAATACCTGCTATCGCTTAGCCCAATACCAAACAGCAGATGGCAGTTATGTGTCAGGACAGCTACCCGACGGGCTTAACGGCTGCCACTTTGGCAACCATTTGATCAGTTTCATCCTCTATCAATACCATCATCAACATGTCACCCAACCGCTGCTGTTGAAACAATTGCAGGACTTGGGGGTTGAACTATCCAGCGGCCGGTTAAGCCAGTTTATCACCGATGGCTTGGATGTGTTCCATGATGAAAAAGACCAATTACTACAAGCCGGATTGTCCGTCTCGCAGTATATACATACCGATGACACCGGAGCGCGCCATGATGGCAAAAACGGCTATTGCACACATATCGGCAATGAGCTGTTTGCCTGGTTTAGTAGCACGGAAAGCAAAAGCCGCATTAACTTCCTCAGCTGTTTAGGCCAAGGCAGCAACCATTTCTATATGCTGAATACCGGTGCCTTCGCGTATATGGAACAACAAAAACTGCCGCCTATTCTGTTAGCACGTCTTGAGCTTGAATTTCAGGGTGAAGCGGTGTGTAGCCTACCGCTAGCGGATCCAGCCGATAAGGTAGTGCGTATCGAAACCGCTCTCGATTGGGAGAAATGGCTGAATCAGCAGGGCATCAAAACCAAGCGGCATCGGCGAATTATCACCGAAGGCGCTTTAATGGGGGGCCTATTAGCTCAAGGCATTCCCGTTACCCTCAGCATTGTCAGCGATGATGCCGGACAGTTTAATGTCTTTGACCATGCGTTGTGTTGGATTCATGCCGAACGCATCATCAATCGTCTCATTCCCTTAAATGCTGAGCATGTTAAAGCCGTTGATAACACACGCGAACAACTCTGGCAGATTTACCGAGATCTGAAAGCCTACAAACTTGAGCCAACGGCAATCCAGGCTGAAGATATCAAATCCCGATTTAAAACGATGTGCGGCGCCAAAACGGCATACGTAACACTGAATCTTGCCCTACAGCGGATGGGCAACAATCAACACGAATTACTTCGGGTTCTCGACAAACCTTATTTACCACTCCACAACAACCTGAGCGAACGCGATATTCGGGATTACGTTAAAAAACGAAAAATAAGCGGTAGCACTCGTAGTGAGGCAGGACGAAGATGTCGCGATACCTTTGCCAGCTTAAAAAAGACATGCCTAAAGCACAAGATTTCGTTTTGGCATTATCTTAAGGATAGGTTGTGTGGCGAAAGCAATATTCCACCGTTATCTGATTTGATTCGGGCTGCGGCTACCTGTGGGTAATGAGAAGTTACCTAATAATTCACTAATTAGTTGTTTTATAATGTTTAATTTTTTATGTCACCCACTAATATGGAATTTAAATAAACTAACTTTTGACTTTTTTACAGGTAAAAATCCGACGCTGAATAACAAATATAAGTTTTTATTTTAGCCAGCCAAAATTAACCGTCTAAATTCTCTTTACTCCAGAATATTTGTTCTATGATAATTAAAAAGACAACTTATTGTTTTTTTATGGAGTTTACACTATTGGTCGAGCCTACGACCAGCTGATTACAATTCAGATGGTCGTTATAAATCCATTTTGTTAACTCCAACTATTGTGCCTTGCTATTCAAATGCCCATAAGCCGGTAATGTTTCCAGTCGTTTATCTTCCAACGGTTTACCCACGGTAAAATGATACAGGCTTTGGAATTTATCATCCTTGATGCCTAAAACCTCATGTACGCTGTCATCAAAGTAACAGCCGATACCGGTGCCGCGAAGGCCTGCGGCTTCCGCTTCCAGATACAGCGTTTGGCCTATCAGGCCGCATTCCCAGAACAAGCGGCGGTAAAGCCACGGTGCCGCTTCGATGGTTTCGCCAAATTCTGCAACCATGCCCAGGCTGAAGGCGCTGTCGCTGGCGATGGGTTGATGGCAGGACAGCGTTTTGGCAATCTGTCTGCAATCGCCTGAATACAAATGATAAAGCGGTATTGCTTCGGATACTTTCTGCCAATCGAAATCAGCCAGGGTTGCGGCCTGTAATGGTTCAAGGGCATCGTTATGTCTCGGCAATGCATAGATGCCGGGAGCTAAACCTTCAACGCGATGGACAAAAATAAACAGGTGAATTTTCGGCGGCCAGCGCCATAGTTCGAAGGCGGCGGTGGTCGGCAAGACGGCGGCCAGCATCCGGTAAAAATCAGTCTGTGGCATCGGCGGCATTTTGCCGTCAAACTGTTGCGCGCTGCGGCGTTGGCGGATGATTTGCGTTGCTGTTTTGGTGCAGGATGATTTTATAAGTTGTTGGTCGTTTGACTGCGATTGCCACTCGGTTCTTCCGTTCGCGGTTTAGCTTGCGGCATTGAGACTTCATCAATGATCGGCCACTTATACATATGATAGGCGCGAAGGCTGTCGGCTGAGCCAGACCACGTTCCCGATTGCGCGGCTTCCAGTAGAACCTCAACGTCTAATGGTTTATTGCCGGCATGCGTATTGATCCGGCAAATAATATCGGGGGATTCATGTTCCAGTGGTTTGAAATCATCCCGATCAAGTCCCAATAGCCTGGCGATGTCGTCATCCGACCATTCGGCCAGCAATTCCATCGACCAGCCCAGCGTTGCTGCGGAATAGCGCAACGCCCCCAAGGCATGGCCTATGTCATGCTGGCAATAGCGGTAAGCTCTTTCGCCGTATTTCCAGGCTTCCCGCCAATGAACTGAAGATAAGCCGATCAGTAGGCCGGAATCAGGGTGATTGTCTTGAAACTGACAACGCTGTTCAAGACTATGGTCATGACTGACATAGTGGTAAACGCCGGATTTAATGAAGTTATCGCCAGGGATGGTGTGTATGCCGCTAACCCGCCGGGAGCGGGTGCGGTCATCGCCGGTGCTGATCAGATAAGCTTCAGTTGGGTGCAGGTTGCCGCTGGAAGGATTGCAGCGCAGTGCCCAGCGGCTGGGGCCGTATTGTTTCCATGCCGACAGGCCAAAGGCCAGTTCCAGCAATAAACCGGCATTGGCCAGATTTAACGGTTTTGCCGGTATTGCTTCCGGGTTATCCAGGTCGGCAAACAAGGCTTCAAGTTCAGCCCCCGGTTTGGGCAGTTTGACAAGTTCGCACCCGGAAAAACGCCGGAATTGATCGGGTTGGTCTTCCCAATCGATTGATTCCGGGCCCTTTGCGTATCGCTTCAGCCGGTGTTTGGTGCGATTGTGGTAGTTCAGGACGGTTTCGGTTTGTATATTCATAATCATACTGTAACGGGTAAAGCCATAGGTAACTACACAATTTCTATCACCGTCATTTCGGCATGGATTGCCTGAATCCAGAACACTGGGATGTGGAAAACAGTAAAATGGTTTCACGTGGAAAAAAATGGTTAGCGATATCTGGTATTGCCATCCATGGCTTCTGGATCTCGGCATTCCCTGCCGAGATGACGAGCTGTGTAAATGCCTGAGTTTCTATATTAGGGGGAGAGGGAGGACTTACCCAAATCTTTGTCTGCACTTCATTACAGACTTGCTGGCTAATTAATCAGCTTGGGTTCAGCAGCCAAATCTTCAACCCAGCAGCCAATCGGATTACCCAGATTCATGTCTTTATCTTCAAAGCGCACCAGAAAAACGGTGCGATCCGGCTCTTCTTCCACATGCCCAATCAGGGTAATGACTCCGCGAGTCCCGGCTTCGGCCAATATTTCGCCTTCGGTACCATCGGGTATTGAGCCATCATCGGTAATCGTTTTTGCAGCATAAACGACATCGCCTACATCTAAATCTTCTACGTTCATTTCATATCCCCTTTCATTTTGTAGCAAAGCTTACATTGTCATCTTTGTGTGTGATTAATACCCGTTTAAATGCGCGCTATTTATTGTACGGGTGCTTTATTAACATCTTATTAAACAAGCAATTACACATAAATAACGAAATGGCATACAGGTTGCTTTAACTATTAACAAGAACGATGCCATACATTCAGGAGTGCATAAAAATGATTACATTAACAGAAAAAGCCATTAGCGCCGTCGGCCGCTTTATTGCCAGCTCTGAAACACCTTCAGCGGGCTTACGGATAGAAGTCACCGATGGCGGTTGTTCAGGTTATCAATACGGCTTGAAACTCGAAGGCAGCCACACGCCGGAAGACACCATTATTGATTGCGGCGAAGTGAAGGTATTTATTGATCCGGACAGTTTGCCGATGCTCGACGGCATGTCTGTTGATTTTCTCGACAGCATCGACGGTTCGGGATTCAAGTTTACCAATCCTAATGCGGCTAAAAGTTGCGCTTGCGGCACTTCGTTTAATACCAGCAGCGAAGGCACTGGAACTAAAACCTGTTCTTAATTATGTAGATTGGGTCGCCTTATGCGCCTACTGTTGGTAGGTGGTAGCCGTAACCCAATAAATTCGGGCGGCAAATGTTGGGTTACGCTAACTCAACCTGCATCGACCCATCCAATCCGAGGATAAAAGCCATGTGGGACTATTCCGACAAAGTAAAAGAACATTTTTTTAACCCCAAAAATGCGGGCGCGGTGGTTGATGCCAATGCGACCGGAGAGGTGGGTTCAATTAGTTGCGGCGATGCATTGCGGCTGACTTTGAAGGTCGATGATGAGAGTGAAGTGATCCTTGATGCAGGTTTTCAAACCTTCGGGTGTGGTTCGGCGATTGCCTCGTCATCGGTGCTGACCGAAATCATTAAAGGCATGACCCTGGATGAAGCCTTAAAGGTGACGAATCAGGATATTGCCGATCAGCTCGAAGGTCTGCCGCCAGAAAAGATGCACTGTTCGGTGATGGGACGCGAAGCGTTGCAAGCGGCGATTGCCAATTACCGAGGCGAAGAGTGGAAAGACGATCATGAAGAAGGTGCGTTGATCTGTAAATGTTTTGCGATTGATGCCGTGATGATCGAAGAAATGGTCTGGGCTAATAAATTGCGCACCGTTGAAGATGTCACCAATTTTACCAAAGCGGGCGGCGGTTGCGCGTCCTGCCATGAAGACATTGAAGCGATTCTGGAAAAAGTGCTGGCGGAAAAAGGCGAGAAATTTGACCCGACTGCGGCACCCGTAGAAGCGCCCATCAAAATTGCAGCCGTTAAAGCCCCGTTGACCAATTTGCAACGCATCAAAAAAATCGAGCAAGTGCTGGAGTCGTTAAGACCGGCACTGATGGCCGACGGTGGAGACGTGGAGCTGGTTGAGGTCATCGGTAACACCGCTTATGTCAACATGACCGGCGCATGTAACGGTTGTCAGATGGCAGCGATGACCATTGCAGGAATTCAACAGCGTTTAATGGAAGTGATGGGTGAATTCATTAAGGTTGTGCCCGCAACGGAAATGGCAAAACTGGTCAATATAGAGGCTGTGTCATGAGTGATATTTATCTGGATAACAATGCCACCACTAAAGTTGATCCTGTCGTAGTCGATGCGATGATTCCTTATTTTCTCGAGCAATACGGCAATCCGTCCTCCATACATAAATTCGCTGATGGCGTAGCGCGCGGGCTCAAACATGCCCGGCAACAGGTTCAGGCTTTAATCGGCTGTGAACATGATTCCGAGATCATTTTTACCTCCTGCGGAACTGAATCCAACTCAACGGCCATTCTGTCAGCGCTTAAAGCGCAACCGGACAAGAAAGAAATCATTACCACTGCGGTGGAACATGCCGCGATTTTAAATCTGTGCGACTATCTTGAAAAAGACGGCTACACCATCCATAGGATGCCGGTCGATAAGGCCGGGCGTTTAAATCTTGAATCGTATAAAAAGTTGTTGTCTGATCAGGTGGCGATTGTCTCGGTGATGTGGGCGAATAATGAAACGGGCACCATTTTCCCGGTTGCGGAAATGGCGGATATGGCCAATGCGGCAGGCGTGATGTTTCATACCGATGCCGTGCAGGCAGTGGGCAAAATTCCGATGATGTTGCAGGACACGAAAATCGATATGCTGTCATTATCGGGACACAAACTACATGCACCCAAGGGCATCGGTGTGTTGTACCTGCGCCGCGGTACGCGTTATCGGCCCTTATTACGCGGCGGTCATCAGGAACGCGGCAGAAGGGCAGGGACTGAAAACACTGCGTCTATTGTCGGCCTGGGTAAAGCCTGCGAACTGGCGCAGGAGTTCATCGAGTATGAAAACACCAAAGTCAAAGCCATGCGTGATCGTCTGGAACGCGGAATTACCGAACAGATTCCGCATTGTTTTGTCACCGGGGATTTATACAACCGGCTGCCCAACACCACGGACATCGCCTTTGAATATATAGAAGGCGAGTCGATTCTGATGTTATTAAACAAGGCTGGTATTGCGGCATCCAGCGGTTCGGCATGCACATCTGGTTCGTTAGAGCCCTCGCATGTGATGCGGGCCATGGACATTCCCTACACCGCCGCGCACGGCACGATTCGCTTTTCCTTTTCGCGCTATAACACTATGTCGGAAGTGGATGAGGTGTTGAAAGTGATGCCCGGCATCGTTGCAACCTTGCGTAAGTTGTCGCCGTATTGGGATGGCAACGGCCCTGTAGCCGATCCTGAAAAAGCGTTTGCTCCAACCTATGCGTAGGGTACGCATTGCGTACCATTAGAATCTAAAAAGGTACGCAATGCGTACTCTACGGTGAATTATGAAAACCCAACCCCGCCATATCATCATCGACGACACCACGCTCAGGGATGGCGAGCAATCGGCCGGAGTCGCATTTTCGCTGGACGAAAAACTGACGATTGCCAAGCAGTTGTCGGGCTTGGGCGTGCCGGAACTGGAAATCGGCATTCCGGCGATGGGCGCTGTCGAAAGAGAAGAAATCAAAGCGATTGCCGCTTTGGGATTGCCCGCAAAACTACTGGTCTGGTCAAGGATGCGAAGGGATGATTTGCACGCCTGTTTAGGTTTGAATGTCGATAAGGTCGATTTATCCATATCGGCTTCCGACCAGCATATTCAGCACAAGCTTAAACAAAGCCGGCAGTGGGTGCTAAGCACGATTAACAGCTGTGTGCAGGAGGCACGACATCTGGGTATGGACGTGTGTGTCGGTATGGAAGATGCCTCGCGAGCAGACGTGGATTTCTTGATGAGAATGGCCGAAACCGCGCAACTGGCCGGGGCGAGCAGAATTCGATTTGCCGATACCGTTGGAATCATGGAACCGTTCGGTGTTTTTGAAACCATCAAAAAGTTAAGAGCCGCAACGGATCTGGAAATTGAAATGCATGCCCATGATGACCTGGGGCTTGCTACCGCCAATACCTTGGCAGCTGCGCTGGCCGGTGCAACTCATGTCAATACCACGGTTAATGGACTGGGTGAACGCGCGGGAAATGCCGCATTGGAAGAGGTTGTCGTCGGCTTGAAACAATTATATGGCTTTGAAACAGGCATCAATTTACAGCATTTTCCATCGCTGTCCGAGCAAGTTGCCAGTGCATCGGGCGATGCTATCGGTAGCCGGAAAAGTCTGATTGGCAAAAACGTGTTCAGTCATGAAGCAGGTATCCATGTTGATGGCTTGTTAAAAGACCCGAATAATTATCAAGGGGTTGATCCTGCCATCGTCGGGCGCAGTCATCAACTGGTGTTGGGCAAGCATTCCGGCACACGGGGGGTCATTCATGCCTATCAACAAATGGGGTTATCGGTTACCCGGACACAGGCACAAGCCTTATTAATGCAGGTCAGACGCTTTGTCACCGAGTCCAAACACTCACCCAACGCGGTAGATCTCAACCGATTTCATCAAAATCTGTAGGAGAGGCAGTCATGAATGAAGTTAGCGAACAGAAAACATGCGAGCCGGAAGTTAAAGAAAAGCTGGACCTACGCGATCAGGATGATCGTTATCCCGGTTCATTTTTCAGAATACCAGCGGCGCCTATTCCCGGTAAAACTGCTTGGTGTATCAGTTAATGGTTAGGGTCATGTCCGATAATGTAAAAATCAGCACAGAGAAACCGTTGAGCTTTTTTGCCCAATGGCATGAGGATATGTATTGCGTTTTTGGCCGTGACCCTGCCGCGCATGGCATTTGGGAAATAGTACTGACCTATTCGGGTGTCCATGCGGTGCTAATGCACCGAATCACGCACCGTTTATGGCAAGCAAACTGGCGCTTGACTGCCAGAATCCTGGCCGCATTCAGCAAAATGTTCACCAGTGTCGATATTCATCCGGGTGCAACTATCGGGCGGCGCTTATTTATTGATCATGCGCTGGGGGTGGTGATAGGCGAGACGGCGGAAATTGGCAATGATGTCACGCTTTATCACGGCGTCACGTTGGGCGGCACCACCTGGAACAAGGAAAAACGTCATCCCACTTTGGGCAATAATGTAATGGTAGGTTCTGGCGCGAAGATTCTTGGAGCCATTACCCTGGGCAACAATGTGCGTGTCGGCGCCAATTCAGTCGTCATCAAAGATGTGCCGCCGTGTTGTACGGTGGTGGGCATTCCCGGACGTGTTATTCAAAGTAAAGGCACTAAAATCCAAAACCGGCATGGTATTGATCTGGATCATCATTTGATTCCTGATCCGGTGGGCAAAGCGATTGCCTGCTTGATCGAGCGGATTGATGAACTGGAAGCCGGGCAAAAGCAGGCACATAAAGTATTGGTTGAAGACAGTTGTGATGTGTGCGACGCGGAAAGTATTTGTGCTCCCGTTAAAAATATCCCGATAAAACGGACAGTGAGGGCATAGATGGATCTGTTGGATTTTGAAGCGCAGGGTTTGTATTTTGAAGAACCGGATGTTGCAGGCGTTAAAGAGATGATAGCAGCCGCCGCCGAAAATTATGCGCATGGCGATGCCGAACTGCCTTTGCTGAAAGCCTATTTCCTTGCGCCTGAGTCGTTGAACGTACTGGTTGCCTTAAACCGTTTTTATTATTACCAGCACCGGCTGGAAGACGCGTTAATTGCAACTACGAAAGCGTTGGCTGTGATCCGGTCATTGGTGGCCTTTCCTGAAAACTGGCGCGAGTTGCAAACGGCACATATTGCCGATACCCCAGCCGAATTATTAACGCAGGTCAGATTGTATCTATTTACCCTGAAAGCCATTGGTTTTTTAAATATGCGCTTGGAGAATCTGGATGTAAGCCAGGCCATTTTAGAAAAACTGGTCGAACTCGATAGCAAGGACAGAATTGGCGCACTGGGATTATTGGAACTGGTGGTCAAGCGCAAAGCTGAACAATGAGGCTAGGCGTGAAGGTTGGGTTAGGCGATAGCGGTAACCCAACGCATCGAAGCGGTAAATGTCGGCTTACGCGAGCCCAACCTGCCCAATTACATAAGATTATTATTTTCGGAGCAAGATCATGTTGAAACAGATAGGCGATTCATTACTGACGATTATTGCCGTTGTGGCTTTTTTAATTCTGTCAATCTATGTGTTAACTCAGGATGCCTCTTTAGTCGGTCCCATTTAATTCATTTCATGATCACAACTCAAGATCGTCATTCCGGCATGGATTGCCGGAATCCATGCTCCATGGATGGATTTGAGTTTACCATCCATGGCACTGGATACCCGCTCCCGGCGGGTATGACGAGCTTGCGTATAATCTGACAAAGTAGAATTAATTACCCGGAGAAACCCCCATGAGTTTTGAAGAAGAAATCGAAGAACTGGAATCGGCAGAAGATTTTTTACAGTATTTTCAACTGGAGTATGAGCCTAGCGTGGTGCATGTTAATCGTCTGCATATCCTGCAACGGTTCCATGATTATTTACAAACTGCTGCCGATGGCATGCCGGAAAATGAAATTACGAAAAAGGCGGTTTACAGCAAGCTCTTGCAGCGAGCCTATCAGGATTTTGTCGAATCCGATGCGCAAACGGAAAAAGTGTTTAAGGTGTTTTCCATGGGCGAGCCGCAAACAGCATTTGTTTCCCTGAGTGATATAAAGACATGAAACCCGAGCGCTTCGACGAAGGCCGGTTTGAATTTGGTGAATCCGTCCGGGTTACCAGAAACGTCCGCAATGACGGCACTTACCCCGGTATGGAAGTAGGTGCTTTATTGATTCGCCGGGGCAGTGTAGGCAATGTCATTGAAGTAGGCACTTTTTTACAGGATCAGGTCATTTTTACCGTGCACTTTCTAAATCATGGACGAATGGTAGGCTGCCGGCTGGAAGAGCTGATCGGTGCGGATGAACCATGGAACCCCAGCCGCTATGAGTTCAGAGACAAGGTGGTTTGTACGATTGATTTAGGAATCCAGGGTAAAGTCCTGTTTGCTAAAGGCACTGAGGGCGAAGTCTTCAAAGTGCTCAGGGACAGTGCACAGATTCAATATCATGTGGCTTTTCACGGTAGAACCCTGCAAGTTCCTGAGTCAGCTCTGGCTCCTGCGCATCCTGAGTCATTCAATGAGCCAGAGGTTTGATATGAACCCGTCTACCAAATCTGTTCAGACTGAAGCTTATGCCTTGTTAAGAGCGGCCCTGGCACTTTTCAAAAGAACTCCTGATGAATTGCAAGAGGCTGAATTAAGGCAAGCAGAAGCTCAAGCCAACAATGAATTGATGATAGAAAATCGAATCCTCAATGCGCCTGAAGCCGGAGCGGTGATTATTTCCGATAAGGAGTTAGCAACTGCTTACCGGGAAATCCGCGAGCGCTACGAGGATGATGAATCCTTTTTCAGTGATTTGGAAAAGAATAAGCTGAACCAGGATAGTCTGAATAGCGCACTTTATCGTCAGTGCAGGGTCAATGTAGTGATGGATCTGATCGCATCACGTGCGCCTGATGTCAATGAAGTCGAGATAGGCATTTATTACCATCTGCACCCGGAGCAATTCAATCTGCCTGAACGGCGTGAAGCCTGCCATATATTGATCAGTATTAATCCTGATTATCCTGAAAATACCCGCGAATCTGCCTTTTCAAGAATGCAGGAAATCAGTGCAAAACTGCAAAAGAAGCCCTATAAATTTGCTGAACTGGCATTGAAACATTCTGAATGTCCGACTGCGTTGCAAGGCGGCATGCTGGGAATAGTGCCGCGCGGCAAGCTTTATCCGGAATTGGACGCCGTGCTTTTTAGTATAAAAGCCGGTGAAATCAGTGAAATTGTCGAATCGGAAATAGGGTTCCACCTCGTTTTGTGCAAGCAAATACAAAGAGCAGAAACTTTATCGTTACAAAAAGCGACACCGATAATACGTCAACTCATGAACGAACGTTCGCGGCGAACGTGTCAACGCGCATGGTTAGCCAGTTTACCTAAGTGATCCGAGGAATTATCCATGAGCGATAAAGAAGTCAAACATTGTTCCTTTTGTGGCATAGCGGGGTCGCCTACAGTACCTTTGATTGCAGGCAGCGATGGCACTATTTGTGGCGATTGTGTGTTATTGGCCAATCAGGTGGTCAGTAACTGGAGCCGGAAAAAAGAACTTTCCAAAATGCAGGGTCCTTTACCAACCCCGGCAAAGATAAAGGAGTATCTTGATCAATATATTATCGGCCAGGACCTGGCTAAAGAAATTTTGTCTGTTGCGGTTTATAACCATTACAAACGGCTCAAACATGAAAGCGGCGACGCTGGACTGGGTGAGTTTGATAAAGATGTTGAAATCGGCAAGTCCAATATTCTGTTGATAGGCCCTTCCGGCACGGGCAAGACCTTATTGGCCAGCACCCTGGCTAAAATTGTCGGCGTGCCATTTGTAATCGCAGATGCCACAACGCTGACCCAGGCAGGTTATGTCGGCGATGATGTAGAAAATATTCTGGTCCGGTTACTGGATATTGCTGAAGGCAATATGACCAATGCTGAATGGGGTATTGTCTATCTGGATGAAGTGGACAAGATTGCCCGCAGTCCGGAGCAGCAAACCGGAACGCGTGATGTTTCCGGTGAAGGCGTGCAACAGGCTTTACTGAGACTGGTTGAAGGCTCTCACGTTAAAGTTTCCGGAAAAGGTCAGCGTAACAAGGAAGGTGAAACCACTATTGATACGCGCAATATTCTGTTTATTGCCGGCGGCTCGTTTCCTGGTCTGGAAAAACATGTTGAAAAACGCTTGGTACCGAAGAATTCGGCTATCGGTTTCCATGCTGAGGTCAACAATCCTGCCGATAAGCCTGCGCTTGAAGCCATGCTTAATGCCACCGAACCCAGTGATTTGCGTAAATTCGGCCTGATTCCTGAATTTATTGGCCGCTTCCCGGTATTGGCGCCGCTGGAACCTCTGGATATTGATTCATTGATCAAGATTTTAACAGAGCCAAAAAATGCTCTGGTTCGCCAGTATCAACAATTGTTCGCCTATGAAGGCGTGGCGCTGAAATTTGAACCCGATGCCCTGGTTGAAATCGCCAAAAAAGCCATCGAACGTGAAACCGGCGCACGCGGATTGCGCAGCATCATGGAGCAGATACTCAGAAAAACCATGTTTGATATTCCCTCCTGTGATGATGTTGAGCAGTGCATTGTTGATGCCGAAGTCGTCAGTGGGGAAGGCGAGATCAGATTGATTAAAAAAGATGAAATCAAACTCCGGCAACAGGCTGGGTAAAACTATCCAAGATCCCAAGGTAGGGTACGCATCGCGTACCATTTTTTTAGCCCAGAAGGTACGCGGTGCGTACTCCAAACGAGAGACATATGAAAACCGAAGACAAAATCCGCAAGCAACTGGCAGAGAATCCAATCATCCTGTACATGAAAGGTATACCGGCGAATCCGCAATGCGGATTTTCAGCAAAATCGGTAAGCATACTAAATGCAACCAATATCCCTTACGCTTATGTGAATGTGCTGGAGGCCCCCTTCATTCGTGAAAAATTACCGAGTATTTCTCACTGGCCAACGTATCCGCAGCTTTTTGTCAACGGCGAACTGGTGGGTGGTTGCGACATTATTGAAGAGATGTCCAATAACGGCAGTCTTTTACCCTTGTTAACAAGCGCGGTGCCAAAAAAAGCAGAAACTGCCAGCGACGCATTAACCACCAGTGAAGTCGTGCAACTTGTACAGCTGGGCATTAACGATGCAGATGTGATGGTTCAAGGGGAGGGCTGTGATTTATTGATTACCGTGGTGAGTCCACAATTTAGTGATTTAACCTTGGTGAAAAAACAGCAGCTGGTCATGGCAACCTTAAAAGAACCCCTGGCCTCAGGCAAGCTCCACGCAGTCAGCATCAAGGCCTATACCCCGGACGAATGGCAGGCCTTACAGCTCAACAAGCAACCCGGACTGCTGCAAATACAGCATTAAAATAGATGACGTTTGTTATTGACTGTGCGGCTTATCGCACCATGCGAATGAATCCGCACCTAAAGGCTACTGATCAATTCATAACTGCGGGCACTGATGCTCAGCGAGGACATTATGGCTAAAGTAGGCGTTTTTTTTGGGACCGATACCGGAAATACCCGGCGGATTGCGAAAGAAATTACATCTACGCTGGGTTCGGCCGTTGCCGCCAAGCCGGTAAATATACGCAATGCCAGTGTCACGGATTTGCTGGCCTATGACATCCTGATCTTGGGCACGCCCACTTATGGCGAGGGCATGTTGCCCGGGTTATCAACCGGCAATCCCACTGAAAGCTGGGAGGAGTTTTTGCCAATGCTGACAGGGCAGGATTTTAGCGGCAAAAAAGTGGCCATTTATGGGCTGGGCAATCAAAAAAGTTATCCGACGGAATTCGTTGATGCCGTGTTTTATTTATACGAGCAGTTTAAACAATGCGGCGCCACAATCATAGGTCAATGGACTACTGAAGGTTATAACTTCCAAGCCTCCAAGGCAGTTATTGACGGGTGTTTTGTAGGCCTGGTCCTGGATCAGGAAAATCAGAAGGATCTTACACCGTACAGACTGGATACCTGGTTAAAGCTGCTGGCAAAGGCTTGGGATTAATATACTCTCGCACATTAACATCGGCGCTTTCGCTTCCTCTCCTGCTGGAGAGGGTTAGGAGAGGAGATTTAAACAGTATGCGCCAAGTGACGTGACTGACAGTTCGCGGCAAATTATTGAAACAGGATTGACCATGGCAAACGACAAATTGAAACCAGTCTGCACTCGTCGTGAACTGCATGAAGTCAGTTTTTTAATTCGCCAGATTAACTATAAGAAACAACCTGTTTCAGCGATTATTTTTGCTTTTGAAGACTGTGCCTATGCGTATGTCAACCATTGCATGCACATGCACAGGCCATTAAACTGCGAACAGGATGCCATTTTTGACGAAACCGGCTTATATCTGCGTTGCTCCATGCACGGCTTTATCTTCGATCCTAAAACCGGAGAGTGCCAAAGTCCGGTTTGTTTTGGGCAACGCCTGCAGGCACTACGTCTGGAAGAAATTGATGGCACGCTTTATTTTGCCGAAAAGCATCTGACGCTTATTGATTGAAGAGTACGCGATGATAGAAGAACTGGCGGTCGTAGTGAAAATAGAAAACCATCAAGTCTGGGTCGAAGCTGGACAGAACAGTGCGTGCGGCGGTTGCCTGCAAAAAGCATCGTGTACATCCAACGCACTCGGCAGCGTTCTCAAGAAAAAGTCAGTGCCGGTGGATAGCGGCATTCAACTAAAAACCGGCGATCAAGTTATGGTCGCTATTGATGAAAATCTGTTGCTGCGCGCTTCTTTATTATTATATCTGGTGCCGTTAATAGCCTTGTTTACCGGTGCCGGCATCGCCGACTGGCTGCTCACGGATAATGCCGAAGTACAGCAGATTTGTGGATTGCCGGCAGCGCCGTACTGAGTTTTTTGTTTTCGCTGTGGTTAATCAACAAAGCGCAAAGTCTGTTGATACTGAACTATTACGCCCGGCCTGTCGTAGTAAGGAAGATTTAACTCTGTGTGCCGATATGAATGTTTGGGCTATTAATAAAGATATGCCGCTTAAGCTCCTGTTATTGGAACTGGTGCATCGTTACGGTGAAAATACCCTGGCCTTGAACACTCAGGAACAACATTTCCAAGCCATCGAGCTGTGCACGCTAAAGGACCACAGCCTTTCCGCCTATATTTACACCTTTGGTCAGACACCGGGACGTTATGGCATAGACCTGAAATATCCCATTTCCGCGTATAATATTGTCGGTGAACATGAAAATATGACTTTGGATCAAATTATAGAGACACTCTCTATTCATCTCTTTTCTTAAATCCTGCACGCCATGAATCCAGAACAGCCAACCGAAGTTCGTTATTTCGTTAGTTACAGCGGCATCAAGCTTCCGCTAAAGCTGGTTAATGAAATAACAGAAGCCAGTTTAAATAATCGAAACACCTATTACCGTGGCTATTTTGATGCCCAGGACAGAATGCTGCTGTGCCAGAAAGTTGTCTATGGAGAGGTTGAATCGGAACACCAGTATCAATATTACGATGATGGCGTTTTAAAACTAGCGCAAATCACTGAAGAGGATGAAGTCAGGGAACTTCATTTTACTGAGTCTGGTGCTGTGACTCGACAAGTCCGGTAGGCCAGAATAAGACCGCCCAAACGTAGCGAGGAGCGTTTCCGGCTTATCGCACGTGCTACAAGGCTTTTAAAATTCAGACATTTGTACCACTATAATTTTTAACAAGAAGATTAGCTGCGGCCATCCCATGATTGAGGGTCTTTCCTTACATGGAAAACTGCAGTAACTATAATCTGCTTACTTTGGATTAGATAGAAAACACGATATGGGAATCGGCGAACAGCAATTCGCCTGAGCTCTTTGTAGGTTATTTTGTAATGTGTTGGATTTCGTTCTATTTTTGATAGAGCCTCTTCAACACAAAGCAGGAAATCATGGCCTAGACCCAACCGCTGAATTTCGTAATATTCAAAGACACTGTCAATGTCTAATTCGGCCTCTTTCCGAATGGTTAGAGAATATTTCATACATTACCGATAATCCGCTCTTTAACCTCTGCCCATGAAGAGCCAACATTTTGATCATCGAGAAACGCCTGCAACCTGTGGTCAAGTTCAAACTTCTGCTTGTCAGTCAATTCTATAGGAGCGCCCTCATCGATGATGCTGTCCCATAACTTTTCAGCCAAGACTATACGTTCAGAAATAGAAAGTTCTTGAATTTTCATAAAACTAGCCCAATATCGGATTCTTTTTTAAAGCTAGATTATGCCAGTAGTAGGGCGCAATAGCGATAGCGAATACGTCATGACGAAGTCCACCATCCGGCGCAGGCTATCGCCTATTAGGCCCTTTATTTCTCAGTATGGCCACAGCACCAACTTGGTCGGTATGGCAACGGCCTGCATGGCTAGCCATGTCTTTAACGAAAATCCCAAACCGCTGCATATTGCAGGCACCCGCGAATCAGCGTCAGGTTTGTTTGAGCAATTGCTTCGGCAGTCGACACGCGAGGACTGCGGCCGGATATTTCAGGATTATATGTGTGTCGTCTTTGGCTTTGAAACAGAACAAAGACTTCGCAACGATCCTTCAGGAAGACGGCGTTATCGGAATAGTTATCTCAGATTAATTCAGGATTGGGGCAGGGATTCAAACAATGCCCAGGGCGCAGTTTTTAAAGGCTGGGTCGAAAGCCGTTTTGGACTGTTCCCCACCTATCATAAACAGCAAATCGCCAGTTTCATGAGCAAGGACTGGATCATGTATATCGAGGAAAAGATGAACAGCCGTTATCACAACAACTGCATTTACATGCAGCTGGATCTTCTTTACGAATATTGTCAGTGGATTATCGAACGTTTTCAGTTTCCGGCGGCCACGCATAAAACCCTCTATCGAGGCGTCAACTCGCTGGATGGTCATTGGATAGTTCAGGATGAGGATAAACTGCATAAAATCGTGCGTTTCAATAGTATTGTTTCGTTTACCGACAGCTATAGTATTGCCTGTGAATTCGGCGCCTATATTCTGGAAGTTGAAGTGCCGATGGTGAAGCTGATTTTTTTTAATGAACTGTTGCCGCACCATGCCTTGCACGGCGAAGCCGAATATCTGGTGATTGGCGGGGACTATCGCGTCAAAGTACATTACTACTAAGGAAATTGACAATGTCTACAGAACAGCTATTGGACAGAGCCTTGGGCGCCTATTTAGGCTTTGCCTGCGGCGATGCGCTCGGAGCAACAGTAGAGTTCATGACGCCGAAACAAATCCAAAAACGTTATGGCGTGCATCAGGATATGATCGGTGGCGGCTGGCTGGGTCTGGAAGCCGGGCAAGTCACCGATGACACGCAAATGTCCCTCGCAATAGGCCAAGCCATTATCGATCATCAGAGCTGGAACATTCGGGCTGTCGCCGATAATTTTGTCGCCTGGCTGGAAAGTGATCCGCCGGATATAGGTAATACCTGCCGGCGCGGTATCACGCGCTATCGGGATAGCGGCGAACTGTTCGGTCTGCCACGCGAGGATGATGCCGGAAACGGGGCGTGCATGCGAAATCTGCCGGTGGTGCTAGCGACATTAAACCGGCCGGACTATTTCAGTGCATGGAGTTTGCAGCAAAGCCACATTACGCACAACAACCCGTTGTCCAATGCCGCCACTTTAGCATTGGGGCGGATGGCCAATCATTTGATTAACAGGCAGGATATGGACGCCAGTAAACAGGAAGCCGAAAGGCTGATCAGTCAATACGGCCAATTTTCCTATAGCCCTTATCCGGGCAAGGCCTCGGGCTATATTGTCGATACCGTGCAAACGGTTTTACATTATTTTTTCAACACGGACAGTTTTGAATCCTGCCTGATTGCAACCGTTAATCAAGGCGGCGATGCCGACACCACAGGCGCATTGGCCGGCATGCTGGCAGGGGCTAAATATGGCGTTCAACAGATTCCTGAACGTTGGTTAAAGCAGTTGGATCAAAGGATTGCCGCTCAAATACGCCAACAAACAACTGAACTGATCCGGCTTGCGGCATTGCAGTAAAACCTCGGGGGTTCGTCAGACCTGTTATCCCCGGCATTGCTCATGCTTACATATCGCAGCAACCTTCCGCCGTTAATCACTTATCGTTCCTTGTTGTCTGGCAACGATAAAGATGTTGCTAGACCTGCAGGCTGTGTGGGACATTCGTTTGGAAGTGGTAACCGTTCGGAACGACGGTGATGCCGGATTCCGAAACAGTGAAGCGTGCGGCATCGGCGGCGGCGTCAAACCCAATCCGCTCGCCGGGAGGAATCTGCACATTCTTGTCGACGATGCAGCGGTTCAAGTGCACACCGGCGCCAACATGTACCCCGTCGAACAGGATCGAATCTTCGACTACGGCAGTTTCATCCACTTGGACTTGAGAGAACAGGATCGAATGTCTGACTGTGCCGCCGGAGATTACTGTCCCGCTACTGAGCAAGGAGTCAATGACTTGTCCTGCCTGCCCGCCTGCTCCTGCGGCCATACGCGCCGGCGGGTGCTGTCCGTGGTAAGTACGGATGGGCCAGTCGCGTCTGATACAGGTTCATTGGCGGGACTGGAGCTAGCAAGTCCATGTTCGCAGCGTAATACGAATCTATCGTGCCGACGTCGCGCCAATACTGATCGGGCGTGACGCGTCCGGATTCCCCGCCGAAGCGGTAAGCGCATACGCTATGCGTATCGATGAGACGAGGAATGATGTCCTTGCCGAAATCATGGCTTGATGCGGTAAGTTCGTGGTCGAATTCTAATTCACGACTGAGCAAGTCCTGGTTGAAAATATAGATACCCATTGATGCCAAGGCATGGCGTGGATCGTTCGGCAGGGGCTTGGGATTGTCCGGTTTTTCGTTGAACTCGCGAATTCGATGTGCGCCATCCACCGACATGATGCCAAAAGAGCTGGCGCTTGTGAGCGGCACCGGCATACAGGCAATGGTTAACTCCGCTTCCTGCTCCTGGTGAAAAAGCAGCATTGCGGCGTAATCCATGCGGTAGATGTGGTCACCCGACAGAATCATGATGAAGCGGGCATTGCTGCGATCGAGCAGATACAGATTCTGGAAGATGGCGTCGGCCGTCCCGGAGTACCAGGATGCGCCGGTCCGCATCTGTGGCGGCACGGGCGTGATGTATTCAGAGATTTCCGGATTGAAAATGGACCAGCCGTCGCGCAGATGCTTTTGCAGCGAGTGCGACTTGTATTGAGTCAGCACCAGTACCCGCCGCAATCCGGAGTGCAGACAGTTGGTAAGCGTAAAATCGATGATGCGGTACTTGCCCCCAAAGGGCACCGCCGGTTTGGCCCGATCGGCAGTGAGTGGATGAAGCCGAGCGCCCACTCCTCCGGCCAAGATGATGCAAAGGGTGTTGGAAAGAGTTTTAAAGGGCATCCGTCACCTCGTCAAGTCTGTCGAAAAGCAAGATGCTAGAGTTCTGGAGTGTCGCAACTCAGTCCATTAATTTACTCGCATCGTGCGGTCTGTATGGCTGATACTTCTGATTCCCCTCGATTATTCCAGATTCCGAGGGAGTGAAGTGGTGTCATCCATGGTTCTTTTTGTAAGATAACTGATATGAAATTCAAGTAGTTCGTGCCCCTGTAGCAGGCCTTCAGTTTAGGCGCCAACTATAAATAGTGCTGAAGTTGGACGGGGCAACATACCCCGTCCTCTTTAGGTTGAATGTTGATTTTAAGTCTTACTTTCCAGTTAAATGTTGGTTGTGGCCATAGTCGACAATTTGCGATTTCATCGAAGCTATAAACCCTAGCAACATGGAGGAAAGCATTACGGCAATCTAAATTTTCTCCTCAAGAAATTGAACAATGAAAATGCCGAGAGTTTAATTCCGGCAATAATAGAATCAGCATTATTTATGCCATTCTTCGTTGAGAGATTTTGCACTTGCTAGCCCAGATCAGCCGTGCATTCCCAGCCATTCACCCGCAATTGTAGGCTTGGTTGTTGCGAAAGAATGAACCAAAGCAGTGATTTACATCGCCAGCCTGCACAAGACCGGTGCGCACTGAAGTAGAGCAGGCTGATTTTCCGGTTCCGCTTGATACTTTATTATTCTTGTCACTTTACTATTTCCGTTTGGCTTTAACAGCCTCCATCATGAGTAAATTTGGCCCGTTCCTCATCTGAACGCCCAAAGCCCAAGCAAACTAAGGCCGAGGTGAAGCAAATACTTTTTGAAAGTCCTTTCAGTAGCCGGAATTCTGAACACGGAACTAGCGTCCCGGGCCGCTTTAGCCGGAGCCGGGCTACCTGTTAATCTTTGGAGTCTTCGATTTCATCCATAAACTCGCTGACCCAGCGTTCGACGCGCGGCAGGCAGCCATTCAGCGAGGTCTGCTTTTCCGGTATCGCGAAAAAGTCGGGTTCATGCAGGTAGGGATTTGTAATTCTGCCAACATCAATGGCATCGTGGCTAAGATCAACTATTCTCCCCCCGATGAGATTATATTGATGTTCATAATGGCCGCAGATCGAACCGCCGAAGACCTGATTCATAAATAGGCTTCCATATTTACATGATCCGGAAAGATCGCTTGGAGGAAGCGCACCCCGCTCGGCTGCCTGTTCGCACCATTTACGAAACACAAAGACTTTGGCTTGTGCGAAACGTTCGTAGGAATAGGCAAGTTGTGCCTTCCGGTCTGCTGTCCAATCTTTCATTTTTAGGGCCTATGCGAAGTACATATCTGCCCTCCACGATGCATCGAAGGGATAGGGTTTGCAAGAGTGGGCAAGTTTTTGCCTACTCTTTACACTACTTTTTTGCTGTCTCAGTCCATCTTAACAGCCTTCATCATGACTAAACCGGACGCGTTCCTCGGCAGAACGGCCCAAGGCTTTAGCAAACCAGGGTGGTGGCGCATCAAATACTTTTTGAAATTCCTTTAACTGATCCACTGCTTCGGTTACCTCTGGAACCTTGATCGGGTAAATATCGGCGCGTATCACTTTTGCCGCAGCCGGGCCTCCGATCGACTGAACGAACATGACATGACAGTCTTTAATTAAATTGGCGCGAAACAGGTTTCGATCATCGCTGCTATCGGCATCCAGGGTCGAGCGAATATCGACCAGTTTGTAATCGTGTCTTGATAACTGATAAACCAGAAAGCGGATGCAGGAACCGAAATGCCCGTTAATCAACGCGCCGCTGTTTGAACCGATGGCAACGCGGATCGAATCAGGCATTTCGCCTTCTTTATAGGGCAATATTTCAGGAAGGTCTTCATCTTCAGCCTCGTCGCCCCACAGATAACGCACCGCCAGTTTGATATTGGCAAGACCGATACCGATGTCCTCGCCATCTTCTTCACCATCCAGACTGCCTAAGCCGGTTTTAAGATTAGTGACAGTAATGGATTTTAATTTTTCATCATCCAGGGGTGAGCCTACTCGCTCATGTAATATTTCCAGCAGCCGTGGTATGTCAATACCCGGTAAAACGCGCGATGCCAAGGCAATGCGTAAGGCTAATTCACGGGGCAATGCTTCCATTTCAATCTCCTGATTTAACAAGCTTGGATAATAGTTTGAGTATTTTCCGAGTGGAGGCTAAGTCCAATGCGGTGAAAGCATCGTGCGTTTTCAGTACCGGATCGGCATTGGCTGCCAGTAGTCGTTCAACAGCCTTTTCTCTGCCGCTGGATGCCGCAAAAATGAGGGCAGTAGCGCCAGAGGCGGAATTTTGATGATTGATATCGATTCCTGCATGAATCAGTGCATCAATACAGTCGCGGTTTTCAGCATAACAAGCAGCCCACAAGGCGTTATTACCGTATTGATCAAGTACATCCAGCGCTGCATTCTGATCGATCAAGTAGTTGACCACGTCGCTGCGGCCTTGCTGACTTGCCAAAATTAAAGGGTAAATGCCGGCATTATTCTGTAAAACCGGTCTAGCTCTGGAGAAATAATTGTTTTGTAACCAAGTTCGTATTTCTGGCGCCATCAGGCTTCCTGATGTTTATCTTTCCAGCTGGAATAACCGCCTTCCAGGCTGTAAACATGCTTAAAGCCGAAATCGCTAAAGAATTCGGCAAGATGCTCGCTGGCATGGCCGTAATAACAATAAATCAACAAACTGCGCTGTTTATCACCGCGTTTAACTAAGGATTCTTTTAAGCCTTCGTGAACGTGCAGGGCGTCTTTCAGATGTCCAGCCTTATAATCTTTCATATCTCTACAGTCCAGGATTAGAGGCTCTGATTCTTGAATAAATTTTTCAGAATCGGCAATGGTGATGGTTTTAAATTTCATCATATTGTTAATGACTTTATGAAGTCATTCCTCAAACATTGAAAGATTGTTGCAAAACTAACAATAAAAATAGATTTTGTTGTGTTCATTGCGCTTGTTAAGCCTTTAGTAACGCCTATCTGATAGTCTTAAGGCTGTTATGGTTTAGTTAGCAAATCATTTGCCATATTGTTGTGCAGCCTTTATTTTCCTGGGCTAACAACATCTTCCAGTAAAAAAAGGCGCCTTATCCGAGAAAATAAGACGCCGAGGGTACTACGCTCAGGAGCGAGCAACATCAAGAAGGGTATGTACAAAAAATACTATGCATTAAAAATGCCAACAGTTAATACGCTGATGTTTCAATCGGTTTTGACTGAGCAGATTTTAAGATCTTTCCATATCCATGCCGCGGAATATTGAGCAACGCTTGAAAACATCCAAGGTCGGCGCAACTTTTTTGTGCTGACAAAACTTTGCGACCAGTTTGGAAAGTCCTTTGATGTCGCGGCCAGTCGCTTCCGGGAAACACTTCACTAATTGATTGATTAGCTGAGCATCAACGTTCAGATCGAATTGCTCGATCATTACCCGCCAAATCTGGCGGCGTGCATCACTGTCCGGCGGATAATATTTAATCAGGGCGATGCAGCGGGAAACGATGGCTTCATCGATGTCGTCGACACGATTCGTGGTCAAAAACAGCAAGCCGTTAAAATATTCAAGCACCCTTAAAAACACCCCGACGACGGCATTCATGGCGATGTTGTTATCACGGCGTTTAATGTAAACATCGGCTTCATCGATCAACATCACCGCTCCCCAGCGCTGGGCGCGGGTTAACACATCTTTCAGGGCTTTTTCCATTTCGCCGACATTGAGTCCCAGTTGTCCTGAATGCACACGGTACAAGGGACGCTTAATAATTTCGGAATAGACTTCGGCCGTCAGTGTTTTACCGACCCCGGCTGGCCCTGCACACAATACCGTTGTTCCTCCCGATTTGCCTTCAACGATATCATCCATCAAAACATCCATTTCAGCGGTCAGAATATCAATCAAATCGATCTGTTCTTCGCGAAGAATCAATTTTTGTTTTAGTTCAGGCTGATAGCGATAAGGCTTGATGTCATTAACATGCACCCATAAATGATGATGCAGCTCCAGATGAAACATCAGCAGATAACAATGCACCGGCAGTTCGGTAAATAAGCCTTTGGGTATTTCTGTTTGCGAGGCTTCCACTTCATTCTCGACTTTACAATCGTAGCGATTGCTTTTGGCGGCTTTGCGTAAATATTTGGCAAGTATGTCGCCTTTGGCATCGACCGTTAATGCTCGTTCGCTGAGTATACTTTCATCGCACACCAGGCGCGCAGTCCCGCCTTCTGTCGATAACACCACGACATCTTTACGCGCCCAATCGGTGTTGCGATGCGAAGCCGTGGGATCTTCAGCATAAAATCCGGTGCCTTTGCCGGAAAATTGTGCGCCGGACTGGCCGCACCATTCGAAATAGTGCCCGGCGGCATCGTCATACGTGCTGATAAGCTCGGGTGTTTCTTTAAGAAATCCTTTAGCTGCAAAAATTTCGGTAACTGTTTTATTGGCAATGTCACGGGCACGGATAGTAACGGTTGAAATCGCCACTTTGCCTTTGGCATTGGCTTTGAGCTCAAGTGTCACGCGACCTGTTTCTTCCTCGCCCGAAGGCGTAAAGTCCAGCCGGGTGACCAGGTAAGCCATGGGTTTTCCGGCAACGTTGGCCTGGAACAGCCAGCCGCGTATGGCGTTATTGATTAGATAGCGGGCGCAAGCCGGCAGCAGCATTTCCAGATCATCTTCTTCAAACCTGACCGTATCATCATTCATGGCTTTTTGCAGCGTTGAAAGCTGCGCAGCATGACCTTGCATTTCAGTCCCGGCTTTATTGTAAAGCACCTGCAAAAAACTGAGTTCGCTATTGGACAATTGCTTGAAGGGCACTTCGGCTTTATTACCAAAACGCAGTTGATCTTTCAATGCCGCCAGCCCCGGGAACTCATTAACCATTGCTTCGACATACTTGCGCTCAATCTGAAGTTTCATGGGGCACCTATCTCGATGAGTTGACAATAACGGGGGTAGGGGTCAGGGCGCTGAGGGATATGGTAGTGCTACAGGTAATTTTCTTTCAGAAATCCCCGGAACAAGGTGATTCCATTCATGATTCGACAGGCTCACCACGAACGGAATCAACACAAACCGTTCATCCTGAGCGTGTCGAAGGATTTGGCCAGAAAAGGGCAATAATAAAACCTTAAATTGCACCAACTGCCGCTTCTTTAACGACCACGATGGTATTTTCTTCTGCTTCTGCAAATGAAACGAGCGGCGATTTTGGTTTATACGATTTAGCTGCAGCATAAGCGATGGCGACTTTATCTTCAGCCGATTGATTTTTCAGCTCACTTTTTTCGATATACAGTTCTTCAAGTAATTCATTCCATACCAGGCCTTGTTTGAAAGGAATCAATTTATAGGTAACGCCTTCCAGTTCAACCTGCAACCCTTTGCCGATATTTTCTACATAGATTAAAGCCGTGCAGTCCGGGGCGATATCGTCTTTATATTTTTCAACAAAAACGGGCAGTAAATCGAGTGTAGGCAATAAACCGTTGATGAATTTGATCATGTCGTTTTCAATAATCAAGGCGGAATGAATCAACAAAGCCTCAGGAGGTTTGCGGTCAGTTGTTGAGCCATCACGCAAAGAACCCTCTTTTATAACCAGGTCGCCGCGATAAGCATAAACACCAGCATCGCTAGTTTGGCCATTGACCAACGTGACCGTTAATAATGCTTTGGCCTGATAGTTTTCTAGTAGCATTGTTTTTTCTCCGGATGAGTAGAATTTAAATAGATTTTTATTAGGGTCTGTGGCTCTGTTGACATTAACACTGCAGAGAGATTAATGAGTGGCATGTTGCGCACATTAATCAATTGCCAAAGTGACTTCGGTCGATTTAATCAACGCGTAGGCTTTGCCGCCTACTTTAAGGCCCAGGTTCTCAACAGAGCTTTTAGATACAATTGAAGTCACGATGATTTCCGGTGAAATTTCCAGGATAACTTCTGATACGATAGCACCATGATTAATAGACCTGATTGTGCCTTGCCATTGGTTACGATTACTGAGTTTCATTTTATTGCCCCTGGCCAGATAGATTTATGATCTGAATTCAGCAATGTTTATGCCATGATTGAGAACAGACGACGTGCTCTATATTTACCCGGCAATACAGTCAAATAGCGTATTTGAGGGGGAGTGCTCCGGGTTGCGGCATGAACGTTATCCAACAAAACAAAATGGTTCATCTAACGAATTGTCAGAAACCATACATTGTCAATAATGACGACTATACGAGGCAGAGCAGGCACTTGCCATGCCACGATTAAAGGCCAATTTGCTGCCGAAAGGCACGGTCTTTTCCAATAGGGGCGGGGTTAAAGGCATTTGTCATCAATCTGCTGATTTGCCAAATGGCAGCGCTAAATCGCGTCCATAAAATCAGACAGCGTTATGATTCCATGATCTGAGCATAAGCAAGTCGTAATAATTCCATTTCTGCAGGTGGTCTGTTTCTTAACTCGGTCAGGGTTCTGAATTTACAGCCTTTGCGGGCCATCAACGCATGGGGTGGATCAAGCGCTTTAAATTGAGCCAGATAGACCGTGATAATGCCGTCCGGAGTGTCCACTTGTGCGCGGAAATCTTCGTCGGCTTGCAGAAGATCATCGGGCAAGTCCAGGGCCTGGCTGATGGCCGCCACAATATTGCTTGCAGGTAACTCGACGCTATTGTGTGACAGTTCTGCGTTCTCCAGAATCGAAGACAAAACCGGCAGAGGCGAAGGGCTGCATACGCTGTCACTGGGATGCTGGAGGAATAAGGTCAGGGCACTGATAGCGCCATTGTAGTAAAGGACAACGCGGCTGCGTGTTGTTAATTCGATCATGATGCGACTCCGTGGTGAGTATCCCACAGACGCTTGTAACTGCTATCCATGCGCGAGAGCCGCGTTGTAACTTGATGAAGCGGGTTAAACTCAGGAAACCGCCCCTTTTTTCCGCTGGCATACCAATGCTCCATGGCTGAAGTGAGCCGCTGTTTTTCTGCATAGTCCTGGGCAATCCGGTTTTTCAGCCAGGTCATGCTGTTAGCCGGCGTTAACTCAACTATCCGGTAACGTGCACCGTTTTCAAAAATGCGCACACCGCCGCCTTCTGACGCAGTCTGGTAGAGCTTATCCGGATCGACGACCTCAATACCCGCCAGATAATTGATGCCGAATTCATGCAGTTCAGGTAACCAGGGCAATGTGGGCCCCATCAACACCGTTGTAGCGTTTTGTGCCAGTTCGGCAAGACGCGGGAACGTTTTATTGGTGATCGAACTGGCAGTTAAAAATACCCAGTCCGCATTAGGCAGTAAAAATTCACAGGCGGGGTCAGGAAAATCGTTATGTACCGGTTGCCGTTCCAGAATGCTGAGATTGAATGCTTCGGCATAGCGTTCAATGCCAGGGTAACGGCCGATCACAACCACTTTCTTATCTTTTAGTTGCGGTAGAAAATGTTCAAAAACGGCCAGATTGCCCCTCTCGGCAGCGGCCAATAGTATGATGCCTGCTGGTAATTCGAAACGATTTAAGCTGCAATTGATAGCCGCCATGCCTACCGTGGCTTTGTAGGGTTCCCAATCGTTAATCCAGGTTGCCAGATCGCCGAGTGTTTTGCCGGCTAAGGTGCCGGGCCATGGCAAGGTGCGCGTGGGTAGCCCCGGGCTCATGGCTAATCCCAGGTGCTGTGCTTTACATACTGTCCAAACCAGACCGATGGTCAGTTCCGTGACCCGCGTATCGCTGCCGGCATGATCCAGCAGCAGCTCATAAATCCGCGAGGGTTTTTCCATATCGGCTAGCCGGACATAGGCAACAACTTGGCTTCAGCTTTAATGTTTTCAGCTTTACCCCAGGCTGTGACGCCTTCAACAAACCAGCTTGGTTTGCCCGGATGAGTTTTGATCACATCATATTCCGCGTAAAAGGTGCCATCACTATTAAACTGAAGCCTGCCGATACGCTGCTTTTTAAACTCATCGTACCAATAACACGTCAAGTTATGCTCTCCAGTATACGGGTCTTTGATGAGTTCAAAACTGGCATCATCATAATTTGGAGAGTATTTAATTTCTGCTGCCGCAAAACCCAGCTTGTTGATTTCTTCAATCAGCCGCTCACAGACACGTTCGGCCAAAGGACGGTTAAGAGCGATATGTTCCGATAGATCCATTAGTCAGTCACTCCCGCAGCCAAATCCATAATCACTGAAGCGCCTGAACGGTCTTCGGGGTCCAGCTGCTGTAAGGTCGACAAAACAAGCTGTGCGTCCAGGGTAAACCCAAGCCTGAGTTTGATAAACGCCAAGGCTTTCAGCGTATATAAATAGAACAGGCTGCACTCATTGGCGTACAAGTTCCATTTTTGCCGGTTTTGAACCAGTTGACGATAATCGCTGGGAAAACCGCCTTGTTTTGCCGATTCCTCCAGGCCCGCCAAGACAATCCGTTCTGCATCAAGGAGACGTTTTTGGAAGAAATAAAATTTATACAAGGCAAAGTAGGTTTGCAAACAATGGCTGTCCAAAGTTTGCGCTTGTATAAACAGGTTTTCTGCCTGGCTTTGGTTCACCAGACTTGCGGCCACAGCGGCTTGCAGGAGATTATTGACTTCCGCGGGAATATCCGGGCTAAACAGCACCCGCTCTTCTATAAACGCCACTGCACGCATTACCAGACCTCGGCAGGAACCATCAGGCTGGTAACCGGCTTGCCGCCAAGCAGATGCTGTTCGATGATGGTTTTCACGTCATCTTTTTTCAACTTGCCATACATAATCCCTTCAGGATAAACCAGAACGCTGGGGCCCATCATGCATGGTCCCATGCAGCCAGTGTTAGTCAGGGCGATTTTTTCAAACAGATTTCGGGTTTGTATTTCATTCATGAATTCATTCATGATCTCGGCGCAACCCGCACTCGCACAAGAGCCTCTGGGATGCCCTTGTGGCCGGTTTTGAGTACAAACAAAGACATGTTTTTCTGGTCTGGGCATGATCGTAATCCTTCTAAAAAATTAAGCGGCTTGTTTATGTTCGTGAGTAAAACAGTCTTTTGGACACACTTTTGAGCAAGCTTCGCAGCCGATACAATCGAGTTTGTTTTTTAAACTCATGACCATGCTGTTGTCATCATCGTCTTCAAAATCGCCATAATCATCATCAAAGTCCTCTGGATCAAGGGCTTCAGCTTTTTCAACCAGATCGAAAACATCGCGAGGGCAGACTTTAAAGCAACGGCCACACCCGATGCAGGTTTTTTGATTGATGTCGGTTACATAAGCAGGTGTCCATTCGGTGCCGCCAAAGGTAACGCCAGTTACAAATTCAGACATGACTTTTCTCCAGCTCAGGCAGCTTCGGTTTGTGCGGCAAGCAGTTTTTGATTGGCTTCATCCCAGGCTTTACAGGCCTCATAAGTGGCCTCTGCAATACCCATTAGTTCGCCGTAGGCATCAGGCAGGCGGTCTTCAATCAGATCATGTAATTCCATCGCCTGTTCACTGGCCAAACGCTTGGTTTTTTTGACTTCCTTTTCCAACTTTCTCAATTCTTCAGGGGTCATGGGGATGCTCCTTAGTCGGTGGCAGCGTTGTGATATTTTTCGATTAATCCGAGCGCTTTCTCGATGACTTTGTCGCTTTTATCGCGCAGATCCTCCAGGCTTGAGAAGCCGAAACGGTGGGTATCACGCAAGATTTTATCGACTACGACTAATTTTCCGACCATGATTAACGCGCGGCCAAAGCCTTCGTGGCTAATATGAACCATAGGTGCAGCCATCAGGCCGGATTTTTTCTCAATGAGTGTCGCCAATGAGTTGTAATAGGCTTTTAAGCGGGCAATGGTAATTTCATCGGGATCGCCGATCACCGGAATGTTTTGTTTACGCTCTTTAGTCAACACGATAGGATCGATGATTTTTGCTTCTGACCAACCCTCATAGGTATCGTAAGTATCAATCGCGCGTAATTGTTTAATCATATCTTTGACAATTTCAGAACCTAGATTGATATCGTCTTCTTCAACGACTAATGTGGCAGTGGCCATTTTGTTTTCTCCGTTATAAAAAGTGAGTAGTAGGGTACGCATTACGTACCATTTTCAAAGTCATACAAAGGCACGCGGTGCGTACCCCACACTATTCATCCCAGCCCTCATCTTCCATCTTGCTAAAACGTTCGGGATCGGGACCTTTATTTTGATTAATCGCTTTTGCCAGCCAATTTGAAGGCCCGGCTTTCATTTCATTTTGCAGATCAACAATCAGGTCTTTGATCTTGCTGCCTTCATGCACCTTGACAGGCTGTATGTTTTTGGCAATTAGCTGGTTAATAGCCGAGCCGCCAATGGCCTGGCAGTACACCGCCGCACAGCCGCCCAGTAAGTCAATCTTGACGGACAGCTTGTCTTCATTGCCGTCCTGGCTGAGTTCGCCAAACTGGGCGGCTTCCAGCAGTTCGGAATTTTCCATATCGACCGCATAGACCGCGAAGGATTTGGCTGAACCAAAATGCTGATTGACCGTTTCCATATCGGTCGTGGCAAAAGCTACTTTTAATGCTGTTTCCATAAATCCCCTTTTATCAGTAGATTGCACAACGTGCATACGCCGGGTTAATGACATGACAGCGGAGTGTCGGTAAGTTCGCTGGCCGGTTTTTGGGCATAGACCGAACGATAAACCGGAATTTCTTCATGTGAATAATTGATGACCAGGTTGGCCAGATCAAACAGTGTCTGCCGGGTACCGCGATAGCCGATCCAGGTTTTTTGATAGCCGCCGATAATGTCGTATAACGGAAAACCGGCTCTTAAAATAGGTGTGCCCAGTCTTTCAGCCGTATCAACCGCATGGGAATTGCCAATCACGAGTTGCACCTTGTTGGCCTTGCCAATAAGTTCCATATCTTCAAGATCGCCAATTTTGATGGTAGCGACCGGAATGCGCGCCAGCAAGGGCACGTTGCAGGAGGTGACGGCGGCGATCACTTCCGCGCCCATTTCCTGAACCAGATCAACAAAGGCATTGAGCAAATCCGCATCCGCGGCAATGGCAATCCTTAACTGACCCAGCATAAAATGCGTGTCCAGCATGGCGTCCTGTAATTGCGAGCGTTGCCGTTCAATGCGCTCAGGCACATCAAGGCCGCTGATTTTGGCTAATGCGCACATCAGCGCATCATTGGCTTTTAAGCCGTAAAGATGATCAATGCTATAGGTCGGTACGCCGGTTTTTTCTTCCAGCAATTCCGCCGCTTTGGCAAGCGATGGGCCGATAACCACCGTCGCCAGGGCATCGCCCAGGGTCGCCATTTCAGATAGGGGCGTTCCGCCGATAGTCACGGGACTGAAGTCTTCATCGGTCAAACAGCCATCCAGTGAATCGGAAATATCGGGTACAAAAACCGGTCTGAGCTGGAATTGTTCAAAAATATCCCGAAGCGCTTCCAGGTCGCCCGGTGTTAACATGTAATTGACCAATACATTAACCTGGCGTTTGCGTTTGCCGGGATAAGTGCCGGCGTCTTTGGCATCCGGCACTAACGCACGAATAATTTCGGTGACTGTCGCCGCAAAACCCGTTTCAACGCTGCCGGTAAAGTCAGGGGTATTGACTGCGACGACGGCAACATCGGCAAATTCCGGATTAGCTTCCCTGAACTCCCTGACATTCCGTTGCACATCGCAGCCTTGCGTTTCCGCCAGGCCGGTAGTCAAAATGGTAATCAGGGCCGGTCGGGATTTTTCGGCAATGGTTTTAATGCCTTCAACTACATTTTCGTCTGCGCCCATCACCGAACTGCCCTGATCCATTGCCGTGCTTTGCAATGGAATAGGTTCTCTGAAATGGCGTACAAAAAATACTTTGGCAAATGCGGTGCAGCCTTGCGATCCGTGTAGCATGGGCATGGCACGGTTAAAACCCAGCGTCGCCAGCGAGCCGCCGATCGGCTGGCTGGCTTTCAGCGGATTGACCGAAAGCGCCTTGTTTCTTTTCAGGATGTCAGCCATTTGCCACCTGCCTGCTTTTCCACGGTGCGGGCGCTCTAACGGCCTCCCATACCGGGCTTTCAATCGTCAATGCGAGTTGGCGTACCAGTTCCAGCATGCCTTGATAGCCTTCATAGCCGAATTCGCGTTCCTGATTAATATCCAGAAACGGCACCTTGGCTTTCAATGCCGTGTACATATTGCGGCCGCCGGCGATCAGAATATCGGCCTGGTAATCGTGGACGATTTTCAGCAATGCCCTGGGGCTGCCGTCGTCGATCATCACCGTATCTTCGCCCATCAGTTCGCGGATTCTGGCCTTGTCTTCTTCGGTGGATTTCTTGGTGCCGGTGGCAACGACCACCATACCCAAATCCTGCAACGCGGAAATCACCGACCAGCTTTTTACGCCGCCGGTAAACAACAGCACCCGTTTGCCTTTCAGACGTGCTTTCCACGGCTCCAGTTCTTTTCTGACCCGGGTTTCTTCACGCAGTATCAGCGCTTCTGTGCGTTCAATTAGATCAGCATCGTTAAGCGCTTTGGCGAAATCCCTTAACGCCTGGCTGGTGTCGGTAATGCCGTAAAAACTGCCTTCAAACCAGGGCGTACCGTATTGTTGCTGTAACTTGCGGGCGACATTCACCATCGCTTTTGAGCATACCATCATATTGACTTCGGCTTTGTGCATGGTTTGTACTTCACGGAAGCGCGCATCGCCCGACAGCGTACATAACACCCGCAAACCCAATTCATCCAGCAGCGGCAGCACATGCCAGAATTCACCGGCAATGTTGTATTCGCCAATCAGATTAACGTCATGGATTTTTATTTCTGCGCGTTGAACAGTTAAAGGCAAGGGGTCAGGATCACGGGTACCGATCACATGTTTAACCATCGCATCACCGGCGATGCGGTTGCCCAGATTCTTGGTGCCGTAAAATCCGGCGCTATCAATCGGCACCACCGGCACGCCCCAGCGCTCCTGGGCATTTTTGCACACGGCATTAATGTCATCGCCAATCAACGCCGGTACGCAGGTGTTATAAACAAATACGGCGGGAGGGTGATAAGTGTCGATGGCTTGTTTGATGGCATGGAACAATCGCTTTTCCGCGCGGCCCATGATGATGTCTTGTTCGGTTAAATCGGTGGTCATGCCGATGCGGTATAAATCCGCTCCGGAAGACCGCGTACCCCGGTTATCCCAGGAACTGCCTGCACAGGCGATTGGCCCGTGGACGATATGCGCGACATCGGCAATCGGCAGCAAGGCAATCTGCGCCCCGTCAAAAGCACAGCCGCCCGCCGAAGCCCCCGGTTTGGGTTTGGCACAACCGGACTTTTCCTTCTTGTTATGCTCACAGGCCGGTTCGTCCAGCAGCGCGGCAATGTCTTTTGTTGATTTCATGGATGCTTATACCAAATGGCTTTGTTTATATCTGGTACAGCAACCATTGTGCCATGTTTTATAGCATTGATTTTATTGGCTATTGATAGGAAAGGTTTTGTAGGAAAGCTTACAAAGCGGGTGGATGGATAGAACAAGCAGGCTGATAGTGGAGCAATATTGACGACGCAGAAGAACTCTGTTTAATCTGCGAATCTGTGGCGGTTTATTTTTCACGCGAGAAATTATCGATAGCTAATCAACAGACTGGCTACCAACTCAAACAGATAACATCCCTTTAAGGGATGTTATCTGTTAAATCGCCCAACATTTATTGGAAGTCAACAAAGTCGAACTTGGTGTTGCTTTTCATGCAGAATCTCCGGTTTGACCCGTTATCCTCGATACTTCAATACTTCATTATCGGTTCAACATCTTGTCGCGGCGCGATAAATAAGCCTCGCGAATTTCCCGTCCCAACACGGCGGTATTTTTCAAAAAAATTGGTGAGATATTCGTGCAGACCTTGAGCAAACGCATCTTCGATACGGCCGAAATGCAGCGCAGCATGTTGTTCGCCGGCAAGCCGGCGCGCTTCCTGACCGGAGAAGCCATTGATGTCGATCAAGGCGGCTTCTACTTCGTTCATACAGGCATGCAGCGAGCGCGGCATGTCGTCTCTAAATATCAGTAATTCGCTGACCCGCTGCGGCGAAATGACATCGCGATATATTTTTTGGTAAGCTTCGAAAGCACTGACTGATTTCAGTAATGAACCCCATTGATAATAGTCAGCAGCGCCCCCGATATCGTCCACGCTCGGCAGTAGGATGTGATATTTCACATCCAGAATGCGTGCGGTGTTATCGGCGCGTTCGAGAAAAGTACCCAGCTTGATGAAGCTGAGCCCAATATCCTTGATGATGGTTCCCAAGGTTACCCCGCGAAACAGATGCGAGCGATTCTTCACCCAATCGAAAAATTCCCGGTATTTTTCATCATCCATTTGCCGCGGCAAGCGGTTGAGTTCCAGCCAAGTGTCGTTGATAACTTCCCACATTTCCGAGGTAATTGCACCGCGTACTGTGCGCGCATTCTCGCGCGCAAGCCTCAGGCAGCTATAAATGCTGGCCGGGTTGTCTGGATCCAATGCCATATAGTGGGTGACCGCATCGGCTCTGGCCAAGCCATGCTTGACTTCGTAACCACCGGCGCAACCAGTTATATTCAGCGGCGCATACCACAAATAGGCCTCTGTGCCTTCAATATCCAGCGGCAGCAGCGATGTGCGGTGTGCCACATCCAGCACGCGCGCGGTGTTTTCGGCACGCTCGATATGACGTGCCATCCAAAATAAATTTTCCGCGGTGCGAGACAGCATGATTTAGTCCTCCAGTACCCAAGTGTCTTTGGTGCCGCCGCCCTGCGAGGAATTGACCACCAGCGAACCTTCGTGGAGTGCTACCCGCGTCAGGCCGCCTGGCACTATGCGCACTTCCTTGCCAGACAACACGAACGGTCTCAAATCGACATGGCGCGGCGCTACGCCGGATTCCACCAGGGTAGGGCAGGATGACAATGCCAATGTTGGCTGGGCAATAAATTTGGCGGGTTCCGCCAGAATGCGTTGCTTGTAGGCGTCAATTTCGGCCTGCGAGCTGGTCGGGCCAACCAGCATGCCGTAGCCGCCCGAGCCTTGCACTTCTTTGACTACCAGCTCCGGCAAATGCGCGAGTACATAGCTCAAATCTTCAGGCTCACTCAAACGCCAGGTCGGCACATTGGACAGAAGCGGCGTTTCGCCGAGATAAAAGCGGATCATTTCCGGCACGAACAGATACGTGGATTTGTCGTCCGCCACGCCAGTGCCGACACCGTTGGCCAGTGCCACATTGCCGCTACAATAGGCATCCATCAAACCCGGCACGCCAAGCGTCGAATCGGGGCGAAATACCCGTGGGTCGATAAAATCGTCGTCCACCCGGCGGTAAATCACATGCACCTGTTGCGGACCTTCTGTGGTGTGCATGTAAACCTTCTGTTGATGCACGAACAGATCCTGGCCTTCGACCAGTTCCACGCCCATTTGACTGGCGAGGTAGGCATGTTCGAAATAGGCGCTGTTATAGGAGCCTGGCGTCATCACGACGATGACGGGATAAGCGATATTCGGCGGCGCCGCTTCGCGCAGGGTATTGAGCAGCATTTGCGGATAGTGTTCCACAGGCTCGACGGTATGTTTGACAAACAGTTCGGGAAATAAGCGCATCATGGTTTTGCGGTTTTCCAGCATATAGGAAACCCCGGACGGCGTGCGCAGATTGTCTTCCAGGACATAGAAATCGTTTTCCGCAACCCGCACCAGGTCGATCCCGGCGATGTGGGCATAAACCTGATTGGGCAGATCGACACCCTGCATCTCGGGGCGATACAGCACGTTGTCCAGCACCTGATGAGCACAAATCACGCCGGCCTTGATGATTTCCTGCTCGTGATAAATATCATGCAGAAAGGCATTCAGCGCACGCACGCGTTGCTTGAGGCCGAGTTCCAGCCGCTGCCATTCCGCCGCACCAAAAATACGCGGCACAATGATCAAATGGGATCAGGCGTTCCGTATCGTCCGTTTCGCCGTAGACCGCAAAGGTTACGCCCAGCCGCCGGAACAGCAACTCCGCTTCCGCGTTTCTGCGTTCCAGAGTGCCCTCGGGCAACTCTTTTAACCAGCTTGAGTAGCGTTCGTAAATATTACGAACTGCGCCATCGCCGGTGTACATTTCGTTAAAATGGTCTTTTAATTTTTTTGTATTCATAATTAAACTTCAGCAAGAATCATTCCATAAGAATGTTGCGATATTATGAGGCGGTATAGCAACGTTGCCAGCAGTTATTGCACCAAATAAGCTCGTTGCTTAGTGATTACGCACCAATCTGGAAATTTTTAGGGGTGTGAGACTCCCTCGAGCTATGCTGCTTCCTCCTAAGGAACAGGTATGCCTGTGATCGGTGACACTGATCCGATCACAGAGTCCGTACACAACTGCTTATGAGTGAAGTGAATTGGAACTTTAGGCTGGTGTAGGCAATACCGGGTGCTGCCGCGTTCATAAGTCAAAATAGTGAATAGCGCCGATTAATGGCGTGCGTGGGTTTAATGATACCTTTACCGGGATTTTATCGAGCAAGGGGAGGAAACGGCCTTTAGCTTTAAACGCGTGGATAAAGGTGCCTGCCTGCAGGGCCGGTAATATTTTTGGGGCTATGCCCCCGCCAATAAAAATCCCGCCCGTGGCGAGTGATTTCAATGCCAAGTTGCCTGTTTCAGCGCCATAGAGCTCAACAAAAAGCCTCACCGCTTCGCCACATAAAGCGTCCTTGCCGGCAACGCCCAGTCTTGAAATGATGGCATTTCTATCAATGCCGCTATGGGGGTCAGGAACATCAGGGCAGGGTGGTGCAAAACCCTCCTCGCAGAGAAAATCATACAGATGACTGAAGCCGATACCCGACAGGATACGCTCGTAGCTGACATGATCAGGGTATGTTTTTCTAAGATAAGCCAACAGCCTATCCTGTTGTGTATTGCGAGCGGCAAAGTCACTATGGCCGCCTTCGCTAGCCATAAGGTTGTGTTTGTTGCCGTCCCAATAAAGAATGGCTTCGCCCAGGCCCGTTCCCGCCGCAATGACGGCGATATTGCCAGACTGAGCTTCCGCATCAGGATTTAACTCTATCAGATCGGCTTCGGGCAGATACAACATGCCTAGCGCCATGGCTTCCAGGTCATTCAGGAGTTTGACTTTGGAGGTACCCAGTTTTATTTTCAGCGTTTCGGTATCCAGCAACCAGGGCAAATTTGTAGTGTGGCAACGCTGGTTGACGACCGCGCCTGCAACACCAAAACATGCCGATTTGATACTCAGGTCTTTGGGTAAAAAGGCAGACAAAATATCATCAAATTCCGCGAATTGCCGGCTTGCATAAGTATGTTCCTGCAAGCATGTCAATAAGCCATTGCTATCCCGGGCCAAAATGGATAACACCGTTTTTGTTCCACCTATATCGCCGGCTAGTATCACTGTGGTCTTCCGATTAATGATTGTTGAGTAGATGTATCAATGCATCAAGAACGCTATTGGCAACTTTGTGCGGCGGTAACCGGTAAAAAGTCTGCCATGCCAAGGATAAGTCCTCTTCGTAATCTTCATGACTTTCAGGGTGAGAGTGTAGCCAGCTGATTCTTTACGGCATGGCCAATAATAATTTCCGTTAATAAAGTATCGTCAATCTGTAATGATGGATTTTCACGAAAAATATACGCCATTGCCTTTAGCGCTTCCACCGTTAACTGACGATAGACCGGAGCTTGGATTTTGTTTAGCAGATGATTTACGTGTAACTTGAAACTCAGTTCACCCGCGGTCGTCTGTGACAGCGTCTCCTCGCTATCCAGGCGATTTTTACTGTTGAGTTTCTCACCTATCATCAAGCCCTTGCAATGGTGCAGGATGTCCCAGACGCTGGCAAAAAATGCATTATTTTCTCTGCCAACACTGCCTTGCCGTTCGCGCCATTCATACCAATCAGACATGCCTCCATGCTCTCTGGGATCGATACTTTTTGAGAAACGCGCGCTGGTTAAATCTCGACAATCGCCTTCGTAGTGCAACATTTCCGCTAAATCCAGCTGATCTTCCGTATTGCTGTAGTCTTCCAGAGTTTCCTTTAGTTTAAGGGACAATTGATACGGCGCTAAGGACAAGATTTTGTTAAAAGCCTGATCCAGTGAGCTGCAGCCTGTTTCGCGTTTTTGTCTGACAATCATTAATTGCAGGATGTGCCCCACGCGTACCGTGTGCATATCCGTGAACAATTCCGGGTGGGATTTGATAAGCATGCCCAGATAAAGGATCAATTCCTGAATAATGATATGCTCACTGGGATCATTATTGTTGTAGGTGCGGATAATTTGCAAAATTTCCGCGGAATCGGCAGGTCGCGTCAAGGTTGCCCGGCTCCTATAGGCGAAACCTAAGCTTAATGCATGCTGACGAACCAGTATTTCGGTTGCCGCCTGTTCCAGATTGATATCGTATTTACCCAGTAAACCGGCGCAGCGTCTGACAATGGTCCAGACATGTTGATCACCGGCTCGCTCATAGATTTCTTCCAGCAAGTCACGCACACGGCCGGCAGTGCCATCCATCGCCGTTAATCCGGTATCGTAATCCAGGCCATGACGAAGGCTCAGTAACATTAATGCTTCCAGTTGTGCATACAGATTGGCGTTGGTTTGCAATTGCTCGATGAGCATTTCATCGGTACTGATTTCCCATTCCGTTAGTTGGTGTGTATCCAACGGTGCTGGCGAAGTGGTATTTAATGGCAACACCTCTAAAAAGGGACGCTTGGCGTCCTCCCAGGAGGCTTTGGAGAATTGAAAATCATGCAGGTAGTTGATTTTTTCGTGGCTTGACGTTTCTGCGAAATCTAAAAGCGTTCCGAGTTGTAAGGAGATTCCTTGAGTAGCCCCCTGTTGCAGTTCTTTGATGAATTCAATAAGGATTTCACGGTGTTGGTTACCCAGCATATTATGTTTTATAGTCATTACCACTAAAGGGTTACCCGGTCTGTCCCAATGCCTATGGATGTAAGATAACTCCAGGCGTAAGCGCTGAATGAGTAAGCGATTGTCCATCGCAAGATAAAAACCTTTTTGATTGAGACATTGCGGTAAAAACAGCAGACGTTCACCGGCCAGGATATACATCTTGGATGTTGCCAGTGTCCGCAATTGCCTCAAAGGCCTGCCTGTTAAGCCAATCCGGTCATTTCTGCCTACATGCGTGTAGGCCTCGGCCAGTTCATTGGCTTCCCTGATTTGAATAGGGGCTATTTCAGCCAGTGTTTGAGTATGAATCCCATATTCCAGTAAGCTGTTCTGGGCGGCTTCGTCCTGAGCCAGCAGCTGAATTTGCAGCTTGCAATCCTGCTGTGGTTTTTCAACCTTATAGCGTCCCAAGGGGTCTATGTCGTCACAACTCAGCAAATTATCCTGAATAAGGCAGCCCAGCATAAAAAGGCTTTGCGCCCAAACCAAAGGAATGTTCTCATTCGGAACACGTTCCTGGCTGTGCGGATCGGCTTTTTCAGCAGCAATCGACTCTTTCGGAACGATATACAGTTCCGGCAATAAGTGCTGGCCATTGTGCTCAACCAGCAAACTTTCCAATTTGTTACGATAACGCAGGGCCGCTTCGTTATCGCCTGTGAACAGGTGGTTAAGCAGTAAATAGGTAAAAAACAAGGGCCATTCACATTCAATAGTCATGAATTGTCTTAATTCATGCGGATCATAATAGAGACGGTGTCCATCTTCTATTGCAGTTTGGTGGCCATCCAATAAAAAGCGTTTGCAGCCATACCGGCCTTCCAGTTTTTCGCAAATAATCGCTTCTGTTTTTGCCCGGATGGTCTGATTATCAACCGCAAAAGCAGGAAACCCAGTGATACTGAGAACGGCCGAATCGGCCTCTTTGGAAATGGACTCTCTGGGTAAAAGCGATTCCAGAGTAATCCGCGTCCGCGCGATATCGTCACTAATCACATGAACAACCGACGCTTGTCCGCCCTCCTTGCCAAATAAGTTAAAACCGGACAGCGCTTCCAGTGCGGCTTTTGCCATGCCAATGGAACTGGCATTCAACTCGGCGATGCCATGATTAATTTTGTGGCCGCGCTCCCAGATACCGTAGTCGGGTGTACGGTAGGTCCGACTGATATAGTGAACCAGGTTTTGCACGAAATTGACTTCATCAATGGTAAAGACAATGCGCAAACCGGATGCCGTCATTTGCGCCAGCATTAACAGAAATAAGGACGTTGCATCCAGTTGTAAATGCCCCCATTCATGATCGCCAACGACACAAGCACCCGTTTTTGTATCGTATTTTGCATGTAATGCGTCCATTGGGTTTTGGAACTGCTTGAATTTCTCAACTTTGGGCGCCTGCCGCATCATTGCCGTCAACAGTCCGCGCATCAGCTTAACGACACTTTGCTCCAGAACGTAGGTTCGACCCTGCCTTTCTTCAACGCGCCGATAAGCCAGCGCCAGACCCCATGCGGCAAGAATACTGTAAACATTGTCCCTTACCCAGGCATCGGTATAGTTGCCATGAACATTAACAGCCGTACTGGCAGGCAGCAGGCCAGTCACCCAATCTTGCCTGTTAAGAATGATGTCCTGTACCTGCTGATAGTAGGTCTCCAGTTTATCGTGAGGATCATTCGGTTTCATGGTGTGCAATGCGTCGATTTTCCAGGTAAAACGTTTACGTCATAGGAAAATTTATAGCAGATGTTGTGCCATTGACCGCTTTACAACTGTTTGCAGCTCGATACAGTCTGACTGGCATTAAGCCCCGCGAGACTAACGACTTATTGTTCAGACGCCATGCGCTTATTTGCACCAAATTGATCTGGTTCTTAGCGTTTCGCACTGAAAAGGTGCTGCAAGACGTCTACTCACATAGCTTTAATGATTCAAACAAGCCCGCATCCTCTCGAGTTTAGATTTTTGAGTGCTTTTTAACGGGCTGTTCATTTACACTGACATAAAATCTAAATTCGGATGACAATTTGTGAACCCCCATGCTCCTGATTTATCCTATATCACTTACATCTTAACCAAGCGGACATTCTAATGAGACAGCTTACGCCGGAAGGCCAGCAAATCATCAACAACATTGCGCATCGCTATAACTTTAGCCCTGATGCCGTATTCAGCATGTTGCAGTCGGTAATCAATGGCAACGGTTCTATGGCGCAGTTTAATCATCCTGAATTTGGCGGTTCCGGCCAATGGATGAAGGGCGGCATGATTATGTTGGGTGATATGTTCAATAATAATTTAAAAAACAGTGTAGGCGGGTTGTGTCAAGAACTCTCCAATCTGATTGCCAACCAACCGGGGCTTATTCAAAGTGGCAGCTTTCAGTCCCAACACCAAGGCACTCAGCAGCAAAACGACTTCGGCGGCAACTATGTCAACACCAGTGGGCAGCAACAAAATAGTTCCGGGCCTATCGGGCCAGTCAGCCTGTTTGTGCCACCACCTGCCGGTAGTTCCGGAAACTGGTGGCCCGCAGGTCTGCAATTTCCCAGCAGCACGGGATCACAAAATAATGTGCGTTATGCTTACTTTGCCACCATCCGGCGGCTGGCTATCGAAGCCAATGGACATGTCACGCTTTACGATACGCTGGATCATCAGATTGGTGGTTTTTCCCAGCAGCAGTCGGTTGGGGGGTCAATTACGTTTACCAGTCAATACGGGCTGGTCGATATTAAAACGCTACCCATCATTTCCATCGATAATGTGCCCGTGCAAACACCGGATCAATCTCAAGCTGCTGCTCCGGCCCATCAAACCAGCATTGTGAATACACAAGTTGCCAATCAGGAAGCAGATATTTTCGCCGCTATCGAGAAATTGGCCAATCTGAAAGATAAAGGCATATTGACGGATGCCGAGTACAGTGCCAAGAAAGCGGAGCTGTTGGCCAGACTGTAACGCATCCGCTCTATGACCAGGAAAAATATCTCTTCAACTCTGGCAGCAAACCCCGTCACGCCTTCAATAAAGGCCACCTAAACCAAAGTCAAGGATTTTATAAACGCCCAGACAGCAACAGTTTGGCAATTTTAGATCGTAACGCTGATAGCTGTAATCTTGTTGTAACAATAACGATTTACCATTAAACCTTAATAAGACTGTTTTTTTGGGCATTCAATTAAGGTGTTGTATGAAATTTAACATGAAAGCATTGGCATCGTTATTACCGGTATTATTCAGTGGCATGACCTTGGCCGCCAGCGCGCGCGATTACATCACTATCGTGGGTTCTTCCACGGTGTATCCCTTTTCTACCGTGGTTGCCGAACAGTTTGGAAAATCCAGCCAGTTTAAAGCGCCTAAAGTGGAGGCAACCGGCACCGGCGGCGGCTTCAAGTTATTTTGCGGCGGCGTGGGTGTCCAGCATCCGGACATCAGCAATGCGTCTCGTGCGATAAAGGCCTCTGAAATCGAGATCTGCGCAAAGAATGGCGTTAAAGACATCGTAGAAGTCAAAATCGGCTACGACGGCATCGCCATCGCGCAATCAACCAAAGCCTCGCCCCTTGAATTGTCACTGGCGGAAATTTTTCTGGCTTTGGCCAAACAGATCCCCGATCCTAAAGGCGGTGAAAAACTGATTCCCAATCCTTATACCACCTGGGATCAGATCAATCCCAAGCTCCCGGCGACTAAAATAGAAGTATTGGGTCCGCCGCCAACATCTGGCACGCGGGACGCCTTCGTCGAATTAGCCATGGAAGGGGGCTGTAAAACTTATCCCTGGATCAAGGCTCTCAAGGACAAGGATGAAAGCGCTTACAAAACCGTCTGCCATTCGATTCGTGAAGACGGAGCTTATGTCGAGGCTGGCGAAAACGACAATTTGATCGTGCAAAAACTTGAAGCCAATCCCAAAGCCTTGGGTATTTTCGGGTTCAGCTTTCTCGATCAAAACACGGATAAGGTTATTGGCATAAAAGTACAAGGTGTTGCGCCCGAATTTGAAGCAATCGCAGCCGGTCAATATGCGATTTCAAGACCCTTGTACTTTTATGTGAAAAAGGCTCATGTCGGCGTTATTCCGGGCATCAACGAATTTTTGGAAGAATTCAGCAGTGAAAAAGCCTGGGGGCCTGAAGGTTATCTGACCGATAAGGGCCTGATACCCATGCCAGATGCAGAACGCAAACAATTAGCCGAAGATGTCAAAAACCTGAAAACACTCAAACCGTAGCCAGACCTGACTGGGTAGTTTTTGATTACTCGGGCGGGTTCAGGCAATACATTCAGCTATGGCGTATTGAGAAAAAAGCCGAAACCCATCGGAGTGGAGCTTAAAGCCGATGGGTTTCAATTTTGCCAGCCGACTTCTGGATGGCACAGAAAGACCAAGGCCGTTTTTCCGTCCAATCGTTAACCAACCCGTGTGTAGTTTATGCCTCCCTCGATTCTCCTGATTATCCTGCTGGTGCTCAGCGCTATCGGCTACCAGATCGGAAAAAAACGTTCTCTGGCCTGCGTCGACGGCAAGATCCGAGAGCTTCATTCGTTGCCCAGTTTTTACGGATTTTACAGCAGTCTGTGGAGCATTATTCCCGCGCTGATGGTGACGGTAATCTGGCTGTCGTTGGAATCCGCGTGGGTGGCCAATGCGGTCATGGCCGAATTGCCTCCTGATATGAAAGCGTTGCCGGAGTCGCGGCTTTATCTGGTGTTTAATGACATCAGAAACGTGGCTAACGGCCATACTTTTTCAAACCAGATCGATCCAGTCATTGTAGAGGCGTCTGAGCGCTATAAAAAGCTGCAAAGGCTGAGTCATAATGTTTTGAGTCTGATTGCCATCACCCTGTCGATAGCCGGCATCTGGTTTTCCAGTCTGCGTATCAACAAAGAGTATCGGGCCCGCAATGCAGTAGAGCAAGTAATGACCGTGCTGATGGTGATTTGCTCGACCATCGCGATTTTTACAACGATCGGCATCGTGTTCTCGGTACTCTTTGAATCGGTGCGTTTTTTCAAGACGGTTCCGCTGACTGATTTTCTATTTGGCCTTGAATGGAGTCCGCAGACGGCGATGCGTTCTGATCAGGTCGGATCATCCGGCGCCTTCGGGGCAGTTCCGCTATTTACGGGAACCTTGCTGGTGTCACTGATAGCGATGATCGTCGCGGTGCCGATAGGCCTGATGTCGGCCATTTACTTGTCCGAATTTGCCGGCCCAAGGTTCAGGGCGGCAGCCAAGCCGACGCTGGAGATTCTTGCCGGCATCCCAACCGTTGTGTATGGTTTTTTTGCGGCCTTGACGGTGGCGCCTTTTATACGCGATACCGGAACCCACTTTGGTTTGTCGGTTTCTTCGGAAAGCGCTTTGGCTGCGGGTCTGGTGATGGGCGTTATGATCATTCCGTTTGTGTCTTCGCTGTCGGACGATGTCATGAATGCCGTGCCTCAATCACTGCGGGATGGCGCCTATGCCTTGGGCGCCACCCAGGCCGAAACCATACGCCAGATCATTTTTCCGGCAGCGCTGCCGGGCATTGTCGGCAGCGTCTTGCTGGCTGTCTCACGGGCGATTGGGGAGACCATGATTCTGGTGATGGCGGCCGGTCTCGCGGCCAATCTGACCTTTAATCCTTTCGAAGCGGTGACCACGGTCACTGTGCAAATTGTCACACTCCTGGTCGGTGATCAGGAATTTGACAGCCCCAAAACCCTGGCAGCGTTCGCTTTGGGACTGGTACTGTTCCTGGTGACTTTGGTGCTCAATGTGTTCGCCTTGCATTTCGTCAGAAAATATCGTGAACAATATGAATAACACTCATTCCATTCAAAAAACCGAGCCGGTCAAGCCGTCCACCTACGAAATTGTCCAGAAAAGCCTGGCTAAAAGAAGAGCGGCCGAACGCCGTTTTCGCTGGTACGGGCTTGCCGGCATTCTCTTGGGGCTTGCGTTTTTGCTGGTGCTGTTTGTTGATATCGTCGGAAAAGGTTACACCGCATTCGTGCAAACCCAGGTCAAACTGGAAATTTATTACGATCCCGCCCTGCTCGATCCCGGCAACACCGGCGATCTGCAGGTGCTCTCCAAAGCCGACTATAACGCCTTGCTGAAAACCTCATTACAGGGCTTATTTCCGGATGTGACGTCAAGGCGCGAGAAAAATGAACTGAATGCCATGGTCAGCAGCGGCGCGGCATACAAGATACGCGACCTGGTCATGGAAGATCCCAGCCGGGTGGGGAAAACGCTCAGTTTGTGGCTGCCGGCCAATGACGATATAGACATGCTGTTTAAAGGCCATATTGACCGCAATGTTAAGCAGGGCGAGCGCCGCGTTAACGACAGGCAGCTGGTCTGGATAGATGCCTTGCGGGCGGAAAACCGCATAGAAAAGCATTTTAACAGCGCATTTTTTACCTCTGGGGATTCCAGGGAGCCTGAACTCGCCGGAATCCGCGGTGCTGTCATGGGCTCGTTGTTGACCTTGGTTGGGACTTTTTTCCTGTCGTTTCCGATAGGCGTGGCTACGGCGATTTATCTGGAAGAGTTTGCCCCCGTCAATAAATGGACCGACCTGATTGAGGTCAATATCAATAATCTGGCTGCAGTTCCCTCCATCGTCTTTGGTTTGCTCGGCCTGGCGATGTTTATCAATTTTTTCGGCTTGCCCAGGAGCACTCCTGTTGTCGGCTGTCTGGTATTGACGCTGATGACGCTGCCGACCATTATCATTGCCGGCCGGGCCTCCCTGAAGTCGGTGCCGCCGTCCATACGCGAGGCCGCCCTGGGCATGGGAGCTTCCAAATTGCAAACTGTCTTTCATCATGTCCTGCCGCTGGCGATGCCGGGCATGTTGACCGGCGCCATCATCGGCATGGCTCGCGCCTTGGGTGAAACAGCTCCCCTGTTGATGATTGGCATGGTTGCTTTCATCGTCGATGTGCCGGGCAGTTTTACCGAACCGTCCACGGTACTGCCCGTGCAAATTTACCTATGGGCAGACAGTCCGGAACGGGCTTTTGTAGAAAGAACATCCGCCGCCATTATGGTGTTGTTGGTATTTTTGATTTCGATGAACGGATTGGCTGTCTATCTCCGTAAACGTTATGAGAGACGATGGTAACAGGAGATACCTATGAATTTTGTTGAAGAATTTGAAACCAATGTGAATTATTCCATGAAGAAACCCAAAACTTTTGACGCCCTGGACTCGCTTAAAATAGACCGGGAATCCAGAAAAACTGTCGGCAAGACGACTTCTGACGAACCTCGCATCGTGTGTAAAAATGTCAATGTTTACTATGGTGAAAAGCAAGCCATTAACGATCTTTCGCTGGAAATCGGCAACCATGAAGTGATTTCCTTTATCGGCCCTTCAGGGTGTGGAAAATCCACGTTTTTAAGATCACTGAACCGGATGAATGACACGATCATCGGTTGCCGGGTAGAGGGAGAAATTAAAATCGATGATAAAAATATTTATGATAAAGCGATGGATGTGGTGCCGCTGCGCGCCAAGGTCGGCATGGTGTTTCAAAAACCGAATCCATTTCCCAAATCCATCTATGACAATGTCGCCTATGGCCCCAAAATTCATGGCTTGGCAGCAGACAACAGCGAACTCGATGCAATTGTTGAGGAATCGTTAAGAAGGGCGGGTCTTTGGGAGGAAGTCAAAGACCGCCTTAATGAACCCGGCACCGGTTTATCGGGCGGCCAGCAACAGAGGTTATGCATTGCCCGGACGATCTCGGTCAATCCTGAAGTTATTTTGATGGATGAACCTTGTTCGGCGCTGGACCCGATTGCGACCGCCAAAATTGAACAGTTGATTGACGAATTGAGTGAGCGTTTCACTATTATCATCGTAACGCATTCGATGCAACAGGCTGCCAGGGTTTCAAAGCGGACCGCCTATTTCCATTTGGGGTATTTGATCGAGGTGGGCAATACTAACGATATTTTTACCAATCCGAAACACCCTTTGACGGAAGACTATATCACCGGACGTTTCGGCTAGCGCCTGGAACGGAAGGCTTTCAACTTTGCCAGTTTGCTCCCAACTATTATGAATATAGCGACAAAAGAACACACGTCCCGAATTTTCGATGGTGAATTAAACAATTTGCACTGTCTGGTGCTGGAAATGGCGGGTCTGGTCATCAATCAACTCGACCAATCCTTGAAATCGCTGCATGACAGGGATCCGCATCTGGCGGAAAACATTATTCTACGGGACCGGGACGTCGATAGCCATGAAAACAAAATCGATGCTGCCGTCTTCACCATTCTGGCCAAGCGTTCGCCGGTAGCCAATGATCTGCGCATGATCATGTCGGTCTCCAAAATGGTGGTTGATCTGGAATTGATTGGCGATGAAATCGTAAAAGTAGCCAAATTGATCAGTTCACTGTTCGACAGCGACAGCAGCGATCCGAATCAGCACTTACTCAGGGATATAGTCAAAATGGGAGAGATCATATCGGGGATGCTCAAACATGTCATACTGGCTTTTGATTCCTGTAATTTGGCCGAAGCCTATGCCTTGCTTAATGAAAGATGGGACTATGGCGAGGAGTTTCAGGCCGGCATTCGCAGACAGTTGACTTTTGTTATTGAAGACCCCCGTATCATGAGCCGCCTGCTCAATATTTTTCAGATCATGAAATCCCTGGAGCGCTGCGGCGATCATTGCCGGAACATCAACGAATATTTAATCTTCATGTTGGAGGGAAAAAATATCCGCCACCAAGGCTCTGATTAAGCGCTAACGCAAACCCCGCTACGCTGAATGGTAAACATATCGTCTGATAATTGGGGCTCGGCGCTTCGAAGCGCTGTATTTTTTAAGCTAAGCTTAATGGCACAGGGACATGATTGCCGGCAAGGGATTGACATTCCCGAGCTGGCCTCTGATCCCAATATCCTTGCCGCACACTTTTTTAACCCCTCAGTAAATCCAAAAAGATGAATTCACAAGTCATGCTCAGTCAAACTCCTGCAGCCGATAATAGCCACGACTTAATGCCGGTACCGATCAATTTCGACTTGACTGATCCGCAATGGTATCTCAATCGGGAGTTGACCTGGCTGGAATTCAATAAACGTGTCTTACACGAGGCCGAGGACGAACGCACCCCGTTGCTGGAACGCGTTAAATTCCTGGCTATCGTCAGTTCCAATCTGGATGAGTTTTTTATGAAGCGGATTGGCGGTCTTAAGCAGCAGGTAGGCGCCGGCATCAGCGAACTCAGCGTTGATGGCCGCAGCCCAAAGCAGCAAATCAGCGAATGTTATGCGGTAGTCCGTGAAATCGAAGCGAAAAAGGAGGCGTTATTTGTCCAAGTGACTGGCTTGCTGGAGCAACAAAATATTCGTATTGTGCCTTTTCGGCAATTGTCGGCGACTCAACAGCAACACATGCGGGACCATTACATTGAGAATATTTTTCCGCTGGTAACGCCGCAGGCCATCGACCCGGCCCACCCATTTCCGTTTATCTCCAACCTGTCCCTGAATCTTCTGGCTGGAGTCTATGCGGCAGAGCCTGAAGAGTTGACGCTGGTGCGCATTAAAGTCCCGGTCAGCCACAGCGTTCCGCGTTTTATCCAGGTCGGCGGCGAGCATCTCTATATTGCCTTGGGCGATTTGATCGCCAATCACCTGGACCTGTTGTTTCCCGGTATGAATATCGCCTTTTGTGAGCTATTCCGGGTCACCCGTAATGCGATTACCGAAAAAAATGAGGAGCAGGCCGATGACTTGCTGCAAATGATCGAATCCGAATTACGCGAGCGCAAATTCGCTTCGGTGGTGCGTCTTGAAGTGTCGGCTACCATAGGCAAATTACAAAGCGGCATGCTGGCCGCCGAATTGGGTTTAAACGAGGAGCAGGATGTGTTCGTGGTCAATCAACGCCTGGCAATGTCCGATCTGTTTCAGATCGCCGGCATAGACCGGCCTGATTTGCTCGACCCGCCGCATCATCCCTGCGACCATCCCAAACTGGCCAGCGCGACCAATATTTTTCATGCCATACGCGAGCAGGGCACCATCCTCTTGCAGCATCCTTACGAATCGTTCGTCACCACGGTCGAGCGCTTTGTGAAAGAAGCCAGCCGTGATCCGAATGTACAGGCGATCAAAATGACCCTGTACCGGACTTCGGCAGGCACCAAAATAATTCAGTATCTGATCGATGCCGCCTTAAACGGCAAACAGGTCACGGTTGTGGTGGAACTGAAGGCGCGCTTCGATGAATCGGCCAATATCAAATGGGCGCATCGCATGGAGCAAGCCGGCATTCATGTGACCTACGGGGTGGTCGGTTTAAAAACCCATAGCAAAGTCATTTATATCGTGCGCCAGGATTTCAACGGTCTGCGCCGCTATGCCCATATCGGCACTGGTAATTATCATGCCGGTACCGCGCGGCTGTATACCGATCTCGGCATTTTGACTTGCGACCCGGCTATAGGCGGAGAGCTGACCGAATTATTCAATTTTCTGACCACCGGCCTGGTTCCTAAACGCAACTATCAGAATTTATTGATCGCCCCCAAGGCTTTAAAGTCCAGCTTGCTGGAAAAAATTGAACGCGAAATCAGCAAGCACACGGCAAAAACCCCGGGGTTGATCCAGTTTAAAATGAATGCGCTGGAAGATGCCGATATAACCGCGGCGCTGTACCGCGCCGCTCAAGCGGGCGTCAAAATAGATTTGATTATTCGCGATACCTGCCGCTTGCGTCCGGGCATTCCCGGCTTATCTGAAACCGTTCAAGTTATCAGTATTGTCGGCCGCTTCTTGGAGCATGCCCGGATTGTGTACTTCCAAAACGGCGGCGAAGAAGAATATTTTATCGGCTCGGCAGACTTTATGAAGCGCAACCTGGAAAGCCGGGTAGAGGTTCTGACGCCGGTAAAAAAACCCGAACTTAAAGCCACTCTCCGGGAAATTCTCAACGAACAGTTAAACAATCAGCGCAGCGTTTGGGAAATGCAGGCAGACGGCAGCTATATTCAACGCCACCCGAAAAACCAGCAGCATGAAACAGGGGTTCAGGAAACGCTGATTGAATTCGCTAAAAAACGTCTAAAGCAGGCTCAATCGGGTAAAAAACTCAAAAAAGCCCAACGGAAAATAAAAAATGGCATCAATTTGAATACCGGCTGACCCGCAGATTCCCTGTCGGGTCCACGTCGCAGCTGGTGATAAGACAATTTATTCTGGCTAATGTAGGATTGCGGTCTTTTTGCAGTTCATTGCTGGTTTTAACGTTGTTCGATGAGGCGTCCTATGTGCGGCTATGTCCGCGCTTGCAGGCCAGAGAAGTCGATCCTGATCATTAATGTTATTGATATGAGGTTTTCATCATGCCGATCGACCAATTTATCAAGAGTAATCCGAAGCTTTCAATGATGAAGCTGCCTGAGCAAAGCATGAAAAAAAAGGACTTTATCGACAATTTTAAACAATACTACATTCACTTGCTTGGGCGCGATGAGAATTACCGCTCGCCTTACTACGCATTAGAAGCGCTTTCCCTGGCTATACGGGACCGGTTAATGGAGCGCTGGAAAGCTACCCATCAGACCTATAAATCCGCCGACTGTAAGCGGGGCTTTTATTTGTCCATGGAATACCTGATGGGACGCACGTTGAGCAATGCCATGCTCAATCTCGGGGTTAACGATAGCGTGGCAGAAGCCATGTACGATCTCGGCATCGAAATCGAAGAGCTGATCAGTGCCGAACAGGACGCCGGTTTGGGCAATGGCGGTTTGGGCCGCCTCGCGGCCTGTTTCATGGACAGTTGCGCCTCTTTGCAACTGCCCGTCATCGGCTATGGCTTGCGCTATGAATATGGCATGTTTACCCAAAGCATCGTCAACGGTGAACAAGTCGAGAAGCCGGATCACTGGCTTCGCCACGGCAATGTCTGGGAAATCGCCCGGCTGGAATATTCCCACCGTATAAAATTCGGCGGTCATACTGAAATCCATACCGATGAAACCGGCGGGCGGCGTGTTTGCTGGATACAAACCAGCGATGTGCTGGCGGTTCCGTTCGACACTCCTGTGCCCGGCTATCAAAACGACACCGTCAATACCCTGCGCCTGTGGAAGGCGGTCGCGACCGAAGAATTCGACCTGGATGAATTCAATTCGGGCGACTATGCCGACGCTGTGGCGGAAAAGATCAGCGCTGAAAACATCACCATGGTGCTCTATCCTAACGACGCTAACGAAAACGGCAAAGAACTGCGGCTGCGCCAGCAATATTTTCTGGCTTCCGCCAGTTTGCAGGATGTCATCGCCCATTGGCTGAAAAGGCATGGCAAGGATTTCAGCCAATTTTCGGCAAAAAACTGTTTCCAGTTGAACGACACCCATCCGAGCATCGCCATCCCTGAACTGATGCGCTTGTTGATGGATAATCACGGCTTGGGTTGGCATGAGGCCTGGGCTATCACCCGCAACACCATGGCCTATACCAATCACACTCTATTGCCGGAAGCCCTTGAAAAATGGCCGGTCAGTTTAATGCGGCGGTTGCTGCCCCGGTTGATGGAAATCATTTTCGAAATCAATGCGCATTTCCTGGCCGAAGTATCCGCCCATTGGCCCGGCGATATCGAGCGTCTGCGCAGAATGTCGATCATTGAGGAAGCCGGACAACAGCAGGTCAGAATGGCCTATCTTGCCATCGCCGGCAGTTTTTCGGTCAACGGCGTCGCAAAATTGCATTCCGAATTATTGAAGCGTGGCCTGTTTAGCGATTTTTATGCGCTATGGCCGAAAAAATTCAACAACAAAACCAATGGCGTCACCCCGAGGCGCTGGTTGGTAGCGAGCAATCGGGAACTGGCCACGTTAATAACCGAAACTATCGGCGACGGCTGGATTACCGATTTGGCGCAACTGAAAAAACTGGAGCCTTATGCAGAAGATGCAAAATTCCGGCAGCGCTGGCGCAAGATCAAACAGGCCGCCAAGCAGCGTTTGATCGACTATAAGAAACAGCAAGATCATATCGAGCTCAATGTGAACGCCTTATTCGACGTGCAAGTCAAACGCATTCATGAATACAAGCGGCAGTTGTTAAACCTGTTGCATGTCATTTACCTGTATAACCGCATCAAAACTGGGGATACCGATAATTGGGTCCCGCGCTGTGTTTTGATCGGCGGCAAAGCCGCCCCTGGCTATCGGATGGCAAAAAATATCATCAAATTGATTAATAATGTTGCCAATGTCATCAACGCTGATCCTGAAGCCAGCGGAAAACTGAATTTACTGTTTTTGCCCGATTACCGTGTATCGGCGATGGAAAAAATCTGCCCTGGAGTAGACTTGTCCGAACAAATCTCGACCGCCGGCAAAGAAGCCTCCGGCACCGGCAACATGAAACTGATGATGAACGGGGCCATTACCATCGGCACGCTCGACGGTGCCAACATTGAAATTCTTGAAGCAGTGGGCGAGGCCAATTTTTTTCTGTTCGGATTGACCGAAGCGCAGATTGAAGACCGCAGAAAGCATTACGACCCGGTCGCCATCATCGACCAGGATGAAGCCTTACAGCAAGTTTTCAAACTATTGGAATGCGGCCATTTTAATCAATTTGAACCGGGAATTTTTGACGATCTGATCAACTCCCTGAAAAGTCCGCACGATCCCTGGATGACTATTGCCGATTTTAGAAGCTTCATCGATGCGCAAAAGCGTGTCGAAGATGCCTACCGGGACAAGGATCATTGGACTCGGATGAGCATTATCAACTGCGCCAACAGCGGGATATTTTCTACCGATAGAACCATCAGTGAATACAACCGCGATATTTGGAAACTGGAGCCGCAGCCGGTCAAGCATAAATAAGCAAACATAGGTAACTCCCCGGCTATGCTGGGGTTTCCTAGGATTGATTACTGGAGATGACGGAATGCCGCTGTCTTGATAAATTTTGACGTCGATAATCAAAGCCTTGTGTGCAGGAAGGCATAGTTCGAAAACTCCAAGCTAAAACAATATATACGGTATATACTGTTTGTTTTATAACTTGAGAGAATAAGACGATGAGTACGCATAGAGCCAAAATCAAAAAGAACCGCAAACGAACCGCATCAGATGGAAACGTCAATACAGAAAGCAGTAAAAACCAAAGGTTCTAAAAAATCATCAGCAGCAAAATCAAGCGAAACTCCTGACCTTCAAGAAGGCATTGAGCCAGTTGAAAGCGAAGCGGGCACTGCTGGCAAAAAAAGAAAAATCGCCAAAGTGAAAGTGATCAGGGATAGCTTTTCATTTCCAGAGCAGGACTACCTGAAAATTTCGGAACTCAAGAAAACCTGCTTGGCCACAGGCGTTCATGTCAAAAAAAGCGAAATTCTCCGCGCAGGACTAAATTTGCTGAGCAAATTAAACCTGGACGAACTTAAGCAAGCGGTTGAGGAAGTAGAAAAAGTCAAAACAGGCCGCCCCAATACTTGAAAAAAATAGCGGGACAGATGCCGTTATGTTCGAGATCTGCAGAAATAAGTGCAGCCAGTTTTTAAATGCTTAAACGCCTTTCTTGCAATGTAACAAAGTTGTCAAAATACAGCGTTATACTTTTGGGTTATGAAAAAAGCCAGAATTAAAAAACACAAGCTTCTACTGCGGCATCTGACGCTGGATGATTACGATAATATTGCGATTTTAATGGAGCATGTTTACGGTAATTTGGGTGGCGCCTGGAAGCAGGACCAGTATGCCGCACAGCTTGCCCGTTTTCCTGAAGGGCAGATAGTCATTGAGGATAATGGCCAGTTGGTGGCCGCCGCCTTGTCGATGATCGTCGATTATGCCCGCTTTGGCGATAACCACACCTATGCTCAAATTACCGGTGATGGCTATTTGACTCATCATGACCCGCACGGTGACACCTTGTATGGGGTTGATATTTTTGTGCATCCCAAGTACCGGGGCTTGCGCCTGGGGAGACGATTGTACGATGCGCGCAAGGAACTGTGCCGGAATCTGAATCTGCGCCGGTTTATTGCCGGTGGCCGGATTCCCGGCTACTCCGAATATGCCGATAGTTTAAGCCCCGTGCGCTATATCGAAGAGGTAAAAAACCGCGAGATCTTTGATCCGGTTCTGTCATTTCAACTCGCTAACGGTTTCCATGTGCGGAAGCTGTTAACCGGCTATCTTCCGGTAGACGCCGATTCCCAGGGTTACGCGACGCTTTTGGAATGGGTAAACCTTGATTACGTCGACAAAGCACCTTCCATTGGGGCTCCCAAGAGTGTCATCCGCTTAGGCGTTGTGCAGTGGCAGATGCGAACCTTGACCAGTGTCGAGGAGTTGCTCAAGCACGCCGAATTTTTTATTGATGCGGTGGCGGGATACCAGGCCGACTTTGTGCTTTTTCCCGAGTATATGAGCGCGCCGCTGATGGGGCTGTTTAATGATAAAAACCCGCCCGATGCGATTCGTGCCTTGGCAGGTTTTAGTAGTGAAATCCGGAATGGCTTATTGGAGATGGCCATGTCCTACAATATCAATATTATTGCCGGTTCTTTGCCGGAATACAGTGCCCACGAGCTTTATAACGTGTCCTGGCTGCTCAGACGCGACGGTACCTTTGAGGCGCAGTACAAAATTCACGTCACCATCGACGAAGTCAGCTGTTGGGGCGTTCAGGGCGGCGATGCATTAAAAGTATTCGATAGCGATTGCGGCAAGATTGCGGTCTTAATTTGTTACGATTCTGAATTCCCCGAACTTGCGCGCTTGGCGACTATTCAAGGCGCGCAAATTCTTTTTGTGCCCTTCTGGACCGACACCAAAAATGCTTACCAACGGGTGCGTTATTGTGCACATGCGCGTGCCATTGAAAATGAATGCTTTGTGGCGATTACCGGCAGTGTCGGCAATTTGCCGCATGCCGAGAATATGGACATACAATACGCGCAGGCGGCTATTTTTTGTCCCAGTGATTTTTCTTTTCCACATGATGCCATATTGGCAGAAGCCACGCCCAATACCGAGATGACCCTGATTGCCGATGTTAACCTGGATCTGCTCAAACAGGTTCGCACCCGCGGTGCGGCGCAGAATCTTGCCAACCGGCGGCATGATCTGTATCGCCTGGAGTGGGTGTAGCGGGTTTGATCAACTAAACCTTGCTCAAGCCAGAGCCGGCGTAATTTCTTGCGTAAACAGGGTTTCGCCCTCGATGTCTTTTAATGACACTGTCATTACCAGGCTCGTACCATCAATATCGACCTGGCCGAAAAACTGAAGGCCCGACAGGGGCGACAGGTTTGGGCTGGGCGATGCTTTTTGAAATATCAATTGCGGTCCGAAAGTATCATCAAGCGCATGGGGGCCAAAACTGCCGGCATTCAAAGGGCCAGAAACAAATTCCCAAAACGGGTCGAAATTTTTGAACCGGGCTTGGACAGGGTCATAATAATGCGCGGCGCAGTAATGGACGTCGGCGGTGAACCACACCATATTGGCTATTTTTTCTTGTTTGACAAAGGCCAGCAATTCCGCCATTTCAAATTCACGTCCCAAAACAGGGCCGTCGCCGTTGGCAAGACTTTCGAATTGAGGTCTATCCAGTTGATCGACGCCATCGAGTGACTGCAAACCGATAGGCATATCGGCGGCGATCACTTTCCATACGGCCTTCGAGTTTTTTAAAGCGGTTTTCAGCCAGTCCAATTGCTCACGGCCCAAATAGGCGGTATCGGCGCCGGGCTGCTGCTGGCGGTTATAGTTGTTTGCCCCGCGATAGGAGCGCATATCCAAGGCAAAAATATCCAGCAGCGGGCCATACGGGCACACGCGGTAAATACGCTGGCTTTGGTTGGCTGCATGATAGCGGATGGGCGCATATTCCAATGCCGCAATGGTGCCTAGCGAGATGAGTTCGGCTATCTTCTTTTCAGCATAACGATCATCACTTTCCAGGTTTTTTGCAGCAGACCAATTGTTGCTGACCTCGTGGTCATCCCACAGCCAGATGGTTGGAACTTCCGCATTAAACCGGCGCAAATTATGATCCAGCAAATTATATTTATAGCGGCCGCGAAACTCGTCCAGAGTCTCCGCAACCTTGGCGACCTCCGGGGTTACGAGGTTACGCCAGATTTCACCGGTTTCATGAACTGTCTGGAATTCCTGAATGGGGCTGTCGGCATAAATACTGTCACCACAATGAATAAAAAAATCCGGATGGGTTAAGCGCATGGTTTCGTAGATTCTCATCCCGCCAATGTCCGGATTAATGCCCCAACCTTGACCACAGGTGTCGCCGGACCAGAGAAAGCGGATATTTTCCGCACGATCCGGAGCTGTACGAAAATGACCGTAACTGGCCTTGCTTAACACTTGCTGATTATTGATATCCTGGAACATGACCTGTACGTAAACATCCTGGCCGGGTGGCAGTTCTTGTAAATCGATGCGCGCGGTATAGTCGGAATTTTCCAGGGCCAAGGGGCCATGTAGCAGTTTTGAATCGATAAAGTCGGGATTGAAGCTGTATTCAACCAGCATTCTGCCGGGACGGTCGGATCGGCTCCAGACAATGGCCCGGTCTGACAACACGTCGCCAAACTGAATCCCTTGTGATAATTGGGGCTGGGCTGCTATGGCCGCAGTTTTGAAAGATGCGACAACGCTGCTCAAGCCGGCGACTGTGGGAACAACGCCGGCACTCAATGCGAGACCGGCATTTTTGAGAAAGCTACGGCGGGATTTTTGATATTCATCCAACATAATAACCAGCCCTGAATTTGAAAATCAGGCTGTATTATTGAAGCAAGTTATGACAAGGTTATGACGGCGTGAATGAAATCAGCAAGAATTTACAATTAAGGCTAAACCACTTTTTTTGCTGACACTGTCCTGCCGGAGTGCAGTGATAATAGGGATTTTATTGAGAGGGCAGATGGTATGGTAGGATTGATGCAGCGTGGACGGCATCGTCAACTCGATGCCATTTAATGAAACTTGCTTGAAGGGATAGAATGAAAAAACTGATGCTCATCGCGGTTATTGTTGTTGTGGGATACACTGCATTTAATCAATACCTTGCATCATCCAGTCCTGCCCATGTTGGGGTCTTATCACAACAGCCAGGCAACAGCGATTCAGAATTCGCCAGCGCTTACCAAAACCGCGCAAGTCAGCTTCAAATTCGGGGCCGTGGATCGGTTGTGAAGCTGTTGCCGGACGACAATAAAGGCAGCAGGCATCAGAGATTCATCCTGCGTTTGGATTCAGGCCAGACGCTCCTGGTTGCCCATAATGTCGATTTGGCGCCGAGAGTTGCCCAGCTACACGAGGGTGATGTCGTCAGCTTTTATGGCGAATATGAATGGAATGAAAAAGGCGGGCTTATGCACTGGACCCATCATGACCCGAATGGCTCACATATTGCCGGCTGGATAGAGCATCAAGGCCATACCTACCAGTAAGTTTTAGCCCCCGCACAGGCAATTGACTTCGCTGCATTTATAGGGTAGGTTGCGTTTTGAGGGAGAAGATTAAGACTCCCTTAAGCAATGTATTGGGAACTGAAGATCGAAGCAACCGCTTCAGCTCTTTTTAGGTAAACAACAGCCCTATCCCTTCAATTCTTCCAGGAGGAATTAACAATGAACAAAAAAAAACTCCTTACTGCCTGTGTTCTTACCGGAACATTAATGGTAGCCAATCCGGTCTCTGCTGACGAACATGAGTGTGATTATTTATCCTGCTTCAGCGCCAAAGTGACCCAAGGATTCATGAACACGACAACCGGTTTTATTGAAGTACCAAAAAACATAGTCAATATCAGCCATGATCAAAATATTTTTGTTGGACTAACGTGGGGTACGCTACGCGGCGTCTTTCATGCGGTAGGCCGGACTGTAGTTGGGGCCGCCGAACTGATCACCTCGCCGATTCCGACCGACGACTATATCTCACCACCTTATGTCTGGGATCGTTTCAGTGAAGATACCCGTTATTTTGGCGCGCATATGCCGGGTTTCTGGACCAGCTACGGTCCGCTTGACGACGGTGAATAGTTTTATAACCCGCGGGATAACAGAACTGCATTCATTCAGCTATTAAGCAGGGAATGAATTGTGTTGAGAGGATAGAACCATGAACAGAAAGTATATTTATTTGCCCTTTGCCGTGCTAGTCACGTCTTTGAGCGCTTGTACACCTCCGGAAAAAGACATTCCGGGGCTCACCTCGGGAATTGATGCCGCTTTAGCCGGCCCTTATGGCCAGTCGATCTATCACGAGGAGCTGGCTGAAGAGGATTTGGAAAATGCCAATAATGTATTGAAACACTGGCAAGACGGCCATTACTGGAATATCGATGAACGCCAAAAAGCGCTGGATGCAGCTGCGTCCGGGGCTCATCACCGGCTTGAATCGGAAAAAGCATTATGTGAGTGGTTAACATCAGTGCATAGTCAAAATCATCACATGGGCGAAGCCACCAAGCATGCTGCCGCTTTTTTCAGAACCGGCAGTTCGGTGCCCTATAATACCAACGATAATATGATTTTGGCTGTAGCCAAATATCTGGAGACGCATCCTGAGGCGACCGCCGATGTTATCGCTTACACCGACACGGTGGGCAGTGCAGCAAGCAACCAGGCCCTAGCCGAAAGGAGAGCGACCCACGTCAGTCAAAAGCTGATCGCTAACGGCGCCAAACCGGAACAACTTCGGATGAAAGCCGCGGGCGAAGCTGAAGGTCCTGACAATGCTCCGAATCAGCAGCATAGAACCGTAACCATCACCACTACGCATCCGGAATATATTGATTGTCCCAATCTGAAATAACTCCGGATCACCTCCCGCCCTGCGGCCTCGCAACACGCTGTAGGGCGACATTCATCAGGGATTCCCTGAGCCATCGATCTGCATAAGATGCAGAGTAGTCCACTACTGCGTCGGGGTTGACTCAGGAAAATGCCACGCGGCCAGTCCGTACAAGCCGATCGCCAGAAAAATTAACACCGTAAAGCCAAACTGCATTGCAATCAGGGTGGCCAATATCGCGCTGACCACGGAGGCGCAGCCGTTAATGCCCCAGGCCCAGGGAATCAATGCCGGCGAGGTCTGGCCGAGTCTGGACAAGGCCATGGGAAACGGCATGCCCATACAAAAACCCAGCGGCGCAATTAGAACAATGGAAAACATATAGCGATTTAAATCGCCGGCTTGCAGCAAAAATCCGCTGATGGCTCCAAAGCCCAGGCTATAACCGATACTCAGCACGGCAATACCCGTCAGCGGCAACAGAATCATGGATTTTTGGCCGTGGGAGGCTAATTTTGTGGAGAACTGGCTGCCCGCGCCGGCCGTTAGGAGAAAGGTGCTCAACACCACGGTAATCGCATAAAGCGGATGATGCAGAATCAGAATGAATTTCTGGATGAAGGCGATTTCAATAAACAAAAACGCCAGACCCAGACAGAGAAAATACACCAGAATACTTTTATAGTTTCCGGATCCGGGCTGTATGCCGAGCTTGCTTTTCCACAACCAGAGCGGCAAGGCAATCAGCAACAGACTGGCGAGTAGGGCCTGCACCAAGGCGGCGATTAATAACAGGTAGCCGCTTTCCAGTAAAAAAATGCCGCCGCTGTGCAATAACGGTAAAATCTCGGGCAGGGATTGCCATTTAAAAAAATGGAAAAAGTAGGGTTGATTGTCTGTCGCAGGTTCAATATTGAATTTGTAATTATCAATAAAAACCTGGCTGTTATTTCCCAATAATGCCGTAGCCGCCTGATACAGATAAGGCTGCGGCTGGATATTAAAGCGGTTGGCTTCCTGAGCCGAGAGGCCGGGGTAATACACCGGATCAAAGCTGCGATCGTTGCAAAACTGTTTTAACCGCTCAATTTCTTCAGCAGTGACAACGCCATTTTTTATCAGCAGGGTGCTGGTTTGCCAGCTGCGGATCATGAGTAATTGCCGGCCGGGTTGTTCGATATTTGTCTGCTTAAGCGCATTAATAACCGTGGCCAGCAATTTCACTTCATCGCGTGGCGGCATTTTAACCCAGCGGGTAATGCTTAGATAACCGCCTGGATTGATCTGCTGCAGATAATCCTGTATGGCCTGCTCGGTATACAGATAACTTTCAGCCATGGAGTAAAGCCCCGCGGCCGATGCGCCAAAGGCATCCAGCAACGAGATATTGATCAGGTCATAGGTTTTGTCCGTGGTGGCGACAAATCCACGGGCTTCGCCCACATGCAGATTCACATGCGCACTGGCATACAGATGGCCCGCAAAATCGGCATATTTGTCTTTTACCAGATGGATGATTTGCGGATTCAGTTCAACCGCATCGATATGCTGAATGGCGTGGTAGTCGGCTTGCAACACATCACTGCCGGTGCCGGCGCCAAGGATCAGGATGTCAGACAGTGGCTTTAAATGATAAGGCAATGCCGAGGTCGTTTGGTCCAGCGTGCCGAGCGATTCAGGATTGCCATCGTAACGGGTGATCGCCGCCATATTATCGGCGTCGGTAAACACGGCCAGTTGTTCCGGCGGTTCCGTCGTGGCATTAAGGCTCAGCCCGGGCGCATAACGCAAGGGCGTGTCAGCGCTTTTTACGACACTGATCAAACCCAGCGGGCTGGAATCTTGCGTTATTATTTTGGTACCGGGAACTCGCAGCAATTGGTTCTGGCTTTTATAGGGAGACACATTCAGCGTCATCGAGCCTGTAAGTATAAAAACAATGGCCACCCCAATAATAATGGGCGTGCTGATCCGCTCTTTGATCTGCCTGGCTTGATCACGGAAGGCGTAATTCGACACTATCAGCGTTGCAGCGATCCCCGTGAGTATTAGCACGGTTAATATTTTTTGTGGGAACAGCCAGAACAGCAGCACAATGATGCCTACACTGCCTGCGCCGGCGCCCAACAGATCGGCGGCATAGATCGAGGATACGTGTTCCTTGTAATGATAAAAGCATAAGCCGATGACGTTGGCGGCAAAAAAGAAGGGCAGCGTCAAAACCAGATAGATCATGCATAAATACAAAAATTGCACAGGTGTCCAAAGCATTTCTGCAGGGTTAAACGGTATGTGCTGGGCCAGCTGAAAACAGAGGGGGGCGGAAACACTGAACAGCAGCATGTTGGCCATGATCGCCTCTGCAAAAACGCGCGTTAAGCGGTCGCGGTTCAGCGCCAGAAAAACCCCGCTGACGCCATAACCCAACAGCGCCAGGCTGATGATCATGTAGGCGAAATGATGCCACTGAATAATCGAGAACAGGCGCATCAACAGCACTTCGTAAGCCAGAGCCGATGCCGAGATCAGTGCGACAGCGAGCAACAATGAGCGTTTTGGTTTCATGAGTATGGTCTCTCAATGCCTGCCCGTCAGCGGGACAAACGCGACCGGCAGCATTTGCCGTGTGGTGACTTTGCCATCGGCTTCTTTACTGACTAAAACCAGATACTGCATCATAAAATGACCGCCGACCGGAATAACCATGCGCCCGCCGGGTTTTAACTGTTTGATGAGCGGCGGTGGTATGTGGCTGGCCGCGGCCGTTACGATAATGCCGTCGAATGGCGCCTCGGTTTCCCAGCCATAATAGCCATCGCCGGTGCGAGTATGAATATTGTTATAACCGCTTCGTTTAAGATCGGCTGCCGCCTTTTCGGCCAATTTTTCAATAATTTCGATGCTATAGACGCTATCTACAAGCTCGGCGAGTATGGCGGCCTGATAGCCCGAGCCGGTGCCGATTTCCAGAATCCGGTCGGATTTTTTGGGCTTCAGCAAGTGCGTCATAAGCGCAACAATATAAGGCTGGGAAATGGTCTGTCCATGGCCGATGGGCAGCGGCCTGTTTTCATAGGCATAGGGCCGTTGTGTATCGGGCACAAATTCATGTCGAGGCACTTTGCGCAGGGCATCGAGCACGCGCTCATCGAGCAGTTGCTGATCCAGAACATCAGGGATTGCTGCCGAATCGGCTTTCAAGAGTTCGACCAAGGCATAGCGCTGGCGTTGAAAAGCGTCTTCGGCGATGACGTGAGTGGAAAACAACAGTAAAACAAGGCCGATGACCACCAGCCAAAAAATAATATGCTTAATTCTTTTCATGTTCATAACCTCTTGCGGTGACCGCGAAGCATGATCTATTGCTGACAAAGCTAAAACCACGCCTTCATAAAACCTCTTGAATGTGCGCCAAGCCATGCCGCAAGCTGCTGGTTGTTAGTTGTTTATTAACACTTGCCAAGCATTGAAGTTAGGCTTACTGTTGAGACTAGCCCCATCTGAATTTGGTTTCACCAGACTTTTATCAGCAACCTTCCAGACCAGGAGTGATCTATGAATTCAATGATACCGGCTGCTAGTATCCGCCTAATTTGTTTTGTATTCAGTAGCTTTTATTTGACCGCTGGCATTTCCGGCGAAGGAGAACCAAATATGACCTTAATCCTGACATCACCCGACTTTACCCACCAGGGAGAAATCCCAAAAGCGTTTACCTGCGATGGCGACGACACTTCGCCGGCGTTAAGCTGGAGCGGCCTTCCGCAAAATACTGAAAGTCTGGTGCTGATCGTCGATGATCCGGATGCGCCCGATCCTGCGGCACCCAAAATGACCTGGGTACACTGGCTGCTTTACAACATTCCGCCGACAGTTAGCGAGTTGCCCAAAGCTATTCCGGCCAGTGCTTTACCGGCGGGCACAAAACAAGGAAAAAACGACTGGAAACGCACCGGCTACGGCGGCCCTTGCCCACCCATTGGCCGGCATCGGTACTTTCATAAACTCTATGCGCTGGATATAACCCTGCCCGATCTGCATCAGCCCAATAAAACCCAGCTGGAGCAGGCCATGCAAGGGCATATTCTTGGCCAGGCAGAACTGATCGGCACGTACAAACGCCGCTAACCCCAGCATGTTGCCGAGGCTGCTGCCGCTTTGTTTCGCAGGACTGTTACTGGCGGGAGGCGGCTGTACCAATCAGCAAACGGTGTCGGTAAAGTATCCAATTTGGGGCGAACAACACAATCTGAATACCGATGGCAAGGGCGCAGCCCGGCATCTACAGCTACTTTCGCCTGCACGGCCGGATTCCGCCAGCGCCTGTGTGCTGATTGTGCATGGCATGAACGAACATATCGGCCGTTATGGCGATGTCGCCCGGCACTTTTCCGACCGGTTTATCGTTGCCGCTATGGATATGACCGCTCATGGCCTGAGCAATCCCGTGCTTTTGAAAGCACATCAAAGTATCCAGGCCGGTGCATTGGCCTACGATGCCAGTGATGCTTTTTTGGAACAGGCACAACTTCGGGATTTGCAGCCCCTGCGCGATGACCTGGAACAGGGTCTGGCTTTTCTGATCAGGCGCTGCGACACGCTTTCCGGCAATAAACCCCTGCCTGTTTTTATTCTGTCACACAGCCTCGGCTCACTGGTGAGTGCATCCTATCTGCTGCAAACCCAAAATGAGGCTTTAAAAGCAAGAATACACGGCATCATCTTTACGGGTCCGGCGTTTTCCGTAACCGAAGTGCCGGGCTGGCGCGGCTGGTTTCAGAATCCGTTTATCCGCTTTAGCTTCCATACCCACGAACACTTTCTCAATCCTCACGAAGAACCCTTGCCGGTATTATTGTTCAATCAGTTGCTGGCCTTGATAGCCGTCCCCCTTCAGGACGGTATGATCGAACTGTTGTCATTGCCCGGTTTGCGCCAAGTGTTTTCGCCGTCCAGTCCGGCCTGGGTTGAGCAGTACCTGAGCGACTCGGAACAAGAAAGAATCCGCCAGCGCCATGATCATTACATTACCCGCCGCTGTGTGCTGCGTTATGTGCTGGCAGTTGAACAGGAGATTATCCGCTTCAGGCGCACGATGGCCGGGTTTGATACGCCTTATCTGCTCATTTACTCTGAATTGGATCCCATTACTCCGGCGTGGGGAAATATCGATTTCGCGGCGGTAACCCTTGAGAAACATGAACATAACGAAGTGATGGTGTTAACCGGAAAAAGTCACCATGAGCAACTTTTTTCCACGCCGGCGCTGCGTGCCCAGATTCTCCAGAAAATCGATGACTGGCTGGAACGGCGTTTGAGCAACGAACTGCAGGGCAGTAAACCAAGCAAACATCGGAATTAATAAACCTATAGACTTTCATAAATTAAATTTCCAAAGCCCAATAAAATCGCGACAAAACGCCTTTAGAATAGGCTCATTTAAAAACCTTAACTAAGCATATCAATGGCAGTAATCATCTTTTCCAAATCTCTTGTAGAAAAATTACGGGAACGTCTATCAGCCGCATTAAGATTAAAAAATATTCAAGCGTACAGATTAGCAATAGCCATGATCTGTTACGGCGAAGGGAGGGAAATAGTCGAGATTGCAAAACTGTTGGATGTCAATTTCAAAACCGTCGTTAATTGGATAACAAAATTCATGTCCGGAGGAATAGACTGGATAATGGGCAAACATTACCAAGGGCGTGGACGTAAAGAAAAGCTGACTAAAGCGCAGCAAAAACAATTGCATGACATGATAGCTGAAGGCCCTGAAATACACGGATTTTCTAGCGCAATATGGAACTGTGCCATGATTGCAGAGCTCATTTTGCTCAAATTTTCTGTTTGCTACAACCTCAACTATTTGGCCAGCTTATTAAAAAAGTTGGGGTTAAGCTACCAAAAGGCCCACTTCATCAGTGACCGTCAGGATGAGGAAAAGTATGAAACGGCTAGAGAAGTCTGGCTGGAAGAAACCTTACCCGCGCTAATCAAAAAAGCCAAAGAAGAAAAAGCAGTGGTGTTGTTTGGTGACGAAGTCTCCTTTGCGATGTGGGGTTCATTAGCTCGTACTTGGGCTCCGATAGGGCAACAGCCAACGGTTAAAACCAGAGGGATACGCAAGGGACTGAAAATGTTTGGTTCGATTGATCTTGGCGGGGGCAGCTTTCAATATCGACAATTACTTGCTTATTCTCTGCAACCAAAATCACTAAAATTATTGAAAGAGGCGAATTTGCCCACTGAACTACTTGCCCTGCTAAAAACGTTAAAAGGGGAACAGTATGCAACGGAATTTGATTTTTTAAACGCGCTAAAAGCTATCGTTGATGAAAGGTTACTGATAACTTATCAAGAGGTGATATTAAAACATACTGAGACAGCGGGAAAATTTAATGGGCTCAGTTATATTGAGTTTTTGGAGCAACTGCTGGCACATTATGACGGTAAAATTTTTCTAGTTGAAGATGGTGCGCCTTATCATCACAGCAAAATAGTCAATGAATTTAAGTCGCTCCACTCAGATCGCCTTACGATTACGCCACTTCCTGCCTATTCTCCTGATTACAATCCCATTGAGAAGCTTTGGAAAAACACTAAACGTGACGCAACGCACTTGAAATATTTCAAAACCTTTGAAGACCTTCTTGATTCAGTCGTAAAAACGTTCAAATCGTATATGCAAGATGCGAGCAAAATTATCTGCGTTATGCAAAAAATGCGTGAGGACTTCGCTATTATCGGCTGATTTATTCGCTAGGTTGATTGGAAATTATTTATCTGAAAAACTATATGCCTAATAAGTTGTTGTTTGATGACGTAGTTGTGGGAGGGGCTTTAGCCGCGACTGGCGGCGTCCGGGCATAAAAAACCCCGCTAAGCCAGATAACTTGCGGGGTTCGTGGGCCGTGTGGGCCTGTGTGAAACAGGCTTAACTGTTACAGACTGTAGTACATATCGTATTCGACTGGGTGTGTGCTCATGCGGATGCGCGTGACTTCTTCCATTTTCAGTTTGATGTAACCATCAATCACGTCATCAGTGAAAACACCGCCCTTGGTCAGGAAATCACGATCTTTGTCCAGTGCTTCAAGGGCCTGGTCAAAGGCATGACAAACTTGCGGGATGTTTTTTTCCTCTTCGGGCGGCAGATCATACAAATCTTTGTCCATCGAATCGCCAGGATGGATTTTGTTTTGAATGCCATCCAGACCCGCCATCAGCATGGCCGAGAACGCCAGATAAGGGTTGGCGGTGGAATCCGGGAAGCGGACTTCAATACGACGGCCTCTGGGGTTGTTGACAAAAGGAATACGGATAGAAGCCGAACGGTTACGTGCAGAGTAGGCCAGCATAACCGGTGCCTCAAAACCTGGAACCAGACGTTTGTAGCTGTTGGTTGATGCATTGGTGAAGGCGTTTAGCGCTCTGGCATGTTTAATGATGCCGCCGATGTAAAACAGAGCAGTTTCAGACAGGCCGCCGTAGAGGTCGCCCGAGAACAGGTTGACGCCGCCTTTTGCCAAAGACTGGTGAACATGCATGCCGCTGCCGTTGTCACCGACCAGTGGTTTGGGCATGAAAGTCGCGGTTTTGCCGTAAGCATGGGCAATGTTGGCTACAACATATTTCAGGGTTAGTACTTCATCGGCTTTTTTAACCAGGGTGTTGAATTTAACACCAATTTCACACTGGCCGGCGGTGGCCACTTCGTGATGGTGTACTTCAACGGTTTGGCCCATTTCTTCCAGAACCAGGCACATGGCAGAGCGTAAGTCCTGCAGTGAATCAACCGGTGGAACAGGGAAGTAGCCGCCCTTAATGCCTGGACGGTGACCGATGTTGCCATCGGCATAGACTTTTTCTGAATTCCAGCCGGCTTCTTCAGAGTCGATTTTGTAGAAAGAGCCGCTCATGTCGGTGCCCCAGCGCACATCATCAAATACGAAGAACTCATTTTCAGGGCCGAAGAAAGCGGTATCGGCAATGCCGGTTGATTGTAGATAGGCTTCAGCGCGCTTGGCAATAGAGCGTGGATCGCGTTCGTAACCTTGCATGTTTTTAGGTTCGATAATGTCGCAACGCAAGATTAAGGTGTTGTCATCATAGAAGGGATCCATAACGGCTGTCGATGGATCCGGCATTAAAATCATATCTGATTCATTGATATGTTTCCAGCCGGCAATGGATGAGCCGTCAAACATGTTGCCTTCTTCAAAGCTGTCTTCATCAATCGAATGAGCCGGGAAGGTGACGTGTTGTTCTTTACCGCGGGTATCACAAAAACGGAAATCGACGAATTTGACATCGTTGTCTTTGATCATTTGTAGTACGTTTTCTACGGACATTTATCTTGTCTCCTAGGGGGTGGTGGTTGAGTCAGTGTGTCATGCCAAAAACAATAACATACCATTTTTTTTTATATTAGCTACTAAAAAAATGGATGAAATAAGAGTGCTCAGTAATCGCGCGAAATGGCGATGTAACTGAAATATTTTCTATACTTGTGTTTGGGTAACTAGCAAATAGACGACGCACCAAGATAAAGCAAAAAATGAGTATTATTTGTACTTTATTGGTGCAAAAATGAAATATGAGACAAAGATGATCATAGGAAAAAAGTTATCTTATTGTCTATAATTTAATTTTATTTATTGGCATAATGTTTGCTATAAACATTTTAGTTATTTGAATTTGAATCTAGCTTTAAAAAATAGTTGTCCTTTGGCAGCGAATTATTTCGAGCATTAAACTGGGGAATTAATATGAATTGCATTCCAAAACGCAAGAACCAAATGATTTTCGCTGCGGCGGGAAGTCTGTTGTCAATCACTATCGGGGGGACAAATGCTTTTGCTGGGCCCGGTATGATCCAGTCGCTTACAGATTATGATATTAACGAAACCAAGATATTAAAAGATAACGGAGTCGTTGTGGGCGGCTGGGCAAATGCCGGTATCACTTATAATGCGGCTGCTCCCGACAATAATTTTAATGGGCCGGTCACTTTTGCGGATCGTTCCGGCGAATTTCAGTTGAATCAGCTGAATCTATTCATACAACGGGCGGTAGCTACAGAAGGCGATGCGTGGGATTTTGGCGGACGTTTTGATGTCATGTTCGGTACGGACTCCATTTTTACTCAGGCTTATGGTGTTCCTGCGTTCGATGTAAATACCGGTCAACCAAAAAAAAATAGAGGTCATTGGGATCTCAATTTTCTGGGAGCTGATGACAACCGTTTTTACGATATTGCATTGCCTCAAGCCTATCTGGAAGCTTATATACCGGTTGGTAACGGCCTGAATGTTAAGGCCGGTCATTTTTATACGCCGATCGGTTATGAAACGGTCCCGGCCCCAGATAACTTCTTCTATACCCATGCCTATACCATGCAATATGGTGAACCGTTTACGCATACTGGGATTTTGGGCAACTATGCGGTCGATAAGAATTGGTCGGTCATGGGCGGTGTTATCACCGGGAGTGCGACCGGCGGTTGGGATGGTAGCTGGGATGCGCAGTTGGGTAACTGGGGGGGGGATATTTGGAACAACCTGGACCAGTGATGACAAAGGCACTTCGGCCAATATCGCCGGCACCTATGGCGCAACCTCAGAGCAAAACAGTAGTGACTGGGCTCTCTACAGCATAGTACTGAAGCACAATATCACCGATAAAACTCACTTAATAATGCAGCACGATCACGGTTTTGCAAACAATGTATTAACGGCGAATGGAGTGGAGGATGCTGAATGGTATGGAATCAATACCCATCTTTATTACGATGTACACGAAAAAGTGACTGCCGGTGTTCGGGGGGAATGGTTCCGTGATCAAAATGGTTTCCGCGTTTGTTCGCCCGGTCGTGTGGCTGCCGCAACCAATGGTGAGGGTAGCAGTTTTGCCGCAGGCGGTAATTTTACCGCTACTTGTGCGGCAGCCAGCTATTATGCGTTCACGGCAGGGGTGACCTGGAAACCGACAACCTGGGTGAACCTTCGTCCGAATGTTCGTTACGATTGGGCGGATGGGGCTCGGCCTTTCGGCAATGACAAACAGGATCAATTTCTGTTCTCTACCAATGTAACGGTTACCTTCTAACTATTTTAGATTGTATTAAGCGCCAAGGCCAGATGCTTGGCGCTCTCTAATCTGGTTTGACGTTTAGTTTCTCCGCCACGCTCGCTGAAACACACCAAAAAATGCGCCAACAGGCTCATTTTTTTTGCTATTTAAAGAATATACCGCACCGCCGAAGATCAAGATCGGCAGCGATAGACTCCTGCAACAGCAGTACCATTAAAGCTACCAACCTGATTAAATTCTTTCTAGCCCAAGCAACCTGCGGTGCACTCATTTTTAATGCTTCCCTGAGTACCGAATATTTAGCAGAAATTTGCCAGTTGAAGTTCTTCACGTAACCTTGTTTTCCCCGCAACCTGTTCCAAATATTGGGAGGTTCGTATTTACGATTCCTGAAGTACTTGAAATTGTCCAAGAGAATCGACAGAAAAGCGAAGATAAGAAAAAGATGTCAGTGAATTAACCCAGTTGCCACGGTCAATTTAAAAGCAATGAATCGACTTATCATATTTCTCTTCGATGTAAGTTTAAAAACGCTACTGAGTGGTCATACGTCAATCCATTAACTTGCGGGAATCAAAAGTTAATACGTAACGCACCATCTTGGGTCACTTAAGAAGAAATTGAGTTATTGTGGTGCGATTTAGTGTGGAGAGCTTCATACATTACCTTAAATCAAAGGCATTTATACGAATTGATACTTGGCATATTCCGTGCTTAGAGCTGGTTAGGATTAGATAACTTAAGCAAGAGGTCGTATATGAAACTGATAACCGCAATTGTTAAGCCCTTTAAACTGGACGATGTGCGTGAAGCACTTTCAGACGTAGGGGTTTCTGGTGTAACCGTAACCGAGGTAAAGGGATTTGGCCGCCAAAAGGGACATACTGAATTGTATCGAGGCGCAGAGTATGTGGTTGATTTTTTACCCAAAGCCAAAATTGAAGTCGCCGTGGGGGATGCGATGCTTGATAAGGCTGTCGAGGCGATTACCCGAGCCGCCAATACCGGCAAAATTGGCGACGGGAAAATTTTTGTAACCAATTTAGAGCAGGTCGTCCGGATTAGAACCGGCGAATCTGGCGAAGAAGCACTTTAACATTCAGGTGATAACGATGAAACAAATTTTAACTACTTTCCTGCTATGTGCACTCTTGGGTTTTGCAGGCGCGTCCTTTGCCGAAGAGCTGACGACTACCGTTGTCGAAACAACAGCACTTGCAACTCCCGCTGCTGCGCCTGCAGCTGTTTTGCCTAGTATCAACAAAGGCGATACCGCCTGGATGATCGTGGCGACCGTGCTGGTCATACTCATGTCCATCCCTGGCTTGGCATTGTTTTATGGGGGTATGGTGCGCGCCAAAAACATGCTTTCAGTGTTAATGCAGGTCTTCGTAATTTTCTCGATGATGGCTGTACTGTGGGCGATTTATGGTTACAGCATTGCGTTTACCGAGGGTAATGCCTTTTTCGGCGGGTTCAGCAAGCTGTTTCTTAGCGGCATAACACCTGAATCAATGGCTGCCACTTTCAGTAAGGGTGTTTACGTTCCTGAATATATTTACGTTGTCTTCCAGCTTACCTTTGCATGCATCACTCCCGCTCTGATCATTGGCGCATTTGCCGAGCGCGTAAAATTTTCAGCCATATTAGTATTTATGTTCATTTGGTTTACTTTTTCCTATCTGCCAATGGCGCACATGGTTTGGTATTGGGCGGGCCCAGACGCCTACACCGACGCCAAGGCCGGAGAAACTGCGGCGGCAACGGCAGGATTCTTGTTCCAGAAAGGGGCTTTGGACTTTGCAGGCGGCACGGTTGTGCATATCAACGCCGGTATTGCCGGATTGATAGGCTGCTTGATGGTGGGCAAACGTATGGGTTTCCAAAAGGAATCTCTTGCCCCGCATAGTGTCACCATGACTATGATCGGCGCATCTTTGCTGTGGGTGGGCTGGTTCGGTTTTAACGTCGGCTCCAATCTGGAAGCAAACGGCTTGGCTGCCTTGGTTTTTGTCAACACTTTACTGGCCAGCGCGGCTGCTACGCTGGCCTGGACAGCGGCTGAATGGATAGTACGTGGTAAACCCAGTATGCTGGGCGGCGCTTCCGGCGCGATTGCTGGACTGGTTGCAATTACGCCTGCCTGTGGCTGGGCAGGGCCGATGGGCGCTATTTGCCTGGGGTTGGCCGCTGGCGCTGCATGTTTCTCGGCGGTTACAAGCCTGAAAAGTAAGCTCGGTTACGACGATTCTCTGGACGCTTTCGGCGTACACGGTATTGGTGGGATCATCGGTGCTTTGGGTACAGCTATAGTCGCGAGCCCAGCACTAGGGGGAACCGGCGTTTGGGATTACGTTGCCAACGGGGTTGCAGAATACAGCATGTCCACCCAATTCATCAGTCAAATGTGGGGTGTTTTACTATGCATAGTCTGGTCAGGCACGGTGTCCTTCATTGCCTTCAAGTTCGTGGATATCATGATTGGTCTTCGGGTTAGTGAAGAAACCGAACGTCAAGGCCTCGATATTTCCGAGCACGGCGAAACGGCATATCACATTTAATTTCATTGCCTTGCAAATAGCCCGGACTTTCTGCTTGCGCAGAAACTCTGGGCACTTGCGTTTCTCCTGCTTCTGGGCGGCTCAAATTGTATGTTTCACTAGAATTAATTATCATTGCCGGGTAAATATAAGCGGCTTAGAGAAATTTTTAATCATTGTATATTGGGGACGGCATGAAATTAATAACTGCGATTATCAAACCATTTAAACTGGATGATGTGAGAGAAGCGTTATCCGAGATTGGAGTTGCTGGTGTTACTGCAACTGAAGTGAAGGGCTTTGGGCGTCAGAAAGGTCATACTGAATTGTATCGTGGCGCCGAGTATGTAGTTGATTTTTTACCGAAGGTTAAACTGGAAATTGCGGTGGCCGATAACGTGGTCGATTTAGCCGTCGAAACCATAGTTAAAGCCGCCAATACCGGAAAAATTGGTGACGGCAAAATATTTGTCGCCAATGGAGCAGGTTATCCGCATCAGAACGGGAGAAACCGGAGAAGATGCTATTTAGTGTCGCCTGGGAAAAATGATGATTTCTTAAAAATAAATTATAAAGTATTGGCGGGCTTACTTTTGTTTCCGGGGCTTGCCATGGCGGATGAACTGAATCAGGCTAATACCGCATGGATTCTGACATCGACAGCATTAGTGCTATTCATGACCATTCCGGGGCTGTCTCTGTTTTACGGAGGATTAGTCAGAAGCAAGAACGTGCTGTCGGTATTAATGCAGTGCTTTGCCATAACCTGCCTGGTTTCGATACTTTGGCTGGCCGGCGTCTATAGTTTTATTTTTGATAAGGGCGGCGAATTCCAAAAAGTCATCGGTGGGGCGTCCAAGGTGTTTTTATCGGATATGGGCGACAGTGTCGCTCACCGGTACTATTCCAGAAAGCGTTTATTTCATGTTTCAAATGACGTTTGCCATTATTACACCGGCACTGATCGTGGGCGCTTTTGCCGAACGCATGAAATTTTCCGCGATGCTCTGGTTTAGCGGCTTGTGGCTGATCATTGTTTATACGCCAATCTGTCATTGGATGTGGGGCGGCGGCTGGCTGGCTGAGCTGGGCGCAATGGATTTTGCCGGCGGTATTGTTATTCATATCAATGCCGGTGTCGCGTCTTTGGTGGCGGCTTTGGTGATAGGCAACAGAAGAGGTTTTCCGGGTACGGCGATGCCGCCTCACAATATGACCATGGTGGTGACCGGTGCCGGCATGTTATGGGTAGGCTGGTTTGGTTTTAATGCCGGTAGCGCCTTGGCTGCAGACGGCCATGCCGGCATGACCATGCTGGTGACGCATATCGGCGCCGCTTCCGGCGCTTTGACCTGGATGTTTATTGAATGGAAACGCTTTGGCAAGCCCAGTGTATTGGGTATTGTGACCGGTATGGTGGCGGGCTTGGGCACCATTACTCCGGCATCGGGTTTTGTTGGCCCTGCCGGTGCATTAGTGATTGGCATTACCGCCGGTACCGTGTGTTTTTACGCGACCCAATATGTCAAACGGACATTAGAGATGATTCACTGGATGTATTTCCTGTTCATGGCGTGGGCGGTGTGACCGGTTCCTTGCTGACGGGGGTTTTTGCGGCCAGCAATCTGGGCGGTCTGGGTTTGGCTGAAGGCGTGTCCATCATCGATCAGGTCAGTGTTCAGGCGCTGGCTATTGTGGTTACAATACTCTGGAGCGCTGTATTCAGTTATCTGATTTTAAAAGTATTGGATAAATGGATTGGTATTCGTGTCACTGCCGATGAAGAGCAGCAGGGTCTGGATATTATCATGCATGAAGAAACCGGATACAGAATTTATAAGGCTATTGAGGGTAAGCTCTTTAAGAGAAAAAGGCGGCCTTTCGGTCGCCTTTTTTTTGCTAAAATGCCTGCCTAATAAAGCTGATTGGTCGACAAGGAAAAGCATGAACACTCGAAGCCTATTATCTATAGCGGCCAAGACGGTATTGGCGGTCACTTTGCTAGCGGCTGTTTATGCCGGTTTGGGCTTTTACATCGTGCCCTTGTTATTAAAGTCCAAGCTGCCTGAGATGATCCAGCTGCAAACCGGCAGAAAGGCCGCCATAAACACGCTCGAGTTCGATCCCTTCGCGCTGCAATTCAAACTCCAGGGTTTCCAAATGCAGGAACAAGACGGCAGCCCCTTTGTTAGTTTCGAGAGCTTTTATGTCAGCATGGATGCGCGGCAATCCTTTCAGCAGAGGGCGCTGGTGCTGGATAAGGTGGTGCTGGGCAAGCCGTTTGTGCAGATCACCAGGCAAAAAAATGGGATTCAATTTTACCAGCCTGATTAACCCTGAAGATCCAGCCAAACAGGAAGATGGTAAGATGATTCCGGTCAACATCGGCAAGCTGTCGATAACCGGGGGCAAGCTGGCCTGGGCTGATGCGCTTAATCCGCAGCCGGTTGCCGAAACCATCACGCCAATCAATCTTGAGCTTGAAAATTTCACTACTCAGGCAGACAGCACATTCAGTTTGGCCCTGTCCCTGGCGCTGCAGTCGGGGGGAGAGTTGCACTGGCAGGGAAGCACAGGCATCAATCCACTGTCTTCAGAGGGGCATATCAAACTGGCTAAGCTCAAGCTGGGGGCCATTCAAAAGCTCGCTTTGGCGGGATTGCCGTTTGAGGTGAAGGGCGAGCCAGAGCTCGATGCCGCTTATAAAGTCACCTATGCGGACAATAAACTGAATATTGATATTCAGCAGAACAAACTGAGTCTTCGTGATTTCCAGTTTTCCGCAAAAGAGCCTGGCAAGCTGACGTTAAAGATTCCATCGGCTACTCTCGATGCTGGTTATAAGCTTAGTTATGCAGACAATAAGCTGAATCTTGGTATTCCGCAGGGCAAACTGGCGCTTCGGGATATCCAGTTTTTAGCCAAGCAGTCGGTCAATATCCCGGTCATTACGCTTGAAACCGGACTAACCGTCAGTCATAATGATCAGCGCTTGAATGTGGCGGCTACCCAGGGCAAGCTGGACATTAGGGTTTCCAGCTCTCAGAAACCGGCCAGGACGCAATACTGATTAAAATACCCGCTGTTTCCGGCCGCGGCATCGGCTTTAATCTTAATGATCGGGCAGTGACCATAGATTCTGTGGCCGCCAACGATGCCGAACTTCAGGCATGGCTCAATGCCGATGGCAGTTTTAATTACCTGACCTTATTTGCCGGCGAGAGCACCGATGTAAACCCGGCCGATAATATGGCCAACGATAAGGCCGCTGCCGCTCAAAACACGCCCTGGGATATCAAAATAAACAGCGTTAATCTGGCTAATTCAGAGCTGGCATTTGAAGATCGCACACTGAAAAAACCGCTGCTGATGACGCTGGCGCCCATTGATTTGAAACTGAAAAATTCACAAATCAGAGCGGTGTGCGATTGCCAGTAGAGCTGTCTGCCGGCGTCAATAAAACCGGTACTATCAAGCTTGCTGGCGAAGCTGTGGTTGAGCCCTTGTCGGCCAAGCTGGCGGTAATGGTCAAGGATATAGAGCTGGAAAAATTCCAGCCTTATGTCGACAAATTTGTCCGGGTCGATATTATCGACGGTCAGCTGGCTGTCGAGGGTAATGCCACTGTTGCCAGGCAGGAAGCCGGTCAGCTTGATGTTAAATTCAAAGGCAACACCGGCATTGCCAGTTTGTTAACGCGCGATGAGCTGCAAAACAAGGACTTCATCAAATGGGAGAAGTTAAGCTTAAAAAACCTCGATGCTGATGTACTGGCAAACCGCTATAGTGCCGATGCGCTGGTTATTCATCAGCCTTACGCCAGAGTTGTAATCAATAAAGATAAAACGATCAATTTTTCTGACATCCTGCATGCCGATGTCGATAAAAACCATAGGCCGGCAGTTAAAAAACAGACTGCTGAGTCCTCGGAGCGGCAAAAGCTGCATTTTAAACTCGGCAGCGTGCAAGTCATCGACGGCTCGTCCTACTTTTCCGATTTGTCCCTGATTTTGCCCTTTAAGGCAGATATAAAAAGCCTTGATGGCGGCGCCAGCGGCATTTCCTCAGAGCCGCAATCAATGGTTAAGGTCTCGCTGAAAGGTAACGCCTATGAGTTATCGCCCGTTGATATAAAAGCCGAAGTCAGTCCGTACCGGGGCGATTACCATGTCATCATGAGTTTTAAAGGCATGCCGATGCCGTTGGTGAGTCCATATATGGTGCAATTTGCCGGCTATAAGGTGGAAAAAGGCAAGCTGTCGCTGGACTTGATCTATAACGTGACCAACGGTAAGTTGACGGCGGCAAATAACATTTTGATTGATCAGTTTGAGCTGGGTGAGAAGGTTGAAAACCCCAATGCAGTGTCTTTGCCGCTGGAGCTGGCCGTGGCGTTGCTGAAAGATGGCGACGGCAAAATAAAAATTGATGTACCGATTACCGGCAGTCTGGAAGATCCGCACTTTAGCCTGCGCGCCATTATTGCCGATGCTTTGGTGAACGCCATTAGCAAAGTGGTTACCGCACCGTTCCGGGCCATCGCCTCATTGATCGGCAGTAAGGAAGATTTGAGCAGCGTCATTTTTGCCGCCGGCAGAGCCGATCTGGCTGAAGCGGAAAAAATTAAACTGCGGCATTTATCCAAGGCGCTGAATGAACGGCCGATGCTGACGCTCGAAATTAAAGGTGCCGCTTTTGAAGAACAGGACTGGCCGGCGTTGACCGACGATGCCTTATATGATCAGCTGAAAAGAATTCGGGCAGCTGAAATCAACAAGCATGGCGGCAAAAAAATACGCTCGGAATATGTCGAGCTTTCCGATGAAGATTACAAGCGCTTGCTGGCGGAACTGTTTATTGAAAAATTTCCCGCACTGGCAGAAAAATCCCTGCTGGGTACGCCACGGTTAAGGGACCCGAAAGGGGGTGATTTTTATGCCGTGGCGAAAAAGCAGCTGGAAGGCATTATCAAGCCGGAAGAAATGCGTCTTGAACACTTGGCGGCAGATCGGGCGCAGAGCATTGCCAAATACGTCGTGCAACAAGGCGGTGGTGTCTCGAATGATCGCGTGTATATTCTGGATGTCGCGATTGACCCTGAACGGCAAAATAAGGAGATTGTTGCCGGCTTGTCGTTAAAGACCAAGTAATGCCACTGGGTTGTTCGCTTTTACTGTGCCGCAATCTCGGCATCAGTCAGATAACAACCCGGGTCTTCAGCCCAGTAGTTGCCTGTCGTTTGCGCCGCTCTGACCCGGGTGTTGCCGTTACAAATCGATTGATAATGGCAAGTACCACAGCGCCCTTGCAGCGGTCTGGGGTTTTGTTTAAGTCCCGCCATCAGCGGATCAGACACATCCATGCCAGATTTCTGAAAACGGCCGCTTTTTAACGTTGCCCAGATCGTAATGCCACCAGAACGTGTCGGGATGCACGTTGCCGAGATTATCAATATTGGCGACATTCACACCGGAAGCATTGCCGCCCCATTGTTCCAGTTTGGCCTTGATATGAGCGGTTTTACCGGGAAAATGTTGCTTGACCCAGTGCAGAAAATAAACTGCATCAGCATCATTATTACCGGTGACACACTCCCGGTCCTTGCCCGCTTTCAGCCATTCATAGCTGGTTTCAAATAGTAAATCCATCGCCTCGCGCGTCATGGCAAAATGCGCATCATCCTTGCGATTTCTATTACCACGTCCGCCATAGTTCAAATGCGATAAATAGAATTTGTCGATGCCGTAATCATCCATTAATTGCAGCAAGGCCGGAAAATCCTTGGCGTTATCTTGCGTTAAGGTAAAACGAATGCCGCACTTAATGCCTTTTTCCAGGCACAAATGCACGCCGCGTAGCGCTTCGTCAAAAGAGCCTTTGACACGCCGGAATTGATCATGGGTATCTTTAATGCCATCCAGACTGACGCCGATATATTGATAATTAATCTCGGCGATTTCGTCGATATTGTCTTTGGAAATCTTAGTGCCGTTACTGGATAGCGCGACATAAAAGCCCATGTCTTTGGCACGTCGGGAAATATTGAAAATATCAGGATGAGCAGCGGCTCGCCGCCGGACAAAATCAGCACCGGCACCTTAAACGCCTTTAAATCATCCATCACCGCATAGATTTCCGCTGTGCTTAATTCGCCCGGAAAATCAATATCGGCAGACGTGGTGTAGCAATGCTTGCAGGTAAGATTGCAGCGCCGAATCAAATTCCAGATCACCACCGGCGCGGCCGGCTTGCGTATAGGTTTTAAGGGCGTCGGGTCTATCAGTTCCCGCATGTAGTGGCTGAGTCTGAACATGGTAAGGG
>CAVOJU010000033.1:0-14644 GCA_963696315.1 uncultured Gammaproteobacteria bacterium
ATTTATGCTCATCGTCCATGATTTCTGGGTTCCGGCAATCCATGCCGGAACGACGGAGTTATTCTTAACTTAATGGTAGTGATCCATGACGCTGGATACCCATTTCCACGGCAGGTATGGCGATACGTGGACAAAAGCGTCACGCTTTCATTCCTGTGCAAGTTTGTTGTGCCGCTTGCCGGCAATATAGCGAACAGGGAAGCTGGGCATTAGTAAAAACAAGATAAGTAAGCGCACAAATAATGGCTGATTGGCATGAATCACTGCTTTAGCAAGTTCGACGGGGAGCCGTGCCAGAGGAAATAGCCTATCCAGCAGCGTAGAGGCCAATCCATAATCCTTGTTTTTATAGCGATTTAGCTTGTCCTGATAGGAATTTTCAGTGCGGAATTCGCGCCGACTCCAGCTAGCCTCAACCGCATGAACGAAATCACCTTTTAAAACAAGATGACTTAAAACAATCAAATCAGCCCCTACCGTGCTGATAATAGGACAGGCTAGGAGAGCCTCTGTTCTATTACGCCCAGAATCGGATGCATATTGCTCCAGAGTATGGTGAAGTAGCGGGCAACTACATCCATGCCCCGTGTATCTACCCAGCCATATTCACGTCCAAAGTCCCCGCCTTGATCATCAATCCATTGTGAACTGCCGTAGGCAATTATGGCTTTAGGGTGCGACTCCAGCATATCAACACAAGCACTCAGATAATTGGCTGACCAAAGATCGTGCCCTGCGGCCCACATAAAATATTTGCCGGTTGCAGTTTCAAGAACATAGGTCGAATTTTTGGCAAGACCTTCATTAATCTTAAATTCATGATATCGAATCCAGGGGTATATTTCTGCATACTCACGGCAAATTTGCGCTGTGGCATCGGTTGAAGCGTTATCCGAGATGATTAGCTCAATATGGGGATAGTCCTGCTTAACCAAAGCCTTCAGTGTTTGCGCAAAAAACGCGCTTCATTAAAGACAAGCATGCCCAAAAGTGCGGTTTACCGGCTTGTTGCTGAGTCATATCGTTAACATAGGGATGTTGATATTTATTGATTTCTTCAGAATGTTTGTAATGCAGCGATGATATTTGTTCGGAAATTAACCATCAGAACCACGCAGTGCGAGAATTGAATAGCAACGCCCACATATTGGTAAAGCGGTGCTCAAAATAGTAGGTATAGCCATAATAACCTATGTCCGGTGAAAAATCGCTGCACTGATGGGTAGAAACAACCGCATAGGTGAAAACAATGAGCCAATTCTTAAAATAATAATAAAAAATCGAATACCGTCTTTGACGATTTTAATATGGCTTTTACCTTCGCGTTTGCCGGCATGAATGGGAATATAAGCCACCGGAAAGCCGGAGCGGAAAAAAGCCATGGTGCTGGTGGTGGGGTAAGAAAAGCCGTTAGGCAGCAGGTATAAAAATTTACGGAATTTATCGGCTCTGGCTGCCCGGAAACCACAGGTTAAGTCTTCAATCTTATGGCCGGTCATCAGCGATGCCAGCCGGTTGTAAAAAGCATTGGCAAAGCGTCTGAACAGGCTGGCGTGTGTGCAGACTTTTCTGGCGCCGACTACCATGTCGTAGCCGTGATTTAATTTGTCTAGCAGTGCAGCAATGTCGGCCGGGTCATGCTGGCCGTCGGCATCCATAAAAACCAGAAGATTGCCCGTGGCATTTCTTGCTCCGGTTTTAATGCTGGCGCCATTGCCCTGGCTGTAAGGATGAGAGATGACTTTTGCGCCGGCATTCGTTGCTATTTGGGCAGTCTCATCGGTTGAGCCATCGTTGATAAGCAGAATTTCCGCATGAGGATACAGCGACTTTAATTTAGGCAATAAATCGATCAGATTTTGCGCTTCATTTTTGGCGGGGAGAATGATGCTGATGGAGTCTTGGCTATTCACAAGTTGGCTGCTTTTTTTTGAGGGGGTTAGGCATAGGCTGGTTAGTATAGCCAATATTCAACAGACTGCTGTAAAACCTGGGAAACGACCGGGCACTATCCGGTTAATTGGGTTAATGTGGCGTGAAAGTTGTTAAAGCTCGTGGGAGCGACGCCTACGTCGCGACTAAGGATTAACGCTGCTCTAAGCGGTCTTGCCTCTAATTTTCAACAGGGCATAGCTTAAACTAATGTCCTGTTCCGGGGCACCTTTAATACTACGACCGCCGATTATCCCGAGTTTCCTGCATCATGTACACTGCAAGCAATATGCCCATATGAAGCTCCGCGTAATACGGGATATTCGTGAGTTCGATCTCTCCGCATTCCGCAGGGCTACGTTATAATTCACCCCCATCCATTATCTCGCGTTTCCCGCATCATCCATACAGCCAGCAGGCTAATCGCCGCAGCCAGTGAGACATAGCCGCCGACCCAGGCCAGCCCTCCCTCCGCCACTAGACGCTGTGCGATATAGGGAGCAAACGAAGCGCCTAATATGCCGCCCAAGTTATAAGCAGTCCCGGCACCGGTATAGCGCAGCTCGGAGGGAAACAGCTCCGGTAGCAAGGCGCCCATCGGTGCGAAGGTGGCTCCCATTAACAATAGCTCCAGTGACAGGAAAGCGGTAATGATCAACGGCGAGCCGCTTTCCAGCATGGGTTTCAATAGAAAGCCTGACAGCAATGCGGCGCTACCGGCGATGAGCAAAACGGGACGCCGTCCGAAACGATCGCCTGCCCAGGCGGACAGTGGCGTGGCGGCGGCCATAAACAGCACTGCCACGCATAACATGCCGAGAAATTGCTGACGCGGGATTTGCAGAGTGGTAGTGCCGTAGCTCAGGGAAAACACCGTTGAGATATAGAACAAGGCATAGCAGACGACCATCGCCAGTGCGCCCAGCACCAACGGGGTAGCATGGGATTTTAGTATTTCCTTGAGTGGCAGACCAACCTGTTGATGCTGCTGTAACACTCTGGCAAATACCGGGGTTTCGGCCAAGGCCAGACGCACATACAAACCGATCATGACCAGCACCGAACTGGCAAGAAACGGCAGCCGCCAGCCCCAGTCTTTAAATTCCTGATCACTTAGAAAATGCGCCAGCAGCAGAAAACTTCCGGTTGCCAGGAGAAATCCCACCGGCGGCCCCAACTGAGGGAAACATGCCGTACCAGCCGCGCTTGCCGGCCGGAGCGTTTTCGGTTGCCAACAGCGCTGCGCCTCCCCATTCTCCGCCCAAACCAATGCCCTGGCCAAAACGCAACAGGCACAACAAGGCCGGCGCCCAGGCGCCAATCGCATCATAGCCTGGCAGTACGCCGATCAAGGTAGTGGAGACGCCCATGACCAGCAGCGATGCGACCAAGGTTGTTTTGCGCCCGATGCGGTCGCCGAAATGTCCAAACAGCGTCGCGCCTAAAGGCCGGGTGAGAAACGCGACGGCAAAGGTAAGAAAACTACTGAGCGCCTGCGTGGTTGGGTCACCGCTGGGGAAAAATACCGGGCCGATCACCAATGCCGCAGCCATGCCGTAGATATAAAAATCGTAGAACTCGATAGCGGTGCCAATAAAACTGGCCAAGGCGATACGCGTAACGGAAGGTTCTGTGGCGATTTTGGGCATTTGAAGCCTGTAGTCTATTTTGGATTAAGCCTGGCAGGATGCGCTTTCACACTAAAGTGCTTCAATCGCGTTAGATTACCAAAAAATCTTCCAGCTGCTGCAGGCTGAAGGTTTGTTGCGCGGCCAAGGCTTTATCTTCAGCGGTGTTATAGCCCCACAAGGCAAAAATCAGTTTAACGGGGGTCAGTTCGTCATGTTTCAGGACATTCAGCAAAGTGGGCAAGCGGTCTTCGGTAAAATAAATGCTCTGGTCTGGATGGGCTATTAATAAGTCCTTTAATACCTCCGGCTTGCTCAACTTGCGATCCAGTCCAAATATCCGCTCATCAGCCAGTTCAATTGCATTGGCTTTCAATATCTGTTTGACGAAGCGCTCCTGTTTGGTGGTGATGATATACCAGGTGTGTTCTTGTCCAAGCCGGCGGAGTTTGGCGGCTATGCCGGGAAATAGCGGATTCATGTTGACCCAGTCGGCCAGATCATTTTCGATCCAGACATCCCGGGTTTCGCCAAACAGTTTTTTGAGATCATCGGTGCTGACTTGCGCCTGATCCAACAAGGTTTGGATTTTATCGGCATAGCTGCTGTAAATGGCTTCGGTGGTTTCGCCCAGATAGAGCAGCCGCATGGCCAATATAGCTTCGTAGCCCGTTTCGATGATCGGCCGGACCAGGCGGAACCGGTCAATCATGTCTTGCGGAGCGCTTTTGGGCATATCAGTCCAGATGCTGCCGGCGGCTTTCCAGCCGGTAATCGCGGTTTCTACCGCGCTGTCGCAGATAACGCCATCAAAATCGAGCGCATGGATAATCGAGTTGTTCATGGTGGTAGTGGGAAATGGCTAGTGAGATGAAATGTCCGTTGCGGCGGGCATTGTAGCATATTGAATAGACAGCCTCGGACGGTTCATGAACGGTTAAGATTGACGGAGTAATCTGGCATTTCCAATCACTGTCCACCGAGGAATAGTTATGAAAAACAAGACCACTTTATTGATTTCATTGTTGCTTGCAACAGGCTCGGCGCTGGCCGGACAAAGCCTGCTCGAAGGGGCAACCAAACAATTGGCTAAAGATGCCGCCACATCGGCAGCACCGGACGCCGTTAAAGGAGCGGAGACCGCGAAGCAAACCCTGGAAGGCACCAAAACTTTAAAAGAAACTGCAACCAATGCTCCTGAGGCAGCAAAACAGCAAGCCCAAGAAGGTGCCAAGGAAGCAGCCAAGCAAAAAGTTGAGGAAGCCACGCCGGAAGAAGCAAAGCAGGGCCTCGACACCTTAAAAAGCGGTAAAGAAGCGACCGAAGAGTTGAAGAGCAAGGTAGAAACTGCGCCTAAATCAACTAGCGAAGCCACTGACGCGGTCAAAGGCAAAGCGAAACAAACGGCAACCGATAAGGCACTGAATCTGTTGCGTTAATTACCATCCGATTCGTTTCACTCTTATAGCAAAGGCCGGTTTTCCGGCCTTTTTTATTTGTCCAAAAGGCTTTCATTCAAAAGTTCGTGGTGATTTTGAACGCAAACGGCCAATGCTTTTCAAGTAAGGGAATGACTTTATGGCCAATTCGCCACAACAGTTAAAAAAAATTTGCAGAGCATAGAATACCGCGTTACTATTATATCGAATCGATACTAACTGAAATCAACGATATGAGGTAGCGATAATGAAAACCAAAAAAATTAACACCTTGGCTGCAGCACTCGGCCTTTTATTCACCACAACAACGATCCATGCAGCCCAACACCCTGGTTATTTATTGATCAAGGAAACGGAAGTCGAAGTGGAAGGTAATGGCAGCACTAAAACGCTCGACCTGGAAATCGAGACTCAGGCACCCATCCCGGTCGACGGCAAATCCGGCGCCTTTGGTTATGCGGCTTTAAGCGATGGCGGCAACAATCTGCTGGTATTGGTTACGCATTTGCCGATCGATGACAGTTCGTATGAGAATCCAAAGAGCGGGTTCCATACTCATGTCCTTGATTTGAAGGAGCCTGGCGAGGCGTGTGCCGGAGCCAATTTTGAAGTGGATCTGGAAAATTCCGCGAAAAACAAAGCCTTCGATGCTGATTATAAATGGAAAGTCAAAGGCAATAAAATCAGTGTAGAAAAAGTGCCGGTCGCCGATTTGGGAGATGCCGGCGTCGAATCGATTGTCGCGTTTACCTTGAAACCGATTCTGGATGCCGAAAAAAAACCGACCCATCTTTGCGTAACGGTGACGGATCAAAAGTAAGCCATACGTCAAAGTCTCCCCCAGGTACAGGGATGTACCACCCCCTGCACTTTTTACGTGTAAAGAACCAATCGGTTTAACCATAACCACCAACTTGCTTTAGGTTCAGCCTACATCCCCTTTTGACGGGTGTGTAAACATTCCTGCAGAAATGACAAACGCCCAGTCATCCGTTAACATCCCATCTGCGTTACGCAATTTAACCAATGGCGGGATTTAAATACTGGGGGTACTCATGGCATCTAAAAATATAGTTATTGTCCAGGGTCACCCGGATCCCGCAGGCAATCGCTTTTGCCATGCCTTGGCAAAAGCCTATAGCACAGGCGCGCAAGCATCGGGGCATAGTGTTAAGGTTATTGACATTGCCCAAATCGAGTTTCCCATGCTGCGTACGCAGACGGATTTTGATCAGGGCGAAGCGCCCGAAGTGATTAAACAAGCTCAGCACGCCATCCAAGCGGCACAACACTTGGTCATTATCTATCCCTTGTGGCTGGGTAGTATGCCGGCCTACCTTAAAGCTTTTCTGGAACAAGTGTTTAGACCGGGTTTTGCTGCTGTCAAAACTGCTGACGGCAAACCCTGGAAACAGCTGCTGAGCGGCAAGACGGCACATATTGTCATAACGATGGGCATGCCCGCGTTTATCTATCGCTGGTATTACCTGGCCCATAGCCTGAAAAGTCTGGAAAGAAATATCCTGGGCTTCTGTGGCATTAAACCGACCCAGGAAACCCTGATTGGTCTGGTAGAAAGCATTGACGATACTAAAAGGCAGCAGTGGCTTGATAAAATGGAATTGATGGGTCGAGCCGGAAAATAGACGCTCGGTTTCCTGCCACAAACTGCCCCGCCCTCAACGTTACCATGGATTGATTGCAAGGTTGGTCCAGCGACAACTTTTATCCCTATAGCCAACAATTCGAAACAGGAAACCGCAATTGTTCATAATCTGATGGCGATGCTGCTGATTTTCAGGATAATTACTGCAATCTTCATTGAAATGTAAAAAACCAATACCAAAAGCAACATGAATACGCTACTTAAAAAATCCATCTGGCTACTCATTGCCATTTTGGGCGCCTCAGCCGTCGGCGGCATTGCCCTGAATCGCGGCGAAAGCATCAATGCCTTGTGGTTTATAACCGCTGCGCTATGTGTGTACGCAATCGCCTATCGCTTTTACGCAGCGTGGATCGCCGCTACCGTGTTGATAATTGATGACACCCGCGCAACGCCGGCAGAGCGCCTGGACAACGGCCGCGATTTTGTGCCTACCCATAAATGGATCGTCTTCGGCCACCATTTTGCCGCGATTGCAGGGCCCGGTCCATTGGTGGGGCCGACGCTGGCCGCGCAGTTTGGTTATCTGCCGGGTACGCTGTGGATATTGTTGGGTGCGGTATTGGGCGGTTGTGTGCAGGATATGGTCACGTTGTTTCTGTCTACCCGGCGCGATGCCAAAAGCCTTGGGCAGATGGCGCGTGATGAGCTGGGTGCACTGGGTGGCACGGCGGCGCTCATCGGCACGTTTGCTATCATGATTATCCTGATTGCCGTGCTGGGGCTGGTGGTGGTCAATGCCATGAAGCATAGTCCCTGGGCGACTTTCACGGTATCGGCGACCATTCCGATTGCCATGATTGTGGGCGTTTACATGCGTTATTTTCGCCCCGGCCAGGTGCTGGAAGCCTCGTTGTTAGGCGTGATTTTATTATTGTTATCGGTGGCGGGCGGCGGTTTCATTGATGAACACGAAACCCTGCGCAGTGTGTTTGATCACGAAGGCCTGACGCTGGCCTGGTGGGTCATGGCGTATGGTTTTGCGGCGGCCATTTTTCCCGTTTGGCTGCTGCTCGCACCGCGTGATTACCTGTCTACCTACATGAAGCTGGGTACGATTACGCTGTTGGCGGTGGCCATTATCATGCTGCAACCGGACGTGAAAATGCCCGCGGTAACCCAGTTTATCGACGGCACCGGGCCTATTTTCGGCGGCAAATTATTTCCGTTTGTCTTTATTACCATTGCCTGCGGCGCGATTTCCGGTTTTCACGCGCTGATTGCGTCGGGTACTACTCCCAAACTGCTGAGCAATGAGCGCGACATCCGTATGATCGGTTATGGCGGTATGTTGCTGGAATCCTTTGTCGCCATCATGGCGATGATAGCGGCGACCGTGCTGGACCCCGGCGTATTTTTTGCCATCAACAGCCCGGCGGGCGTGGTCGGCGCCGATGCGGTGGATGCCGTCGCCAAAATTTCATCCTGGGGTTATCCGGTTACGGTCGAACAAATGCAAAATCTGGCCCGGCAAATGGGTGAAGCAACGCTGTTTGCGCGCACCGGCGGCGCGCCTTCACTGGCGGTGGGTATGGCGAGTATTTTCGGCAGCGCTTTTGGCGAGGGCATGCTGGCCTTGTGGTATCACTTTGCCATCATGTTTGAGGCCATCTTTATTCTGACTACGCTGGATGCAGGCACGCGCGTGGGCCGCTTTATGTTGCAGGATATGCTCGGCAATATCTGGCCCAAAATGGGCGAAACGTCGTGGACGCCTTCCGTTATGCTCACCAGCGCGCTGGTGGTGTCGGGCTGGGGCTATTTCCTGTACATCGGCGTGATCGATCCGAACGGCGGCGTCAATATCCTGTGGCCGCTGTTCGGCATTGCCAATCAAATGCTGGCGGCTATCGCGCTTGTGCGTGGCCACGGGGATTTTGATCAAATCCGGCAAACTGAAACATGCCTGGGTGACCGGCTTGCCGCTCGTGTGGCTGGTAACCATTACCACCACTGCGGCATGGCAGAAAATTGCCAGCGACGATATCCGCATCGGTTTCTTTGCCGCCGCCAACGATTTAACAGACAAGCTGGCGGCTGGCGTTTTGCCGCCGGCAAAAGCCGCTATTGCCCCGCAATTGATATTCAATCTGCATCTGGATGCGTGGCTGACGCTGTTTTTTGTCAGCTTATTGTGGTTGATTGTTTTTGATATGCTGCGTGTGTGTGCCCGTTATCTGACAGGAAAACCGGTATTGCCGCTAACAGAATCACCGCATAGCCCCAGCCGTCTGGTTGAAGAGTGGGTGAGAGACTGATGTCCGGCAAACTCAAAACCTTCTGGCGGCTTGTGCGCCGTCTTTCCGGTGATGACGCTTACGAGCAATATCTGAAGCATTATGCCCGGCATCATCAGGCCGATGCCGGGCATGACTGTCATCCGCCCCTGAGCAAGGCCGATTTTTTCAAGCAATGGCAAGATGAAAAATGGAACGGGATAAAGCGCTGCTGTTAGCTAGTTGCTTGGGACTGCATGTTTCTGCGGGAGGGGTTTTAGCCGCGAGAAAGACCTCTCTCGCGGCTAAGAGCCCCTCCAACCAGATTGTCGAGGCCGGAAAGTTATTTTCAATGAAGACTTGCGTTAATCAAAAGTCTGAATCCACTTGATTGTAAAAGAAATAGTAAACACATTAGAAAGCCCGAACAGCACGCACACTGAGCTTGCTGTGTTTATTGTAGCGATCCTGGTCGCCATTGCCGAAGCCTTGGATCCAGGCACTGTTGCTGTCGAGCTCCGTAGAGCTCCAATAGTCGTCTTTAGCAAAATCACCCACCACGTTTCTGTGTTCATATAACACTTTTAACTCAGTCTTTGTCGGTAAATGCCAACCGGAGCCATAAGCGATAGCAGCTGTAACAGCGTCACTCCAACTTAGCGAATTGATCTCATCGGCTGCTTTCGCTTCCAGCCCATGCTTACCAGAATCATCGACATAATAAACTATTCCACCTTGGGGGCCACTGTCGCCTGGCACATACATTGCGCCGGGCTTATAACTATATCCATTTTGACCCGCTGGACTAACTGTACCTGCCGCTTGTGCGGCATTACCCAATATTAAGCCCGCAGCCAATAAAACCACTATTGCAGTTCTTTAAAGCCAATCATACCCTACTCCTTATTTCTGTTTACCAGCTAGATGTTTAATGTGGCTGATGCGGCACTTTACGCAACTTGCTCACGTCATAGCCAAGATCAGCAACAGTTTTTGTTAGTTCCTGGTATCGGTCATCATTAATGAAAGGCGTACGCGCCATTATCCAAACATAGTCCCTGGCATTTCTGGCAATGATGGTGCTGGTATAATCCTTGTCAAGATAGGCAATAATAAATTCAGACTTGAAAGGCCAGATGAATTGCATGCCCCAAACTGCGTTGCCAGTGTTTTCAACCACAAAACCATGCGGGTTATAACGCTTTTCTGGACCATCAAATCCACCTTTGCGAAAAACGAAAGTAGTGTTGATGCTGCCGTCTTTTTCGAGCTGGTAAGATTCAATGGCGTTGTAAGCCTCTGTTTCAATCAGCGTTGGGATGCACGCAATCACATACCAGTCGCCCATGAATTGATTCAAATTAACATATGATACCGGTTTGACAGGTGGCAGGCTTTGGCTGGCGCAAGCACTGATAAGCGTGGTAAATAATCCGGCTGACAAGCTGATCAATTTATTTTTCAATTTGAGTCTCCAGTCTGACCTGCTTGAGTTTATAAGAAATCATTTGTATTAATCATTGTGTGCTGAAACCCTTTCCTGTTCATTGCTCAATTGGAATTTATAAAAAGATAATGCGCTACCCACCACTCATTACCTCTGCTATAACCAAACAATTCTGAGCAGGCCATCATCAAAGTTGTCACCTTCGATTGATTACCATTGATCCAAAGGACTCATGCATAATAATTTACAATTAAATTATACGCTTGATGCATCCGGATGTAATATTCGCTAAAAGGTAATAAATCCCCACATTTACCAGGAGGAAACACTTATGAAACCTGAAGCATCAGCGCAGGGCAAGATTACAGAAATGGTTTGCGGTGTAGAAGCCATTGAAATCAAAGCGACGATTCTGGATGAGCATATCGAACGCACTCTTGCGCGCTTTAACCTCACTGTTGACAACGATGAAGAGCGCTACATTTATTTCTTCGATACGCCAGCGCTGGACTTGCTTAAGGCGGGCATTATCGCCCGTGCCCGGCGGATAGTCGATGAAGAAGATGACAGCACAATCAAATTCCGCCCCGTGGTTACCGGAAGAGATCGTCGGCAAATGGTGCCAGTCCAGTGGCTTCAAGATCGAGGCCGATGCCAGCGAAACAGCATAGTCAACTCAGCATCTTTTACCATGCCCGTGAAAAAGGGTTTGATCAAAGCCGTCGTTGAAGGCGAGAAATCGATTGCAAAATTGTTCACCAAAGCACAGGAAGATTTTCTTGCCGAAATGGCGAACTACCCGATCGACTATTCGTCGCTGGCGATACTTGGGCCGTTAAAGGCACAGCGCTGGAAATTTGAAGACCCTGCCTGCCCATGGAAGATCACTGCCGAATTGTGGCGGCGCGAGGATGGTGAACGCTTGATGGAGATGTCAATCAGGACGCCAGTCGTCCAGGCAGCAGCAGCCACCAGCGGCTTCATGGCTTTCCTCGCGGATGTGGGTGCCGAGCATGACAGCAAGCAGCAGACCAAGACGCATTGGGCACTCGATTACTACGCAGCGAAGATCAGGGCCAAAGGCAACAAGATAGTGTTCATCGGAGATACTAAACAATGAACGAGATTATTCCACGCTGGGAATGGCGCAGCTTTGGCTCGCATTTTGGCGATGCCGAGGCGCGCCTCACAGCCTATGGCGCCGACAAGATACAGACCAGCGACGAGATTTATCTGCTCTCTTCGCTAAGCGGCGCCAACGTCAAAATCCGTGACGGGCTGATCGATATCAAGCGTCTGGAGCAGACGGATGTCCATGGGTTTGAACAGTGGCGGCCGGTACTGAAAGAGGCTTTTCCTCTGTCTTCTGCCGCTATCGAAGCCGTGTTCGCTGCTCTTGGCGTCGCAGCGCCGCATGAACCTGCCCCGATTACGCTTGACCGGCTTCTTGCTGAAGTGACCTCTTGCTCGACACTTCGTGCGCTTGAGGTTCATAAGACCCGCACTCGTTACCACCTGGAGGGTTGCATGGCGGAACTGACCGAGGTTGCCGCGAACGGCAAAACTATCCGCACTATTGCAGTCGAATCCGAAGACCCTGACCAGATCGCCGCGGCTTTAAAAGCGCTTGCTCTTGAAGGGGTAGAAAACGTCAATTATCCCCGCGGGCTCAAACGGCTCGTGGCAATGGCAGGCTGAGGCAGTCAAGATGCCGCACGAATACGCACCACGTTACGCCACGATCGACATCGGCACCAACTCAATCAAGTTCCACATCGGCGAACGCTTGAGCGACGGGACCTGGCGCAAGCTTGTTGACCGCGCCGAGGTTGTCCGCCTCGGCGAGGGGCTCAAGGAATCGGGGGTGTTCAGCGAACAGGCGATGGCGCGCGCCGCCAGCGCTATTGCCACTATGGCCGAGGAAGCGCAGCGCAACGGTGTTGCCGCTCTTGCCGCCGTGGCCACCATGGGCATGCGCAACGCGCGCAATGCCGGACAGTTCATCGCGGCAATACAGGCGCGTTGCGGCGTAGCTATTGAAGTTATCTCCGGCGAGGAGGAAGCGCGGCTCGCCTACCTGGCCGTGCAAGCAGGACTCGGCTTGCCGGATGTCCCGCTGGTGGTCTTTGACAGCGGTGGCGGCAGCTCGCAGTTTACCTTTGGCCATGGCTCCACCGTCAGCGAGCGCTTCAGTCTCAATGTGGGGGCCGCGCGATTTACCGAACGCTACGCACTTAACGACGCGGTCTCGGAGGAGACACTGCGAGAAGCGCTTGACGCCATCAGCGCCGACCTGGCCCGGCTCGATGCCGCGCCCATGCCCGATGTGCTGATCGGCATGGGCGGCGCTGTCACCAACATGGCCGCGGTGAAACTCAGCCTGGCTGCCTACGACCCGGATGCCATACAGGGTGCCGTTCTCACACGCGGCGATGTCGAGCAGCAAATCGAACAATACCGTTCCCGGCCTTCCGCACAGCGGCAAACCATCATCGGCCTGCAGCCCGGCCGGGCGGAGGTGATCCTGGCCGGTGCCTGCATTGTCAAAACAGTACTGGAAAAATTCCGCATGGATAAGCTCACGGTAAGCGACCGCAGCCTGCGGCATGGTTTGCTCATGGATCGCTTTTCGGCTTGATCCCCTTCGCTCAAAAAGCAGGGCCATAGCTGGACACTCGAGGTAATAAAGCCAGTTGATACCCTTCGCAGTGCCCTGACGTAATTATCGCAGTGGCTCTTCAAAACTGCCCCTTTGCTCACTGCCTAGCTTTGAGTCTACGCAATGCAAAATAATAAAGTTGCCGCTGTTTAAATAAAAGAGGAATATGTTGCAGGTGAAAAATTCAAGATTTCGCTACATTAATAATCTTGAATTCAGAGCCTGAGGTAATTGTTAACTTATTCAAGGAGATTTACGCCATGACCAAAGAAGAACTATTAGCAAAAATGCAAGCCACGATTGACGAACAACAAGCAAAACTCGAAGCACTTAAAGAAAAAGCATTAGATGAGTCCCAAGAAGCACTTGAAGATGTTAAGGCGGCAATTGCCGATTTGGAACCCAAGTTAGAGCAAGCAAAAGCTAAAGCTGCAGGAAATAGCAGATGCCGCTGATGATAAATGGGATGATTTAAAAGAGTCGCTGGAATCTGGATGGGACGAAGCATCATCAAAATTGGAAGAAGGCTGGGATAGTTTAACCTCAAAAATAAAATCATTTTTTTCTTAAAAACGAGAACAAACACTAATGAATCGGGTAAGTATCATGTTTCATTAGTAAGCTAAGGTTACGAAAAACTCAGAAGTAACTGCAAACTTTTAAATCGCAGATACTTCTGGGTTTTCAATCACGCCGGTTTAAATTAATCCCCAAGTTTATTTTTTTGCCGTACTTGAAAAAGTATCGCAAGTCTTGATATCCCCACTTTCCATTCCTTTACGAAGCCAAAAAGTGCGTTGCTCCGATGATCCGTGGGTAAATGATTCCGGACTTATGCTTTTCCCTGCGCGTTTCAATAGACGATCATCTCCTATTGCGGAGGCCGCCCTGAGTCCTTCATCGACATCTCCTGGTTCCAGGAGATTGCGATATTTATCGGCATAGTGAGCCCATACCCCTGCAAAGCAATCCGCTTGCAATTCCAACAAGACCGACAAAGCATTAGCTTGAGCCGCACCGCTACGTACTTGCAAATCATGGACTTTGCCGGAAATCCCCAAGAGGTTTTGCACATGATGACCGACCTCGTGGCCAATGACATATGCCTGAGCGAAATCGCCCGGGGCGCCCAGGTTATCCAATTCCCGGAAAAATCCCAGATCGAGGTAAACTTTTCTATCGCCAGGACAATAGAAAGGTCCCGTAGCTGCGGAATTATATCCACATGCGGAAGAGACTTGATCGGAAAACAACACCAGCTTCGGCACTTGATATTGCATGCCCATGCGCGGGAAAATCGCGGCCCAGGTATCTTCGGTATCCGCCAGTATCGAAGATACAAATTGAGCGGATTCGTCGTTGCCAGGCGTTGGTCTGGGGGATACCGCGGTTGCCGGGCCGCCGCCAATGTAGCCTTGCGATAGCATGGCTAAAAGCTCCAAAGGATTCTCTCCCAATAGGACGCTTATCAGTATGACGACCGCCAGCATTCCACCGCTCAGTTTAATCGATGCCCCTCCGATACCCGCGCCACGGCGATCCTCAACGTTATCGCTTTGCCTGCCTTTTTTCCACAACATGATGTCTACACGCCAAATCCAGTGGTCAGAAAGAATAACTATTCAAAATGATCAGTTACGTTTCACTTAAAGCCGCA
>CAVOJU010000034.1:0-118323 GCA_963696315.1 uncultured Gammaproteobacteria bacterium
CCGAAATCGGTGCTCAGAAACTCTAAACTCTTGCTCATAAACGGTTATCTCGCCGAAGGCAGTGTGCCACCAGAGTTTTTTTTACCACTCTTTATGGCACTGCGGTGTGCCTTGTCAAAATCCTCTGTAGTTTTCGCTATTTTGTGTTCAGACCAGCAATGGAGGGCTTCGCTGCCCATTTGACGTAGTTCTTCTATCACTCGCATTTCTGCTTCATTGGCTTTTTGACAATCCCCGGCACTGTCTTCAATGATATTAATTAACAATTCAATTCGGTTTTTAAGTGAAGGATACTGGCTTAGGCGTTGTTCAAGGGTTATATCAGATTTAGCTAAAATCATTACAGTGACTTTCTATCGTAGCAGATTATAAAGATTCTATAATACACTGAAAAACCGTAATTTTTAATCACACCCTTCTTAATGAGGAGCCGTGTGCGTAAATAGCGCCAGCACGGTTCTGAGAGGGGCTTGGTAACAATTGATGGGATGCACAAACTATTTGCAATCACGTAATAGCCGCGTGCGGCGAGGCGTTCCAGAAAAGCATGGCAAGTACGATGTTATTTTGTCGAAAGAAACCGGTCTACTCGACCATTTTGTGTATAACAAGCTATTGTTTTATATAGGTTAATTACGATAATGACGTGAAAATACTATAATCGGGCCATTCATGCTCTTCAAGGACTACCAGAGGCCCTTAACGCGCATTTAGCGTCTTTTTCATCTTTTTTTGTGCCTTCCACCGGCGATGCCACCGCTGAAAATCGTGGAGTGTGCCACAGGCACACAAACTGACACTATATGGAAATAGTGGTCAGATGTGTATAAGCTCATTGGAAGATGATGGTAGGCCCATCAAAGTCTGTTGTCGGAAACTGGCTTTAAACCGCCTCAAGCTGCTTGTATTAAGAGTGCAGGTAGTGAGCGTTGAGGAAAAGCTAATTCATAATTAGCAGGTATGGTACAGAGAGACGAGTTAAACCGAACCTATGTTGACGCGTCGTTATTCAGAGATTAGGCATCAAAACCAAGGGCGTCCAAGACTCTTGGGATTAGTCTGCAAGCGAATCCGAATGCTGTGCAGGCGGTGTCCGGCGTATAGTGGGCGTGACTCTGTACTGGGCTTTCAATGGGAACTGTGGGAACCAGTCATCATGATGTTAAGGGAGAAATGCAAATAACTAAATTTATGAGCATGAGAGTACCGATGCATGATACTGGGGCGGAGTTGCTTGTAGTAGCGAGGAAGCGTTTGTAATGAACGTGGAGCGAAGGGGCAACATCAGGCAGCCTTTGTTGATGTCACAACTGTCTAAGGGCAGGAGGATGATGTGAGCAAGGCAAAACCATTTGTCATTTCGAAATGGCAAGTTATGCGCGCATTTGAATTGGTGAAAGCCAATGCGGGTGCCGCAGGAGTTGATAAGCAATCGCTGTCAGATTTTGAACGAAATCTGACAGACAATCTTTACAAGCTATGGAATCGGCTGTCGTCAGGCAGTTACTTCCCGCCGCCTGTGAAAGCGGTAGCCATACCGAAGAAAGCGGGTGGAGAACGACTCTTGGGCATCCCCACGGTGAGTGATCGTATTGCTCAGATGGTCATCAAACTGGAGTTTGAACCCCAGGTTGAGCCGCACTTTTTACCTGACTCTTATGGCTACCGGCCGAACAAGTCAGCATTGGATGCGGTGGGCGTGACGCGAGAACGTTGTTGGCGCTACGACTGGGTGCTTGAGTTTGATATCAAGGGGTTATTCGACAATATACCGCACGATTTATTACTTAAAGCGGTCTATAAACATACGGATACACCTTGGGTGAAGTTGTATATCGAACGCTGGTTGACGGCGCCGATGCAGATGCCCAATGGGGAGTTGATCAGTCGGGGAAAAGGCACGCCACAAGGTGGGGTTGTTAGCCCTGTGCTCAGTAATTTGTTTCTGCACTATGTATTCGACAAATGGTTGCAAAAGCATTACCCGAATACACCCTGGTGTCGTTATGCCGATGATGGTCTGGTGCACTGCCGTAGTGAGGCAGAAGCCCAACACATGTTGGAAGTATTGACACAACGCTTTCAGTCCTGTGGACTTGAGCTTCATCCGGTGAAAACCAAGATCGTGTACTGTAAAGATGGTAGTCGCAAAGGGCATTATGAACATACATCCTTTGATTTTCTGGGGTATACGTTCAGACGGCGACTTTGTAGGAATCGTAAGAGAAACAGCGTGTTTGTAAACTTTACGCCCGCAGTGAGTAAAGCGGCGCTGAAGTCAATGCGTCTTAAGGTCAGAACGTTACGGGTGCGAACACGTACCGAGTTGAGCTTAGAGAGGTAGCTAAATGGTTGAACCCCATTATCAATGGGTGGTTAGCCTATTATGGTTGTTATACTCGCTCAGCGTTATACGGTATGTGTCGCCACGTAAACATGACCCTGGTGAGGTGGGCGAGGCGTAAGTTCAAGCCGCTTCGCCAGCACAAGATCAGGGCAATACTGTTTCTGGAGAAGATTGCGGATCAATATCCAAGCTTGTTCGCTCATTGGCGGGCGGGAATGATAGGTGCGTTTGCCTGATGGGAGCGGTATGAATCGAGAGGTTCACGTACCGTTCTGCGAGAGGCTGCGGGGGAAGTGCCTGCGGTCTACTCAACAGCGGAACGCAGAGAAGCGAAGATTTTTAGTCCCCAGAAGCGATAGGGCATGTGTTTTCACGAAGCGTTGTTTGCGTAGTGAAAATGCAGGCTTTACGAAATCGCGTCGAGTCATTGCGAAAACTATGTTGCATACCCCTTGCTGGGTATGCAACGAGTGAAGCAGGACGGCTGGGGCGCCGAAGGCATTGATTAGTCGCGTTAAGTTTTTGCCGATTGCTTGGGCTGGGATGCCCAAAACAATCTTTCGCAAAAATAGCGACTCCCTTTCGGATTTGATAAATTGTGCGTGCTAAATTGAGCCGACCTCCTATTGGCCTGTCAAGTTTATGCTGAATATGTTTGGCGGGGGTAAACTCAACTGATTTTTTTAGGATAATCGATGCCGCGCTGCTCGGCTTCGATCATGATAGTGTCGCTGCCCCAATCACAATCGCCCCGAATAAAAGCGGGCCAGTTCGTGCGTGGCAGACGCTCCAGTAAGGCCCATAAGCCGGGCGCGGAATAGGCGGCTGCACTGTGGTCACCCGCCTGAACCTCAACCTCGAGGATCAAGCGCAGATTCGCGATCATATACGTGTGATAGGTGTGCGAGGGCCGTCCGGGCTTGTGGGGGTTGTAGCCAACGACGGCGTCCTCCTGTTTGCCATAGAGGGTTTTAACCGTCACATCCGCATCCAGTATCCACGGCTGACTGAGCAAGGGGCGGTAACAAACGCCAAATGGTCTTGTAGCCAACGGATACCGTCTTCCTCATCGATCTTGCCCAGTGCTCTGCGAGCACTGTCATCACTGACCACTTTCGACATGCCCAGTAATTGAGTGTTGACAGTATCCCCCATTAAGCTGGTGATATGCGCATAGCGGTTATGACCGGCGAGAATAGACAGCAACAACGATCCCAGGACATTGACTTTTTTGGGGGCGTTATTACTGGCATAGTTTAAAGGACATTCATCCACCCAAGGTTCGAATAAGTGACCCATTTTTAAAAACTGGATAAAAAACGGCAACTGCCCCAAGGGGGTGACGTGGGCTTGCGTATCCCATTCAATATGGATTTTTCCATCAAATGTATCGGCAACCAGTGCGCTGATTTCGCGCTTTTTGAGGTTTAATTCTGAGTCACCCTTTGGGTGAATAACTTTAGGTGGCAATACCATGGCTAAGCTCAAGCAATTCAGAGGGTTCAGATTATAACCTTAAGTTCGACTGATTTTTTTAGGTTCATCCGGGCTACTGCTTATATTTCAGCCTGAAATTTTTCAACTAGGCCGGTGATGCGCTCTATTTTCTGAGTGACGGTGGCAGCAAAAACTGCTTCATCGGCTAGCACTTTGACGGTTTTTTTGGCCCGGGTAATGGCCGTGTACAGCAGTTCTTTGCTGAGCACCGGATTGATAGTGTCGGACAAGGCGATCAAAACTTCTTCAAATTCTGAGCCCTGGCTTTTGTGGATGGTCATCGCAAAAACCGTCTCGCAATGCGGGATGCGCGTGGGCAGATATTTTTTAACGCTGCCGTCGGCGCGCTGGAAAAATACCATGAGTTTTCCGCCTTGATCTTTATCGGGCAGGCAAATACCGATGTCGCCGTTATACAAATGCATGGCGGGGTTGTTTTGCGTGACCATCACCGGACGGCCCGAATACCATAAACCGGATAGATTAATCAGGTTTTGCCCGGCCAATTGCTGTTCGACGCGGTCATTAATGTCGGCCACGCTGTTTTTGCCCTGCCGGTTTGAACACAAGACCTGAAAGCGGTTGAATGCCTGATAAATGAGGTCAAATCCCGCGCCCGCTTTAATCAGTCGTAAGGTATTCGCTTTGCTGGCCGGCGGCATAATCCACCAAATCCTGTTGCAGCAGCCCTATATTGGCGTCACCGGTCTGCAAAATTTGCCAGGCTACATCGCTCTGCTGCAGGTTGACCGCGACGGCCAGTTTTTTTATCGATTCATCAAAGCGGTGTGATTTTTTCAATTCCACGGTGTGCGCCGGCAAGGCCAGCGTTAAATCGGCGAGCACGGCGCCGGATTCAACGGAAGCCAGCTGATCTTTATCGCCGAGCAAGATCAACCGGGCGCCGGGCTTTAAGGCATCAATCAGCTTGCTCATCAAGGCCAAATCTACCATTGACGCCTCATCCACCACGACCAGATCATAAACCAGGGGTTGCTTGGCATGATGCCGGAAATAGGGTGATGGCGGTTTTGCGCCCAATAAGCGGTGCAGTGTGGTAGCGGTTTCCGGAATCAGCGGCTGGACCGGCTCCGGCACTGCGCGCTTGTTAAAGCCGATGGATTCCTGCAGGCGCATTGCCGCTTTTCCGGTGGGTGCGGCCAGGGCAATATGCAGCGGTACCTGTGCTGTTTGCTGCAATAAGGCCAATATTTTGACCACCGTGGTGGTTTTACCGGTTCCCGGACCGCCGGTGATAATGCTGAATGACTGCTGGAGCGCCATTTTTGCCGCTTCCCGCTGCCAGTCGGTTTCATCCATACAGTCGGGAAAATAACAATCCAGCAGCGCATCCAGGTTTTCAACCCGATGCCGTGCTGCCGTAGCCAGCGCCTGAATTTGCAGCGCCAGGCGGCGCTCATACTCCCAATAACGCTGCAGATAGAGCCTGTCATTTTCCAGAACCAAAGGCAGACGGCCGCCATCTTGCCCGGATAACGCCACCAATCCTGAGGCCAGCAGCAGTTCTCTGTCCTTGGCCTCTATTTGAATACAGTTGTGTCCTTTATTTTGCTCGCATGAAACAGACATCACCAAGCTTTCAAAGGCCTGTTTTTGCGCCGCATCAAGACTTGCGCGCTGGCTTAGAAAGCGGGCGAAAGCCATGTCGAGCCGGGTGATTGATGGTTCTTGTGCAATCATGTTGTGGGTTTGATGGGGTGATTTTTTAAATCCATGCGCACATGCACGATCGCCAATATATCGATATAAATTTCGCTGATTTGGTAAAAAATCAGATGTTTTTCAACTTGCAGGGAACGATAGCTTTGCTTGATCTCCGGTCTGGCTTGTCCAAGATAAGGGTTGTCCAGCAACAAATGCAGTGATTGCTCAATCATGGGTGATGTATTTTTGCGCTTGATTCAGGCCCCAGGTTGAAAGCGTGTAGCGCCAGATTTCTTCAATATCCGTTTCAGCCGTTTCAGACAGTCTGATTTTAAGCATTTACTGTTCGTCAACATTTACCTGAGTCAGATGACTCTGCTTGAGTTTATCAAAATACAAACCGAGATCGTCTTTGTTGAGTACTGTAAAACGGCCCTCTTTTATATCGGATTGGCCTTGCGCCAGCTTCTCTCTCAGTTTGTCGAGCTTTATCTGATAAACCAGTTCCTCACTGCTTTCCATAAATCGCAGCGCTTCGCGTATGACTTCACTGGCATTGTTGTAAAGGCCTGACTGAACTTTTTCTTTGACGATTTTTTCAAGCTCGGGGGTAAGCGAAATATTCATGGCAATGACCTCGTTTTCAATCAAGCCCACGATAACAAAGTTTATCAATCATTGCATATCTTCCAATAAAGATTTTGTTGCTCCTGCCCCAAACAGCTTCGCCAAGGCGTCAACTTTCGCCAAATCCGGCCTGTCCCGATAAACCCCGCTCATCGGCAGCTCGGGCTGCATGCCGCGCACAAACAAATACCGCACGCCGCCAAAATGGCTCTCATACGCATAATCCGGCAGACGTTTTTGCAGATACTGATGCAGCACCAGGGTATAAATCCAGTATTGCAGGCCGTAATTGTGTTCGCGCATGGCATGGGTCAGGCTGGCATCGCTGTAATCCGGCAGCGCGTTGGTTTTATAGTCCATCACGTAATACCGGCCGTTATGTTCGCAGATCAGGTCGATAAAGCCGGTCAGATAACCGGACATCTGTTTGCTGGTTAAAGGCTGAAAGGCCGGCGAGTCCTGCAGGATATGATTGATATGGCTGGCGTCGATGGCCTGCATGGAAAGATAAAACGGCATTTCCTTTAAACACCGGTTTTCCGCCAGATGCATCAGGCAAAAATCCGGGTCGGTATCGGACAGCGGCGTGCTGACGACGGCCTGCAAAAGCGCATTGAGCAGGTCCGGTTGATCCAGCCTTAAGCCATAGCGCTGACAGGCCTGATCCCGTTGCTGCGTAATATCGGCGCCCATGGCCAGATCGATAAAGGCATTTTTTTCCAGTAAATCATGCACGACATTGCCGGTGCGCGCGCCCTTGGGCAGGGCTATTTCCGGCTTTTCCGGTGACACTCTGCCGCTGGGACGATCGGCTGGCCGGCTTTTTCTCCGGCCTTATCTTCCGGCAATTCGGGCGCATCATGCAGGCTTAAAGCCGACAAGGCGGTATAACTGCTCATTTGCCAGGGCGTGTATAAGGACAGCCTACGCCGCTGTCGTGCCTGAAAATCGGCTTGCGCAGGGGCTTGCTGGTAAAGCCCGCTGATTTCGCCCGGCACATCCAGCAACTGATACGCGAAGGAGTCGGTAGCGAGTTCAGAAAACGCTTTCAATGCCGCCTGTTGCCGGAAAAAATCAGCGCCGGCAAAATCCAGCAACCAGGCCATGGCGGACTCATTTTCGGTTTTTTCGGAGCGCACATCGGCCCAGGCAATATAACAGCGGTACTTGGCCCGGGTGACCGCGACATAAAACACGCGCAAATCTTCCGCCAATTCTTCCGTCAACGCCTGTTCGCGGTGGCGCTCAAAATGTTCCGAGCCTAAATCCGCAATCATGCGGCCCTGGTCATGGCATTTGATCAAGCGCTTTTCGCTATTCAAGCGGTCGCTGCGCTGCCACAGATACGGACAGAACACCACCGAATATTCCAGGCCTTTGGCGCGGTGCATGGTGACAATCTTGACCGCATCCTCGTCACTTTCAAGACGCAACTGCTGATCTTCGGCGCCGGCTTTTTCCTGTTCCGCCCTGTTAATGGCGGAGCGAAGCCAGTCCAGTGTTTTATTGATGCCCAAATGCTCATCAACCGCCGCCTGCTGCAGCAACTCGATGAGATGCTGCAGATTGGTCAATTGCCTTTCCGCCATGATCGTTTTTGACACATGGGGCCTGATGTTTTCCTGCGCCAGCAGATGCTGCATCATTGCCATCAGACCTTTTTGCTGCCAATCCTGAAAATATCTTAAGAAACGCGACATCCAGGCATCCAGTTCGGTCTCGTTATTGATGATTTGATAGAGCCGCGGCCCATCCAGATCGAACCAGCTCAAGGTCAAGGCCTGCTTGAGTAGCGCGTTATCGCCGGGATGCGCCACGGCCTGCAATAAAAGGTATAAATCGGCCGCTTCCTGCGCCGCAAAAACGGATTCGGTGCTGTTTAATACCGAAGGCACACCCGCTGCGCGCAGGGCCGCTTGATAGTCTCTGGCCTGGCTGTTGGTGCGCACCAGAATGGCGATGTCTTTGGGCTGGAGACGACGTATCAAATCATCTACGCCGTTACGCTTGCTTGCCAGCGCGTAGGGTCCCTGCAGCAACTGCAACACTTCATTAACTAGTGCAATCCGGATCGCTTCCGCCGCCTTGCCGGCTGTCCAGAAGCCGGTTTTGCTATCGCTTTGCGGCAACTGCCACAGCACCATCGGCGCTATGGTCTGGCCTGACTGAAGCAGGCTGCCATTCTCCGCCGACAGGGCCGGTTGCACCTGGTGAAATTCCAGATCATCCAGCAAAAACGCGCGTTGTCTTTGGAACAAGGCATTCACCGCATCGATCAAGTGCGGATGCGAGCGCCAGTTTTTTCCGAGCGTAAATTGATGTTGCGCCTGTTGCTGCGCGTCGAGGTAAGAATAAATATCGGCGCCGCGGAATTTATAAATCGCCTGCTTGGGATCGCCGATCAAATATAGATACTGGCTGGGTGCGGCAAAAACGCGGGAAAAGATGAACCATTGGGCTTGATCGGTATCCTGAAATTCATCGATCAGGGCGGCTTTAAAACGCTGCTGCAACTCTGCGCTCAGCAAATCGCCTTTTTCACCTTGCAGCGCCTCGGACAGCCGAGTGATTAAATCATCAAACGACAGTACATTGAGCCGCTGCATGCGCTTGTCCAGATCCACGCGCAAGGCTTCCAGCAGGGCTCTGCGCAACACCAGGGTGATTTTGCTGAACGCCGCGGCCAGCGCATCGAAAGGCGCGGTATTGATGCCCAATCCGGCTAAATAGCCGGCTTTGCGTTCATCAGCGGTCTGCGTTTTATTGGCTCTGAATTTGCCGCCATGCAGTCCCTCCATCAGCCCGGTTTCGGTCAATACAGCCAAGGCTTCAGGTTCTGGAATCTGGATACTGTGGCCCTGTAGCCAAGCCCTTAAAGACTGCACATGCAGCTCAAAACTATCGCTATAACTGGCCTTGAATTTTTCGTCAGCAAAGCACGTTGTCAGCGCTTTTGCACAATCCTCCAGCGCGTCTTTGGCCGCGTCGGCCCGCTCTTGTAAGGCGTTTAGCGCGGCATCCAGGCTTTCATGCTCTGGATAAACGCTGACGTGAGGGGCTATAAAATTGACGCTGGCCAGCAAGGCATCCGGGGTTTGATAGTCCGCCGTTAATACGGAAACCTCCCAGGCCGAACGTGGATAAATCTGCTTGCGCCAGAAATCGTCGGCACAAGCTTGTTTGATCACAGCCAGATCGCCGGTCAATTCCGCATCGAACAGTTGCCCGCTTTCCAGCGCATGTTCTCTTAAGACACGCTGACAAAAGCCGTGTATGGTAAAAATGCCGGCCTGATCGATATCCAGCAGCGCCAAATCCAGGCGCCGCTGGACCAGCCCGGTGTCAATGTTGAGATTCACCAGCCAGTCCAGAACATTGGCATCGACATCATAAATGCGCCCGTCCAAAGCTCTTCTGGCTTCCGCCAATCTGCTGCGCACCCGATATTTAAGCTCTTCCGTTGCCGCTTTGGTAAAGGTCACCACCAGCAGCTCGTCAATCTTCATGTCCTGTTCGACCACAAAACGCAAGACCAGCATGGCGATGGCATAGGTCTTGCCCGTTCCGGCGCTGGCTTCAATCAGGTTGATGCCTTTTAGTAATTGCGTTTGTACCGGATCAAAATAGGGTGTGGCCATGAGGAAAATGTTTTATGAATGGTAGGAGCGCCGCCTTCGTCGCGACTGGAGACCTTTAATCGCGACGAAGGCGTCGCTCCCACGCAATTGTGCTTTCAGGCTTATTTCGTAATCAGCTCAACCAATTTTACAAATGCCGGATTGAACAAGGTTAAGCCAAAAACAATAAGCCCTATCAATACTTTCAACCATACGCCGAGTTGCTTGACCTCTGCTCGAAGTTCACTAATCTCTGCACGCACTTCGTTAATCTCGGCGCGTACAAATTCCTTGGTGGCCAGCTCGGCACGCAATTCGTTATACAACTCCGATTTAATAGCATCTATTTTATCGACTACGGTCATCCGCCTTTGCCTCAATGGCCCGGATAGAATTTTCTATCGCTTTCGCAAAAATTTCCGCTTTGTCTCTGTCTTGATTAAACGCGGTTTCCAGCAAAAGAAACACATCTCTCGGTAATGAATAAGCCATGATTTGTCCCCGTTATCAGATGCTTGGGATTATACACAGTATCCAGCATGCGCCGCATTCCAGACGGGTTGCAGCAAGCGTCGGCATTGCTGCTCAAAAGTCTCGCCCAGCGCTAGGCTGATGTCCGTGACCTTCGCATACAGGCGCCGCAGTTCCGGCTCATAGGGTTGCTGGGCGGCGCGCGCCAGTTGTTCGATGGCTGCATCCAGGGCGGACTTGGTCGCTCGATCGCTGTTTTCCAGTTTATGCGCCTGTTTGATATAGGCAAAAGCCGCCTCGACAAAAAATGCATCGGGTTGTTTCAGGCCCCGCCGGTAAATGGCTATCAACTCCGGTAAATAATGGGGCAGGCAATATTCCGGCAGAAAAACCAGCTCATCATCTATGCTCAACAGGTAGGTAGGCTGTTTTTGGAGCTGATTTATCAGCAAATGATGCAGCCAGGCACTCATGAAATCCTTGCCTTTCAAATCGGCGTAGCGATAAAACAGGCTGCCGTTCTGGTAGCGATGACTCAGCTTGCCAACCAGGCGACAGGCTGTTCCGGTATTGTCTTGAACGCTTATATCGACAGGCAGCTCGTCCAAGGGCTCGCCGAGATTTTTATCTTGAATGCGTCCGGCAAAGTCATTAATCGCTCTTTGTTGACGCTGAAACTCCAGCTCGCCTGGCACGCCGGATAACCAGCGCCCTTGCGCCTGCAGTTTTTTAACGGACGACTGCCAGGGATGGCGGCCGGGACTGCTCCCGGCTGTCCCCGGCATTTCCCCCATCCATGGGGGGCAGAAGTGTCGCAATGGGTCTGGAACCAATGCGACAACTTCGGAGCCGTTTAAAATTTCGCCTATCCATTCATGATAAATGGCATAAGCCTCCAGCCGGTCAACGACAAAAGGTTCACGCTCTTCAGCGTCGGCTTCTATGCCGGTAAAACGCAAATCCAGTTGCCGGCGCATAAAGAACCGTTGAGGATGCTGGAAAAACGTAAACAGATCGCCCAGCTCTATCACTTCCTCAGCTTCTGTATTCAATGCGCCGTGCCACCACAAATCATCACTGTCGGCGGGCCGTTCGCTCCTCTGGGCTAATGCCTTGGCAGTTTCCAGATCGGCGGTCGAATAACTGAACAAATCCGCCTCGCCGTTAAAATAGCGCGGACTGAATGACTGTAAAGGCTGCTTGATGACCAGATCTGAAAGCTCGTAGCTTTCTTGCAACACGTCCAGCAATTCGCTGATCACGACAGATGGCGGAATGGTATCATTGTGGCTGATCGATTGGCCGATATAGGTGATGATCAACTGTTGCCGGGCAGACAACAGAATTTCCAGAAACTGATAACGGTCATCCGCGCGGCGCGAACGGTCGCCCTTGCGGAAGTTCTGCGCAAGCAGGTCAAAGGTCGGATTGCGGTCTATCTTGGGAAATTCGCCATCATTCATGCCCAGCAGCGCAATCACCTTGAAGGGAATGGAGCGCATCGGCAGCATGGAACAAAAGGTCAGCTGTCCGCGCAAAAAGCCATTGGCCGATTTGCGCTCGGCTACCATGCCTTGCAGCCAGCTGATAATCACTTGCAGCTCAACGTCATCATTGTGGGCAGCGCTCAAATCAGCGGACAGTTCCGCCAACAGCTCGTTAAGCTGCTGACGTTCCAACGGGTCGGCCGCAGGCAATAACTGATCGGCATAATAATAAAGCTGGGAACTCCAGGCCTTCAGCGTTTTTGCCTGTTTTAATTCGGTACCGGCTTTAAACAGCATCTGCATAAAATCGCACAAGCCGCCCAGCGCCAGCGCGGACGAACCCTCTATATCGGCATAGGGTAATACCTCATCAATAAAGTCATCATCGCTGCCCACCGCATAACCCATCAGCAATCTATCCAGCGTTGCTTGCCAGGTATTTTCACTCAGTCCGGGCAGGCCCAGTTCCTGCTTGTGTTGTGCCGACTGGCCCCAGCGTACATGCGTAGCCTGCAGCCAGTGTTTGATCAGGTCCAGATCCGTTTCCGACAGGCCAAAGCCCGGATACACCACCGGCTGGTCCAGCAAATCGAGCACGCTTTGCCAGCCGAAGCGGCTCTGGCTTAAGTCTAAAAACCGGATAAACGCGTCCAGCGCGCTATTGCTCAGGCGCAAACTGCGGTCGGCAATGGCGTGCTGAATATCGTCAAAAACGGCCGAAATAAACGGCTCATACAGCTGAATATCGGGCGCCATCACCACAATATCACGCAGCTCCAGCGTGGCGTCCTGATCCAGCGCCTGTAATAACTGATTTTTTAGAACCTCTACCTCGCGCATGCGGCTATGGCAGGCGTGGATGCTGATGGAATCATCCTTTTGCAGCACCTGGCCTTCCAGTCGGTTATTTAAAATGTCATTTTGTAGCTGTTGAAGATTGTTCAAGGCATCGCCCGGCTCAAAGCTGTCCAGCTCCAATTCAAACTGTGCCTGCTCCAGCAGCATCTCCTGAAATTCACGCCCCTGCTGGCCGAGAGTTGATAACAGAGGATGACCGTCAAAACTTTCCATCTGGGCGCGCTGGCGTTTGCTCTCCAGATCCGCCCAAAACACCTGCGCCGGATTCAGCAAATAAAAATGCAGCTGACAATGTTTGGCAAACCCTTGCAGGTAGCTCAGAAATAACGGCGGCAGGGTATTAATGCCAAAAATCGAAATGCGTTCGGGTAATTGGGCGGATAAATCGCGCATGGCCAGCGTTTAACTTGGCGATCACATCCAGCCATAAAGACCCCCGATGTTGATGGCCGGTCTGGACGGTCACCTGCTGCCAGAGCGCTTTTTGCCAGCGCTCGGCAACTGCTCCATGCGTTGCCCTAGCTCCTGCATCATGCAGTCGTCGGCATCGGTGTGATAAAGCAACCGGCCCTGCTGCCACTCTCCCAGCATATCGGGCCGCATCATCTGGTACTGGTCAAAAAGCTGGGATAACTGCTGGGCCAGCTGATAGCGTTTCAACGCGATGTTTTCGCCGCTCAGATAATGCTTTAAGGGCATAAATTCATCGCCCTCCAGCTTCCTAAGTAACGCTTCCAGCCGCCAAAGCATCAGATGCCGGTCAAACGTCGCATCGCTTAAGCGGCTGTCGATCTTTTGCGCCAGGGAGCTGAAAAACTTGCCCGGAAATAAAAACTCGTAATTGCCCCAGACTTTAAATTCGCTGGCCAACTGCTGCGATAACCAGCGCTCCATACCCTGGCTTTGAATCAGAAATACTTCCTTTTCAAAAGGCGATGCCAGCGGCGCGTTTTCAATGACCGCAGCCAAGTGGGCCAGTAAATTTTCGGTTTTATTGGAGCTGTGCAGGATGAACATCAAATCAATTGGAATCCTTGACAGGCCTGTCAGAATTCAATGCATTCCAGCCAATGACAATTCTGTAGATCAGCAGCAAGACGGTAGGAATCAGAATAAACAAGCCGATGCCGGTTTCAAAAGTCAGCCCCGCCAAGGCTAAACCTGCCAGGGTTATCCACACCGTTTTGATTTGCCAGTCGAAATGGGATTCCAGCCAGGTACCCTGCACGTCATTGCGCTTAATAAAGTTGATGACCACTCCTATCAGCAAGGGTAATCCGGCAAACGCAAAAGCCAGCACCTGACACAAATACACTATCGCGGCCAGTTTCTTCAATGCCCGCAGCTTTTCAGGGTCGTCTTTTTGGGGAGTTGATGGTTCATTCATAGCACACCTGCCTTTTTAGTAAAGTTGTTACATTGCAATTAGGGTAGGTTGACAAGATTTTGCCATTTGCAGGAGGGCTTTATTGTTATAGGCCCGCTTGCCCGCAAGGAAACACGATAAGGTCAACGCCCCAGCACGGTCACTATAACGCAACGAAACTATCGTCTGTCAATCAATCCTTCTCATTCACCAGACCTTGAACCAGCAAGCGGATTTTATTTTGAATGACGCGGGTGTTTTCCGGCCCCATGCGCAGCATCTGTTTGTGTACCCGATTTAGCCCTTCCAGCTTCCCGTCGGCAAATTTATAAAGCACTCCCGGTCTTACCAGGGCAATTTCGCCTTCGATAACGGGGGCAGTAAGGATTTCCGCGGCTGCCTTGGTGAAGATATCGTCCAGAGTGTATTCTTCAGGGTATCCAAACTCATCGAAAACCTGCTGAAATAGCGGCCGGAATTTTTGGTACACGTCCAATGCAGCCGGCACATCCAGTGCGTCTATCGCCGACGCTAATGCATCGAAACGTTGATAGTTCTTGGCGGCAATAATGAATCCCTCGATATTCTGATCATCCTGAATCACGGCAAAGGGCGGCTCCGGTTTAAGAAAGTGCATATGCTTTCCAATTGTCAATCCCTGAGAAAAGTCATTGGCAATAACCACATATTTTCTGACCAACTGGTCAGTGCGCAGCCATTCGGCAAGCTTTGGCGAAACCTCAATCAGTGATTCCCGGAACAGATCATCACTGTCCAGAAGGTCCGGCAGCACAGACGGCCCTTCCGGTAACGGTTGTTCAACCGCCTCAATCGCTGCATCAGCATCTTCAGTCTCCGGTTCAGGCATTGGCAAGGGCTCTTCTTGAACGGTCTCTTTGTCAGCCAGCGGGAGCAACAGCGCCTGGATATTCGATTTTACTAGCTCGCTACTGACAGTATGCTGTGTATCAAAATAAAAAAAATAAAGACCGCCGGCAGCGGCAACCACCAAAATAACTAGCGTAAGAATAAGTACTCCGGTATGTTTTTTGTCTTTAGTGCCATCATACCGCCCCATGGTTAAGCCCTTTTTGCAGTTGTAGGTTAGAATGTTAAGATTCTATTTGCTTTGTTTGAAATTTAACACCTTTGTATAACCGATACTTTCATTTTAATGCGCCGCCCTTTTCGATAGCGCCTGATCCGCATTTTATCTATATGAGTGCGCGACATCAGGAAGGCCTGGCACACCTGCTTTACGGCATCAATTTTGGCGGCGGTTTCGTTGCCTTGACCGGCGAAGTCGGCACCGGCAAGACCACGCTCTGCCACTGTCTGTTACAGCAATTGCCGGCTAATGTAGACATCGCGCTGATACTTAATCCCAAGCTCAATGCCGTCGAATTATTGGCAGCCATTTGTGACGAGCTGGGCATTAGCTATGACCACCGGCTGCATTCGTTAAAAACCCTGGTGGATGCCTTAAATCATTACCTGCTCGCTGCGCACGCCAAGGGCAGGCGCACGGTGCTGCTGATTGATGAGGCCCAGAATCTGAGCCTGGAAGTATTGGAGCAAGTTCGGCTGCTGACCAATCTGGAAACCAGCACCACAAAATTGTTGCAAATTATTCTGGTCGGCCAGCCCGAGCTTAAGGAGCTGCTTAACCGGCCGGATTTGCGCCAGCTGAATCAACGCATTACCGCGCGCTATCATCTGCTGCCGCTGTCCCCAGACGAAACCCGCGAATACATTCATCATCGCTTGAGGGTCTGCAACGGCAATCCCTATCTTTTTAAAGACAGCGCTGTCCGCAGGGTCTATAAATTTTCCAAAGGCATTCCAAGAATTATCAATATACTCTGTGATCGCGCCCTGCTGGGTGCTTACGCGAGCGAAGCCCGCGTTATCACGGCAAAAATTATTAACCAGGCGGCCCAAGAAACGTTGTCGCATGGGCGCAGGCAATCCGCAGCCTTAATACCGCTATTAATAGTATTGGCCATGGTTGCGGGACTTTATGTTTTTAACCAGCCCTCGCCGGTATTACACAGCAGCAAAATGATTGTCTCTGGCCAGCTGCCTAAGCCTCCCGAACAAGCCCTGTCCATCGTTCAGAAAACTGCCGAAATTGCACCGCAAGCGGCAGTAAAGGCATTTGCCGAATTAATCAGCGACCCTGGGCTCACGTTGACTAATGCCATCAGCAACACCCTTAAAATATGGGGCAAATCCATTCCGGCCAATAAGCAGGCCGACTGTCAGTATGCCGGGACAGTGGGCTTGCAGTGCCTGTTTGATAAGGCAAACTGGCAACAGCTTCTGACACTGGATCGTCCGGCCATCCTGGAATTCTCTATATCGGCCGATGAAAAACGCTATGCCGTGCTCACCGGAATCCGCCACGGCCAGCCGGTGCTGCGCTTCGCTGAAGACATCGCCTTGCCCTTGGCCGATGTGCTGAGTATATGGAACGGTTATTACCTGATGCTTTGGCAGCCGCCGCGCCCGGGCCTGACAAAGATTGCTCCGCAGCAAACATCTGATGTCGTGCCGTGGCTGCGCCAGCAAATGGATGCGATAGACGGAAGTCATGAACCCACCAAACAGCCGCTGTTTTTTGATGATGTGCTAAAAGCACGCGTCATTGCTTTTCAGCGTCAAAATCAATTAACGGCAGACGGCATAGTGGGCCCTCGTACCATCATTCATCTTGATAACGCGACCGGCGCCGGCGATTCACCTCACTTAGCAAGCACTGACTAATATGTCTTATATCCTCAATGCGCTACGCAAATCAGAACAAGAGCGCCAGGCCGTCGAGCCCGACACGGTAGCCAGCCGCATCCTTATCCATCAGCCGCAACACCCGCGGCGGTCAGGCAAACTAATTGCCGCGCTGATCATCAGCAATCTGCTCATTGTGGTTTATTTCATTGGCTTTAACCAGAAAACGTCGCCTGTGGTAAAGCCCGATTCCACAATTTTAAAATCCCCGGAACAGGCGCCTCCTGTGCAGGCGGCTGCCAAAGCAGGCCCTATTGATACTGCACCGGTGCGCCCGGACGCACCGCCGCCCGCATTGGCTAAACCGGCCAAATCGCCGTCTATAGCCGATATCGTTGCCCCCAAAAAGGCGCCCGCGCCGAAGCCGCCGGCCACCCAAGTGCCGGGCAAAAAGCCGGCTGTTGCTCCTGCCGCTCCGGCCATCCCCGCTATTGAGCCGCTAATGTCTGAAGCCGAGCCGCCCGAAGAAGAGCCCATTGAGATTGCCAGCTATAACCCGCTAGAAGTGCCGGTGCAAACCGGCATTCCGTTTCTATACGAATTACCGGCTGAATTTCGACGGAACGTTCCCGAATTAAAAATTAACGTCTTTGTCTACGCCAAAGATCCAGCCGATCGTTTTGTGATCATCGACATGGTGAAATATAAAAGCGGCCAACAGATCAAAGATGCATTGGAGCTAAAAGAAATACGCCCGAATAGCCTGGTTGTCCGTTACAACAATCAGACTTTTCAAATCAGAAAACCTTAAAGTTTCATGAAAACTTCATCAAACGGTTAACTTCCTGTAACAATCCAGCGGTATTTTAGCCCCATCAAAACGCTTTGAAGAGGGCTACTATGACACTGCACTATCGCGCGATCTGGATTTCCGATACTCATCTTGGCACCAAAGGCTGCAAGGCCGAACAACTGAGAGACTTTCTCGACAACGTAGACTGTGATTATTTGTATCTGGTCGGCGATATTATCGACTTGTGGAAATTCAAGAGCGGTTTGTACTGGCCGGCATTACACAGTGATATTGTGCAGCGGGTGATCAATAAGGCCAAAAAAGGCACCCGCGTCATTTATATCCCTGGCAATCATGATGAACAGTTCCGCAAACATGCCGGTATGCATTTCAACGGCATCGATATTCAACTCAATGCCATCCACACCACCCAGGATGGCCGCAGGTTTCTGGTTTTGCATGGCGACGAATTTGACAGCATCGTCTGCCATAATAAAAATCTCGCCTATATCGGCGGCGAAGCCTATGAAGTGCTGTTAATGGTGAACCGCTGGTTCAATATCATCCGCAGCAAAATGGGCTATCAATACTGGTCGCTGTCGTCATTCTTAAAACACAAGGTTAAAAACATTGTCAGTTTTATGAATAATTACCAGCACATCTTGAGCCTGGAAGCGAAAAAAAGAAAAGTCGACGGCATCATCTGCGGCCATATCCATCACGCCGATATTACTGAAATGGAATTCGGCAAAACCTATTGTAATTGCGGGGACTGGGTGGAAAGCTGTACCGCATTGGCCGAAAACGCGGCAGGCCAAATTACCATCATCCACTGGCTGGAAGACAGCCAACTGTTATTGGATGCGCAATTAGCTGGGCAGCCCGATTATGAGCCCGCGGTTTAAAAAATTGTAGAAAATCCAGGCGGCTGGACATCGGCGCCCGCATTGTCACGAAATCTTCAACAAACCTTCATTTACTTGTCACAGTCACGTTTTAATCTTTGTCCTGAAACAAAAGGCAATTATTAAACAAGAAAATCCAAGATTTTCACCTCTGCACCAGATCGCGGCCGACTTTTGCAGAGCCCCTTCGAGAGGATAGAAAAATGAAGCTGCTTTATTCCATTCAAAAATACGACATTTTCATGTTCACCTGGCTGCTCAATGTCAGGCTGCACAAGACCTTTGCACGATATAGCCGGCATCTTTCAAGAACCGGGGATGGCCCGTTGTATGTGATGATCGGGGGCTTGCTGTACTGGCTTATGGGTATGGACAGCCCACTGCTGCAGGCTATTGTGCTGGGGTTTGTAATCGAAAGGCCTGTTTATTTTATCCTGAAAAACAGCCTCCGGCGTAATCGTCCGGAAGCGGCGTTAAAAGACTTCCGCAGCATTATTACCCCTTCAGATCAATTCAGTTTCCCTTCCGGTCATACCTCCGCCGCCTTCATGATGGCGACGCTGATCGGCTATTTTTATCCACCCTTCATGATCCTGCTTTATGCCTGGGCCGCCCTGGTCGGTTTCTCCCGGGTTGTACTGGGCGTGCACTTTCCAACCGACACGGTCATGGGCGCTTTTTTGGGGATCAGCACGGCCTTATTCAGCTTGGGACAAGTCTTATCATGAAAATTTTCTATGGTGTACAGGGTACCGGCAACGGGCATATCACGCGCGCGCGGGTCATGGCAAAAGAGCTCTATGCGGCCGGCATTGAGGTCAACTTTCAATTTACCGGGCGTCCCGCGGACAAGTATTTTGATATGGATATTTTTAATGGCTACCAGCTGCGCACCGGGCTGACTTTCAATACCGAGAAAGGCCACGTCAGTTATTTCAAAACTGCCCGGGATGCCAAGCCGATTACCTTTATCAAAGATGTCTCCGCGCTGGACTTGAGCAGCTATGATCTGGTTATCAGTGATTTTGAACCCGTTACCGCCTGGGCGGCAAAAAAACAGAAAAAAGCGGTTTTAGGCATCGGCCATCAATATGCTTTCAACCACAATATCCCCAGAGAAGGCGCCGATCCGATCGCCAGCCGGATTCTGAAATATTTTGCACCTGCCGACATTGGCATAGGTCTGCATTGGCACCATTTCGGGCAAGCTATTTTGCCGCCCGTTATCGATACCCCGGCCACCCCCAAAGCCGTCAATCGTAATAAGATCATCGTTTATCTGCCCTTTGAAGATCAGCATGAAGTCATCCGGCTGTTGTCCCCGTTCAAGGATTTTGAATTTCATATATACGCACCGGAGACCGTGCCGTCAACGGCGGGGCACATCCGCTGTAATCCGCTGTCCCGGGATGGCTTCCAGAAAGATTTATACGATTGTTACGGCATTATCAGCAATGCCGGTTTTGAACTGGCCAGCGAGTCCCTGCAACTGGGCAAGAAGATTCTGGCCAAACCCTTGCATGCGCAGATGGAGCAAATCTCCAATGCCGCGGCATTACAGCAGTTGGGTTACGGTCATGTCATGAATGAGCTGGATGCCTCGGTCATTGAACACTGGCTGCACGACAGGCATGCCGTACAAATTACCTATCCCAATGTCGCGAAGGTCTTGGTGCAGTGGATACAGGACGGCATGCCTGAAATGACGGCCGATTTTATCGAAAATATCTGGAATACTGTGGAAGTGTTGCAGATTAATGATTAGCCATTGGGCTTTTTACTGCTGTCAAGACCGGTCATTTTTCCACAAGGAATTGTAACTTCGCCGATCACTGATGATTTCTGCGATCGGCCTTATCTTCAAAACGAATATTCTCACGTCTTTCTTCCTGCTCCCGCTTTTCATGACTGACGCGTCTTTCCGGCATGGCTTGGTACTGGCATTGGCATCTTTTCTGATTACAGCCTGCCAAAGGCAGCGCGGGCAGGTCGACCAAAGAATTAACCGGGATCGGTTTATCGCGCATTTTTAAGGCTTGCGGACAAACGTGTCCAGTATCGGCCGGCATTTTGATCACGTAGCCCCATGAAATCACTGGTTTCCGCGATTTTGTTAAGCTGTCTTGCTGTGCCCGGGCTTTGTTCTTGCGCTTGCCATAGATCGCCCAGCCAATAACCAGCACTAACAGCAGTCCGATAAAATATTCCATGTTACCCCCCCAATATTAAGATTACGGCTTGGAACAACAGCCCGCTATCAGCTTAGTCCGGAGGGTGAATTAATTCAAAGCCGGCAGGCACATAATGCTTAACCCGGGAAAGACGCAGCAACACTATGCCGGTGAAAGCGCCGGCTTATTTAACAATCAGGCTGTTGTTCACCATTTTTACGCCTTTTACAGTTCTTGCCACTTCTGCCGCCCGGGTAGCCGCGCTTTCGGAATCGACAAAACCGCTTAACTGCACAACGCCCTTGAAGGTTTTAACATTGATTTGTAACGTTTTCAGCCGTGGATCCATCAAGATGCTGGATTTTACTTTCGTAGTGATCGACGAATCATCAAGATACTCACCGGTGCTTTCATAGGTGCGGCCACCGGCACATCCGGTAAGCGCAGCCATTAACAATAGTCCGATTACAAAACGCGTTAACCCCGATACTATTTTCATAATTTATACCTCGTAATAACTCAAACAAGCGAACGATGGACAAAAAGGCTAATGCAACTCAGTCCCTGCTCAAAAACAGCCGCTCTTGTCCAGGTTTTGTTTCTCAACACAGCAGAGCGCAAGACGGCGCTTTATACTGCGCTGATCTTTTGCCCCATGGTGCCGCGCATTGAACGGACTTGCAACATTTTCAAACAGTTTCTTGACGCCTTTTCGCTGCAAAAAACTCAACTAAATCATACAACAATATCGCATAGTTGTAATTTACTTCATTTTGCGACAACCCTGGCTGGCTACTTGAACAGTATTTCTTGCGGCCAGCTGAGCCGGAGCCTGGAAATCCTTCAGAAATCTGCGGCATCTCCCGTGCTGCCAGGAAGGCAATGCGCCCGGCCCGGACTGCGCTATAAAACTCCAGCAGCGAGAGGATACTTTTTAAAGTGACTGCTCGCCGCGCCGCCCGGCGGCGCGTCCCATCAGCAGCAAGGCCGCTAGCGTTGTCCACAGCAAAATAGGCACCAGCCAGAACCATTGCTGGTAAAAAGTGGCAGGCGGATTCTTCAAATACGGTACTTCATAAATGCCGGCCCAGGACTGATGGATAGGCGAGCGTTCCAGGATTTCACCCGATGCCAGCGACACGGTGGAAATGCCGGTGTTGGTCACTCTGAGCACGGGGCGGCGAAATTCCACGCCGCGCGCCAGTGTCATGTACATGTGCTGATAAGGCTCCTGCCAGGAACCATACCAGGAGTCATTGGTTGCATTGACAATAAACTGGGCTCCGAGGTTCGCCAGCGCGCGAGAGAATGCCGGGAATAAACTTTCATAGCAGATTTGCGGCCCCATTTTATAGCCATTCCAGTTCATCAGGGCGGTAGGGCCTGCACCACGGGCAAAATGTCCGGTCGGCGGCAGCCAGTGTCGTATCTCGGGGAAAAATTGCTCACCGGGGATATATTCGCCGAAGGCGAGCAGAATGGTTTTGCTGTAATGCGGCGGCACGATGTCGCCGTTTTTATCGAGCACAAACAGCGAATTGGTAATCAGCCGCGATGCGGCATCCACGCTATAAGCGCCGGTAATCAGCGCCAGCTGGTTAGCGCGCAGAAATTGGCTTAACGCCTGAGGGTACTCCGCCTCTTTAAATTGCTCACCCAACAGCGCCGGAAACGCGGTCTCGGGCCACATGACAAAATCGACGCCGGTCTGCGCCTTCTGGAGGGTCTGCTCGGTCAGGGCAGTGTATTGGCGGAATATCTCCTTGCCGTAACCCTGGCCCAGCTCGGCAGCCAGTTTCTCGGAATTGCCGATGTTGGCCTGCACCAGCAGGGTTTTAAACGAAGCATCAGGCGTCGGCAGCCTGTTTTTAAGCCACAGGCCGCCCGCATTTAACAGCACAAAACCCCAGACCACCGCCATCAATAGTATTTTCCCGGCCGTTTGTTTGCGTTTTTGCCAGGCATAATACAGCGGCAGGTTACAAAGCAGGGTCGCCGCGCTCAAACCGCTAAAGCCGATCACCTCCGCCCAGTGATAGACAGGCACACCGGCGCCATACCAGGTATAGCCGAAGTTCCAGTCAAACAAGGTGAAGGAATAGGCTTCGCATAGTGTGGTAATGAGCGCCATCAAGCCCAGCGACAGCCGCTCCGGCCACTGCCATTTGCGCTGCCCCCAAAACCAGAGCACACCGGCCAAGGGCACAAACAGATGCGCGATCAGGGCATAGACCAGCATGCCGATGACCGCCAGCGGCCAGTCCAGATGCGCAAATTCATGCAGCAGATAAGTCATCCAGTTAAAGCCAATCAGCGTAAACACGAATGAGGTGATCAATCCGCCCAGCAAAACATCTTTTAGCCGGGTTTGCCGGCTCCAGAACAGCCACAGCGGCACAAAACAAAACAGCGATGCCCAGGGCGGAAAGGGGATATAACTGGTGCCGATTAAGACACCCGATAAAAGCGGCAGTAGCCAGGGGCTGGATTTGCTGTCTGAAAACGTATTCATCATGGGCTTTATGGAAGCGAATGCGGTCGATAGCGGCAGATTATCCAGTAAAGCAGGGCGATAATCTAAGAACTTTTTAATGTCCGTGGCCATAACGACAAGGATTAAGCGATGTGCCTGTCCATCGAATAGCAGTCAGACGCTTGGCCTCGGCTTATAGTAAAATAAAAACCTATTCAACCACCCTGACGCCAGCCCATGAATCTTTATCCCTTGTTCCGCCCGCTGCTATTCGCCCTCGATCCTGAAACCGCTCACGACGTGACCCTGAAAATGCTCGGCGCGGCCTACAGCTCCGGTTTATCAAGACTGCTGTATCCAGCTGTTGCCGATAAGCCGGTCAAGGTGATGGGGCTGGAATTTAAAAATCCGGTCGGCCTTGCCGCAGGGCTGGATAAAAACGGCGATCATATCAAGGCAATGGCGGCCCTTGGATTTGGCTTTGTTGAAATCGGCACCGTCACCCCGCGTCCGCAGCCTGGCAATCCAAAACCACGCCTGTTCCGGCTGCCCGAACACCAGGCCATTATCAATCGCATGGGCTTTAATAATCTGGGCGTGGAGCATTTGCTGGCGCAGGTCAAGCACAGCGCCTACACCGGCATTCTGGGCATTAACATTGGCAAGAATTTCGACACGCCGATTGAGCATGCCGCCGAGGATTACCTGATCGGTTTGCGCAAGGCTTATGCGGCTGCCAGTTACATTGCCATCAACATCTCCTCGCCGAACACCAGGAATCTTCGCCAGCTGCAGCAAGGCGATGAAATCAAGCGCCTGATGGAAGTGTTGAAAGCAGAACAGCTTAAATTGCAGCAGGAGCACGGCAAATACGTGCCGCTGGTGGTGAAAATCGCTCCGGATCTGACGACCGATGAAATCAGCCATATTGCCCGGCTGTTGCTGGAATTCGAGATTGACGGCGTCATCGCCACCAATACCACCATTGCCCGCGATCGCATCGCCGGCCACCCGCTGGCCCATGAAACCGGCGGCTTGAGCGGCGCGCCGCTTAAGGATCAAGCCACCGCAGTCGTGCGTGTCCTGGCCTCAGAATTAAACGGCAAGATTCCGGTTATAGCCGCCGGCGGCATATTAAGCGCGGAAGATGCCGAGGAAAAACTCAAGGCGGGCGCGAGTCTGCTGCAGATTTACAGCGGGCTTATTTATAGAGGGCCGCAATTGATAAGCGATATCATGCAGCGCCTGACTGCCTGAAGGTGTTATTCCGCTTGCTGTTGTTCCTGCAAAAACGCGCGCACATCATCGTTTTCAACGCGCGCGTAAATGTCTTCCACGGCTATCGTTAAGCCGATAGCCTCGAAAGTCACTTCATCGCCCATGAAATAATGATTGGAAACCCAGCCTTCGTGTCTTCGGCACACTTCGACATCAACAAAGTCCTGCTCAATCAGCACATACTCTTGCAGACTGGGAATGCTTTGATAGGCCCTGCGCTTGGTGACTTCATCCATGCGCCGGGTCGATTGTGACAACACTTCCACAATAATCACCGGCGCTTCGGTGTAGTAATCGTGCGGATTAGTCTCATTACACACCACCACCGCATCCGGGTAAAAAAACTTGCTTCCGGCTTTGATTTTGATATTGGTGGCAAAAGGTTCGCAAGTATCGTTTATTAGAAAGTTTCGAAGCTCACCGAAAATATTACCCGCAATTCGCTCATGATTCCTGCTCGCACCCGCCATGGCAAACACATGCCCATCGATGTACTCATGCTTGATTTCGCTAATTAACTCGCCTTGCAGATACTCAGCTTCACTGATCCGGTCATTTTTTATCTGAACATTGGGTAACATGCTGCTATCTCCTGCTATTACCGTGAAAATCATGACTAACATTCGTGGGAGCGACGCCTACGTCGCGACTAACGCTTAGCTGGCCTTTAAATCGCGACGAGGGCGTCGCTCCCACAACAGGCTTTGACAATCACTCCCCGGCAATCGACATGCGCTCCAGCAAAATCGAACCCGTGCGGATATTGCCGCGATAATCGACATCATTGCCCACGGCCACAATGCTTTTGAACATCGTCTTCAGATTACCGGCAATGGTGATTTCCTCCACCGGATATTGAATTTCGCCATTTTCCACCCAGAATCCGGCTGCGCCGCGCGAATAATCGCCGGTCACCATATTCACACCCTGGCCCATCAATTCGGTGACCAGCAAGCCGGTATGCAGTAGTTTTAACAGGCCCTGATCATCATGCTCGCCGGGTTCTATGGTTAAATTATGCACGCCGCCGGCGTTGCCCGTGCTGTGCATGCCCAGTTTGCGGGCGGAATACGTGCTTAACACATAGCCGCGCAAAATGCCGTCGCTGACAATATCGCGCGTTTGCGTGGCCACGCCTTCACCGTCATAGGCGGCACTGCCCAAGGCGCCTTTTAAATACGGCTGCTCGTGAAGTTGGATAAACTCGGGGAAGATTTGCGTATCGAGCGCATCCAGCAAAAACGATGACTTACGGTACAGGTTGCCGCCGCTGATCGCGCCGATAAACGAACCCAGCAATCCTGAAGCCACTTCCGGCGCATACAGCACCGGGCACTGCCGTGTGCTTAAACTGCGGCCCTGCAAACGTCTTAGCGTTCGCTCCGCGGCTTTTCTGCCGACTTGTGCCGCCGGTTCCAGATTTTGGGCGTTTCTGTCCACCGTGTACCAGTAATCGCGCTGCATACTGTCGCCGCGCTGCCCCAACACCGAACAGCTCAAGGAATGGCGCGTAGATGCATAGCCCTGCAGAAAACCCAGGGTATTGCCCAGCACCCGGATGCCCTGATGGGTATTGACCGACGCGCCTTCGGAATTGCTGATGTCGGCATGATACGAGCGCGCGGCATCTTCGCATTCAATAGCCAGCGCAATGGCCTCATCGGCGCGCAGATGCCAGGGATGATTCAGCTCCAGATCAGGAAATTCGGTCGCCAGCAATGCTTTTTCCGGCAAACCGGCATAGGCGTCCTCGCTGGTATAGCGGGCGATACTGCAGGCCGCGCCAACGGTTTCCTTGATCGATGCGGGCGATAAATCCGTGGTGCTGGCAGAACCCTTGCGCTGGCCAAAATACACCGTTACGCCCAGGCCCTGATCGCAATGGTGCTCGATGGTTTCCACCTCGCCCAGGCGGGCCGTTACCGACAAGCCGTTTTCCTGGCTCAAACCGGCTTCAGCGGCCGTCGCGCCCTGTTTTGTCGCCTCGTCCAGCAAGGATTGCACGATTGTTTTTAAATGATTGATCTGATCTTGGTTTTGCAATGTAGGGTCTCTGTTAAATTAATTTGGTCACTATTCAGGACATGATTGTACTGTCATTTCGACCATCGGGAGAAATCTTAAGTGCAGGAGAAAGGCTACAGGCTTCAAGATTCCTTGTTCTGCTCGGAAGAATCGAAGGAGGCAAAATCAATCGAGTCTGACCCCTTTGATTCTTCGCGTTAGCGGCTTCGTCCAACATGGCACTCAACCGGAGCGCGATTATTAAAACCAATGACTTTTGTAGAGAATCAATGTGAGCTTTAAATTTTTCATCAGCCTTTTACTACTTGTTTTGCCCATTCAAGCGGATGAGAAACGAATCTACCAGCCGGATTCCCTTGGCAATATCCAATAGGGTAAACCATCGTACACCTTTCAAAAGGACGGTCGGATAATTGAGACTGACCCGATAGGCAACAAGCAGTATCACAAGCAGCAATATCAAATCAAAGGTGATAAGATTTTTTCAAAGTGATTTAAAAGGAAGTATCAATATCGCGAACCCCAGTTTATGAACGAGTAATTTTATGAGTATTCGGGCCTTGATGTCACGGGCTATTTTGTGCTGCATTGAGCTTCTGTATTTTTTATTGGGTGGTAGTTTGGCTCTGGCGGTTACTGTCCGGCCTAACAAGCCGGTCAATGGGACGCGCGGCCCGTAGGCGATTAATTAAAGCCTTGTAGCAAATTAATATACGACTATTAATTAATCATAAATTAGTACGACATAGCGGCCGGATTATTGGACAAGTAATGTAGTATATATTAGGTTGGACAAAAGCTGTCAAGCCGATACCGCTTGAATTATTTTTTCACCGTAAACCCCATAGTGCGTTATGATCAAACAAATCTACTTAAGCGACCGAATCTGAAGACCGATCTTGAGCCAGCCATTCTACGGTCGAAGCTCGAGTCCGAAGGCTGGACGGTATGGATGGAACCGGAAAATTCACATCGTCAAAGACTAACGGCGATGAGTATTGCCCAGTAAATTACGGCTTCTAAGTGCGTACTGGCTGTTGTGGTCTCATAACTCAGTGCAGAACGAATCTGGGTCCAAGGACCAATCTGAACAGTTAGCGTCAATTGAAAATTCTCGTGCAGGTACTAATAGATGGAGGTAACCATGACCGATTTGGTTCGGGCAACCGTACAGTGAAGGCTCTCAGATTTATTTCACTGGAATCTGAAGGCTGCGCGATTCAAGTCTTGACGAATTACGAGATTCAATAGGCTCGATTTCGGCCCATGCGGAGAAGCAACTGAACGAGGAAGTGACACGAAAAGCCAAAGAGGCCTAAACGTCACCAGATCGAGATGCTTCAATCAAAAGTACGAAACACCGTTAGCGATCCAGCATCCAGCATGGTTCAGAGAATGCATAAGTGGCTTTCAGGCGATAACGTTATTGTGAATCGGAGTAGGTCAATTCAAAAAACGTATATTGGTTATGTAGGATTCAAGCCATTGGCGGGAACTCCGTTAGAGGAGGGTTTCATTGTTGAAGTTATTCCCGAATGGTCGAGGTAATTGCAGTATTCTAAAAAGACGAAAGATGAGCGGAAGGGATATATTGATAAGCATGCCGTTGAATTTGCGATGTTAGGTCAAATGGAGAAGCATTGAAATGAGTCTTGAGCTCGATGAGATGGAAAAATTCCCGTATGGATAAATTTTTCGATTCTCGGGCGATTGTTTAGTTGACGACTAAATCGGCGCTGGCGAGACGCAATAATGAGTGTGAGCAAGCCTAAATGCGCTCCAAGGGAGCTGCGGGGTGCAGCCGCTTGCAATCAGGTAGGGTACGCTGTGCGTACCTTTTGGTGCCTAGTGTTGCAATCGTGATTAAAATCAAAGGGGTCAGACTCGATTGATTTTTGATTAAAAACCCTCTAAGCTTTCAGCTTGATACTTTCTCTCAGTCTTAAACACATGGCTCGCCTCCCTAGAATGGTCATTCCCGGCCAACCGCAACATATCATCGTTCGCGGTAACAATCGTTCCGAGATTTTCTGCTGCGAAGCGGATTACCGTTTTTATCTGGAAAAGCTCCTGGCAGCCAGCAAAAAACATGACTGCCAGGTGCATGCCTATGTGCTGATGACCAATCATGTCCATTTGCTGATGACACCTTTTTCCGAAACCGGCCTGAGCAAATCGCTGCAAATGCTGGGGCGTTATTATGTGCAATACTTCAATTTCTGTTATCGGCGCACCGGTACGCTTTGGGAAGGCCGTTATAAGGCGACACTGATCGACAGCGAATCGTACTTGCTGGCCTGCATGCGCTATATTGAACTAAATCCGGTGCGTGCCGGCATGGTGACCGATCCGGGCGAGTATCCGTGGTCGAGTTATCGTTTTAATGCGTTGGGACAAACTGATGAGTTAGTTACCCCTCATTTTGAATTTCAGCGTTTGGGGGCTGACGACAATACGCGTCAGGCAGCTTATAGAGCGCTGTTCAATCAGTCGATTTCTGAAGCCCAGATAAACGAGATCAGGGATGCGACAAACAAGGCATGGGTATTGGGTGACAGCCCCTTCAAGGAACGCATTCAAATACAGCTGGGGCGGCGCGTAGAGCCCGCTGCCAAAGGCGGCGACAGGAAGTCAGCTCATTTTAAAATCAATCGAGTCCGACCCCTTTGATTTTTGATTTGTAAATCAACCAATCTTTAACGTAACAAGGATCACTCGATGAAAATGTTAGTTTTCTCAATCACTCTCGGTGCCATTTTGCTGTATTTTTTGAATACTGCCATTTTAAAGACGCCTGTACTTGATTTTGAATGGTCTTTGCATGCAAGCATCCGATTTTTTACCGGCTTTTTCATCTTAGGCGTTATTTGTTTTTATGCCAAGGCGATTTCGTTTAAAAAAGCCATTTATATAACTGCTGTAGTGGTTTTAGCTGATTATATCTATGATCACTACACACAATCGTACAGACTACAATTAGAAATTATCTTGCACGGCATTTATATGATCGTTTGGGGCGCAATTGTGGGGTATCTGACCGCCAAATATATCAAACAACGATATAGGCATCTTTAATGAATTAATACTTTTACCAAACTCTCTCATCATTTGTAGTGTGTAACTTTTTGTAAAAAATGAAACGATTCTTTTTACTGATACTGTCTATTTGGCGTCAGCAACTAAAGCTTTACATAAGCGCAGCATTGATTGGCGCCATCATCGGCATCTTTGTGCTCGCCCCCAGTTACAGCTATATCAGCGCACATGAACCAGGTGCTGCTCCGTTATCATCAATTGAATATATCCTTAATCAGCTAATAAACACCTTAACCGGTTCCATTACCCCAGATAGTTTGTTAATTATTTTCTATGCTGAAATCGGCGCGATGCTTGGATTATTATCGCTATTTCTTTACAAGATCATTCATAATCGAATGGTACATATCGATTATTTAAAAACAGAATTGGACAAGGATTTACCTTCAATTATCAGGCAAGGCGAAAGCCCCAATTTGGAATTTAAATCCTCGTTACGCTGGGATTTAGCTGAATCAAGAACCAACCGTGCACTTGAAGGCGTGGTATTAAAAACACTAGCCGGTTTTTTAAATAGTCATCTTGGCGGGACATTACTGATTGGTGTTGCGGATGATGGCAACATCTTAGGACTGGAAAAAGATTACCAAACATTAAAAAAACCCGGACAAGATGGATTTGAACAAACACTGATGACCATCATCTCAACAAACTTAGGAGCCGATCTTTGTTCGTTTGTACACATTCTGTTTCATGTCATTGACAATAAAGATATCTGTCGGGTGATTGTATCCCCTGCCCCAAGGCCAGTATTTTTAACTCAAGGGAATATCTCCAAATTTTTCGTGAGAACCGGGGGCGCAACGCGCGATCTTAACATTAAAGAGGCCCTAGATTATGTTGACGGCCGATGGAAAGGAAAGCGCTAAAAAGATCAAGTTCAAATCAAAATCAAAAAGGGGTCAGACTCGATTGATTTTCTTCGATTTTTGATTTTATAAGAGTTTAAAAACGGCTATTGCGTTTTAGTAAGAAATGCCGCTCCAGTTTTTGAAAATAGGCATAAACGCCATAAAGAAATCCTCCCGCTATTGGCAGCGCCAAATACCAATGCTGTCTGGCATAGGCTAACAGGTTTAATATTTCCTCGCCCCAAAAATAGGCAGGCGTTACCGTAATCGCAGCCCATACCCAGCCGCTAATCAGATTAATCAATGCAAACTTTTTTGCCGAATATTTGGTGATACCAATCGACATGGGAATAACGGTACGCAAACCATACATATAGCGTTGCATAAAAATAATGGGCCAACCGTATTTTTTTAACAGCAAATGCGCAATCGCAAACTTAAGCCGCTGTTTATGCAGTTTGCGCTGAATAAAGCCTTTATTAAAGCGGCCAATGTAAAAATAGATCTGATCGCCAGTGAATCCACCCAAACCCGCAATAAAAACCGTCATGAAGTACTGCATGTCGCCGGTATGAGACATGATCCCCCCCATGATCAGCCCCATTTCCCCTTCCAGTACGGTCCACAGGTACAAAATAACGTAACCGTATTCCTTAAGCCAACCGATAAATAGTTCTTCCATAAAATTTTTAATTTCGTTGTGAAATTGCTTGAATTGCAACCATGATTTTATTTACGCCTAAATTGAACATTAAATAACGCGTGAGCTACTTACAAAACTCCTGACATGCAATCTGGCTTATCGCAAATATTTTACGGTATTCCTCTTGTATTTGTTCTGCAATCAAAGAAATTATAGAGGTCAGACTTCAATACTGCTGGATTGTGTAGAGAAGCTGGGTATCGAAATCGTATGGTCGAGATGATGAATTTACCCGAAACAAAGACCAGCAATCCAGTTACAAATACAGCTCCGGGCCTTGTGTATAAGTGCAGACTGTAAAATTTTGCGCTATCGACGCATACTGCGATAGCCGTAATAGCAGATATACAAGTAGCATAGCAACGGTACAAAAAATGCGTTTTGAATACCGATATGATCGGCAAATGCGCCCTGCACGACAGGTAAAATCGCACCGCCGACAATCGCGGCGCAAAGAATGCCGGAACCCTGCCCGGTATGTCGTCCCAAACCAGTCAATGCCAGGGAAAATATGGTCGGAAACATGATGGAGTTGCATAAGCCCACCGCCAAAATAGTAACCATCGCGAAGCGGCCGCTGCCGAGCATGGTCGCCAGTACCAGACACATTGCCATCAAGGCATTGAATGCCAATACTTTGCCGGGATGTACTTTTTGCATCACTGCGGCACCGGCAAACCTGCCCACCATAGCCCCGCCCCAGTAAAACGACACATATTTTCCGGCGTCTTGCTCCGCTAATCCTGCGATGCCGGGTTCGCCGAGAAAATTGACCAAAAAACTGCCGATCGCCACCTCGCCGCCGACATACACAAAAATAGCCAGCGCACCCAACACCAGATGCGGATACTGCCAGGCACTGCCGCGATCGTTTTCGGCCAGCGCCGCAGTCTGCTGAGTTTCGGAAGTGATTTTCGGTAGTTTCAGTAGCGCGAACATAGCCGCCATTAAAAACAGCACTGCCGCCAGAAACAGATAAGGATTCTGCACCGCCGCCGCTTCCGCGGCCTGATAAACCGACAACTCTTCGGCGTTAAGCAGCTTGATCTCGTCCGCGCTTTTCACCGCATTGGATAGAATAAACAGCGCTCCGAAATATGGCGCCAGCGTGGTGCCCAGTGAATTGAAAGCCTGGGTCAAGGTCAAGCGGCTGGAGGCGGTTTCCGGGCCGCCAAGCACCGTGACATAGGGATTGGCGGCCACCTGTAACAAGGTAATGCCGGAAGCCAGCACAAAAAAGGCGGTCAGAAACAACGGATAAGAATGCAGCCCGGCCGCCGGATAAAACAGCAGACAACCACTGCCGGCTATCAGCAAACCGGCAATAATGCCGCCTTTATAATCGATTTTTTCGACTAGATAGCCGCTGGGCACTGACACCAAAAAATAAGCCGTGAAGAAACAGAATTGAATCAACATCGCCTGGGTATAGTTGAGGGTAAACACTGCTTTTAAATGCGGTATCAGGATGTCGTTCAGACAGGTAATAAAACCCCAGATAAAAAACAGCGAGGTCAAAATGGCCAGCGAGCCCAGGTAGGGCTGTTTGCCGGCATTTTCTTGATTAACCATGCATTTACCCCGTAATCCGTTCAGTTTTGCACGACATTGAAATAGGCGACTTCATTACCAACCATGATCTTAAATTCACCGGGTTCGACGATCCGTTTCATATCAATGCCAATGAACGACATATCCTGCGGCGTGATCGTGAATTGCAGGGTTTGCTGCTGGCCGGGTTTGAGCTCGACCTTTTTAAACGCTTTCAACTGCTTGTTGGGCCGGGTGACCGACGCGGCCATATCGTTTAAATAGACCAGCACGGTTTCCTTGCCAGTCAACGTGCCGGTATTTTTAACGTTAACGCTGACGTCAATCTGATCGCCGATAGTGATCTTATCTTTGTTAAGCCGCAAGCCGCTGGTTTCGAAGGTCGTATAGCTCAGACCATGACCGAACGGGTACAACGGTCGATACTGATTCCATTCAAAAGCTTCATTCGGCTTATGATCGTACAACACAATATCGTTCGTATTGCGCGGATAGGAAATAGGCAACTTGCCGCTGGGATTCACGTCGCCGAATAGAATATCCGCCATCGCCGCCCCGCCTTCCATGCCCGGCAAAAAGCCCAGCACCACCGCCTGAGCTTGTTCGGCAATCTCGGTAATGATCCGTGGCCTGCCACCGAAAGTGATCAGAATCACCGGTTTGCCGGTGGCGAATATCGCCCTGGCCAACTGATACTGAACCGGATCGAGATTCAGCGACTCGATGTTGCCCGGGGTTTCGGTATAGGTTTTTTCGCCCAGTGCCAGAATGACAACATCGTGGTTCACGGGCTTCCGTCACCGCCTGCTCAATATTGATTTCATCGGTAAAGGCTTGGCCACCAACATAAGTCACCTTGCCGCTGGTTTTTTGCTGAATGGCTTCTAATAGAGTTAATTTATCTTGCGGGTAAAGATGTTCGCTAGCACCTTGCCAGGTGATGGTCCAGCCACCGTTCATCACACTGAGCAAATTGGCGGTAGGTCCCGTTACCAGCACGCTGGCCTGTTTGTTCAGCGGCAAGATATGGTTGTCGTTTTTGGCGAGAATAATCGATTCCCGCGCTGCCTGGCGGTTGACAGCGACAGCTTCCTCGGTGGCGAAATTGCCCTCCACCGCTAACGTGGCTCAATCCTTTCAAATAAGCCGCTTTGATATTTGACTCTGAGTATCCTCGACACCGCTTCATCGATACGCGCCATCGGCACCTCGCCATTTCTGGCCAGTTCCAACAGCAAATCGTAAAACGAATAATCGAACGGCACCATGCTCATATCGATACCGGCCATCACCGCGATCTTTACCGCTTCTTTCGGTGAGGCCGCCAATTTATCGCGGCTATACAAGCGAATGATGTCTTCCCAGTCAGAAACCGTAAAGCCTTTAAAGCCCATCTCGCCGCGCAAGATCGTAGTCAAATATTGATAATTGGCGTGACCGGGAATGCCGTCAACTTCGGCGGAATTGATCATCACCGTCGGCGCACCGGCTTTGACGCCGGCTTCGAAACTCGGCAGAAAATACTCGCGCAGCGCCCGTTCGCCTATCCAGGCCGGGGTGCGATCCTTACCGTTGAGCGGGTAGCTGTAGCCAACATAGTGCTTCAAACAGGTCGGCGCTTTGTCGGCCGCGGAAAAATCATCCCCTTGATGGCCTTTGATATAGGCGCTACCCATGGCGCTGGCCAGATGCACGTCTTCGCCGTAGGTTTCCCACAAACGCGGCCATAGCGGCTGGCGGCCGATGTCCATCACTGGTGAAAAGTTCCAGTCCAGCCCGGAGGCTTTCACCTCACGGGCAGTAATTTCGCCTTCTTTCAAGGACAGCTCGGTATTAAAGGTCGCCGCCATGTTGATGGCTTGCGGAAATAACACCGCATTTTGTGTGTAGTTCGCACCATGGATCGCATCGATGCCGTAAATCACCGGAATTTTTAAACGCGTTTTGGCGGCCACCGCCCGAATGGCTTGAGTCATTTTTCGCCATTTTTCAATCAACTGGGCTTTGTTATCGGGCGTGGTCGGCGTGTTCAATATCGAGCCGACATGGTGATTCAGCACTGCGTCTTCCAATTTGGCCTGATCGATAGGATTTTCAGCATCTTGACCGTTTGCAACTGAAATCACGCGAAAGTCGATCTGTGTCATCTGCCCGACTTTTTCTTCCAGCGTCATTTGCGCGAGCAGTGTCTGAACCTTATTTTCAAGGATATCGTTTGTTTCTTGTGCATCCACTGCTGCCTCCAACAGAACGAATAGGGAAAGAATTAAAAAATGTGCTTTTGTTTTCAAGGCGGTATGATTAAGTTTTAAAAGTAATGTCGCTTATACGATTTGTAAGCCAAATGCTGTTGAAACCGTTGAAAGTACTTGTCAGTATGCAATAAGAGTAACCAATTGTTAATGCAAAAAGCAGATTTATCCTGTAAAACGGCGTCAATAATGACTATGAAAAAATATTATACGAATTCGCCAAGCTCCTGGCAGCCTGCAAAAAACATGACTGCCGGGTGCATGCCTATGTCTTGATGACACCTTTTTCCGTAACCGGCTTAAGCAAATCGCTGCAAATACTGGGGCCTTATTATGTGCAAGACTTCAATGCCTGTTATTGGCGCACCGGCACGCTTTTGGAGGGCCGTTACAAGGCGACACTGATCCAGCGAATTGTTCTAGCTGACCTGCCTGCGCTATATTGAGCTAAATCCGGTGCATGCCGGCATGGTGACCGGTCCGGGCGAGTATCCGTGATCGAGTTATCGTGTTAATGCGCTGTGGCAAACCGATGAGTTGCTTATCCCCCATTTTGAATTTCAGCACTTGGGGACTGACGACAGTATTCGTTATGCAGCTTATAGAGCGCTGTTCAATCAGTCGATTTCTGAAGCCCAGATAATCGAAAGCAGGGCTTCGACAAACAAGGCGTGGGTAATGGGCGACAGCCTCTTCAAGGAACGCATTCAATTACAGCTGGCGCCGCGGGTAGAGCCCGCTGCCAAGGGCGGCGACAGGAAGTCGGCTCACTATAAGACCACGCAGTTAAGAACTTAAGCGTGTGCTAAACTCACTTGCGCAATAAAGCATTGTTTACCGCATTTACTATTAAGGAGAGGCAGCGTGTCCAATAATAAGAAAGTTTTACCCGTATTGATTTTTTCCGCACTCGCATTGATCTTTACCGGTACCCTACCGAAAACAGCATCCGCTAATTTCTTGCCTTCGGCCGGTTCTTTTGAGTTGATTACGTCTAGCTGTCAATTCGCACCAGACCAGCACCAGGAACTTATCCAGTTAAAAAATGCAATTGCCGCAGCCGAGACTGTTAATCAGGCCCGTATACTGGCGCTTGCTCCCACAGACGGGGCCATCGACGCACTTAAGAATGCGCGCACCCTCATGCCCTTCAGCGATGATTTGGGTATTGCAGAAAACCGGCTTAGCGAGGCCCGCTCACGTATTCTGGTGGCATCCTCACAGGAACAAGTTGCCGATGAATTCTCCGGCATGATGCTCGCCGGGCTTGATGATGACAGAGCCGCGCATGTTAGCATCGGCAATACGGGTTGCAATTACTCATCAGGCGAGGTCATCGCCATCGTGGTCGGCTTGATTCTGGGAATCATCCCCGGTCTAATTTTACTTATCGTGCTGTGCTGATGAATTCGTAAGGGTCGAATGTCCCGATTATTTAAATCAAACCGTCAGGAAATTAAATTCCGAAAAAACCTTAAATATCTGCGAGGTTTACGCAGGCAAAGCCCTGCTGATTGTTAATACGGCCAGCTACTGCGGTTTTACACCCCAATTTGGCGGACTTGAAAAACTTCACCATCAATACAAGAACCAGGGTTTGGTGGTGCTGGGTTTTGCCAGCAATGATTTCAATCAGGAAGGCAAAAATGACAAGGAAATTGCCAATGTTTGCTATATCAATTAAGGCGTCACCTTTGACATGTTTGGGCCGGTTGCGGTGACCGCTCCCGCTGCCCATGCCTTATTCAAAGCCCTGGCGGCGCAGTCAAGCGAGCCGGGCTGGAACTTTAATAAGTATTTGGTCAACGCAGACGGCAAGGTGGTCGAACACTTCGACAGCCATGAAGCAGGCCATTGAGCAAGTTTTAACACCTTGAATGGCGGGTAGTTAATAAGAAACGCAATATCGGGCAGAACATCAAGGCCCCCATCTGTCACTGCGAATATAGCCGCAGCTTTATGCTTTGGCACTAGGCTGAATAATTACGAAATTCTTTACCCTTTGGTTCGAAGCGTAGAGCGGCCGCCATCGACACTGATAATTTGCCCGGTGATCCAGTCGGCTTCCGGCGATAACAAGAAAGCCGCAAGCGCGGCAATATCCTCGGGTTTTCCAAGGCGTTGCAATGCATGAAGCTCGGCGATGCCGGCGGCAACGCGCTCGTCGGCGAGTATTGCTGAAGCCAGCGGTGTTCGGGTGAGAGAGGGCGCAACGGCATTAACGCGTATTTTAGGCGCCAGTTCAGCCGCGAGTGAAAGCGTCAACCCGGATACGGCGCCCTTTGCCATGCCCAGCGAGGCATGAAATGAAAAACCCTGCAGAGCCGCCACGCTCGAAAAAAATACGACCGAAGCGCCCTCCGGGCACTTTTTTAGCGCCGCCGATGCAGCCTGCACAGCCAGTGCCGCGCCCATTGCATTAACCCGAAAATCGTTCAAAAAATCGGCTTCTGTAAGGCGCTGAAGACTGCGCACATTTATCGTTCCCACCGCATAGACCAGACCGTCAATCGCTGAGTCGACATCATTGGCCACCCGGGAAAACAGGCCACTGTCATTGACATCACCAATGCTATAACCGGCCTTCAATGCTTCAGCAGACGCAGCCAGTTTTTCTTCGTCACGGCCGACCAGGTGCAGCTCATAGCCTCGTCTCAACAAGAATACGGCCAATAGCCAAACCGATAGCACCATAACCACCATAGATTAAAACTTTACGTGTCATAAAAACGGTACCTGATGAATAAAAAGTAAATTGGAAAGCCCAGATTCAAGCCGTGTTAAATGTGCCAGTGACATCGAGCCATGAATCGAAATCGCTGGGAGTACAATTACACCTCTGTTTTCTCGAACAATTTCAGGCTTTTCAGTTTTTCGAAAAGCTTGTGTAGCAAAAGCCTGGGCCTGGAAAAAGCGCTTGCTGAACCATGCTCTTACTAACTTGATTTGAGCAGTGACTCTTCGATAAATAGCGCTCGTCTTGATCATGTCAATGCTTGCTATCACAACATCATAGCCTTGTTTGAACCAGCCGAATGTGATGAGTTTTTCTTTTGTTAGGCGAAACAGCCAAAAAGTGAATGCTGCGAGGGGAATTTTTCCTGCATACAGCATGGTTCCAGTGATTACTTTGCCTGTGGCGATTAGCTTTAGTGCAAAAATACCCAGCAATTCCACCTGGGTAAATAAAGCTAAAAAAAGCACCAGTACAGCATGGCGATTGAGCTTATAAAGCGAAGCCTCAGCTTTTTGGAGAATTTTGAGGTCATGAATAAAAGCGTAAATCGGCTCGGCGATATTTTCCCAAACCAACTCTTCCAGAACAATATAAACAGTCACCAACAAACCTAAAAAAATATCGGCGATTTTTGCGATGATTTTTTTCAACATAATCAAATTCTCAAAGAAGTGGTTGGCAACTGGCATTGTATAGCAGGCAGGCTTTAGGCAGCCATGGGAGTTGAATTTTATATCGTCCATTGTCTGCGTGTCTTTGCAGCAATGCCGATGTCATTGGCTTTATGTCCAGCTTCGCCCTTGCCACGCTGCAATATCAAAGGAAACCAGCAAGCCATTCGCGATGTCACTTAATTGCCTTCCATTGCGTATTTACATGCCCTGCGCCGAACTGCATCTAAATTAATTGCCTGGCATGGTAATTTTCAGCGCAGATTATTACCGTGGCTAAAGCGATGCGGATTTCTGTTAGGGTAGCAGGTTTTCCAATACCCTTTCGCGGCATGCTTTGCGAAGGCAAGATGTCAAGTCCAATTTTTTCATAACATTTGGAACAGCCATTTTTAAAAGGAAAATGCTATGAACGACAATACTTTACATTCAACGGAATACACGCACTTAAGCGAATTCGGCCGCTATATTGCAAACTTGCCTCCGACGCTTCTGATACTGGCGGCGGTGCTAGTTGTTGGCATGCTGGGAGCTGTGCTTGCCTTTAAATTTTTTAAAAATCGCGCCTTCCAAATCCGGCAAGCCGCTGCAGACCAACAGGCCTCGGGTGTGAATAAAAACTGGCATGCGCTCAAGCCGGAAGACGCTCTGAGCGAACTCAATACCCAGCCAGGGCAAGGCCTGAGTGCAGACGAAATAGAACGCCGCCGGGCGCAATACGGACCTAACCGGCTGCCACAAAGTAAAGCCAGAGGACCTTTACTGCGGTTTATTGCGCAGTTTCACAATCTGCTGATTTATGTCTTGCTGGGCACCGCGGTCATTACCGCATTGCTTGGCCACTGGGTCGATACCATCGTCATTCTCGGCGTGGTGCTGATCAACTCGGTGATCGGTTTTGTGCAGGAAGGCAAGGCCGAGGATGCGTTGGCGGCGATCCGCGATATGTTGTCCTCCCAAGCCATGGTCATCAGAAACGGAAAACGGCTCACCATTCCCGCGGAAGAACTGGTGCCGGGTGATATCGTCTTGTTGCAATCGGGCGATAAAGCTCCGGCCGATATGCGTTTGCTGAGCATAAAAAATCTGCAACTCCAGGAAGCGGCGCTGACCGGTGAATCGGTCCCGGTAGCCAAGAGCATCGAGGCCGTTGCCCAGGATGCGGTGATCGGCGACCGGCTGTGCATGGCCTATTCCGGCACGCTGGTGACTGCCGGTACCGGCAGCGGCGTCGTTGTCGCGACCGGCGCCAGCACCGAAATCGGCCATATCAGCACCATGGTTTCGCAGGTTGAAACGCTTACCACGCCATTGCTGCGGCAAATGGCGGTATTTGCCCGCTGGATTACTGCCGCCGTTTTAACGTTATCCGGCCTGATATTTGTATTCGGCATTTATGTACGCAACAACCCGCCGGTAGAAATGTTTATGACCGTGGTCGGACTGGCTGTCGCCGGTATTCCCGAAGGTCTGCCGGCTATCTTGACGGTTACCTTGGCCATCGGTGTGCAAAGCCTGGCGGCCCGTAACGCGATTATCAGGCGCTTGCCGGTGGTTGAAACGCTGGGAGCGGTCAGCGTGATCTGCTCGGACAAAACCGGCACCTTAACGCGCAACGAAATGACGGTGCGCGCCATGGTGACTGCGAACGAACGCTTTGAGGTCACCGGCACCGGTTACGACCCCGAGGGCAGTTTTGTTAAAGACAATGCGGATATCCGTGTAGAGGACGAAGCGGTTTTATCGCTGGCGTTGCATGCGTCGATGGCCTGCAACGATTCCTCGATTGAACAGCGCGATAACGAATGGCGCGTCCACGGCGATCCGATGGAAGCGGCTCTGCTGATTGCCGCCATGAAAGGCGGGCTCAACGTCCACGAAACAGAAAAGGCCAGTCCACGCATCGATGTGATTCCGTTTGAGTCCGAACATAAATACATGGCGGTCTTACATCATACTCACGAAGGCGGCGCCATTATTTTTCTCAAGGGTGCGCCCGAGAAAATACTGCAAATCTGTACTCATCAGCGTGGCCTGAACGGCGATGAAGCTATCAAGCCCGGCTATTGGCACGGCGAAATTGAGCATCTGGCGCAGCAAGGTCAGCGCGTACTCGGGATTGCTTGTAAAACCGTGGCGCGGGAACTGCACGAATTAACACCCGCCGAGTTGAATCAGGGCATGGTGCTGCTGGGTTTATTCGGCCTGATTGACCCGCCGCGCGATGAAGCGATTGCCGCCATTAAGGAATGCCAGGCAGCCGGGATTCGAGTGAAAATGATTACCGGCGATCATAGCGTAACGGCCTGCAGCATCGCCGCACAATTGCACTTGCTGAATTCAAAAGAGGCCATTACCGGCCAGGATCTTGATCAAATCAGCGATGACGAACTGCAGCGCAGGGTACAGGATGTCGATGTCTACGCCAGGGTCAGTCCGGAGCATAAGCTGCGCTTGGTCAGCCTGTTGCAAGAGCAGGGCGCAATTGTGGCGATGACCGGCGATGGCGTTAATGATGCCCCGGCACTGAGACGCGCCGATGTCGGTATTGCCATGGGCCAAAAGGGCACCGAGGCCGCCAAGGAGGCTTCGGAAATGGTCATTACCGACGATAATTTCGCCTCCATTGTGCATGCCGTAAAAGAAGGCCGCACCGTTTACGAAAACCTGAAAAAAGCCATTGTCTTTTTGTTGCCGGTCAACGGCGGCGAATCCATGAGTCTGGTCGCCGCGATCGCATTCGGCGTTACGTTGCCAATTACGCCGCTGCAAATTCTCTGGGTGAATATGGTCAGCTCAGTTGGGCTGGCGATGGCGCTGGCGTTCGACCCTGCCGAACCGGACAGCATGCGGCGTCCGCCGCGGGCGGCTAACGAAGCCATTCTCTCCGGATTTTTGTTATGGCGCATAGCTCTGGTTTCCGTGCTGTTTGCGGCGGGCGTATACGGTATTTTCAGCTGGACTCAGCAGCACGGCTCCAGCCTTGAAGAAGCCCGCACCTATGCGGTTAACACCCTGGTAACCATGGAGGTTTTTTATTTGCTCAGTGTTCGTTATCTTCGCGTATCCGCGGTTAATATCAGGCGCCTGTTCAATACCCGCGCGGTGATCATCGCGATTGGCGTTGTTGTTGGCTTGCAACTGATATTTACCTACGCACCTTTTATGGAAGAATTTTTTCAAACGCGCCCGGTTGATTTAACCCATGGCCTGGAAATTATCGGCATAGGTGTGACGTTATTTTTTATTTTGGAAATTGAAAAACTGTTCAGGCGAAAATTTTTAGCCCAATAACAGCGCTCTGCATCTGCGCAGCAATCGGAAAGATACTTGCGCCCGCGCATGAGTAGCAACCAGAGAGATGCCCAGCAAAGCTGTTCAATATCGTCTCAAACAACAACTGGCTTTAGTGTGTTTCTTGATGATTCACATTAAAGCCAGATTGTTGCGCAAAGACAGCGCTTCCTCTTAATAAGGTCTGTAGTTCAATTGTTAAAAAAGCAAATACTTAAATGAACTTTTCGGGTACCTTAAGGAATATACGTACAAGCCTTTTGAATTAAGCTTCGTTGCGCCTATTTTCAATCAGGCGTTTTTATTTACTTTGGATATCGAGATCATTTATGAAGACACGACACAATATTGCTTTATTACTGGCAGGTTCTTTAGCCGTAGCGACACCTTTATTTGCAAAACAAGGGGCCGACGACGGTGCTGGTACCTCAGGCGCTTCTGGCAGTTCCGGTACTTCTGGTACATCTCAGGAACCTCAGGAACCTCAGGTACCTCAGGAACATCGGGAACACTCAGGAACCTCAGGTACATCAGGAACTTCAGGAACCTCAGGAACTTCAGGAACTTCAGGTACTTCAGGAACTTCAGGTACTTCCGGCACGTCCGTTTATAACGACGTCAGCAGACGAGTTGTGGCAGATTTCAGCAAAAAATTATTGGTGCTGCCTTGTGTTGATGTCCGTGACTCTGATTTTGACGGCTATTACCGTGTGGCATTTTCCATAGCGGGCGATGGCAACGGCCTTGACTGGCGAGTTAAAGCTGCCGTGCCTGCCGATGGATTCAGCTGTGACGACTTCCCTGGTCAAGCAGTGGATACCGATGATGTTTTAGCGGCGAATGGCCTGCCAAGCGTCACTGAGCTAGGTTCTGGTACTTCCGGTACTTCTGGAACATCGGGCACTTCCGGCAGTGCAAATGATCCGGCGTTAAAGAATAAAGTCATGGTCAGCTTTCAAGATAACCTGCTGGTTATTCCCTGTGTCGATGTACAACAATCTTTCGTTAATGGAATGTACAATGTCGTCATGCGCAGAACTTCCGCCAGTGCTTCTGACTGGAGAGTCGTAGTTGCATCACCAACAACGAAACAATCCTGTTATGGCGATTTTTCAGATGATTATTCAATCGATGATGTCCTGAACAGTCACGGCTTACCGAGTGCTGATGATATAAATGCCGGCAGGTGATGACTAGCGGCAAATGTTAGAGCGGGTGTCCGATTCGAACATCGGACATCTTAGTATTTAAAAAGCGCCATTGTTGATTGGACTGAATAGTTGGACTTCAACAATGGCGCACATCGTAGCGTGGAAGATAAGTTCTGCACCTAAAAAGCCGCCAGGAAGAGACTCTTCAAAAGCCCGTTCTTCATCAATCTCACGCTAACGACTTATGCATTTTGGGTTGTTACAGGCCTGCACTCGTTTAATCTGGATCGCAGGCTGTTTTTTAAAGGTTCTCTTTAAAAATATCTTCAGAAATGAAAAAAAAACCTATCCACAAAAAGGCCAAGCAACAGTCTTCCTTGAGGAAATCCGCCAGTTAATGAATGTCGCTACAGTTTTGTCGATGGCGCATTTGTCGAGATTTTGGGAAATCTTGATGAATGCTATCGGGTTGAATTTATTGACAGTGCGACTGATGAAATTATTCATCAAGGCGAAATCAGAAATAACCAATGGATTCGAACCTCTCGAATCTATTTCACAAAATGGCAAATCAATATCTTCAGAACAAGCGATAATGCCTTGGTTTTTAGCCACTTGTATGACTGCAAACAACAAAATGTCTATATCGCGGTTGAATCCCGATCGCTTGGTGATACGTTAGCCTGGTTTCCGGCAATTGAAGCGTTCAGGGTGAAACATGATTGCCGCATAATCTGTTCGACATTCCTGAACGATTTATTCCAGACCAAATATCCTGATATTAAATTTATTGAGCCCGGGTTAAAAGTTTCCAAGCTGTATGCCATGTATCGTATTGGCTGGTTTTATGACAATGATGGCCGTATTGATTACCACAAAAATGTCAGAAATTTTCGCGAGCTACCCTTGGGTGAAACAGCTTATGACATTCTCGGCTTGACTTACTCTGAAGCCCGTCCGCGGCTTAAAGATGTCAACATGCCTCCCCCCTGTCCCAAAAATATGTCTGTATCGGCCCACATTCAACTGCTCAGGCCAAATATTGGAATAACGAAACCGGCTGGCACGAGCTTATCGGCTTTCTTCAAAAAAAGGGCTATCAGGTGGTGCTGTTGTCAAAAGAAGGCACGGATTATATGGGTAATAAAGTGCCAGAAGGCATTATTCAGCTCCCGGCCGGACCGATAGAGCAAATCACAATTATTTGACGCATGCGCAAATGTTCATAGGCATCGGCAGCGGACTTAGTTGGCTTTCCTGGGCCGTCGGATGTAAAACCTGTCTGATTAGTGGCTTTTCATATCCCTATACTGAAATGCAGGAATGTATCAGAATTTCCCCTGATGATTCTTTATGTACTGGCTGTTTTAACCGTTATAAACTTGATCCCTCTGATTGGAACTGGTGCCCAGATCACAAAAACACCCCCAGAATGTTTGAGTGTTCAAAAACCATTACCGGGCAACAAGTCATTTCCGCAATTCAAGATTTCTTGTAGTGCCCCATGCTTGACGATCAATTTGAAAAACGGACACGTTCAGCTGCAGTGACGGTCAATGCGCAAGTACCTGGCGCAATAGAACGGGGCGCTACTTGAGTGGTTTTCGGGGCTTTGGGAATTACGCTGCCAGTATTCAAGCACTTGAAAAATCAACAGGGCAGATAAGCGTTAGGGATGCAGTTAAGCTGTGATCGAGAACATATTCGCTGAGCGCGCGCATTTTGTTGCCCTTGATGTTTGGAAATTTGGGCATCCTGATGCTGCCGCTATGCACCTTATGGGCGATATAGATGGGGTTTGCATTTTTGCTGTGCAGGGTGAACAGCATGCCGGGTGCATCTTTGTTGTCCGCAGTATGACATTCTGCACAAGCGGCCTGAAAAATCTGCCCGCCAGTGGCGGATGCTTTCGGTGCATAGTCCCGCGTGCATGCCTGTGCCGATAAGGCTAAACAAATAACCGGCAGCGTGTTTTTATAGTTCATTATCTACTCCGTTTTCCCGGCAATAAATGATATCGCCGGCCTGCAAAGTAGTCGTCACCCGGCCTTTGAACGTTTGTCCCCAAAACGGGGTATTCACCCCTTGGCTGCGCCAATTGCCTGAATTGACCGTCCATTCCTGTTCGGGATCGAAAATACAGACATCGGCTGAAAATCCCGGCGTTAATGCCCCGCTGTTTACGCGCAGGATCTGCGCGGGTTTGGTGCTTAAGGCAGCGATTCCCTGTTCCAGGGTAATGACTTCTTCGGCAACCAATTTAAGCATTAACGGCAATAAGGTTTCCAGTGCTGATATTCCGGCTTCTGTCTCTGGAAACGCGCCCAGTTTGGCATCAAGATCGTGCGGCTGATGGTCGGAGCAAATGCTGTCAAGGGTGCCGCCGGCCAGCGCCCAGCGTAGCGACTGTTTATCCTGTTCCGTGCGCAAGGGCGGCAAGACGTGATAAGCACTGTCGAAAGGCTGAATATCGTTTTCGGTCAGATGCAAATGGTGTACGGCGACATCGGCACTGACATTCAAGCCGTATTTCTTGGCCTGTTGTATTTTAATTACCGCGCGTTTACAGCTGATCTGACCGAAATGCACACGGCAGCCGGTCAGTTCGGCCAAATCCAGACATTGATCCACGGCTATGGTTTCTGCCGCCTCAGGAATGCCTGGCAAGCCGTAACGGCTGGCGAATGCGCCTTCATGGGCGCAGCCGTTATTGCTCAACCAATAGTCATTGGGCCGGAACATGAGCAATAAATCATGGCTCGCCGCATATTCCATGGCACGTCTTAAAATCAGCAGGTTTTTTACCGGCTTACCGGCATTGCCGACGGCGATACAGCCGGCTTGCTTTAGCGAGAGCATGGCGCTTAATTCGGCGCCTTCTAGTTTTTGGGTGAGTGCGGCAATCGGATAGATTTGCGGGTAGCCTGCTTTTTCTGCCAGCTCCTTGATTAATTCGGCAACGGCGGGCGTATCGATGACCGGCACAGTATCGGGATGAATGCACAGCGCGGTAACGCCAGCACTGGCAGCGGCCCTTGTTTCGCTGGCGACAGTCGCCTTGCGGCTTTGTCCAGGCTGGCGCAAACGTGAGCTTAAATCGATAAAACCCGGGCAGACAATCTGGTCACGGGCATCGATAACCGTGTCCGGCTTGAATCCGGCCGGTTCATGCGCAAGGGAAACTATTTTGCCACCGGCAATATAAACTGAGCCAATATGATTAATTTTGTTGGCGGGATCGATGATTCTGCCGTGCTTGATGTGGATATGCTTCATGCCGCCGCTCCTTATTGCCATGGCTGGTGTGGATGCCGCAAACCTGCCTGGATCTGGTGCGGCTTCTGCATGGCCATGGACATGATCGCCATGCGAATGGCGACACCGTTGCTGACCTGCTTGAGAATGACGGACTGCGGGCCGTCGGCGACCTTTGAATCAATTTCCACGCCCCGGTTAATTGGCCCCGGATGCATGACGATGGCATCGGGCTTGGCGATTTTCAGTTTGGCTTCGGTCAAACCAAAGCATTTGAAATATTCACTTTCGCTGGGCAGCAAGGCCGAGGTCATGCGTTCCTTTTGCAGGCGCAGCATGATAATGACATCAATATCTTTAAGCCCTTCGTTAAGGTTGTGCGATACCGTTACGCCCAGGGTTTCAACATGCGCAGGCAGCAGGGTTTTCGGCGCTATCACGCGGACTTCAGCCGCGCCCAGCGTATTTAATGCCTGAATCTGTGAGCGCGCGACGCGTGAATGCAGAATATCGCCAATAATGGCCACGCGCAGCCGGGAAAAATCCTGTTTTATCTGGCGGATGGTAAACATATCCAGCATGGCTTGAGTGGGATGGGCGTGCTGGCCATCGCCGGCGTTAATGACGCTGATATGCGGTGCGCTATGTTGAGCGATAAAATGCGCCGCACCGCTGATGGCATGACGCACCACAAACATATCGACAAACATGGCCTCCAGGTTGCGTATGGTATCGAGCAGGCTTTCGCCTTTTGACGTTGCCGAGGTGGCGATGTTGATGTTCAGAACATCGGCGGACAGACGCTTGCCGGCCAGCTCAAACGTGGTGCGCGTGCGCGTGCTGTTTTCAAAAAACAGATTGACGATGGTTTTGCCGCGCAACAGCGGAAATTTTTTAACCTGCTGCTCGGACATGCCGGCAAACGATTCGGCAGCATCAAGAATTTCTGTCAACAGGCTCTGGCTCAAGCCCTCAATGGTAAGAAAATGTTTGAGTTTGCCTTCGGAATTTAACTGCAAGTTATCAGCCATAGGTCTATGCTGCCGCGTCAATAAGTTGCATCTGAATGCTTAAGGGTTCAGGTCCGGTCAGCTTGATTCTTTGGCCCGGCGTCAATTTCATCCGGGCGCCGGCGCAGTCGGGACTGATGGGAATCTGCCGGCCGTCACGCTCTATCAGCACCGCCAAAACTACCTGGTTAGGCCGGCCATAATCAAAAATTTCATTCAATGCTGCGCGTATCGTGCGTCCGGTGTAAAAAACATCATCAATCAGAATAATGTCCCGGCCTTCAATGTTGGTTGGCAGCTGGCTGGGCTTGACGTTGGGGTGAACGCCGATTTGCGAAAAATCATCACGATAGAATGAAATGTCCAGCAAACCCAAGGGCTCGGTGATCGCCAGGCGCTGATGCATCTGTTCGGCAATCCAGACGCCGCCGGTGCGAATGCCTATCATCAGCGGATTGGTCAGCTTGCGTTCGATGATGAGGCGTTTGAGTTCGGCTTCCAGTTTGTCAAGCAAGTCGGAAATTTCTAACACTGAAGGATCCTTTTGGGTGGGGTGCTGTAAGTTTTGCTGATGAGGGGCATTTATTAAAGCGTTGTGCCGGATTTGGCAACCAAGCATGAGCATGAGGGATGACTCGATAAGCCTTTCACATGGTCTACCGCTAACCGGGCCTGCGCTGTTTTGCTGAGCGCTCATTAAGCCAGGTCTGCAGGATAAGCTGGGCCGCCAGTTGATCCTGTACAGCCCAAAGCTTGGCGGCATTGACAGAAACTTCATCAAATAACAGTTGTTTGGCTTCAAATGTGGACAAGGTTTCATCCTGCTGATAGACCGGCAGTTGATAACGTCCTTCCAGCTGGCGGCAGAATTTTAACATGCGCGGCGTCACCGGATTATCGGTGCCGTCGGCCTGTTTGGAAATGCCGACGACCAGGCCTGCCGGCTGCCATTCCCGTATCAATTTGCTGATGATTTGCCAGTCAGGATTCTGATTGATGGACCGAATGGTCTGCAACGGACTTGCGGTCGCTGTGGTGGTTTGCCCGACTGCGGTGCCGATTTTTTTGTTGCCGAAATCAAAGCCCAGATAGGTATCGTCGCCGGCTTTGGCTGACAGCGGATCTGGCTTAGCCATGTCCGGCAGGCATGGTTAACTGATTAATGTCGATGCCGATTTGGCCGGCCGCCGCACGCCAGCGCATCTCAATGGGCATGTCAAATAAAATGGATTCCCCGCAAGGCGTGTTCAGCCAGGCATTTTCCATGATTTCTTTTTCCAGTTGCCCTTCCCCCCAGCCGGCATAGCCTAAAGCGATCAGGTAACGTTCAGGTCCTTCATCGACCGCGATAGCCTCAAGAATATCCCGGGAAGTGGTCAGAGAAATGGACTTGGAAACCGGCAGGCTGGCATCCCACTCTCCGCAGGCCGTGTGCACGACAAAGCCGCGTTCCGGATGCACCGGGCCGCCGGCAAAAATAGGCGTCTGCGCTGCTACCGGCGAAGTTACACGGATATGCATTTGTTTGAATATCTCGCCCAATTGCATCTCGGCAGACCTGTTAATCACAATACCTAAGGCGCCTTCTTCGTTGTGCTGACACAAATAGGCTACGGTATGGAAAAAATTCGGGTCCGCCAGAGTAGGCATGGCGATAATAAACTGGTTGTTTAAGTAAGTAGCTCCGCTCATAGAGTCTAGTATCGAAGGTTATTGTTGCCTGCGCAACTGTTTATCGTGTGCTCATGCCGGATTGATCGGTGAATTTCCAGACGCGGGTAATCACCAGAATATCCAGTTCTTTAAGCAGATCCATTGGTAATGGCGGAAAAGGCGCGCTCATGCGGACAATATTTTTGGCCGCCTCATCCAGTGCCGGATTGCCTGAAGACTTGCTGATGCGTATGCTGTAAATACTGCCGTCGGCTTTAATGCCAACATCCATAGTTAAAGTAGCAGAAAAGTTTTTCTTGTTGGCAACTTCCGGATAATTCAGGTTGCCAGTTCGTTCTACTTTGACTTGCCAGTCTTCAATATACTGCGCTGCCACATATTTATGTGCGCTCACCGAATTGACCGTCAGGATTTTGGGATCGTCAGCGCTTTGCTGATTAAGCCGGATTTCAGTGCCCATCTGGGCAATCTGTTGCTGCAGGGACGCCGCCGATATGTGCGCCGGCTGGGCCTTTTCCTGCTCCTTATGTGTCGGCTGCTCGTCGGGTTTGGTGGGCGCTGCAATTTTTTTCTCGGCGGCTTTCTGAGTAATGATCTTCTCATTCGGCTTAGGTTTGCTGGCCGTCTCGGGCTCAGGCTTTTTAACCGGCTTGGCTTGTTGGGGCTGCTCGTGACTGGGCAGTTGCTGTTTAGGCGGCTGTGGTTTGTGCTTTTTCTCACCCGTGCCGATCTGATTTTCCTGGGCAAGGAAGTTTGCCTCTTTCGGCGGCTTTTTTGCCGGGGTGCTGACCAGCGTAATATCGATGGACCGGCTGATTTTATCGGGTTCCGGGGTGGTGAAATTGATCCCCAGAATAATTAACAAATGGACTACGACCGCCACGAACACGGCGACCAATAATGAATCACTATCAGACAACGGCGCCGCCGGATCGAATGCTGCCTTACTCGCCATCATTGAATTTTATTTTCAATATGATCCATCAATTGACCACAAATATTGAGCCCAAATTGTCTATCCAGTTCCTGCACACAGGTCGGACTGGTGACGTTAATTTCGGTCAATGTGTCACCGATGACATCAATGCCGACAAATATCAGACCTTTTTCTCGCAGCGTTGGCCCTACCTGACTGGCAATCCAGACATCCCGCTCGGTTAATGGCCGGCCCTCGGCCCGGCCTCCGGCCGCCAGATTGCCTCGGGTTTCACCCTGGGCAGGAATACGCGCCAGCGCATACGGCACCACCTCGCCATTGACCAGCAAAATGCGCTTATCGCCGTCTTTGATTGCCGGCAGATATTTTTGCGCCATGACATAGCGGGTGCTGTACTCGGTCATGGTTTCCAGAATCACGCTCAGATTGGGATCGCCCTGGCGCAAATGAAAGATGGAGGTGCCGCCCATGCCATCCAGCGGTTTTAAAATTATTTCGCCTTCTTCCTGCAAAAAATGCCGGATTCTGGCCGGCTCTCTGGCAACCAGCGTTTCCGCGCAGCACTGGGGAAACCAGGCGGTAAACAGCTTTTCATTGGCATCCCGCAGCGATTGCGGCTTGTTGACGACATAGACGCCCAAACTTTCCGCGCGTTCCAGCAAATAGGTCGCATAGATATATTCCTGATCGAAAGGCGGATCCTTGCGCATCAAAATGACATCAAGCTCATCCAGAGCCAAATCCTGTTCGGCTAAAAACTGGTACCAGCACTTTTCATCGCGCTGCACGGTAACTATGCGAGTTCTTGCATAGGCTCTGCCGTTTCTCAGGAACAAGTCATTAAGCTCCATGTAATGCAGCTCCCAACCCCTGGCCTGAGCTTCGAGCAGCATGGCAAAACTGGTGTCTTTTTTTAGGTTGATATGGCCGATGGAGTCCATGACCATGCCGAGCTTGATGGGCATATGGTTTCGTTACAATGACTTGAATGGGGTGATTCTGTGCGCTTTATTTTATAGATTGTTGTTTACCATGCAAAGATTTTTTGGTATAAAGCTGGGCTAACTTTTGAATTTAGGCACATTAAGAGGTTAATCATGTCCAGAGTATGTCAAGTAACGGGCAAGCGTCCCGTTACCGGTAATAACGTATCACACGCTAACAACAGAACAAAAAGACGTTTCAGTCCAAACCTGCAGCATCACAGATTTTGGGTGGAAAGCGAAAATCGCTGGGTGCGACTGCGCCTTTCTGCAAAAGGCATGCGTGTTATTGATAAAAAAGGCATTGATGCTGTTTTGGCAGATTTGCGTAAACGTGGCGAAGCTTAAGAGGATAGAAAAATGCGCGATAAAATTAAATTGGTTTCCAGCGAAGGTACAGGCCACTTCTATACCACCACAAAAAACAAGAAAACCATGCCTGAAAAAATGGAGATCAAAAAATTTGATCCCGTTGTACGCAAGCACGTGATCTACAAAGAAGCCAAAATCAAGTAAGTACCTGGCTTAACAACTTCTTAAAGTTGCCTGGCTGACCACAGCTGCCTCTGGCTGTGGTTTTGCTAGACTGACAACCCATAAAGCTTTCCTTATCAGCTGTCTTTTAGCTTGGGCAGTAATTGCGTTAGTTTGTCGATCTGCTTTTGCAGCATCCGGCTATGCCTTTCGGCATGATCCTTGTCAATTTCCAGTCTCATGCACTTGTCGCTGAGCTCATGATTCATCTTTCGCAGTGAGACATTCTCTGTTTTAAGAAAGCGTATCTGGTCTTTCAGGTCGTTGTCATGGCCGCTTGGCAAAGCATCCACCGGCAGCTCATCCTCCTTGTTCGTAGACAACTCATTTTCCGGAACACCTAAAGTTTCTATGCCGTCATCTATGTTAAATAAGGCGGCCTGGCTTTCCATCTCACCAGGAACGTTTTCCATTCCGCCTTTTAAAATCATTGCGTTAAATCTATGCCTGAGCAATAAAAAGGCAGCAGCCTCACTGGCCTTACCATTACCGCAAACCACAACAATGGGTTTTTCCCGGTTTAACGTTTTAACCTGCATTCTCAAGGTAAAAAAAGGCGTATTAATGCTATCGTTCAGATGCCGTGCGGCATATTCATCCGGAGACCGCACATCGAGCAAAATGGCGCCGCGACATAATGCTCCTTGTAATTCGTTATAGTCTACAAATTTTAACGAGGGAATTTTTATTAAGTTGGTAAATTGGCTTTTATCCAGACGCAACAAATTACAGTCCGTGAGCGCAGTGACGGTAACGTTTCTGGGCTCATCGGATAGCAGCGCATCCTCGCCAAAGGTGTCGCCCTTACTCAGTTCACCCAGCTTAATGTCTTTGGCATTGGCCGATGGCTTGCGGGTTAACAAGCATTTTCCGGATTTTACCAGATAATAATAATCACCTACCTCGCCTTGCGCAACAATGGTATCGCCTTGATTAAAATTTACAGATTCCAAAGTGATCAGGATTTTTTGTAAATTGGCCGGTGGCAGGCGCTGAAAAATAGGTGACCGCAATAACGTTGTCATCCAGTCATCCGGATCATCTTCGGGCTCTTCAGTGACCATATAACTGTTATCCTCTTTATAAACAAGGGGCTCTGGGTTATTTACAATATCGGCATTCAGGCGTAAAAAGCGCACGGCGCCGTTGGCCATGGCGTCGATTTTCCTTGGTATCTGGTGAGCCAGCGCAAACAGCGCGGCTTCAGTGCCAGCGCTAATCGCCTCAACCATCAAGCCTTCTGCCTGCAGCAACACTTCGCCGCGCAACAAATAAATCAGGTGGGGCTCGATGTCGCCCTTTTTAAACAATGCCTGGCTTTGAATTTCTTCGACAGTGACTTCAGCACACAATTTTGCCAACTGGGTGCCAGGCAAATTGACTAATGGGATCAATTTTCGAATAATCAGCCCATCTTCGGAATTGACATCTACCGCCATCACAATATCTTAAGCAAGATTGGTCATTAAATAATAGAACATTCTTGGGCGAATGTTTGTGGAGGGGAGGGATTTGAAAGCCTTGTATTAAACATTTTTACACCCATATTGTCTCTCAATCACGCTTAATAACCTCTGGGAAAATTATAATGAATAATAAATCAGTAACACAGCTGCTATTACTATTGCTTTTACCTGTTTGCCTCAATTTACCGGGCGCGGCCCAAGCCGCCTTGCCGATGTACGCCGAAGGGCAGCCGCTGCCGTCATTAGCGCCCATGCTCGAACGCAGCATGCCCGCCGTTGTCAACATCTCCACCTCAACCCAAATTGAGGTAAGAGAAAACCCGCTCATGCAGGACCCCTTTTTCCGGCATTTTTTTCAAATTCCCAATCAGCCGCGCCGGCAACAAAAAAACAGCTTGGGCTCGGGCGTCATTATCGACAGCGCCCAAGGTCTGGTACTCACCAACAATCATGTGATCGATAAAGCTGACAAAATCATGGTGACCTTGACTGACGGCCGCCAGCTCAATGCTGAACTTATCGGTACCGATCCTGAAGCCGATGTAGCGGTCATCCAGATTCCTGCCGATAATTTAACCGCACTGCCGATTGCCGATTCCAGCCAGCTCAAGGTCGGCGATTTTGTCGTCGCCATCGGCAACCCCTTTGGCCTGGGCCAAACCGTTACCTCGGGTATTGTCAGCGCCTTGGGTCGATCTGGACTGGGCATAGAAGGCTATGAAGATTTCATTCAGACCGATGCCTCTATTAATCCCGGCAATTCTGGCGGCGCACTGGTGAATTTGCACGGCGAGTTTGTCGGCATGAATACCGCCATTCTTGCGCCCACAGGCGGCAACGTTGGCATCGGCTTTGCCATTCCGTCCAATATGGCCATGACCATCAAAGCATCGCTGGTCAAGCACGGCGAAGTCAGGCGCGGTCTGCTAGGCATCACCACGCAGGACCTGAGCCCCGATCTGGTCAAGGCCTTTGATCTGAAAAACAAGCACGGTGGCGTTGTCAGCCGGGTTGAAAACAATTCCCCTGCGGCAAGAGCAGGACTCGAGCCCGGCGACATTATCGTCAGCGTTAATGGTAAAGAGGTTAAAAACAGTTATGACATCCGCAATATGATCGGCCTGATGCAAGTGGGCGATAAAGTGCAACTGGAGTTTTTTCGCAACAATGTGAGAAAACAGGCTGTCGCCACTTTAGGCAAGCTGCAACGTCCGCAAATGGCTGGCGATAAACTGCATCCTGCCTTGCAGGGCACCATTTTAAGTGTCACTCAAAAAGATCAGGTTGAAGGCGTGCTAATTGAAAAAATCGACACCTCTTCGACGGCCTGGCGGGTCGGCTTGCGCCCCGGCGACGTTATCGTCTCCGCCAATCGCTATCGTACGCGCAGCCTTGATGATTTAACTCAGGCTGTCGACGCCAAGGGCGCGCTGATGATTAATATCCAGCGCGGCCAGGAAGCCTTCTTCCTTGTCTTGGAGTAGAATAACGCCAAAGGCGAAAACTGCTTTTGTACTTTCGCCTTTCCCCTTTGACCTTTTCCCATAATCCAATGAACTCTGACAAACAATTTGTCCCGCTCAACATAGCCGTACTGGTTGTTTCCGACACCCGCACCGATGCCGATGATACATCTGGTAAAACGCTGGTCGAGCGCGCCACGACCGCCGGACATCAAGTCGCTGCAAAAACCATCGTGCCTGATAATATCTATCACATCCGCGCCGTTGTTGCCGACTGGATTGCAAACGATACCATCAACGTGATCCTGAGCACCGGCGGCACCGGCGTGACCGGCAGAGACGGCACCCCCGAGGCGATTGAACCTTTGCTGGATAAAGTACTGGATGGTTTTGGTGAAACTTTCAGAATGCTGTCCTATCAGGACATTAAAACCTCCACCATCCAATCCAGAGCCCTTGCCGGGGTCGCCAATGCCACGTATATTTTTTGCCTGCCGGGCTCGTCCGGCGCCTGCCGCACCGCCTGGGACTTGTTAATTAAAGACCAGCTCGACTACCGTACCCGTCCGTGTAACCTGGTACAACTGATGCCCAGACTGTTGGAAAAATAATATGCGTTCAAACTTGTTATTGCTGGGCGCCGTCAGCGCCTTTACCGGCGTGGCCATGGGCGCATTTGGCGCACATGCATTAAAGGCCAGTTTAGCGCCGGACATGCTGGATATTTATAAAACGGCGGTCAGCTATCAAATGTGGCATGCCCTGGGACTTATCGGTATTGCCTTCATACACCGTCAAGTGCCGGCATCGAAATTCGTCCTGTGGGCGGGCTGGCTCATGTTCGCTGGCATACTCCTGTTTTCGGGCAGCTTATATCTGCTGGCTGTACTCGATTTTAAATGGTTGGGCATGATTACACCGATAGGCGGCTTGGCATTTTTAAGCGCGTGGTTATTGATCATCCTTTTTGCGGTAAAAAAGCCAGACTTTATTTAACTCTCTACTCTCAATCGACACTATGCGCGACGCCAATCCTCAAGCAATATTCCTAAAAGATTACACCTGCCCCGAATATCTTATTCACAATGTAGATTTACATTTCACGCTGGATGACGAAAACACCCAAGTTATTTCCAGACTTACCCTAAGCCGCAACCCGGCCAGCCAAACGCGGGAAAAATCCCTGGTCTTGTCCGGTGAAAATCTCAAACTCCTGCGCATTAGTATTGATGTCAGCCATGACTTAAGCGAAGCGCAATACCTGCAAACACAGGATGCATTAATCATCCATGAAGTACCGCAAGAGCAGCATTTTGTGCTGACCATCGAAAATGCCATCAACCCGAAAGCCAACACCGCGCTCGAAGGTCTGTATCTGTCCAAAGGCATGTTGTGCACGCAATGCGAGGCGGAGGGCTTCAGAAAAATCACCTATTTTCTCGACCGCCCCGATGTGATGGCCAAATTCACCACCACCCTGGTCGGCGATAAAGATCGTTATCCGGTTTTATTATCCAACGGCAACAAGATCGCTCAGGGCGAACTGCCCAATAATCAGCACTGGGTCACCTGGGAAGATCCTTTCAACAAACCCTGCTATTTGTTCGCTTTGGTCGCCGGCCAGCTGGAATGTGTCGAAGGCAGCTTTATCACACAATCCGGCCGCGACATCAGCTTGCAGATTTTTGTTGAAGCACAGGACCTGGATAAATGCGGCCACGCCCTGCAATCGCTGAAAAACGCCATGCGCTGGGATGAACAGGTCTACGGCCGGGAATACGATCTGGATTTGTACATGATCGTCGCGGTCAGCCACTTCAACATGGGCGCCATGGAAAACAAGGGCCTTAACGTTTTCAATACCAAATTTGTGCTGGCACGCCCGGATACGGCGACCGATTCGGATTATGAGCATATTGAAGGCGTCATCGGCCATGAATATTTCCACAACTGGACCGGCAATCGCATCACTTGTAGAGACTGGTTCCAGCTGAGTTTGAAAGAAGGCTTTACGGTATTTCGCGATCAGGAGTTTACCGGCGACCGCACCTCCAAAGCCGTCAAGCGCATCGAAGATGTCAACATGCTGCGTACACGCCAGTTTGCCGAGGACGCCGGCCCTTTAGCGCACCCCATCCGTCCTGATTCGTATATCGAAATCAACAACTTTTATACCTTGACCGTGTATGAAAAAGGCGCTGAAGTCGTGCGCATGATCCATACATTGCTGGGCGCCGAAGGCTTCCGCAAAGGCTGTGACCTGTATTTTGAGCGCCATGATGGCCAGGCAGTGACCTGCGATGATTTCGTTAATGCCATGGAAGCCGCTAACGGGATTGATTTGACCCAGTTCCGGCGCTGGTATAGCCAGGCCGGAACGCCGGTATTAACGGTCCGTCAGCACTATGAGCCGGCGGCGCAAACCCTGACCTTAACCCTGCGCCAAAGCTGCACGCCGACGCCAGAGCAAGCTGTTAAAGAAGCGCTGCACATTCCCGTTAAAGCCGGACTGCTCTATCAAGACGGCACTACCGCGCGCTGCAAACTGCAAGGCAGCGATCAGGCCGACGACGAAATTCTTCTGCAACTCACTCAGGCAGAGCAATCCTTTACTTTTGAGTCCTTGCCTGAACAGCCTGTGGTTTCCATTTTAAGAGGCTTTTCGGCGCCGGTTAAGCTGGTCATGGAGCGCAGCCTCGAAGAGCTGGCCTTTTTGTTGGGCCATGACAGCGACACGTTTAATCGCTGGGATGCCGGGCAACAATTGGCCACGCAGGTCATTATGGATTTGATTGAAGCTATCCAGCGCGGCGGTGAACTGCATCTGAGCCCGGTTATGGTCGCCGCCTTCAAACAGGTGCTGGAGCAACCCTGGGAAGACCTGTCGTATTTCTCCTTGTTATTGAACCTGCCTTCGGAAACCTATCTGGCCGAACAAATGCAGGTGGTCGATGTGGATGCCATCCATCAAGCCCGCGAATTTGTAAAAACGACCTTGGCGCAACAATTACAAACCCAGTTCAAAGCCTTGTATCTGGCTAATCATCGTGACGAATCCGGCCGCTTCGATGCCGGCGCCATAGGCCGCAGACGCATCAAAAACACCTGTTTAGCTTACTTGAGCAAACTGGGCGATGCCGACATGCAGAACTGGGCCGTGCGGCAATTCCAGGACGCTAACAACATGACCGACCAAATAGCGGCCTTAACACAAATCGTCAATACGCCGCACCCCGCCAGACAGCAGGCCGTAAGCGATTTTTACCGGCAATGGCAGCAGGAAGCGCTGGTCATTGACAAATGGTTTGCGCTGCAGGCCTCCAGCCCGATGCCCGACACTTTTGCTACCGTTCAGGCACTTATGAAGCATCCAGGCTTTGATTTGAAAAATCCAAACCGGGTCAGAGCCTTGATCGGCGCTTTCAGCCAGGCCAACCCGCTGCATTTTCATGCGGCCAGCGGCCAGGGCTACCGGTTTCTTGCCGACCAGATTATCGCCCTGAACCGCTTGAATCCGCAGGTCGCCTCGCGCATGTTAAGCGCATTGACGCAATGGCGGCGCTACGATCACGACAGACAGGCCCTGATGAGAAGGCAACTGGAACGGATTATGAACACCGAGGCAATTTCCCTAGATGTCTACGAAGTCGCCAGTAAAAGTCTGGCATGAAAAACGGCGCCCCTACACTGCAGTGTTTTTTGGCGGTTGGCGGTTGTTGGTTGTAGCCCGGATGAAGCGTAGCGTAATCCGGGTTTGGGTGCCTCGTTTTTCCCGTATTACGCTACGCTCCATACGGGCTACCCTGCTGTCGCCATGGTATTGCACCAGTGAATCCCCATCAAAATCAAGGCTGCACATCCAATTGGGTCAACTCCCGCTCTTGCAGCACTGGCTGATCGAATAAGCGGGCGAGCCACAGCTCGGTTGCTGCCTGATTGGTTTTCAATACGCTATTTGGCAAAAAGCCCCACAGTAAAATTAAAAAAGCGGGAATACACAGCAAAGCCAGTTCGCGCGGACGTAAGTCTTGAAGCTTATGAACGCGGGCCTGAGTAATGGGGCCAAAAAATGCCTGGCGGGTAAAGGACAGCATGTACGCCGCGCACAGCACCGCGCCGGCCAAAGCAGTAATGCCCAGACTCGGGTGCGCAGTCAGTGCGCCGAAAACCAGCATTAATTCTGCCGGAAAACCACTGGTGCCGGGTACGGCCATGCTCGCGAAGGCAAATAAAAAATAAAAACAGGTCAGCCGCGGCATCACTTTGGCCAGTCCGCCCAGATGCACGGTTTCGGTACTGCCGAGCCGGTGCTGGATCATTCCTGCCACCAGCATCAGGCTCGCCGCAACCAGGGTGAAATTTAGCAATTGAAAAACCGCGCCCTGAATGCCCAGTGTGTTTAAAGATGCTATGCCGACAATCACCAATCCGACATGGCTGATACTGGCATAGGCCAGCAAACGGCGCAGATTGGTTTGTTGCAGCGCAATCAGTGCGCCATAAATCAGCGTAACAGCGCCAAAAATGCCCAGCACCCAACTGTATTCTACCGCGGCGGAAGGCGCCAGGGGCATGGCAAAGCGCAATATGCCAAAGGCGCCGAGCTTTAAGCCGATTAGCAGAGCGGTCAATTGGCTTGGGCCTTCCATGGCGGCAGTGGGCAGCCAGGTATGAAACGGCGCCAAAGGCGTTTTCACGGCAAAGCCGAGCAGCAGCAGGAAAAAAATCAGCTTTTGCAGATGCTCTGGCGCGGGGGTTTGCAGCAAAAGCGGATAACTGAACGCCAGGTCTTGCGGAATGCCGCCGCCCACCTGGCTCGCGTAATTAAACGCCAGCAGCACTATCGCAAAAAATAAAGGCACACTGCCAAACAGCATAAACAGTGTATATTTGAGTGCAGCGCCCCGGCGTTCAGGCCCTATGCCCCATAAGCCAATCAGGAAAAATATCGGCGGCAAGGTCAGTTCCCAAAACAAATAGAACAGCATCATGTCCAGGGCTGTAAAAATACCGATGCTAACGCTTTCCAGCATCAATAACAGCGCGAAATGCAGGCGCTTAAGATGTTGCACCGAATTCCATGAAGCCAGGATGGCAATCAGTGTCAACAGCGCAGACATCGGCAAAAATAACACTGAAATGCCATCAATACCGAGCAGATATTCAATATTTAAATTCGCTATCCAGGCATGGCGCTCGGTCAATTGAAAACCGCCATCAGCGGCATTAAACAGCTTCAGTACCACCAGACTTGCCAATAGCTCCAGCACGGCAAAGGCAAAAGCGATCTTTTTTGCCGAATTATCGTTGCCGCTGACGGCGGTTGCAAAAGCCCCCGCCAGCGGCAACAAAATAAGCAGGCTTAATATCGGAAAACTCGCTGCACTCATTTAAATGCCTTCTGCATCGCGATTGCTGTCATCGCCGGGTTCGGTCAAAATTTCCTCAGCCGGCTGATCGCCATGAATGGGGTAATAATGGCTCATGGCGGCGGTTTCCTTTTCGATAAAGTTCAGCAGGGGCGTAGTATCGAAGCCGGTACCGATCAACAGGGCGCTAATCGTTATGGCAATGATGCGTTCCTTGCCGACCGGATGATGAATACTGCTGTAGGGCTGCACGGCACGTTTGGAATTGGCCATAAACATGCGTTGAAAAGCCCACAGCAGAAAAGCCGCGGCGAGTACGTTGCCAACCAAAATGGCAATGGCAATCAGCCAGCCCTCTTCCGCTATCGCGCCTTCAATGAGCAAATGCGCGGCATCGAATCCGGGCGTTCCGGGCATGACCATGGTACTCAGCGCCGAAACCAGAAACAGCAGCGCAATCGTGGCATTGGTATCAAACAAATTGCCCAGTCTTGGGATGAACGCGGTCCGGGTTCGTTCGTAAATCAGACCGACACTAAACAGCATGCCGGCAGTGGCCAGGCCATAAACCAGTGACAGCAGCAAGCTGCCTTCCAGGCCGCGCACATTAAAGCAGAACAGGCCAATCACCAGCATACCGGTGTGGCTGATAACGGCAAAAGCCAGCAAGCGGCGGATATTTATCTGCATGAGCGCCAGCAAGGCACCGTAAAAAATACTGATCAAACCCAGGGTCAGCACAAATGTCGCCCAATCCTCGGCAACGCCCGGCACTATCGGCAAAATAAAACGCATGACCGCATAAATGCCCAGTTTTAAACCCACCAGAAAAATCCCGGCACTGGCAACCGTGCCCTGTTCCGCCAGCACCGGCAGCCAGCCGTGAAAAGGAAACAGCGGCATGCGAATGGCAAAGCCATAAAACAGCAAAATAAAAATCAAAATTTCATCGTGTAAATAGGCTTTGTTTTCTTTTAAGGTCAGCCAGTCGAACGTCAGCGGATGACTCGCATCGATCAATCCAAACCCTAATAATAGAAAACCGGCCAGGGTCATCACTAAACCGCTGCCCCAATATTGCAGCAGGCGCGCGCTCAGCCAGCGCCTTTGTTGGCCGGTGCCGGCATGAATGGTTAATAAAATCACCGGCACTAATTCCAGAACACTCCACAGCCAGAACTGCATAGCGTTCAAGGCAGAAAACGCGCCAATCAAAACGGCTTCATAAGCCAACAGACAGGCAAAAAATTTCGGATCTTTCGCGTGCCGGGTAATTAAGGCATAAACCAAAGCCAGCATCGCCAATACGGCCGTGAGTGGGATAAACAGCACATTGATGCCATCAACGCCAACCACATAACTGAGGCCAAGAATCTTAACCTGTTCAAGCAACTGAATGCCGTTTTTATGTACATCAAAAACTGACAGCATATAAAAACTTAATGCTACATTCAGCAGCGCTCCCAAAAAGGCAAGACCCGCCGCCGCAGCCGTTGAGCGCGAAAACAAGATGGCCGCCATGGCCAGCAGCGGCACCAGTGTCAGGGCTGACAGCACGGGCAGCACAGCCGATTCCGGCCAAAAAGCAACAGGGATTTCCATCAGGGCCTCAAAATGCAATGAGCAAGGTTATAAATACAAACAACGCCAGATAACGAGGCCTGAACAGCACTTGTTCGATTTTATTGGCAGCATGGCCCAGTTTACGGCCTATAAAAATCGAGTCCTTGCCGACCCCACCCAACACCACGCGGTCTTCAAACCAGTGCAGGATGGCTGCTGTCCACTGCGTGAGCTTGCCCGCCAGGCCGCTGCCGCGGGCAAAACTATCGGCATCGTTATCGAGCAGGGCGCCAATTTTTTGTTCTTCCCTTTGCGCCAGTGAGGCAATCGCGCGCATGGCCGGGGCTGGCGCGCCCAGCGTACAATCAACAACATGCGCATCAAAATAGTTCATATCGCTGGCTAACCTGCGTACCGGTCTGACCAGAGCCCAGTCGGTCATCGGATCCAGCCAGAAGCGCTGTACCGAAGCCGCGTAAAGCCAGCGCAGCCGGGCAATGGCGGGCGCAACCGGCTTGATCGGGTTGCCATGGACATGATGCATAAGCGAGGGCGCGCTCAACACCAGATAACCGCGCACCACGGCATGTGCGCAAAGATGCCAGCCAGCCAGCTGCCAAAGCCCGAAACCGCATTCCAGAAACATTAACCCCAGTTGCCCGGAGGCGGCAAAAACCAGCGAACTCTTGACATCGGTCTGCGTCAGACCGGCGACAAAGCCATACACGGCGGTCAGCACACCGGCGACGGCAAGCACAATCATGGCCAGCGGCGACTGCTCGAAAATTGGCTGCAAGCGTATGACCAGGTATACGCCGGCATGCACCATCAGCGCACCGTAAAACACCGCACTGGACGGCGTCGGCCCTTCCATGGCGCGCGCCAGCCAGGGTGCAAAAGGAATCTGTGCGGATTTGGCAAACGCGGCCACAGCGAAACAAAGCGCAATGGACGTTGCCTGTCCGCTGGTTAATTGCGCCGACGGCGAGGTCAATGCGGCCCAGTTAACACTGCCGGCCCAGACATAACTCAGGCCTATGCCCAAAATAAAAGCCGCATCGCCAATGCGGTTAGTCACAAACACGCGCGTGGCATTGCTGGCGGCGACCGGGCGGTCATAGGCAAAGGCGATCAACAGATAAGAACACAATCCTGCGATTTCCCAGCCGATGAACGTGCCCACCGCGTTGCCGGACAGCACCAGCAACAGCATCGCCGCAGCAAACAGATTGAGAATAAAAAAGAACCGGTGGAAGCCCGGTTCTCTGTGCATGTAGTTGATCGAAAACCGGGTGATGATCAGCAACAACAGGGCAAACAACGCCGCCAGCACGACACTAAAACCTGAGCTGATAAAATTCACCCGGATATTCAGCGTATCGCTACCCAGCCATTGCCCGGCACTGAAGGCGCCGGTGTTTTTGCCCAGTGCGTCCGCAGCCAGCAACATCAAGGCCTGCATGCAGGACAAGGTAATGCTCCACGTGGCGATCTCCGCTGTGCTGGTTTCACTGGCTTCGCCATCCAGCCAGCCAAATAAACCACCGGCGCCGATAAGCGCAGCGGCCGTCAGCGGAAACAAGGGAATGAATAGAACTAATGCATCCATTAACTGAACTCCAAAGCGTTGAGCTGGCCCCGAGCTTGCCGAAGGGACTGTTTGATCAAAACCGGCCCAATAGGCCCGGCTTGATCGCGGTAACAGTCCAGTGAATTTGGACTCACCGGCAAGGTTTTGGCCGGCGCTTGCCAGCGAACAAAACCGCTGCCGCGCTCAAAAATAAAGATTTCGCCGCTGTCAGGGTCCTTGGCGCTTAAATGTATCCAGCCGCCGGCAATTAATTCGCGCAAACTGTCCTGGCGGGCATAAATCTGTTCCAGCACCGCTGTCTTCGCCTCAACCAGAATCTGCAGGCGCATCGGCTCATGAATTTCCACCATCTGTTTGGGCAGGCCGGTGCGCAAATCGCTGGCCGTGCCTTCCATAACCCCGAACAATCCGGTCACATTGTGCGGTACTTTTGTACCGCAGCCAAAACGTTCGTTGTCAATTGTGGAAAAATAATATTCCAGATTGATACCGGCGCCGACCGGGCCCGCCGTCAGTAAAATGGACTCGAGAATGCTGCCCTCAGGGTCTTGCGAGGGGTCGTAGGAAATCAGGAATACCCGCCGGTCCAAAAACAAGCCCTGAGTCAACGCGCGCTGGCCTATCACGGCCGCCGCATTGGTAGCATGACCAAACTCGGGGCGAACCTGGCTTAAATCCTGCGCTCTCAGCGTCACATGCTGAAAGGCCTGCGCCGGCGACAACGCGGCCCCGGCCGAAAAAAACCGCCGGCAGCGCTCATGCGCAGACAAGGCCTGCGCCTGACTGATCAGCGCCCTGAAGCGCTCAAAATGTTCACGTAGCGGCGCCGGGATCGTATCCAGATCGTACCAGTTCATGGCATCGCTGCAGGTATCGTGCTGCGCACCCACAAACCAGCAGTCATCGGGAATGATGATGTCTTGCTGCGCCAGCAGTGCACGCACTTCAGGCCGGTTAGCCATGGCCGCGAAGACGCGCGCATTGGGTCCGCCTTGCCGGCCACCGCAGGCCCCGCAATCATGCGCGGCTTCATGCGGGTTGTTCTGGCTGGTGGAGCCATGTCCCGCCAGCGCGATAATTGGCGCAAAACCGTTAGTCAGGCCTAACGTGCGCAGCAGCGCCGCCACGCGCCCGGTTTGTTCGCTGTCGGTTAAGCCCTGCCTGGGCTGTTCGGCCGTGGCAATCGTTCGGGTGTCGGTGGAAGTAAACTGCAATTCGGTGCTGACATGCGGCATCACGATCCGCTGCAACCAGCCAGCCAGAGCCTTATGGGCGCCCGGCAGCAGCGTTTTAACGAGCAGTCCGGCGAAAGTAAATGGCGCCAGCACATCGATGGCGACGTGCGGCAGCAGCAGATTACGGCGCAGACTCTGGTATAGCAGATAGTCGAAGCGCTTATACCATCGGCGCCCCTGCTGATACGCGGACAGCATTTTTTCCTGCCCTTGTTTGGCGATCTCGGCAACTTCATGCACCGGCGTTACCCCGACAGGGCAGAGCGGCGTCAGATTCTGTCGCATCAAGCCCTTTATAATGCATCGGCACGCCAAAAAAACCCGCCGCGCCCAAGGTTTCGATAGCCGGGTTCAGCTCCTCCAGATGGCGCCGGAAGCTTTCCTCACGCTCATCCATGCACATGACAATTTGGGCTTCAGGACGCATGGCGCGCGTGGTCCAGCGGCCGCGCCCGTGGTTGGCGCGCAAGGCCTGAAACAAATCTTCCCGGTAATGATGTTCATAAGCCATCAGCCAGACCGGATTACGCGCGGCCAGATCGAATTCATCCAGCACTGTCAGCATCTGCTCCAAATCCTGCTTTTGCAGGATGCTGCAGATGGGCGGCGTTTAATCCCAGGTGCTGGCATAAGCGGAACAGCCGCCAGCCGCTGTCATAAGCAGAAAAGGATGTAGCTTGCCGGTTCTGCTGTTCGGCTACCGGGCTGCATTGCCAGGTCCACAGTAAATCGGCAAGCTGCCGCCAATGGCTGCGCTCATGCCGCTCTGAACTGGCCAGCAGCGTCAGCGCCTGGGCTTTTTGCGTCAAATATTCCGGCAAATCGCCCCGGTACAGCCAACTGCGCACCATAAATTCGGACAGGTTTTTGTCAAAATAACTTTTTAACCGGCCCAGCCTGGCTTCAATCAGCCAGGTTTCACGGCAGACCTGATTCAGCCAGAGCCGATCCAGGGTCAGACGGATAGCCAGATAATCAGCCAGCTTGATTACGGCAGCATTGCCGTCGTGGTAGTGCGGATGCTGCTGGCGCCAGTTAATCAAACCCGACCAGCCGGGCAATTCCAGCGCCAGCCGCTGCAAATAACCGGCCCATCGGGCTTGCGGGATATCCAGGTGGCTTAGCTGCAGGATGATGGCGTCGGTCGCATCCTCCGGCAGTTCGGCCATGATGTCTTGCCAGTCCGGGAGCTCGTGCAGGAACGGATTAGCGTCATAGCGCGCGCTTGCCCGCCAGGCGCCATACAGCCCGAGCCGGCTGCGCTCCGGCAATGGCCAGGGCGCAATGCCTTCGTCCAATCCGGAAGCGCACAGCCGGATCAGCTGCGGGCGCACCCAGTCGAGAATATCAATTCCGGTCAAGGCCTGAATAAAGCCGCGCAAGGTCATGCTGTCGCCCAATTGCGCCAATAATGCATCGAGTTCGGCACTTGCTTGCCGCTGCATCTGTTGATGCACCGAGGCAGATTCAGCGTCTGCTGGATGCGCATAATGCGCGAACCAGTCTTCGGCCTGCTCCAGCGACAAATCCAGCAGGTTTTCCGGATGCAGGCTCGCCGGTTGCAGTTCCAGCTTGCTTAAAATAGTTTCCCATAATGAGCGGACGGCATCGCGCTCCAAACCCGCGCCTGCCAATATGTGCCGTCTGACCGGTTCAGGCACATCGGCCTGAATCTCACTCAGAGCCTTCATTTCTTCAATTTGCCAATTGAACTGAGTGATGCTGACGGCCTCCAGATCAAACAGCAGTGCAATCTGAAATAACTCTTTCCGGGTAATCGCCCGGTCACTGGTCTGGCAAATGCCTTGTTCCGGCCGCAACTGCGGCTGATGGGCAAATGCAGCGGTTAAATCATCGTCGCTGATACGTCCCTGCTGATACAAGACGCGAAACTGGGCTTCCGGCAAATAACCGGCAATACCGGTCAGCGCTGCAAATGCCGCCAAGGCCTCTTCGAACGGCAGGTGCTGAAAACCATGCAGGGTATTGTGATGCACGAAATCATGAATGGGTGCCTGCCCCGGCAGCACATGATCCAAATGGCTTAGCGCAGTGTTGATGAGGCTGCGCAACGCATTGATGTCTTTTGACTTTAATGGGGATATTGGCATCGTTAATCCTAATAAAACCCGGCGAATGCCCTAAAGGCTATGCCCGATCAGGGTATGCATATGCCGGATCGTGGCCGTTGACAGCTCAATCAGCGGCGACGGCCACAGCCCGAATAGCAGGATACCCGCCACCAAGACGGAGGCCGCGCATAACTCCGGAGTCCGCAAATCCTCAAGCTGCTGCATCTGCGGCTTGACCGGGCCGGTAAATAGCAGACTCATGGTGCGCAGGGCATACGCCGCGCTGATTAAAATACTGATGCCGAAAAACACCATCAGCCCGCTCCATCGTTGCAAGCCGCCGATGAACGCATGCAGTTCGCCGACAAAGCCAATGGTGCCCGGCAGTCCCATGGTCGCCAGCAAGGTCAAAGAGGTCAACAGGGCAAATCGCGGCATCACTTGAATCAGCGAGCTGTAATCCTGAATGTTGCGGGTCTGGGTGCGTTCATAAAGCAGTCCCACCAACAAAAATAAAGCGCCGGCCACCAGGCCATGAGCCGTCATCTGCAAGACTGCGCCCACCATGCCGGCCTCGTTCAAGGTCGCAATGCCCAGTAAAACGATGCCCATGTGACTGATGGATGAATACGCGACCATGGCTTTCAGGTCGCTTTGCCGCCAGGCCAGCAAACCGCCGTAGAGCATGCCGAACAGCGCCAGAAAAACCAGCAGTGCTTGCAATGTTTGAGCGGCTGAGGGCAGCATCACCACCACCCTGAGCAGGCCATAAGCGCCCATTTTCAGCAAAATGCCGGACAGCAGAATACTGACCGGGCTGGGCGCTTCAACGTGCGCCAGCGGCAGCCACCCGTGCAGTGGAAACACCGGCATCTTGACGCCGAAACCGATTAAAAACCCGAGCAAGGCCCAAATCTGCTGATCTTGGGGCATATTTTCCGAGACATGGATCATCGCGCTCATTAACGAAACCTGATTCGGCACATACTCATACACCGCAATCAGGCTGATCAGCATAAAAACCGAGCCGCCCATGGTGTACAGCACAAAATTAAGGCTGGCCGCATGGCGCCGCTTGCCGCCCCAGCGATCGATCAGAAAAAACAACGGAATCAAGGTGACTTCCCAGAAGATATAAAACAAGGCCCAGTCCTGGGCCAGAAACACACCCAGCATGCCGAACTCCAGCAACAGCATGCAAATATAATAGCCCTTGACGCGGCTGGAAATGCTCAAAGAAGTCAGCAGGGCCACAGACATCAGCAAGGTTGCCAGCACCACCATGGGCATGGACACGCCATCGATACCCAGGGCATAAGCACTGCCGAATTTGGGATTAAGCGGGAGATTTTCGTAGAATTGCAAATCACCGAGCTCCGGTTGAAAGCCACTGAGCAGCCAGCAGGCTATTAGCAAGGCAAAACCGGCAAACCCATTGGCGATGCCACGGATGACCCGCGCGTGCTGGCCAGGCATGAAAGCGACTAGCAAGGCACCAACCGCCGGAGTCCAAAGCAGAACGCTTAAAATCGCCATGATCAATTTATCCTTAGGAACGCGTATCAAATAACGCGCGCAAAGCAGAGAAACAATTTTTTGCGCAGTTGCGAATAAATTCACACCTACACGTGCTCAACTTAATTTCGTGCGCATTACTATTAGCTTAAAAAACCCTTAACTGTCTGGGGTGTGTGCAAATGGATCGATTATACCTGCCGCTTGCTTATTCGCAAGTAGCGGACAAGCAGTTGAATTTGGCGTGGTAATTACCGATGAGTGGCGGGCGCCGGATATGGCGATAGCCAGTCTGTTCGCCATAGTGATTTTGCATAAAAAAAGCCCGCTGGATTGCCAGCGGGCTTTTTAATTACATGAGCCGGTAAACTGTTTCTCGCTTCAGGCTGCAAGCCTTTGCAGGAATCTGGTTAAAACCAGCATTAGTAGTTCCATTGCAGCTGGGCTCTAGCCAGGTCACCCGAGGCCTGGCCAAGATTGCTGACATTGGTTCTATCCATGGTTGAATACGCCAGGGTAATTTCGAGGGCCTTCATGATTTGATATTCGATGCCCGCTTCAATTTCATCCACCGATGTTCTTGGTGAATTATTAGCCCCTTTCCAGGCGCCGCGATACGTCTGCCACTTCACATAAGGAATCAGCACGCCATCGTCACGGAAGACGTTGTCAATTTTGTACATGGCCTGCACATAGCCGCCACGGAGATCTTCCCTTTCAATAGAGCCTTTGCCTGCCGTATTTAAAGTTGCGCCAGAACCCCAATTCCATTCAGCTTGGAGACCAAACGGTTGCGGGAAAAGGATAGCGTGCACCGCGACTCGATCTTCTCTGATAGTATTGCCTTTAAGTTGCTTATCAAGGTCCGCTTTCAATATTTTTTGACCGCTGCCAAACACGGTCAAGTCCGCCGTCGTCGGATTGAAGTAACCCGACATTACATCTGCACCGACTTCCACAACCTGGCCAGTAAAAGGGTAGCCCAGGAAATTCAACTCAAGCGGATAGGTGGTATGCGCAACCACATATAAGTCATCGTTGGTTTCAGCGCGGTTCAGGCCCTGGCCGTTGTAGACACCGATACCCGCGACGCCATAGTCGCCGGAGGGTTTCAAGCCCTTTTTGCTGAGTGTTTTCCAGAGTTTTTGGACATGCTCAGGCGTCCAGTAGGCAAACAAACCCAAATCACGCTCGCTCGGCACCGCACTGTTCAGCGCATCGTCACGATCCAGAGCTAAACGATTTTGTGAAGACTGCAGGTTTTCCCAGCCGAACGGTACTTTCGATTGACCGGCGCGAATGCGGTATTCATGTTTTTTGTCAAAGGCTATATCGGCATAGGCGTCGCGCAGTTGCGCAAAATTTTGCTGACTGTCGCTCACGTTGGACGCAAAGTCCGGCTGGATATACAGAGACAAATATTCGTTAATATCGCCAGAAAATACCAAGCGGACACGGCGAAAAGAAAAGTTGCTGTTATTTTTAATACCGCTGTCACCAACTGACCTCAGCTCCGGATCTGTTGCCGTCCGGTCACCCGATAAAGGTTGGTTATAACGCAACTGCGTGTAACCGCGCAGGTTGATTTTGTTAAACCATTTCTCATCGTTCTTGGCTTTCTCTTCCCGGTTAGCCGCCACGTGTTCTTCCAGCGCCTTGAGTTCATTGGTTTTTAATTCCAGATCCTGATGGATGGCATCCAGTTCGGCTTTTGTGGCTACCTCGGAGTTACCGTCAACCTTTGCTTTGGCAGCGCTGTCTTCGACCCTTTCAAAGCTGCCCATTTTTTCGCGGTTCGGCCCAGGCTCTGCATAAATTTGCTTGGTCCTGGTATCGACGTAAAGCTCAATAGCAAAAGCAGAGGACGTCACACTCACGCCTAAAACTGCTGCCACCGCCAAACTAAGTTTTGAGAATTTCATTGCTTGCCCACGATTATTGAAAAAGTTTCCGGCAAGCATAGGCGATGCAAATGACAGCTCTGTGACAGCTTTGTTACAGTTTTGTTAAAAGCAACAAATAATGATTAAAAAACGACAAGCAGGGCTTTCAGTTGCGAGAAAGCTCCAAAATACCATGGCCATATAGGGGAATCGCTCGCATCAACGAATATGCGCAATCTAATCCCGCAGCATCGCTCCCACCGCTGACTTTCATTAGCTAAAAAAAACATTTTTAAGTTTGCCTTAAACCCTGATACAGCGCTCCTATAGTACAAACCGGATTAATCCTTTAAACTTAAACCCCATCCTGATTTTTGGTAAGAACCCGCCATGTTACGCAAAATACTGATCGCCAATCGCGGTGAAATCGCGGTACGCATTATCCGGGCCTGCGCCGAAATGGGCATCCGTTCGGTCGCTATTTATTCGGAGGCCGACCGTTTTGCCCTGCATGTCAAAAAAGCCGATGAATCCTACTGCATCGGCAGTGAACCGGTAGCCGGCTACCTGAACATTTATGCTCTGGTTGATCTTGCCGTCGCCACCGGATGCGATGCCATCCACCCCGGCTATGGCTTCCTGTCCGAAAATGCGCAGTTTGCCCGGGCCTGTAAGGAGCGCGGCATCATCTTTATCGGACCCGAGCCTGAAGTCATTCAGCGCATGGGCGATAAAACAGAAGCCCGCGACGCCATGAAGGCGGCGGGCATTCCGGTAACGCCCGGCTCCGACGGCAATCTGGCCGATGTTGAAGAAGCCCTCAAAGTCGCCGCGCAAATCGGTTATCCGGTCATGCTGAAAGCCACTTCGGGCGGCGGCGGCCGGGGCATCCGGCGCTGCGATAATGCCGACGAGCTAGAGCGCAATTATGAGCGCGTTATTTCCGAAGCCACCAAAGCCTTCGGCAGCGCCGACGTGTTTCTGGAAAAGTGCATAGTCAATCCGCGCCATATCGAAGTGCAGGTGTTGGCCGACCATCACGGCAATGCCATTCATCTTTACGAACGCGACTGCTCCATCCAGCGCCGCAATCAAAAACTAATTGAAATTGCGCCCTCGCCCCAACTGGATGAAGCGCAGCGCCAGTACATAGGCGGGCTCGCGGTGATTGCCGCCAAATCGGTCAACTACACCAACGCCGGCACCGTCGAGTTTTTACTCGATGATAACGGCCGCTTTTATTTCATGGAGATGAATACGCGCGTGCAGGTTGAACACACGATTACCGAAACCATCACCGGCGTCGATATTGTCGAGGAACAGATCCGGGTGGCTGCCAATCTGCCCCTGCGTTACCGGCAGGAAGAAATCATCCGTCGCGGCTATGCCATCCAGTTCCGGATTAATGCCGAAGATCCCAAAAACAGCTTTCTGCCCAGCTTCGGGCATATCTCCCGTTATTATTCGCCCGGCGGTCCCGGCGTGCGTACCGATACGGCCATTTATACCGGCTATGAAATCCCGCCTTTTTACGATTCCATGGTCGCCAAGGTCATCGTCAATGCCCTGACCTGGCAAGACGTGGTTCAGCGCGGCGATAGAGCCCTGCGCGATATGGGCCTGTTTGGCATTAAAACAACGATTCCTTATTATCTGGAAATTCTCCGCCACCCCGATTTCCGCGCAGGCAGTTTCAATACCGGCTTTGTTGAACAGCATCCCGAGCTGATCAACTATTCGAACAAACCCCGGCCCGAGGTGCTGGCCAGCGTAATCGCTGCAGTCATGTCCTCACATACCGGCCTTTGATTCAAGGAACAACACATGCAAAAAGTTCATATTACCGACGTTATACTGCGTGACGCCCATCAGTCGCTGATTGCGACCCGCTTGCGCACCGAAGACATGCTGCCGGCCTGTGCAATGCTCGATGACATCGGCTACTGGTCACTGGAATGCTGGGGCGGCGCCACCTTCGATGCCTGTCTGCGGTTTTTGAAAGAAGATCCCTGGGAGCGCCTGAGCACATTGAAAGCCGCGCTGCCCAAAACCCCCTTGCAAATGTTGTTGCGCGGACAAAACCTGCTCGGCTACCGGCATTATTCAGACGACGTCGTGCGGGCTTTTATCCAGAAAGCCGCAGACAACGGCATGGATGTGTTCCGTATTTTTGACGCCCTGAATGATGTGCGCAATCTTAAGACCGCCATCGAGGCTACTAAAAATGCGGGCAAACATGCCCAGGGCACCATTTGTTACACCACCAGCCCGGTGCATGACATCAAGAGCTTTGTCACGCTGGGCAGGGAACTGGCTGAATTGGGCTGCGACTCCATTGCCATCAAGGACATGGCCGGATTGTTGACGCCTTATGCCGCCGGCGAACTGGTCATGACCCTGAAAGATGCGGTCGGCCTGCCATCTGCATTTACATTGCCATGCCACCTCCGGTCTGGCCGAAATGTGCCAGCTGAAAGCCATCGAAGCCGGTTGCCGGCATATTGATACGGCGCTGTCCTCGTGGTCCGGAGGCACCAGCCATCCTCCTACCGAAAGCCTGGTCATGGCCCTGCTGGGCACCGGCCACGACACCGGCCTGGATCTGGATAAGCTGCAAACTGCCAATAGCTATTTCGCCGAAGTGCGCAAAAAATATCACCGCTTCGAAAGCGAGTTTACCGGTGTCGATACCCGCGTGCATGTCTTCCAGGTGCCGGGCGGCATGATTTCCAACCTGGCCAATCAATTGCGGGAAAGAAACGCTCTGGATCGTATCAACGAGGTCTACAGAGAAATTCCGGCCGTGCGCAAGGATCTGGGTTATCCGCCTTTAGTCACGCCGACTTCGCAAATTGTCGGCACGCAGGCGGTTTTAAACGTGCTGACCGGCAAACGCTATGAAACCATTACCAATGAGGTCAAACGCTATCTGCAAGGCGGCTATGGCAAAGCGCCTGCGCCGGTCAATGCTGATTTGCAAAAACGCGCCATCGGCAAGGAAGAGCTGATTGAGTGCCGCCCCGCCGATTTGCTGAAGCCCGAGTTCGAACATTTGCGTCAGGAAATCGGCCATCTGGCCCTAAACGATGAAGATGTCCTGAGCTATGCCATGTTTCCGGAAGTCGGCAAACAGTTTCTGGAGCTGCGCTCAAGCGGTCATCTGGTGCCTGAGCCGCTGGAGCTGGCGTCGGCCACCGCTGCCGGCGTACAAAAAGCCCCCACCGAATTCAATGTCGCCCTGCATGGCGAGTCGTATCACGTAAAAGTGACCGGGGCCGGGCCCAAGAACCAGACCCTGCGGCACTTCTATTTCATGGTCGACGGCGTGCCTGAGGAAGTCCTGGTCGAAACGCTCGATGAAATCGTCCTGGATGGCGGCACCCAAGGCGCCGTTAAAAGCACGATTGCCGGCAAGCGCCGGCGCCCCTCCGCCGAAGGCGACGTCGGGGTCAGCATGCCCTGCAATATTCTTGATGTGCTGGTCAAAGTGGGTCAGCAGGTGGTTGCCGGCCAGCCGGTATTGATAACGGAAGCCATGAAAATGGAGACCGAAGTGACCGCGCCGATTGCCGGTATTGTTAAAGCCATTCACGTCGTCAAAGGTGAGCCGGCCAACCCGGAAGAGGTTTTGATCGAAATCGTGGCGGGCTAACACAACGGCGGCCGATATTTGCCTGTGGGAGCGACGCATTTCTGCAGGTGCGCGATTTATCCGCACGGTGCGAATGGATTCGCGACCTGCAGCCACAAAAAATCCTTAATCATGTTTCAGCGTTACCCAGCCCGTATGAAGCCCATTTTTGCTGACGATGCCGCTATTGCCAAAGCGGCCAAGTTATTACACCAGGGCCGTCTGGTGGCGTTTCCAACCGAAACCGTTTACGGCCTGGGCGCTGATGCCAGTAATCCTGCCGCGGTGCGGCGAATTTTCGAGGCCAAAGGGCGTCCTGCCAATCATCCGCTCATCGTTCATATCGCCGATGTTGACAGCCTGAAGCTTTGGGCCGAGCCGGTGCCGGAACTGGCGCTTCGCCTAGCCGCGCGTTTTTGGCCCGGGCCGCTCGCCATCATCCTGAAAAAGAGAGCGTCGGTGCCGCTGGAGGTCACCGGAGGACAGGACACCATCGCGCTGCGCATACCGAATAATCCGGTCGCCCTGCGTTTATTGCAGACTTTTGGCGGCGGTATTGCGGCGCCGTCTGCCAACCGTTTTAAACGCATCAGCCCGACCCAGGCCAGCCATGTCGAGGAAGAACTCGGTGATGTTGTCGACATGATTCTGGATGGCGGCCCTTGTCTGGTGGGTGTGGAATCGACCATTGTTGATCTGAGCGGGCCGCGGCCGGTATTGTTAAGGCCGGGCCACATTAACCGGCAACAGCTCGAAGACGTGCTGCAGACGGAGCTGGTGCTGTTGCAGCACCCGGAAGACTCAACGCTGCGTGCGCCGGGCCTGATGGCGATTCACTATGCGCCAGTGACGCTGGCCATGCGCTGCGCCGGCAAAGACTTGCCGGAAATCGTGCAGAACTTGACTGCTCAAGGCAAACAAATCGGCCTGCTCGTTTATCATCAGAACATCGAGGCTCAAGCGCGGCTCCATAGCATCCGACTTCCCCAGCAAGCCGAGGCTTATGCGCAGGCACTCTATGCCGCGTTGCGCGAGCTCGACCGGCTGCAACTGGATCTGATTCTGGTGGAGCAGCCGCCCGAAACGGAAGCCTGGCGCGCCATCAATGACCGCCTGAATAAAGCGACGGTGCCGTTTCATTCAAATTAGCCATCACCTTCGCCTCGCGTTGTGCATAATCCCCCAGGCTTCCGAGCATAATCAAAATATCAAGCCATGAACGAAAATACCTTGCTCGATCTCGACCGCCGGCACATCTGGCATCCTTACACCTCCTTAGCCGCGCCTGATCCGGTGTATCACGTCGAATCCGCTGCCGGCGTCATGCTCAAACTCGCAGACGGGCGCGAACTGATCGACGGCATGTCGTCCTGGTGGTCGGCGATACATGGCTATAACCATCCGCGTTTGAATCAGGCCGCGCAAGACCAGTTGAATTCGATGGCACATGTCATGTTTGGAGGCATCACACATACCCCGGCCATTGAACTGGCGCGGCGTTTGCTCGCCATCACGCCGCCGCAACTGGATGCGGTGTTTTTCAGCGATTCGGGCTCGGTCAGTGTCGAAGTCGCCCTTAAAATGGCGCTGCAGTACTGGCAGGCGCAAGGCCAAAGTCATAAGAACCGTTTTCTGGCGCTAAGAGGCGGTTACCACGGCGATACCTTCGGCGCTATGGCAGTATGTGATCCGGTGACCGGCATGCATCATCTGTTCAGCAACGTGCTGCCGCAGCATTATTTTGCGCCGCGTCCGGCCTGCCGCTTCGATGCGCCCTGGGATGCAGCCGATATTGCAGATTTTGAAGCCGTCCTGTCCCGCCATGCCGGGGACATTGCCGCCGTCATCCTTGAGCCCATCGTGCAGGGCGCAGGGGGCATGTGGTTTTATCATGCGGACTATCTCGCAGCCGTGCGCGCACTCTGCGATCATTACCAGGTGCTGTTGATCGCCGATGAAATCGCTACCGGCTTTGGCCGCAGCGGCCGCCTGTTTGCCTGCGAACACGCCGGCATCGCGCCAGACATCCTGTGCCTGGGCAAAGCCCTGACCGGCGGCTATTTATCGCTGGCCGCCACGTTGACCACAGAAGAGGTGGCGCAAGTCATCTCCAATGGCGAAGCCGGCTGTTTTATGCATGGCCCGACCTTTATGGGCAATCCTCTGGCGTGCAGCATTGCCTCGGCCAGCATTGACCTGTTGCTGGCATCGGACTGGAAAAGCCGGATAGCGGCGATCGAAACGGCATTACAACTAGGGCTGGAGCCTTGCCGTGATTTGCCCGGCGTCGCCGATGTCAGAGTGCTGGGCGCCATCGGCGTGCTGGAAATGCAAGACCCGGTTCCGGTGGCAAAAATTCAGGCCCGCCTGGTCAATGAAGGCATCTGGCTGCGGCCGTTTGGCCGCTTGATCTATACCATGCCGCCCTATATCAGCACCGAAGCGCAGCTTGAAAAACTTACCGCAGCTATTTACCGTATTGTCAGCAGCTGCTGATCCAGGCATACGTCCCGGAAAGCAATGGTGGACAGCCTCTCGGTGCAGCCTGCATTATGAAATGATTACTGAATCAAGAGAGTCATCTCAGCTATGTCGCCATGACCGATCTGATGCCAGGCAGACTCGATGGCGTGGACTTTCAAAAGACATTTTTGGACAGCGAGAACTAAGCAATGCAACCGAAGACAGGCCGCCATCTAAACCCCCAAAAGTTACTGCTCAGTAAATGGACGGCCGCCGTGCCGCGCAACAAGGAAAAACATTTTATTGTTACCAAAGTCATTCAACCTGAATCACCGGCTACTCGGATTGAGTTCATCGAAATGGAAGCGGTTTACTCGGGACGCAGTTTTAGTTGTTCTTGGCGTGAGCTGACCGATGTTAGCCGGTGGCTGCAAGGCTGGCAGTGACTGGATCGGGAGCATAGGCAATGCGTTCATGAGCCTGGCCATGAGCGGGTGCGAAGCGGCCTATAGCACCAGCAACCAGGTCGATGAGCTGAAGTTACTGGCCGCCATTAGAAGCCAGCAAACCGGGCAAGCCCAGCGTCAGTCCCGGCCAGTAGGTTATTATCAGCACGGCCAGCAGCAGTATGAAGAAAAACGGCAAGGTGGCCAGGTAAAGCTGCAACAGCGGACGCTGGAAGCGGTAGCTGGCGATAAACAGATTCATGCCGACCGGCGGCGTGAAATAACCGATTTGCATGTTGGCGAGAAAAATGATGCCCAAATGCACCGGATCGACGTCGTAACCGACGGCTATCGGCAGCAGCAACGGAATCATGATGACCAGCGCCGCGAAGATGTCGAGCATGGTGCCCAGTATCAGCAGAAAGATATTGAGCGCCATCAGAAACGTCAGCTGGCTGGAAATGTGTTCTTTGACAAAGGCGAACAGCCGCCCGGGCACCTCGGCATCGATCAGGTAATTGGTGGACGCCAGCGAGACGCCGAGTATCACCAGAATACCCCCGACCATGACCATCGCGTTGCGCATCACGTCCGGCAGTTGTCGTAGGCTGATTTCGCGGTGTATCAGGACTTCGACAATCAGTACGTAAACCGCCGTTACCGCGGCCGCTTCCGACACTGCGAAATAGCCGCTGTAAATGCCGCCCAGGACGACGATCGGCAACGGCAGTTCCCAGCGGGCTTCGCGCAGGGCAGCCCAGGCTTCGCCGGTGGTGAACTCGGCCAACGCTAAATGGCGGTTTTGCCAGTAGCTCCAGCCCGACAGCATGACCAGCATCAGAAGTCCCGGCATGATGCCGGCCAGGAACAGTTCATCGATGGTAAAAGACCGGCCGACGCTCATTTGCTGGGCAATCACGCCGTACAGTATCAGCGGCAGCGACGGCGCAAACAACAAACCCAAGCTGCCGGAAGTGGTGACCAATCCCAGGCTGAATTTTTCCTGGTACCCGGCCCGGATCAAGGCCGGATACAACAATGCTCCCAACGCGACAATGGTGACGCCAGAAGCGCCGGTAAATGCGGTCATCAACGCGCAGGCGGTCAGTGCGACCATGGCCAGGCCGCCCGGCAACCAGCCCAGCAAGGCCTGAGTCAGACGCATCAGACGCTCGGGTGCGCGGCTTTCACTCAATAAATAGCCGGCAAACGTGAATAAGGGAATGGCCAACAGTATCGGCATATCGGCCAGGCGGTAGAACTCGATGGCCACGACTGTCAGGTCTACATCATTTTGAAAAAACCCGAGCAAAGCAGTGGCGGCGATTATCGCGAACAATGGGGCGCCCAATAACGCCAGGACGATCAGTACCAGCGACAGCAGCATTATGAAGACTCCCTGTTGCCTAAGGCCTGTAGTCCTTGCAGGAAAAACCGCAGGCTCATGATGCCGAAGCCAAACGGGATAATCAGTTCACAGACCCAGGCCGGTATTGAGGCAAATGCCGTCGTCGCTTCCCGGTAGTCCATCTGCACCAGCCGTCCGCCCTGCCAGGCCAGCAATGCGCAAATGCCAGCTGTGAACCAGAGTGTCAATAACTGCGCCGGATTTTTCAGATAAGCAGGCAAGGATTTGCTCAACACATCGATGCTGATATGGTTCTGGTCGCGAGTTGCGGCCATCGCGCCCAATAGTGCTAGCCATAACACCAGAATGCGCAGCAGCGGGTCGGACCAGGCCAAACCGCTGCCCCAAACATTCCGGAGGGCCACCTGGCCTATCGCCAGCACTATCATCAGAGCCAGGGTCGTGACCAGGGCGATATCTTCCAGGCGTCTCAACCAGGCGGTCAGGCGTCGGCACATACGAATTAAAGGCTCGATGTGTGGGCCTGACGGTAATCAAGCAGATGCTTTTTTAAAGTATCCATTATCGCTTGGCTGAGCACGCCTTCCTGGCCCATTTTTGCTTTGGTTGCTTCGAGCATGGTGCGCCAGGTCTGGTCGTTTTTATCGGTCGGCACGAATTGAATGCCCTGCTTGCGTAAAACCTTGAGTGCCTCGGTGTTGTCGCGCCTATTGATGCTATTCAGGTCCTTATAAACCGCCCCGATGACTTCGCGGACGATTTGCTGGTCTTCAGGCTTGAGTTCGGAGAAGGCTTTGGCCTGGACGATCATCGTCCCGTATAAATAAGCCAGCGGCTCGTCGGTGACATATTTAATGCGGGCATGCCATTGCAGGGCGATGGCTCCCATCGGCGAGGCGGCGACGGTATTGATCAGGCCGGTTTGCAGCGCCGTCAAAACATCGGTCAGCGGCAGCGAAATGGGCGAGACGCCGATGGTCTGGAAAGCGCTCCGGCTGATGTAATCACCTTCGGGAATCCAGATTTTCTGGCCCTTAAGGTCGTCGACCCGCACCAGCGGTTTATCCGCCATCAGATAGGCAAAACCGCCTTCGCTCAAACCGAAACTGATAAAGCCGTTTTTTTCGAGGCCCTTGATAATCAGGTCATCCATGCGTGAACGGACATAATCGACTTCTTCGTAAGAACGGAAAATGAGCGGCAGGCTATAGACTTGCGAATCAGGATAGATTTCTCTCAGTCCGCCACCGGGAATGATGCCGCCCTGCAGCTGGTTGACATTGATTTTGCGCATGACGCTGGCATCGTTGCCCATGATGCCGCCGGGATAGAAGCGGAAGGTCACGCGCCCGGATGTGCGTCGGTTAATTTCGTCGGCAGCCTGTCGCATTTTCTCCATCCAGACGGTTCCCTCCGGCGAGGCGGTGGCAATCTTCAGGGTTACCGATAAAGCGGCCTGGGAAAAAACCATCAGGACTGAAAAAAACAGGGCTGTTGTTAATTTGTACATAGTTTACTCCTGGAAATAGCTGGAGGATTCGTCCAGCATGCGCTGGGCTTCCTGTTGCGCCATCGTGTTCGAAAGGGTCAGGCCGGAAACGCTGGGATCGGTCTGCATGACTTCGTGCAGCAATCTATCATGCAGTTCGCGGTCGTAGATGATACGCGCATAATAGCGCGCCAAAGCCACTTTCACGGCCAGATCATTGCCATGGGACAGTTCAATAGCCCGTTCGAAGTGAGTTTTACCGATTTCTGGTTTCCCCCCCAGGGCTGGAGGCAGCTGTGAGCGGAGCAGGCCCAGGTAATAATGAACGCGGCCCGCATCAAAACTTTCGTCGAGTTCGAGCATTCTTTCAAAGAGAGCCTCGATTTTTGGCCGGTCCGCAATGGCGTTCCAATCCCGGCTGTGTGCCTGCAGCCAGGCGGCCGAGGTCAGGCCGTAAGTATATAGTTCACTGAGCGAATCTTGATCGATCTGCTGCAGTGCCCGTGGAAAGTCGTCGAAAGCCAGCGTATCGATGTTACACAGCTTGGCCTGTTTTAGGCAAAGTGCCCGCTGACCATAGTTGCGCGCTTTTTCCGTGAGCTTGCGTGAGCGGCCATTATCATTAACCAGCTCGGAGGCATAAAAGGCATAGAGTTTGGCCCCCGCAATCAGCAAGCCGGCATCGTCAGGATTTTTCTCGATCAATCCATCGGTCATTAACAGATAGGCAGGCAGGCCTTCGCGGACAATGGCGATATCGTTCTGGTCGAGAATGGCGCTGGCCACCGAATCGGATACGTCATGCAGCGCCGATGCGGCACATCCGGACAACATCGGCAATAAAGCCAACAAGGCTAAGAGTTTGGGCGGTTTTTGTCGAGCCACAAGGATGTTCCCATGAGTATGAGCGATTACTGTCATGCTTAAAATTATTTCACAGTACAAGCCGAATTTCATTCAAATACTGTATTAATGCCTGAACAATGGAATTGAGTGTTGAAGCTTTGCCAGCCGGTTTTAATGGCTTGCGATAAATTTGCCGCCGGCATCATCGCCCCTGCTGTCAGCAATTCGCATTTGAAGCATAGATGATATCCGAACGAATGTTGGATGGCCTTAATCCTGGCACATTTTGATTCCAGAGGCGAACTGGACAATGCCAATTTCCAAGGTAGACTCCAGGAAAACTTGATAAGCCGCTTCGAAATTTCTTATCCAACGGCAATTTTGAATCGGCAGTTGCTTTAATTTATACAGTGAAGAGCCCGATAAAGGGCGGGAGTGAATTATGGGGCCTTATTACCGGGGTACGTCGCAAGGCATGGGTGCCTTTTTTGAACTGTTTTATCAGTATCCGCTGTTAATGTTGCTTTTTGTGGGCGGCGCAGCCGGCATAGGCATTTTTGTTTGGCGAAGAAAAAAATCGGAGAAACAGTCAGGTTCATAGTCTTTGCCGAAATCTGCAAACCAGACGGCAAAATTGCCTCAGTGCACATGCCCGGCTGCCGCTGAATGATTCTGCCGCGCCTACTCGCCGTACAAGTGATCAGGCGCTGAGTGCATCAATTTATTCAAAAGCAAGTTCCGAGCTTCGCCAAGCCTTTGCGCCGCCCTCAAGACTAATTAAGTTTCGGTAACCCAATCCATGCAGCGACTTTGCCGCTGTGTCGGCCATAGGCCCGCTTTCGCAATACAGATAAATGGCTGTATTTTTGTCTTTGGGAAGTTTGTCCTGGTTTTTCTCGATTTCGTTGTAAGGCAAGAAAAGGTCAGTGCCTTTTATATGCGCTTGCTTGGGCGTATGAACGTCAACCAGGAATATATCTTCATGTTGCATGATTCGGTTTAATTCGGCAGGGGTTACCATGCTCAGATAGTCTTGCTTTTGGAAGTTGCAGCCAGTCAGGATGACAGTACACATCAGGATGACATAAAGTCTGTTTTTAGCTAAGGTTTTGAAGCTCATAAAATACACCCTTGTTTAACAACAAAATGTGCGCATGAAGAAGCAATATTGGATTGCCTTGAAAGCATGCGATTACTTTTCTCAAAGCGGGCAACGCTTGCCATTTTCAGTCTTGCAATATGCTTGCTAACTTATGAATCAAGAACCTGAAAAAGCCAAAGAGCCTAAATGAGAATTTGGGGGAGGAGTCAAATGGCGCGCCCGAGAGGATTCGAACCTCTGACCTCAGCCTCCGGAGGGCTGCGCTCTATCCAGCTGAGCTACGGGCGCGTGGGCGTATTTTAACCGATCATGAGTGCAATTACGACAACATTGTTTTCAAGTGCGCCAGGCTGGCCTTGCCGCGCTCTTTAAGCACTTCCGGCGCCAATTGTTTCTTGTTGACCCATTCCAGATCGTCGGCGGGCAATTCGTTTAAAAACCGGCTCGGCTCGCATTCGCTGATTTCGCCGTAGCGCTTGCGATGCGTGCAATAGCTAAAGGTCAGGCTGAGCTGGGCGCGGGTTATGCCGACATAGGCCAGGCGGCGTTCTTCTTCGATGTTGTCGGTTTCGATGCTGTTTTGGTGGGGCAGGATATTTTCTTCCATGCCGATCAGAAAAACATGCGGGAATTCCAGGCCTTTGGCGGCATGCAACGTCATCAGGCTGACCTGGTCGCCGGCCTCTTCTTCCTGACTCCGTTCCATGATGTCCATCAGCATGATTTTGGCGACGATTTCGGCCAGCGGCTTGTCGCTGTTGCTGTCTTTGGCGGCCATGCGCTTGAGCCATTCAATCAGCTCGAAGACATTGCCCATTTTGCGCTTGGCCGATTCGGGGGTTTTGCTGTTTTCCTGCAACCACTGTTCATAGGCGATATGATCGATCATCTGTTCGATGACGGCGAAGGTGTCGCCGAGCTCGATTCGGTCTGCGGTATCGAGCACCCAGTTGCGGAACTTTTCCAGCCGTTGCGTGGCTTTATCGGAAAGCCGTTGCGCGAGCCCCAGTTCGGCGCTGGCGGCAAACAGGCTGATATGGCGCTCATTGGCGTAATCGCCGAGTTTTTCAAGGGTGGTCGGGCCGATTTCGCGCCGAGGCGTGTTGATAATGCGCAAAAACGCCGCATCATCATCCTGATTGACCAACAAGCGCAGGTAGGCCAGGATGTCCTTGATTTCGGTATAGGCAAAAAACGAGGTGCTGCCGCTGATGAAGTAGGGGATGTTGTTTTCCCGGAGGCCCCGCTCGAATAACCGGGACTGATGGTTGCCGCGATATAAAATCGCATAATCCTGATAACTGCCGCCGGTTTTGAATTTATGGTGAATGATTTCCGAGACGATCTGCTGGGCTTCGATGACTTCATCTTTATGGCTTAAAACGCGTAGCGGGTCGCCGTAGCCCAGCTCGCTCCAGAGCCTTTTTTCAAAGGCATGGGGATTGTTGGCGATGAGCTGGTTGGCGACCTTCAGGATGCGGCCGCTGGAGCGGTAATTTTGCTCCAGCTTGATGACCTGCAAACGGGCATAGTCTTTTTGCAATTGCGCCAGATTCTCGGGCTGCGCGCCGCGCCAGGCGTAAATGGACTGGTCGTCATCGCCGACCACTGTAAAGCGCCCCAGGCTGCCGGCGATTAGGCGGACCAGCTGGTATTGGGTGATATTGGTATCCTGATATTCATCGACCAGCAAATAACGGATCTTGTTTTGCCATTTTTCCAAAATGGCCGGCTGCTGCTGAAACAGCAACACCGGCAGCAGGATCAGATCGTCAAAATCGACGGCGTTGTAAGCCTTCAGGCTGCGGGTATAATCCGTGTACAGCGTCGCCGCCGGATATTGCTCTGCAGTAGCCGTTGACAGGGCCTGTTCCGGGGTAACGAAGGCGTTTTTCCATTGCCCGATTTGCCAGGCATAACGATCGGCATGGTCAACATCACAGTTCTGAACCGTGCTGTGGCTGATCAGGTTACGCAGCAGCGTGTGCTTGTCCTGCTCGTCAAAGAGGGTCAGCCCAGATTTATAGCCCAGGGTTTTATGCTCCGCGCGCAAAATATCCAGCCCCAGGGAATGAAAGGTCGAAACCCTTAGCCCGCGGATTTGCTTGTCATCCAGCAGTTTGGATACGCGGGATTTCATTTCCCGCGCGGCCTTGTTGGTAAAGGTGACCGCGGCAATATTGCGCGCCGGCATACCTTGTTTAACCAGATAGGCGATTTTCTCGGTAATCACGCGCGTCTTGCCGCTGCCGGCGCCGGCCAGCACCAACAAGGGGTGGTCAATCGCTTTTACAGCGTCTTGTTGCTGGGAGTTTAATTTGGACATGGCTGAGTCAAAAGAAGGGCCTTATAAAGCTGGGATGGTTTTCATTTGCGATTTACCCTGGTCATGCTTCCAGCAAGTAGGGGTGGCACAGCTTTGGTACTCAGCCATTTTATTATGATGGGAAAACTGTAGGTGCGAATTCATTCGCACTGTGCGGATAAATCCGCACCTACACGACACATGCTGCTATTAGGCTTTTGGCAAAGTCACGCCGGTCTGGCCCTGGTATTTGCCGCCCCGGTCTTTGTAAGACGTTTCACAGACTTCATCAGCACCCAGGAACAGCATTTGCGCGACGCCTTCGTTGGCGTAGATTTTTGCCGGCAGGGTCGTGGTATTGGAAAATTCCAAGGTGACATGGCCCTCCCATTCGGGCTCCAGCGGCGTGACGTTGACAATAATCCCGCAGCGGGCATAGGTGGATTTGCCCAGACAAATCGTCAAGACATCACGCGGAATGCGGAAGTATTCAACCGTGCGCGCCAGCGCAAAGGAGTTGGGCGGGATGATGCAGACATCGGACTTCACATCGACAAAGCTGTTGGAGTCGAAGTCTTTGGGATCGACGATGGCCGAATTGATATTGGTGAAAATCTTGAATTCATCGGAGCAGCGGACATCATAGCCGTAACTGGAAGTGCCGTAGGAAATAACCCGGCCAGCTCCGGCATCCCTGATCTGTCCGCTTTCAAAGGGCTCAATCATGCCGTGCTGTTGCGCCATGCGGCGTATCCATTTGTCCGATTTAATACTCATGAGATGTTAAATACTCTTTAATTATATGAAAAAAACTCGCTAATTTTCACATGGGTGGGGTTTAGGTGCAAGGTTCAAGGTTCAAGGTCAAGGTTCAAGGTTCAAGGGGCAAGGGGCAAGGGGCAAGGGGCAAGGGGCAAGGGGCAAGGTGCAAGTCCTCTTGAATCTTGCGCCTTGAACCTGCTTTTTTAAGTATTCTGCACAATAATATTGGGAAACTTGCTGCTGAAATCCTTGGCGGCCAGGGCCAGTTTTGCCGAGGCTTTGCGGGCGATTTGCTTATAAATTTGCGCCGGGCGGCCATCAGGATCAGCCACTACGGTTGGCCTGCCGCAATCGGCGTATTTGCGAATGGTAATATCCAGCGGCAGTGAACCCAGGAACGCAATGTTATTTTTTTCGGCCATGGCCATGCCGCCGCCTTCGCCAAAAATGGCTTCTTCGTGGCCACAGTTGCTGCAGATATGCATGCTCATGTTCTCAACAATCCCCAGCACCGGCACGCTGACTTTTTCAAACATGCCCAAGCCGCGCTGGGCATCGATCAGGGCAATATCCTGCGGCGTGGTGACGATAATCGCGCCGCTGACCGGAATCTGCTGCGCCAGTGTCAATTGAATATCGCCGGTGCCGGGTGGCAAGTCGATAATCAGATAATCCAGATTAGACCAGTTGGTGTCCTTAAGCAGTTGCTGCAAGGCATTCGTTACCATGGGCCCGCGCCAGATCATCGGTTGGCCGGCATCAATCAGGTAACCGATAGAATTGGTCTGCACGCCATAAGATACTTTCGGCATCATGGTTTTGTTGTCTTCGCTGGCCGGATAGCCGGACAAGCCGAGCATGGTGGGAATGCTCGGGCCGTAGATATCGGCATCGAGAATGCCGACAGTGGCGCCTTCTGCGGCCAGCGCCAGCGCCAGATTGACCGCGGTCGTCGATTTGCCGACGCCGCCCTTGCCGGAGGCCACGGCGATGATGTTTTTTACCTGGGGCAGGGGTTTCAATGCCTGCTGCACGGCATGAGAAATGATTTTTACCGTGACTTCTACGCTGATTTTACCGATGCCTGGCAATGCTTGCAGGTGCTGTTCAACCGCCGATTTTAGTTCGGGAATATAGCTTTTGGCCGGGTAACCCAGCTCAAGTTTCACATTGACAGAGGAGCCTTCGATTACAATCGCTTTCACCGATTTTGCAGAAACCAGATCGGCGCCGTTGTTGGGGTCGATAAAGGTTTTTAGACGATTTTCTATATCCGCTTTTTCGATGTTTGCCATGTTTGCTCCATGTAACTGAATCAGGTGACGAAAGAAGGTGGGAACAAAATCCGCTAATAATCAATCTTTACGCTCTGGAATGGCGGGCATTTTACAGATTTTGCCATAAAATGCATTTTTTAGTCCGCGCCATGCTCGAGCTCTGCCTGTTTTATGCCATAATAGGCGGCCCTTTGGTCTTCCAACTGCTTGCTATTTTGCCCTATGCCGCCCAGAAAAATTCTCGTTACCAGCGCTCTACCTTACGCCAATGGCCCCATCCACTTGGGGCATCTGGTGGAGTATATTCAAACTGATATTTGGGTGCGCTTTCAGAAACAACGCGGCAACCTATGCTACTACGTGTGCGCAGATGATACGCACGGCACACCGATCATGCTGAAGGCCGACCGGGAAGGCATCAGTCCCGAGCAATTGATTGCCCGGGTCGGCGAAGAACACGTGGCTGACTTTACCGAGTTTGGCGTTGCCTTTGATAATTATCACAGCACCCATTCCGAAGAAAACAAGGCCTTTTCGGCGCTGATTTACAAGCGCCTGCGCGAAGGCGGTCATATCAGCTCACGCACCATCACCCAGGCGTACGATCCGGTTAAACATATGTTTTTACCCGATCGTTTTATCAGAGGCGAATGCCCAAAATGCGGGGCTGCCGACCAATACGGCGACAGTTGCGAAGCCTGCGGCGCAAACTATGCGCCGACCGAACTGAAAAATGCGATTTCCGTTGTGTCCGGTGAAAAACCCATCGAAAAAGATTCTCTGCATTACTTTTTCAATCTGGCCGACTTCAGCGACATGCTGGAGACCTGGACACATGCCGGACACTTGCAGCCTGAAGTGCGCAACAAGATGGCTGAATGGCTGGAAGGCGGCCTGCAGCAATGGGATATAAGCCGCGATGCCCCTTATTTCGGTTTTGAAATTCCCGATGCCCCCGGCAAATACTTTTATGTCTGGCTGGATGCGCCCATCGGTTACATGGCCAGCTTTAAAAACCTATGTGATAAGCAGGGCCTTGATTTCAATGAATTCTGGGCCAAAGACAGCGATGCCGAGCTGTATCACTTTATTGGCAAGGACATCATTTATTTTCACGCCCTGTTCTGGCCGGCGATGTTGTATGGCGCTCAACTTAGAACTCCCAGCGCCATTTTTGCGCACGGCTTTTTAACCGTGAACGGCGAAAAAATGTCCAAGTCGCGCGGTACCTTTATTACTGCAAGAACCTATCTGGATCACCTGAATCCGGAATACCTGCGGTATTATTTTGCCGCCAAACTGAGTGCGGGCGTCGATGATATCGACCTGAATTTTGACGACTTCAGTCAGCGCGTCAATTCCGATCTGGTCGGCAAAGTGGTCAATATCGCCAGCCGCTGCAGCGGTTTTATCAGCAAACGATTTGCCGGCGTGTTAGCCGGCCAGTGTTCCGAACCGGCCTTGTTTCAGGAATTTATCGACGCCAACGCCCACATCGCCGACTGTTATGAAACGCGCGAGTTTGGCAAGGCCATGCGTGAAATCATGGCCCTGGCCGACAAGGCCAATCAGTATATCGACGAGAAAAAACCCTGGCTGATCGCCAAGGAAGACGGCAAAGACGCTCAGCTGCACGAGGTCTGCTCGATGGGCCTAAACCTGTTCCGCCTGCTGGCGGTGTATTTAAAGCCGGTCATTCCGGTCGCTGGCCGCCAATGCGGAAAGTTTTTTAAACATCGGCAGCCAGGCCTGGCCCAATGAGGCCAAGCCCTTGGTCAGTCATGCCATTGATGAATTCAAGCCTTTAATGACCCGGGTTGAAGCGGACAAAATTGCCGCCATTATTGACGCATCGAAAGAAAATCTGGAAAAAACCGCCGCCGCGCCAAAAGCCAAAACTGCTGAGCCCATTGCCAAGACCATCGAATTTGATGATTTTGCCAAAATCGATCTGCGCATAGCCCGCATCATCAAGGCGGCTCATGTCGAGGGCGCGGAGAAGTTGCTGCAACTGACGGTGGATATCGGCGATGAAACCCGCAACATTTTTGCCGGCATCAAATCCGCGTATGCCCCGGAAGATCTGGAAGGCAAATTAACCGTCGTGGTCGCCAATCTGGCGCCCCGGAAAATGCGCTTTGGCGTGTCTGAAGGCATGGTATTGGCGGCAGGCCCCGGCGGCAAGGAGTTGTGGGTGTTAAGCCCGGATGACGGCGCGCAACCGGGGATGCGCGTTAAATAACTTGCTAACGATTCAGCGAGCTTTATCATTCCTGGCGGAGCAAGGAATATCGAAGTCTTTATTTCGTATAAAAGTGAGGTTGAAAAAAACGTTAGCGTACCCAACGAAACCGGGCGCCTCTGTTAGGCACGTCACCCTCGTTCCTTTGCCAAGCTTTTCGAGGTAGGTGCGGATTTATCCGCCCGGTGCGAATTTGTCGAACCTAACAATTGTTCAACTTAATTTGTCCGCGGTGTTCCCAAATAAATGAAAGAATACCTCATCATTCTTGTCAGCACGATACTGGTCAATAACTTCGTACTGGTTAAGTTTCTGGGCCTGTGTCCGTTCATGGGCGTGTCCCGCAAACTGGAAACGGCGCTGGGCATGGGCCTGGCGACAACCTTTGTGCTGACGCTGTCATCGGTGTGCAGTTATCTGGTCAATCACTACCTGCTGATGCCGCTGGAACTGGAGTATTTGCGCACCATTGCCTTTATTGTCGTGATCGCTTTTGTCGTGCAGTTCACCGAAATGGTCGTGCATAAAACCAGTCCTTTGCTGTATCAGGTTCTGGGCATTTTTCTGCCGCTGATTACCACCAATTGCGCGGTATTGGGCGTGGCGCTGCTCAATGTGCAGGCGCAGCTCGGCTTTATGGAATCGGCGCTATACGGTTTCGGCGCGGCCATCGGTTTTTCTCTGGTGCTGACCCTGTTTGCCGGCTTGCGCGAAAGAATCGATGCCGCCGATGTGCCGGCGCCTTTCAAAGGCAATGCCGTCGCCCTGATTACCGCAGGCTTGATGTCGATGGCGTTCATGGGCTTTAGCGGCCTGGTGAAAGGCTGATGTTGCTGATTTGTCTGCTGTTTGCGGTTTTTGGCTTGATTCTGGGCTATGCAGCCATCCGTTTCAAGGTTGAAGGCAACCCGCTTGCAGAACGCATCAACGCCCTGCTGCCGCAGACGCAATGCGGGCAGTGCGGTTTTCCCGGCTGCCGTCCTTATGCCGAAGCCATTGCCGCGGGTAATGCCGACATCAATCAGTGTCCACCGGGCGGTGCAGAAGGCGTTATGGCCCTGGCCGATTTACTGGGTCTGGCAGCCAAGCCCTTGAATGCTGAATTCGGCGCGCCAAAACCCAAAAGCGTGGCCCTGATCAACGAGGAGGACTGTATCGGCTGCGTCAAATGCATACAGGCCTGTCCGGTCGACGCCATTATCGGCGCGCCCAAACAGATGCACACCGTCATCATTGCCGAATGCACCGGCTGTGAGCTGTGCGTGGCGCCGTGTCCGGTCAACTGCATCAGCATGGAGCCTTTGGGCACCACCCTCAGCAACTGGCGCTGGCCGGAACCGGAATCTAGGCGTGGATAGAGTCTGGCCGTTTCGCGGCGGTGTGCAGCTGCCGGGATTCAAACAACTGTCGATGCAGCTGCCGCTAACCACGGCGGCATTGCCTGCCGAGCTCATTTACCCCTTACAGCTACGCCCCGGCGTTAATGCCCAGGCCGTGGTTCAGGCCGGCGAGCGCGTATTGCGTGGACAGGTCATCGCCGATTCCGCGCATGACCTGGGTACGCCGCTGCATGCGGCCAGTTCCGGCGTGATCCGCGGCATCGAAAACAGAATAGTTCCGCATCCATCGGGTTTGCCGGCTTCCTGCCTTATTCTGGATACCGACGGCCTGGATGAGCAATGGCTTTATCCCGCCAGGGACGATTTTCGTAAGTACACGCCAGAAGCCATCCTCGGCATGATCCGCCAGGCCGGTATTGTGGGCTTGGGCGGCGCGGCATTTCCCACGGCGGTCAAGCTTGCGCCGGGCCCTGGCCGCCCTATCGACACGCTGATCATCAATGGCGCCGAATGCGAGCCCTATATCACATGCGACGACTGCCTGCTCCAGTCTGCGCCGGAACAGCTCATTGCCGGCTCGCGCATTTTAATGCAGGCACTGCAAGTCTGGCGCTGCATCATCGCCGTTGAAGATACCATGCCGGAGGCTTTGGCCGCGGTGCAGAAAGCCCTGGCCGCACAGCCTGACCGGCGCATTGATGTAGCCGCCGTGCCCACGGTGTATCCCGCAGGCGGCGAAAGGCAATTAATCAGTGTAGTGACGGGAAGAGAAACGCCCAGCGGCGGCATTCCGGCCGATATTGGCGTGGTATGCCAGAATGCGGGCACCGCCGTTGCCGTTTACCAGGCTATCTGCACCGGCAAACCACTGACCGAACGCATCATCACGGTGACCGGCCAGGGCGTCGCGCGGCCGCAAAACCTGAGGGTGCGCATCGGTACGCCGATCAAGGACCTGATCAGGCAATGCGGCGGCTATACCCCGCACGTCGAACGCCTGATTATGGGCGGCCCGATGATGGGTTTTGCGCTGCCTAATGATGATATGCCGGTCGTCAAAGCCAGCAACTGCATTCTGGCCGCGAGCCGCGCCGAGATCCGCACAGAAAAGCAGGCCTCGCCCTGCATCCGTTGCGGGGATTGCGCCAATGCCTGCCCGGCCGGATTATTACCCCAGCAGCTTTACTGGTACAGCCGTTCCGGCAATGTCGAGCGCTGTCATGACTTTCATCTGGCGGACTGCATCGAATGCGGCTGCTGCGATATCGTTTGCCCCAGCCACATTACTTTGGTGCAGTATTTTCGTTTTGCCAAAGACAAACTGGCCGCCAAGGCGCAGGCCGCGGCCCAGGCCGAGCAGGCAAGGCGTCGTTTTGAGCAGCGTAATTTACGCAAGGAAAAAGACAACGCCGAAAAAGCAGCGCGTGCGCGCCAGAAAATAGCAGCCTTGGCGAAACTCAAATCGGCATCGGCCACAACAAGCGGGAGCGGTCAGTAAATGCAGTTTCCAATCTCCGCCGCGCCCTTATCTACAACCGCAAAACAGTGTCAACCGGGTCATGCAGCAAGTGCTGCTGGCATTGGTACCGGGCATACTCGCGATGTACTGGAATTTCGGCATGGGCGTGTTTATCAATATCCTGCTGGCAACCGGCACCGCGCTTGCCGCTGAAGCGAGTGTGCTGATGTTGAGAAAACGGCCGGTCATGGCCACCTTGCAGGATTTGAGCGCCGTGGTCACGGCGGTGCTGCTGGCGCTGGCGCTGCCCGTTATCGCGCCCTGGTGGATAGCGGTGATAGGCGCTTTTTTTGCCGTGGTCATTGCCAAACAGGTTTACGGCGGGCTGGGTTACAACCCGTTTAATCCGGCCATGGCCGGCTATGTCCTGCTGCTGGTCTCCTTTCCCCAGCAGATGACGGCCTGGCTGACGCCCGATGCCATTGCCAGTACCAGTTTGAGCTTTACCGAAACCTGCAGGCTGATATTTTTCGAACAACTGCCCACAGGACTGGAGCACGATGCCATCACCATGGCCACGCCGCTGGATACGGCCAGAACGCAACTGGGTCTGCATAAAGCCTTAAAAGCCATTCACGAGGATCCGGTTTTTGGCCTGCTGGCCGGCAAGGGCTGGGATTGGGTGGCGCTGGCCTATCTGGCTGGCGGCGTGTGGCTGCTGCGGCGCAAAGTCATCGGCTGGCAGATTCCGGCCGGTCTGCTGGCCGGGCTGGCGGTTTTTGCCGGCATTGCCTATGTAATTGACAGCAGCCGGTTTGCCTCGCCGCTGTTTCATGTGTTTGCCGGGGCGACCCTGCTGGGCGCATTTTTTATCGCCACGGATCCGGTCACTGCGGCCACCTCCAACACAGGCCGGATCGTCTACGGCCTGTTTATCGGCATATTGATTTATATTATCCGGGTCTGGGGCGGCTATCCCGATGGCGTCGCCTTCGCGGTACTGCTGGCCAATCTGGCAGTGCCGACCATTGATTACTGTACCCGTCCGCGGATATTCGGTCAGCGTTCATGAATACCGCTTTAAGCCAACCTGTTTCTGCCGCGCGCTTGCTGGGCTTGTTCTCATTGATAGGCATAGGCCTGGTGACGCTGGTATTTTATATCACCGGCCCTAAAATCAGCCAAAATCAACATGACGAGCTATTGCGCAGCCTGAAAGTCATCATGCCCGCTGATTTATATGACAATGATCTGGTCAGCGATGCTCTGTATGTTACCGACAGCCGTTTGGGCAGTGCAACGCCGGTTGCTATTTACCGCGCCAGAAAGAACGCGCAACCGGTCGCGGCCGTTATCGCATCCTCTGCGCCTGACGGCTATAACGGCGCCATCAAACTGCTGGTGGCCATCATGGCCGATGGCCAATTAGCCGGGGTCAGGGTGGTCTCTCACAAGGAAACGCCGGGGCTGGGCGATCGTATTGAAGCCCAGCGCTCCAACTGGATTTTAACGTTTAACGGCAAATCGCTGCAGCAGCCGGACGAAAAGCTATGGGCCGTCAAACGCGACGGCGGCGTCTTTGACCAGTTTACCGGCGCCACCATTACGCCGCGCGCGGTCGTCAATGCGGTAAAAAATACCCTGTTGTATTTTCAGCAGCATAAACAGGCTATTTTTTCGAATAGCGCGGATTGAGCGGGCGGATGGGTGTTTATCAAAGAACATCTATTTGAATGCTCGCATAACTTATCAATAAGCAATAGGGTGAGGTTCTATTAAAGCTTGTTATTTCTGACTTAAGGTTGCCGTCAGTGGAGGATCGTGCTTAGTTCAACAGATCCCGTAATCTATGACCGACCTTGGTTCAAGCCGCCCTATGCCGAATCTCCACCAGAGCTTGAACTATCTGATCAACCTTGGCGGACGGGAATACGCCTTCCGGCCCCAACGGGTTAATGTCGGTGAATGGCGACTCATACAGCCTATCCGGTTCCATCACGCCATTTTCGGTGAGGTACTGCACAACAAGATTGATGAATTCAATCTGGTTCGGCGTAGCCGTTGTGCCGCTGATGAACTCGCTGAATGCCTGCGTAGCGGCCTCCCTGTCCAGCCCCACCAGCGAACGGATGAAGATGCCCAAACCGTGACTTTGTTCTTTGGCTTGATTGATGAGCTCCGGCGATGCCGCCGGCTTCGATCAGCATGCGCTCCAGTTCGGTAAGGTCTGATGAGGTGAGTGGCTGATTGCGGCGCAGGCGTTGCAGAGAAACATGGTTTTCATGCGCTTTGAGGAACTGCCGGGCTTTGTCCCTGAACTTCGCCAGATCCATGCCGGTGCCAGACCTGAGGCAGGTCAATCGTCGTTTCGTCGCCGAGTTCATCTTCGAAATCGGTATAGACGACGATCTTCTTGCCTTTCTCGATCAGCTTGACCAATGCCCGCAGCTTTTTCCGTGCGATTTCCAGCATCGGGACTGTCACATCCTCCCACCATTCATCGCCGGCAATAGACTGTATCAGCGGCATTTGCGCCTTGATGGCAGGAATGGCCTCCTGTTCTTCCAGAGCGCTGGCAATAGCCTGAATTCTTTCGCGCAGGCTGGTGAAATCAGGTCTGGCCTGCAGAATGGCAAGTTGGGTCCGTAGCACCAGCATATCGAAGCGTTTGGCTTCTTCGTCCTCGTCTGCCAGTTCTGTTGGCAAGCCGGCAACGTTCTTTGCCAACTCGTTGAAGTCGTCGATACCGAGCTTATGCCAGGCTTCAGGCTTGGCGTATTTCTCCACCGATTTGCGCTGCGGCCGCACCACAAAATTGTCGAGGTTCATCGCGGCCACGTTCTGATGCAGAAAGGCGGCCAGTTTCTTCCCGCAACTGTGCTTCATTGAGCTGGTAATCAGCCCGTTCAGCGACTTGTCGGCTCGCTTCAAGTTTTTTGTCCAATTCCGCAATCATCTCCAGCCGCGCCTTGAACAACCGGGTGCTGAGCGGTTCGCTGGCCGAGCCATCAGAATACCCAGGGTTCTGGCTGAAAAATTCGAGGTTCTGGCAGTAGTCGAAGATATAGAAGAACGCTTTATCCTTTCCCGGCCCGAACAAATCCAGGCATAGGCGTGTCCCGCGTCCCAGCATCTGCCAGAACTTGGTTTTCGAGCGCACGATCTTGAAAAACACCAGATTGACCACTTCCGGCACGTCGATACCGGTATCCAGCATATCGACCGAGATGGCGATATGCGGCATCTTGTCCTTGTTGGAGAAATCATCAATCAGGCTCTGTGCGTATTCGGTCTTGTAGGTTATCGTCCGTGCGAAATGGCCGTTGTAGTGCGGATAATTGACGTTGAAGCGCTCGGCAATGAAGTCGGCATGGGCGTTGTTCTTGGCAAAGATGATGGTCTTGCCCAGCCGGTCGCCGCCGGCCACTTTTAGCCCATTGGTCATCAAATGCGCCAGCACCTTATCCACGGTATCGGTGTTGAACAGCCATTTGTTCAGCGCAGCGGCATCGACGGCATCGGGCGTGGTGCCATCCTCGTTCCATTCCAGGGCATCCCACTGCTCTTTTTCCTCTTCGCTCAGGTCATCGTACTTGATGCCTTCGCGCTGGAACTTGAGCGGGACAGAGACGGCTCTGGGCGGCACCAGATGCCCGTCGGCGACGGCCTCATCCAGGGCATAGGCATCGGTAGGCACGCCGGTTTCAAGGTCGAACAGACCGTAGGTATTGTGGTCAATTTCGTCTTTCGGCGTCGCGGTCAGGCCGACCAGCAGCGAGTCGAAGTAGTCGAAGATGGCCCGGTATTTCTGATACACCGAGCGGTGCGCCTCATCGATGATAATCAGGTCGAAATGCCCTGCGCCAAAACGGCGTTGGCCGTCGAAAGCTATCATCGATCAGTCCCATCATGGTCGGATAAGTGGAAACGAATACCCGGCCTTCGGTGTGCTTCTCGGTAACCAGATTGACCGGTGATGAATCCGGCAGATGCTTTTTAAAGGCATTCACTGCCTGATTAACCAGCGCCACGCGGTCGGCAAGAAACAGTATCCGCTTGGCCCAGTTGCAGCGCATCAGCACATCGGCCAGTGCGATCACGGTGCGCGTCTTGCCGGCGCCGGTGGCCATTACCACCAGCGCCTTGCGCTGGTTATCCACCTCGAAGGTTTCGCCTATGCGGCGCACGGCGCGGGTCTGGTAGTAGCGTTCGATGATGTCGGCGTTGATAACGGCATCCGCCAGCTTCTTGCGGCTGGTGCGGCGCTGAATCAGCAGTTCCAGTTCCGGTTTCTTGAAAAAGCCCTGAACGGCGCGAGGCGGATAGCTGGCATCATCCCATAGCCAGTGCTCGTAGCCATTGGAATAGAAAATTACCGGGCGCTGGCCGTATTGGGCTAGACAGACAGTCGGCATAGAGCTTGGCCTGCTGCTGTCCGGCCCTGGCATCCCGCCGGGTGCGTTTGGCTTCAATCAGCGCCAGCGGTTTGCCGTCATCGCCCCACAGCACGTAATCGACGAAGCCTTTGCCCTGATTGTTGGGCATGCCGGTCACTTCGATTTCGAAATTCTTTTCGCTCAACTCCCAGCCGGCTTCCTTGAGTAGCAGATCGATGAAGTAGTCGCGGGTTTCGGCTTCGGAATAATCGTGGGTGTCGGGCTGGGCAGAATTGGCTTTCCTGGCGGCGGCGAATTCCTCGCGCAGTTTTTTTAGTTCCTCGTCGAGTGCGGCTTTGCCTGCCAGCAATACCGAGAGTTTTTCATCGCGCTCGTGGAGTCTGGATTCCAGCTTTTTCAGTTGATCCAGCGTTTGCGGTGGGACGGCGGAGGCCTTGGGCAACAAACCCGGAGCAAAGCGCAGGCCGGGGTCGGGGCGCGATCTTTGTCCATAAGTTCGCGCCAGCCAGTAGCAGACATGGAACAGCTCGCGGGTTGCGGTCAACGCGTCGGCAGGCGCTATTTTGCGGGTGCTGTGCACCGCCAGATTGCCCAGGTCCTTGATGAGTTTGGCTTTGGTGAACAGCGCATCGCCGACCACCTGCCGGAAGCTGGGTTCGTGGATCAGAGCGCTCAGATGGTCCTGATACGGCAGTTTGAGTGCCGGGTCATATTTGTACAGCCACGCCACCGCCATTTCCAGGGTGCGCCTGGCATAGAAGCAGGATGTTCGCGCATCGGTGTTCGCCATGGTTTCCGCTTTGACGGCGGCCTCAAGCAGCATGGGCCATTCGGTTTCGAGGAACTGGAAGTGGAGGGAGGTCATGGCTGAATTAGCCCTATGATTCGAGTAGTTTACGAACTTGCTCATGCAGTTCAGGCAAATCTTCGTTGATGGTTTGCCATACCAATTCAAAATCCACCTTGAAATAGCCGTGGGCAACACGGTTGCGCATGGCGTATATGAATGTCCAGGGTACTTCGGGATGTGATTCAGCATAAGCTGAATGGTAACGCTCGATGTTACGCGCCGCCTCGCCGATAATCTCGAAGTTTCTGACCACGGCATCCTGAGTCTTTTCATCATCAAGAAAACTGACTTCATCCATATCTTCAACATAGCGTTGAATTCGCTCAATTGCTTCGACAATGTGCTCAAGATAATCGGGAATACGCAGGATGTCTTTTTTACTCATACTGGCTGGGCCTCCTTTATCACTTGATCACGGAATTTGTCGGGTAGGGCTCTGGGCGTCAACACATCGACCGTGATATTGAGCAACCGGGCAACTTCGACCTGAATCTTGGCAATATCCATCAGCGTGGTTTCCGGCGTGGGATCGACCAGTAAATCCAGGTCGCTGTCTTCGGTGTCGTCACCGTGTAGCACAGAGCCGAACACCCGCACGTTTTTGACCCGGTGGCGCAGGGCGATTTCGCGGATGGCGTCGCGGTGGGTTTGCAGGGCTATTGAAGGGCGCATTCAGAGTTCTCCACGGAAGGCACGGTGTTGGAGGGAGGCGAAGAGGGTATCGAGTTCGACTTGATGATGCCCTGAGGACGTTTCTTTGATTACCTATAGCTTTTCATGCAATGTACGAATTCAGCTTGCAAATGTAAAGGAGGTGTAGGAACTTGAGATCTTTCTTAATCTCTTCCTGATTAATCGTGTGCTGACCAGCGGATCGTTTCTTCTATGATTTGGCGATTTCTTCCTTTCCATGAACGTTGTTCAGAAGAAATGCAAGGAAGTCGCAGTGTATCTTTGATTGGTCTATCTTCACGCGCATTATGTGAAGTCATTGAAGAACACTGGTTCTGAATAGCCTTTGAATACTGCACAGCGACCCACGTAATCGGGATTTCCGTTAACGCGAATGAACAAGAGGTCACCAGATGGAAACACCGTATTTTTCGGATTCGTTGAGTTTCAGATGTTATTCGATTTACATCCGAGAAATCTATCCAGCCAGACCGAATATCACGCAAGCTGAAGAACGATGTCGGTGCCTTCATCGACTTTCGATTCGTCGCCGTCGTCATGCCATTGGTCACGCTAAGGATAAAATCGTCAACAGGATTAACTAACCATCCTTTGGGGTTCGATGATGGGTCTCCAAACATCTCAATGAAAATGGACTGCGTGAGGCTATCCAGTTGCGCCAAGGCTTCCCGGCGTTTGGCTCTGAGCGCATCGGCTTGATCCAGAATGGCTGCGATGCGACGTTGTTCATGATAGGGGGAAGATTTATTTTTATAGCATTTAAATGAGAAGGACCAAAATTTTGTTGGGCACTTCCGGTGACCAGTTTAGTAATTTGCTCGCGGAACTCACGGCTATCTAACCAATGTTGTAGATAACCCAAGTCTGAAGACATCTGGCTTTGCCTTGAATCGGATTGTGCTGGTGTTCAAGCACAAAGGCAGGTGACGTTCTTCGACGAATGCACCTCTCGTGCGCAGCATTCCATCATCGTCGAAAGAAATGCCCGAACTGGCAATAACCAAGTCGCCAGCATCAGCCAGGAAATGGCTATATTTACCTCGCGCTTCTTCGGAGTCGAGATGCCGATTCGTCTTATCAAGGTTAAGCTTACGGTTCTTTTCGATATTGGCGACGTTGAGAAGCTTGACACCCGTATCCTTGAACTGCCATTTACGAACGCCAGGACCTTCCTGAAACCAGAAAAAATTCCCCAGCAGAGATTCCTTCCATGTCCTTTGTGCAGTCATTAAAGCATCCCCTCAAGCTCTTTCATCCCGGCCATCATCACCGAATCCACTCAAAAATCCCCAGTCCGGCTTGCTCGAAAGCATCAAATTCATGGTGATCGGCAGTGACCAACTTGGCGCCACTATCTAAAGCCAAGGCCAGCGCAATGCTATCGGCAAGGGATAATCGACCTTGAGATTTGAATTCGGCGGCGCGTAGCAAAACAGCTGGTACCATCGTCCATACGATATCTATATCCAGTTTCTCCAAACAATCCAGCACCTCTTTTGCCGCCTGCGTATCTTTTTGACGGCGCACGGCGTCGTAGGCAACTTCCAGCACGTTGACAGCCGCAATACGAATCGGTTGGCCGGAAACAAATACGCGCTCCAGCACTGTTTCTCCTTCTTCGCCATTGAACAGCGCAATTAGCGCACAGGCATCGAGTACGTAGCCGCTCATAGACGGATTTTTTCTTCAATCTCCTTTTCCTCGGCTTTACGGGCCATGAATTCATCGGTACTGCTCAACTTTCCGCGCAAGGCACCGAACATGGCCTGGAAAGCCGCTACGCGATTGGTTTTATCACTGGTTTGGCTCCGGTGTACCCTGTGGATTGACGACTACCAGCAACGGAGTTTCCGGTGGCAGGTCACAGGGTTCGTCGAAAACGACCGCATGACCGTCAAAATGGGCTTTCAGTGCAATTAAAGGCATATCTTTTTCCTCAATATATGGGTTTTAACCAATTTTGGTTTATTTCCGTTTGGCAATAGTGGCTTAGGTTAGCATTGTTTCAAGCTCTTTCATCCCCGCCTGAATCTCATCTTCCAACTCGGTCAGCTTCGCCAGAATCTCCTTCGGCGGCAGATGCTCCACGACCTCATGCACTACTTCCTTGTAGCGGTTGATGGACAGATCATAGCCGTTGGCGGCAATGTCCGCTTTGGGGACGCAAAAGCTTTGTTCGGTGCGGGGGCGGTTTATTTCTCCCTCACCCCGGCCCTTTCCCGCCAGGGGAGAGGGGATAAGTTGCGCCAGCGGGTCAGCACATCCGGTAAGTTGTTTTTTGCATGTTCGGTTTCGGTGAGGGCTTCGGCAGGTGTCACCCCGAGCTTTTCCTCCGGCAACAACGGCTGGCGTTTGTCGTCGAGGCTCCAGCCATCGGCTTTCATATCGTAGAACCAGACGTTATCGGTGCCGCCGGAATTGGTCTTGGTGAATATCAGGATGGCCGTCGATACCCCGGCATAGGGCTTGAAGGCGCCGGACGGCAGCGAAATGACCGCATCCAGTTTCTGTTCCTCGACCAGCATTTGCCGCAGTTGCTTGTGCGCCTTGGAGGAGCCGAACAGTACGCCGTCCGGCACGATGATGGCCGCCCGGCCGCCGGGTTTGAGCAGGCGCAGGAACAGGGCGAGGAACAGCAGTTCGGTTTTCTTAGTTCTAACGATAGCCAGCAGGTCTTTGGCTGTGTTCTCGTAATCGAGTGATCCAGCAAAGGGCGGATTGGCGAGGATCAGCGAGTATTTTTCCTCGTCGCCGGCATGATCCTGCGCCAGTGAATCCTGATAGCGGATGTCCGGGTTTTCGACGCCGTGCAGCAGCATGTTCATACTGCCGATGCGCAGCATCGTGTTGTCAAAATCATAGCCGTGGAACATGCCGTGATGGAAATGCTCACGGGATTGGGCATCGAGCAGGATTTCCGGGTGCTTTTCGCGCAGGTATTCCCCGGCAGCGACCAGGAAGCCGCAGGTGCCGCTGGCCGGGTCGCAGATCACATCCTTGGCGTTCGGTGCAGTCAACTCGACCATCAGCCGGATAATATGGCGCGGGGTGCGGAACTGGCCGTTCTGCCCGGCGCTGGCAATTTTGCTGAGCATGTATTCGTAGAGGTCGCCCTTGGTGTCGCGGTCCTCCATCGGAACGTGGTCGAGCATATCCACTACCTTGGACAGCAAGGCCGGGGTAGGGATGGTGAAACGTGCATCTTTCATATGGTGCGCATAGGTGGAGCCGTCGCCGCCTATGCTGCGCAGAAAGGGGAAAACGTGTTCGTCGACTACGCTGAACATTTCCGCCGGGGCGAAGTTCCTGAAGCGCGACCAGCGCAGATCGTTAAAATCGCGGCCTTTGGCGTCTTGTCCTTCCGGGAAAATCCGGCGTTCAATCGGCTTGCCAAGGCGAACGGATTTGTTTTCTTCCAGGGTATACAGGTCGTCCAGACGGCGCAGGAACAGCAAATAGGTGATTTGTTCCATCACCTCCAGCGGATTGGAGATACCTCCCGACCAGAAAGCATTCCAGATTGAGTCGATTTGGCTGCGGATTTCGCCGGTGAGCATGATGTCGAAGTTCCATTTGAGTTATATAAATTGTCTATTCTCAGTGAAGGTAGCGGCTGTGGTCAATCCGAGTTGATTTTCAGCTTCGTAACACTGCTAATCTCTGGTGCAAATGCTTACGTCAGGGCGAACGAAAAGGATGACATTAAGCACAGTTCATTTCGACGTTAGGAGAAATCTTACGCACTTAGGCCCAGCAAGATTACTCCCGCTGGCGGGCATGACAAGGCCTTGGCTGGAATGATGGCAACAACTTGTTCAAGCTTCCAAAAAATACATAAAAGTTACAGACGCCTGCCCTGCAAGCTTCAGACAGGGCCGCTTGTCTTGTGCTTGTATTCACACAGGTCGGCAATGATGCAGTCCGGGCAGCGGGGCTTCCGGGCCATGCAGGTGTAGCGGCCATGCAGTATCAGCAAATGGTGCGCGTCTTTCTGGTGATTTTTAGGCACCCATTTGTTCAGTTTTTGTTCCACTTCCAGAACGTTTTTGCCGGGCGCGATGCGCGTGCGGTTGGCGACCCTGAAAATATGGGTATCGACCGCAATCGCAGGATGACCGAACGCGGTATTGAGGATGACATTCGCGGTTTTTCTGCCCACCCCGGCCAGGGCTTCCAGTTCTGCCCGGGTCTGCGGCACCTGCCCCGCATGTTTATCCAGCAGCTGCCGGCACAGGCTGATGATATTGGCGGCTTTGCTGTTAAACAAGCCGATGGTTTTGATGTAGTCTTTCAAGCCCTGTTCGCCCAAAGCCAGGATCGCCTCGGGCGTATTGGCAATGGGGAACAGCGTGGCGGTGGCCTTGTTGACGCTTTTGTCGGTTGCCTGCGCGGACAAGACGACCGCAAGCAGCAGCTCAAAATCGCTGTTATAGTTCAGTTCCGTGCTGGGGTCGGGATTGGCGGCGGCCAGGCGCTCAAAGATAGCCTGTCGTTTGCTGGCGTTCATCGTGCTATTTTGGCATCAATGACATTTTTTACAGCCAGCAACAAGCCCAGACCGATAAACGCGCCGGGCGGCAAAATCAGCCAGTAACAGTCCTGAATAATCGTCGATGACGTTGATTTGCCAGGTTTTGGCGCCCTCGCCAAACAGCAAATCGGCCTGCGTGAACAGCGTGCCGGCGCCGATTAACTCGCGCATCCCCCCTAACAGCGCCAAGGCCAGGGTAAAGCCCAGGCCCATGGCCAGTCCATCCAGCACGGCCTTATCGACAGTGTTTTTTGAGGCATAGGCTTCGGCGCGGCCGATAATGGCGCAATTGGTGACAATTAACGGGATGAAAATGCCCAGGGTTTTATACAGTTCATAAAACCAGGCATTCATGATCAGTTCAATGGCGGTAACCACGCAGGCGATCACCAGCACAAATACCGGCAAGCGGATTTCCGGCATCACATACTGGCGGATTTTCGACACGATAGCATTCGAACAAACCAGGGTAATCGTGGTTGCAAGTCCCAGGCCCAGACTGTTGATAAGTGTATTGCTGACCGCCAGCAAAGGGCATAAGCCCAGCAAGGCGACAAATGCCTGATTGTTGTGCCAGAGTCCGTCGGTAATGATTTTGCGATATTCTGGTGTGAGCATAAAAGATTGAAGCTGAGCCGTTGTTGAGCGCAATTATTAAGCATACCGCGCGTTTTGTGGACTGTTTTCTGCGCTTATTTTTTCATGAGGCTGCGAATGGCAAGGCTAAAAAATTTCCGGAATTCTTCCAGCACCAGCACCAGCGAAGCCACACCGACGGCAATAAGGCATTCGGTCTGATTGAGTGCCGTGGTGCGAAAGACGGCTTGCGCGGGCGGCCAATAGATGACCAGCGCTTGCAACAGAACCACGCCTATAATCGCCAGCCAGAGCAGGCGGTTAGAAAAAAACTGCCGGTTGAACGCGGACTGTTTTTCGGCCCGTGCATTAAACACATTGAAGACCTGAAACAACACAAAGGTGGTGAAGGCCAAAGTAAGCGCGCGGGCTTGCTCACCCGTGTGCAGGCCGTAATATAAAACGGCAAGGGTGCCCACGGCCATAGTCAAGCCATAGCTGAACAGATTGCTCAAACGGCGCCAGGACAAGATGCGTGCGTTTGGATCGCGCGGCATCTCATTCATGCCGCCCGCGCGGGGCGGGTCAACCCCCAGAGCCATGGCTGGCGGCCCGTCCATGATAATGTTGACCCACAATAATTGCACGGCGCTAAACGGAACCGGCATGTTTAGCAGCGGCGCCAGCGCTACGGTCAGAATTGCGCCAATATTGGTTGAGAGCTGAAAGCGCACAAATTTGAGCATGTTCTCGTAAATAGCCCGCCCTTCCTTGACGGCTTTGACGATGGTGGCAAAATTATCATCGGTCAGCACCATGGCAGCCGCCTCGCGGGCGACATCGGTGCCGGCAAGTCCCATGGCGACGCCAATATCGGCGTTTTTCAGGGCGGGCGCATCGTTAACGCCGTCACCGGTCATCGCCACGATATGTCCGGATGCTTTCAGCGCCTTGATGATGCGCACCTTCTGCTCCGGGGTCGCCCGGGCAAATACGGCAATGGCATTAATCCGTGCCGCCAGTTCCTGTTCAGTCAAGTCAGCCAGTTCAGTGCCGTCAATGACCTGTCCAGGCAGCCCCAGCTCCCTGGCAATGGCCGTCGCGGTGACTTTCTGATCGCCGGTAATCATCTTGACTGCAATGCCTGCATGTTGACAGAGTCTGATGGCATCGAGCGCTTCGGGCCTGGGCGGGTCCTGCAGGCCAATCAGGCCGATAAAAGTCAGTTGTTTGATATGCTGAAACAAATCCGCTTGCGCATCGAAAGCGCTGGCCTGCAGGGTGCGTGTGGCTACGCCCAGTATGCGCAGTCCCCTGCTCGCCATGGCGCTGTTTTCTGCCAGGATTGAGTGATGAACGATAGCAGCGACGCCCTCTCCATCAAGCAGGGTGTCGCAGCGTTTCAGCAATACTTCCGGCGCGCCCTTGATAAACACTTTGATCTGATCACCGGCGCCGTGAAAAGTCGCCATGAACTTATGTTCGGCGTCAAACGGTATTTCGGCAATGCGCGGCAACCTGGCGAGTGCGGCTTGCTGATCGCAGCCGCCTTTGCTGGCAAGCACCCGCAAGGCGCCTTCCATCGGGTCACCCACCGCCCGGTTTTCGTGCACATGGCTGTCATTGCACAAACTGATCGGCCCCAGCAAAGCCTCAAAATTGACGGATGCATGCCTCGCATTTTCGGGCAGGATGTCCCCGGCGCAACTGTATCCCTCACCGCTCACGCGATAGCGTTGGCCCTGATAAAATAAAGATCTTGCCGTCATCTGGTTGAGCGTGAGGGTGCCGGTTTTGTCGGTGCAGATACAGGTGGTGCAGCCCAGTGTTTCCACCGCCGCCAAACGTTTAATAATGGCCCGCTGTCTGGCCATGCGGTGCATGCCCAATGCCAGCGTTACCGTAACAACGGCCGGCAGGCCTTCCGGTATGGCCGCTACCGCCAGGGCAATCGAAGTGAAAGCTGTCTGCAGCAGCGGCTCGCCCCGCCACAGGGCGCTCGCGAACAGCGCCGAAATAATGACGACAGCGATCACTGCCAGACGCTTCCCCAAACTGTCCAGCTGTCTTTGCAGGGGCGTTTCGCCTTCTTCCGCCTCGGCTAAAAGTCCGGCCAGTCTGCCCATTTCGGTATGCATGCCGGTCGCCGTGACGATCATTTCCGCACGGCCGCGGGTTACGGCAGTGTTCATGAACAGCATATTGCTGCGTTCGGCGACAGCCAATTGCCGGTCGGCCAGAGCCGAGGATTGCTTTGCAACCGGCAGGGATTCGCCGGTTAATGCTGATTCATCGACTTCAAGGTTATGGACATCGATAATGCGGCCATCCGCCGGAATTTTATCGCCCGCTTCCAGCATCACAATATCCCCCGGCACTAACTGTTCGGCCGGCACAGCACTGATATGGCCATCACGGCGAACTTTTGCCTGCAAGGCGAGCATGTGTTTAAGCGCCGCCAATGATTTTTCGGCCTTGTATTCCTGATAAAAACCGAGCAAGGCATTAATGATGACCACCATCAGGATAACCATGCCGTCTGTCAAATCACCAATGGCGGTGGACAGCACCGCCGCCGCGATCAGGATGATAATCAGCAGGCTTTTGAATTGAGAGGCCAGCAACAGCCAGGCCGGGCGGGCCGGTTTTTCAGCCAGCCGGTTTGGTCCATAACGATTAAGCCGGTTGGCCGCGCCAGTTTGTTTTAATCCTTGCGTCTGCCTGGAGTCGAGTATCAATAAGACTTGCTCGCTTGACAAGGTATGCCAAAACCGCTGGATGAATAGATCGGACCGGGCCGCCTTGAGTTTTGCAAACAAGGCCTGATAGCGCAGCTTCTGCTTTATCAGCAGACCCAGCAAAAACACAAACAACAAGCCCCATGCCGCTATCAGCAATAACGCGTTTTCTGTGGATAAATTAATTGGCAATGACATATCGCTCCAAGCCTCAGGGTGTTGACTATTGGTACGGCTGCATGCACGTACGTGCTAATATACTGTGCGATTTTTTCTATTCTATCGTAGCTTGCAAGTATATTCGGAGTAAGTAATGATTGACTTACATATCATTCAACAAGCCGTACATGAATCGCGTGACGGCATCACCATTGTTGATTTAAGACAAAAAGGCCGGCCGGTAGTTTTTGTGAATCCGGCATTTGAAAGCATTACCGGGTATACCGCAACCGAAGCGCTGGGCCGCAATTGCCGGTATTTGCATGAAAACGACTATCAACAACCCGAAATTGCCATTATCCGTAATGCAATCGTTGCCGGCGAATATTGTCTCGTTACCCTGCGCAATTACCGCAAAGACAGCTCGCTGTTTTGGAATGAGCTGAGTTTATCGCCCATTCATGCCGACGACGGCGAATTGACCCATTATATCGGCATGCAGCGCGATGTCACCGACCGCATGATATTGATTCAGCAATTGCAGAAACAGAAAGAAGATCTGGAATACCATAACCAGCACTTGCAGATTCTCAATAATCTGGATCCCTTGACCGGCATTAATAACCGGCGCTATTTCGACAGTCAATTGAGTATTCAATGGAATATCGCGCTGCGCAACCGCTCCCCCCTTTCCCTGTTTATGGTGGATATCGATTATTTTAAACAATTTAACGACACTTACGGGCATCCGGCGGGTGATGAATGTTTAAAAGCCATTGCGAAAACATTAAGCAATTGCCTAAGGCGGGTATCGGATTTTGTCGCCCGCTATGGCGGCGAGGAATTTGTGATCCTGATCAGCAACATCAACGAAAAACAGGCGCAGAAGTTCGCCCATCAACTCCGCAGTGCTGTGCAGAAATTGGCGATCGTACATGGAAAATCCACGGTTGCCGGCCATGTCTCGGTCAGCATAGGTCACTGCACACTGATTCCCGAACTTGGGATGAAAATAAGAACTTTCGTACAACGCGCCGATGAGGCCTTGTATCAAGCCAAGGCCGCCGGCCGCAATCAGGCAATCACTGGCTAACAATGGCCGGTAAAACTTTAAAGGCCTATAAGAGTCCAACGAGTGGTTTTTTAAAATAGCTAATGAGGGCAGCAATCATGAACGAACATTTAAAGCGGGTGAGGGCATTTCACGCAGGCATTGCCTTGCCGCAAGCTGAACATGGAACCGATAAGCGCCCGTCCGATATGGATATTATTATGCGTCAGGCCTTGCTGATGGATGCCGGTAGCGAAACCTTCACCGCGCTTAAATCAGGCGACATGGTATCTATTTTGGCAGGTCTTACAGATCTTGCCTATTATGCCTTGGGCGCCATTGCCATGCAGGGCGCCGATGTTATAGAACAGCCCGTGACATGGCGGCATGACGGTTTTGTTCTGTCGGTCATGAAGCTGTTATCCGACAAGATCAATCAGTGCGCGACGGGGAAAGTCGAACATTATTCAGAAGTCTATTGTCTGTGCGCAGCATTTGGCCAAAAGCTTTATCAACGCCGATTTTGATAAAGCCCTGATCATGGTGCATAACAACAATATGTCCAAGCTGGATGAGAGCCGTAACAGCCGCCCCGAGAAACTGCCGAAAGCGCCGGATTTAAGTGACGCCCTGTATGAATGAAAGCCAGGCGCCGGCTATTGATTCATGCACAGTTCAGTAGTCCAGGTTAAGCTGAAATCTCCAATAGCCTCCGCCTGATCATCGTGATGAAAAAAAAAGTTCTGCTGTCCCTTGGTTTGCTTTTTCTTATCGTCACGACGGATGCCTTTGCAATCCGCTGCGGACGTCAGATTATTGACATCGGCGCACATAAAATTGAGGTGCTGAAAAAATGCGGCGAACCGGAGTATACGGATGAGCGGCTGGGCCTGCGCGGCACCCGGTGGCGTCATCCCCCGCATGGCGCGCTTCAAATCGATCAATACGAGCAGGTTGTTATTGAGGAATGGATTTATAACTTTGGACCGAGGAAATTCAAACAATTACTACTGTTTGAAAACGGCATACTCAAAGAGGTTCACTCTCTCAGTTATGGTGAATGACAGTCCGGCCCGCCTGTGTTGACAGCTTGCCAATAGCCAGATTTATGCAAGCAGCGATGCCAGCAAGGGCTGTAACAGCTGTTGCTGTCTATGCCGCGTCAGCCGGTTGGCAATGATGATGCTCTTTAATTCGGTCAGCGCCTGGGCAAAGACATCATTGACTACAAGATAATCGAACTCATCGTGGTGACTCATTTCAGTAACGGCATCGCGCATTCGGCGCGCAATGGTTTGCTCATCATCCTGGCCGCGGTTTCTCAAGCGTTGCTGCAGAATTTCTGTTGACGGCGGCAAAATAAAAATAGACACACTGTCCGGCCGAAGTTGTTTAATTTGCTGCGCACCCTGCCAGTCGATTTCAAGGATGACATCCAGTCCCTGGTTCAGATTTTCCTGCACAGTCTGCTGCGCGGTGCCGTAGAAATTGTCAAAAACCTGTGCATGCTCAAGAAAGGCCTGCGCTTGCAGCATGGCCTGAAACTCGCTGACAGAGACAAAATAATAATCCTGGCCATGTTGTTCGCCTGGACGCATCGGCCGCGTGGTATGGGAGATGGATACGGTCAGCTGAGCCAGATCGGCAATCAGCTGCCTGACCAGACTGGTTTTGCCGGCGCCGGATGGCGCGGAAACAATATAAAGTTTGCCGTTATGCAATGTTGTGCCTGCTTGCCCGTTGTGGTGTTATCGCATTGAATTGGGAAGTATTCTTTTAATACCCGTGTTATGGTGGCGGGCACATGCATGCCCGGCCTGTTTTCCAGCGTTTGGGCACATTTTGGAGTAATCCGGCAGCCGAAAGCAATTTTTATTTCAGCCTGGGTGGCACCAGCAGGTATTGCCGGATGAAGCTGATTATATTCACCTCACCCTGAGGCGCCAACTGATCGTCGAGCAGCCCGGCACATAATAATTGTTGCTTGCGCGCGCTATGCGGTTCGACATTAACCCGCGCCAAATCGATCATATCGATCTGCCCCGGGCCAAGCAAATGGCTGCCGCCACACGGCATCACCGGATAGGCTGCTCTCGCAAAACGCAAGCAGGATAGGTATTTCCAATTACGCCGGTTTTGCTCGTGAGTCTTTGGACGGCGGTAAAATCATGCTTGTAAAAAAATTCCTTTCAACTCATCCGGGACTAACGCGTAATTTCTCCAAATACGGTCAACATCTTCCTGGTGTTGAGGTCCAAAACGGTCGGGAAATTTCTTTAGCAAGGCCACGCCATCGACCACTTGCGCACGATGCAGGGAGGCAACTGCCTGAATCACCAGCAACAAATTATCATCTGCGATGGGCGCGTCCCGCTCCAGATAGTCATTAATCATATTTGCATATTCAATGGACGGCATTTGCACCGGGAGAAAAAGAATCCACTTTTCGATTTCATGATCTGAAGTGGTGCGCATGACATCCCCAAGGGTTTTGTGCATGGGTTTTTCGCAGCGGGAATAGGCCCAGATATAATTTAATACCCAGCCTCTATCGTCCTCGGTAAGCTTGCCCAAATGTAAAATCGGTTCCGCCTGGCGGCGAAGCTCCTCAGCGAGCTCAACGAGCTGATATTGTCCGATAAAATCACTGGCAAGGTATTTCAGATTTTTGTGGCTTTTGGGTTCTATCCAGGAACTTAGTATATTGACGATTTCCTTAGGCCGCATTTTGACAAGGGTGTCGAAAAAATCCATGCTTTCCGTAAACGTACATTCGCCGCTTGCCGGCCGCGCAGGATAAAATAGCGTAGGCGTCTGATTAATCTGGCTAACTATCTCCTTTAATAAACGAAAGACTTCATCAGGCGTAAGTACGCTATAGGCTTTCAGAGCCTGGTAGACCTGTTCCTGGCTCTCATGCAGAAGATTTTTCAGAATCTCTTCGCGAAATAGATGTGATGTGTACTCATAGGTTAAGCCTATGACCACAGCAACGATCATCGCAATTGACAAGTGCTCTGCCCAATTTTGGAGAACCTCCGGCAGCATGGGTTGAAAGAACTTCAAGAACAATGCAGTTAACAAAATAATGCCGAAGATAACAAAAGGCACCGCGGCATAAGTCGTATGGTTTTTAGATGGCATAGTTTTTTTCCCAAAAGACTATTTCGATTTTGAAAGAATGACGGCTGGAATAGCAGCCAGTTGGCAATAAGTGTTGACGTGAATTAATTTGAATTTATCGAATGCCTGCTGAGCATACGCGTATGTCATGCACTGTCCGGTATAAGATGGGTAGTGTAAGCGTATCTCTCTTTCAAGCCTATTTTCCTGCCTGTTGATTAGGATTACCTTAATTCCCTATGAGCAGCAGTATTCAATTTGACCGCAACCAACAGTATTTGCTTATAACCAGATTTAATCAGCGCTTTCATGGTAAATCCATTGCAATCGGCCAAGCGGCTCTTTTTCAATCGTCGCTTGACTTAAAGGCTCGAAAACCTTTCGTCCGGTCAGAATGGTTTGTATATGGGCGATTAAACCGTCTTCCGCATCTCTGCTTTCATTTTTTTGAGATTCGGAAATCGGCTGATTGACAGCGTTGAGCTGTCCGCAAATGGTGTACGACTACCTTCGAAGCATTTTCACCTCAACATGATGCTCACGCTGATCGTCGAGCAGCGGAATGACGCCCATAGGCGGTTTGCGGCCATCAAGGGTAATAGTCGTGCCAAGCAGATCATCCGCCGTCTGCACGACGACGATCTGGTAAAACGTTTCCCGATAGCGATAGCGCATGTTGAAACCCGGCCAGTGTTCAGGCAGGCACGGCTCGAAACGCAAGCTGTCACCCTCGCGGATAATACCGAGTAGCGATTCTGTGATGAGCCGGTACATCCAGCCGGCGGATCCGGTGTACCAAGTCCATCCGCCGCGCCCAGTATGCGGGGCAACGGCGTAGACATCGGCGGCGACCACATAAGGCTCCACCTTGTAGGTGGCGATGCCTTCCCGTGATTTGCCGTGGTTCACCGGATTAATCATGGTCATCAGTTCCCAGGCATGCTCACGATCACCCAGGCGAGCGAAAGCCATCGCAGCCCAGATCGCGGCATGGGTGTATTGGCCGCCGTTTTCCCTGACGCCCGGCAAATAACCCTTGATATAGCCTGGATCTAGGCTCGAAGTATTAAAAGGAGGATCCAATAGCTGAACTAAGCCATGTTCGCGGCGAACCAGATGTTCATTCAGTGCTTGCATCGCCTTTGTGGTGCGCTCAGACGTACCTACCCCGGAGAGCACGGACCAGCTTTGGGCAATGGAATCAATCTGGCATTCCGGGTTGTTCGTCGAGCCCAGCGGCGTTCCATCGTCAAAGTAAGCCCGGCGATACCATTCACCATCCCAGCCGTGTTGCTCGATGTGCTTGCTCAATTGAACTCTCTCGGCCTGGCAGCGTTCGGCGAAGGCAAGATCACCCCGGATACGTGCAAGCTCGGCAAACTGGCTGAGCACTTCGCACAGGAAAAAGCCCAGCCAGACGCTTTCGCCCTTGCCGCCCATTCCGACCAAGTTCATGCCGTCGTTCCAGTCGCCGGAGCCCATCAGCGGCAGGCCGTGTTCACCGAAGCTAAGGCCGTGAAGGATGGCTCGCACACAGTGCTGGTATAAGGCTGGCGGTTTCTTCGGATCGATGGGGCAGATCGTAGTAGGAATCTTCCTCGGCATGGACCGGGCGCCCCTCCAGAAAAGGCTGCCTGCTCGTCCAGGACAGCTGAAATCGCCGGTGGTCAGAATGTAGCGGCAGGTCACTAACGGCAACCAGAGATAATCATCCGAGCAGTGCGTCCTTACACCGCGGTTTGAGGGCGGATGCCACCAATGCTGAACATCGCCCTCGCTAAATTGGTGGCCGGCACATAATACTAGTTGCTCGCGTACTCTGTGCGGTTCGGCATGGACCAGCGCCATGACATCCTGCAGCTGATCACGAAATCCGAAAGCGCCGCCTGACTGATAGTATCCGCTTCGTCCCCAGACACGGCAGGACAGCGTTTGATACAACAGCCAGCCGTTGGTCAGCATATTGATGCTGGCGTCGGGCGTTTCTACCTGCACCGCCCCCAGGGTTCGCAGCCAGTACTGCTGCACCAGTCTAAGCGCGTCGAGTGCGGCGGCCGAACCCCGAAAGCGCTGGACCAGGGTATTGGCATCGTTGATATCCCGCCCCAAACCCAACTTGAAGACAATTTCCCGCTCTTGATCCGAGCCCAGTTCAAAGGAAACCTGCAGTGCGGCGCAGGGATCCAGGGCTGCTCCGACGTTGCCGGAAAGATGAGACCGGTTCATCGCGGCTGGTCTTCGTAGCGTGCCGTTGCGGCCGATGAACTCGGCGCGATCACCGCTTTGGGTGCGGGTCGCGTCGTCTACATCGAAGAACGCTACCCGATCGGCAAACTCCGTGTTGTAGGGGTTCGAGGCAAATAGTGCTCCGCCAGGAATGACGCAATCGGTAATCACATGCGGGGTCGATTTTGGAGGTAAATCGCCCAGCACCCATTCTACATAGCCGGTCGCGGACAGGCTTCGGTGCCGGCCCGAGTGGTTGCGCACTTTTAGTGCCGAGAACTTGACCGAAGCGTCCAGTGCCACGTAAACCGTGAGTTCCGAGTGAATTCCGTCTTCGCTATGCTCGAAGACGCTGTAGCCGAATCCATGCCGGCTGATATAAGCGCTCGTTCCAGGGCAAGGGAATGGCGTCGGCGACCAGACATGGCCGCTTTCCTCGTCGCGCAGATAAATGGCTTCTCCGCTCGAATCGCACACAGGATCATTATGCCAAGGCGTAAGTCTGAATTCGTGGGCATTCTCACTCCACGTGTAGGACTGGCCATTTTCAGAGATAACGCTGCCAAAGAACGGATTCGCCAGCACATTCACCCAGGGCGCTGGCGTCATTTTGCCTGGCGCAGGGGTAATGACGTATTCGCGGCCATCGGCGGTAAATCCGCCCAGTCCGTTGAAGAGAATCAGGTCGTCGCGTGACACCCCGGCGGCGGCCGGGGCAGCGGGGAGATGGCTTCGGCTGGGCTTGAAGCGCGGCACCCGCACTTCCATAGGGTCGCGACGGCTGATTTGCTCGGCCAGTGTGCCTCGGCTGTCGGTGATGATGGCGCGCGCGACCGATTGAATCAGCATGCGGTCTTCGCTGGATATCTGATCGGCATGCCGGACAAAGATGCCGCCCGGACGGTCGAATACATTGGCTTCAACGCCGGTGGTAATTAGCCCGATGATTTGGTCTTGGAGCACCTGCCGGTATCCGTCACGATCTTCGTTCCAGATCACCAGATCCACCGCCAAACCTTTTAAGCGCCAGTAGGCGTGGGCTTTTACCAACTGGCGGACCAGATCAATATTGCTCGAATTCTTGATTTGCAGCAGCACTATCGGCAGATCGCCGGAAATGGCGTGGGCCCATAGCCCGGATTGCCCGCGGCGATTACTGATGATGACGCTGGCATCCGCGCGCAGCAAGGCATGTGCGTAGATCACCGAATTGGCGAGGCGTCCGTAAAGTTGTGCTTCGGCCTCGGTGGCGTTGAGCTGCCTTAGGACTACCTGACTATGCGTCCAGGCCAAATCGAACACGCGATCGGCGAGCCGGCGATCATGATATTTCTCCAGCAGTTCCAGGCTGGCGGCACGCGTATCGGTCATGCCGATAACCAAATCGATGGTCACCGAGGCTTCGGGTGCCAGTGTGATCCGGTGCCGGATGGCGGCAATGGGATCCAGCACCGCGCCCTCGCTGCCAGACAGCTTGCCGTCAGCCGCCATGGCTTTGGGCGCGGCAAGATCATTGCCGCGCCCGATAAATTGCGCACGATCGGTCTCATACGATACCTCGCTGGACTCGCCTTCATGCACGGCCAGCAATTGAAACATCCAGGGAGTCTGTTCATTAAGGGCGCGCGGCCGGCGAGAGCACAGAATCGCCTGACGCTGAGCGATGATCTCGGTCTGCATAAACAGCTTGCTAAAAGCCGGATGCAGGGCGTCCGAGGCAGGCGAGGCGATAACGACCTCCGAGTAACTGGTCACCTCAATGGTTCTGGATGTCCGCGCACGGTTGGTGATGCGTATCCGGCGTAATTCGATATCATCTTCCGGCGAAACCACGATGTCGGTATGGGTATCAAAATCGTGGTCGCTGCGGCGGAACTCGGCGCGCCCTTCGGAGAAAATCGCTTCGTAATGTTGCGAGCGTTTGAGCGCCGGTTGATAGGCGGTTGACCAAAACGTCCCGCTCTCGATATCCCGGATGTAGCAGAAAGTGCCCCAATGATCGCAGGTGCTGTCTTCGCGCCAGCGCGTCACGGCAAGATCTTTCCAGCGGCTGTAGCCGCCGCCGGCGTTCGTGACCATGACATGGTACCTGCCGTTCGACAGCAACTGAACCTCCGGCACCAGCGTGTTCGGGTTGTTGATTACGCGCAGCGGGAGCTGTGGTTCGCTGGAGGCCATTAGAATATCGGAGACTTCGGTAGCTTGGGCATAAAAAGCCGAGGCTTTGGGAATTTTCTCCTGGAGCAGCAACAAGGTCGCCTGGAACAATGGGTTGGACACGAATCGCCGCTGCATCGGACGGTCCAGCAGCAAATAAGCCAAGGAGAGCAGACTCATGCCCTTGGTGATGGGCCATGAAGGATTGAATGACGGCGCTGGCTTCTCCACGCCGTTGACGGGAAGGGGTGTAGTCGACGGCTTCATAAAAACCGAATGTCCCCAGCAACACCCTCAGCGGCCAGCCGCTGTAGATTCAGGCATGCCAGCCTCAGGCGCCACCATCAACGCCAGTCGCCGAAGCATAGGGAGCAATGACCAAATCCTCGGCAAGCCCTCGTTTCAGCCCCAGACCCGGCACACCAAAGGCGCGGTACTGATAATTCAGATGCACGTCGACCGTGTTGTAGCCGGACTCCGAAATACCCCAGGGTACGCCGCGTTGCTTGCCATACTCGATCTGGCGCTGCACAACCGCAGAGTAGGTCTGGTCGATCAGCGTGTTTTCATAGCTCGGCATCACCAGGAGCGGCATCAAGTATTCGAACATGGAACCGCTCCATGACAGCAGAATGGGCTCTCCGCCGGTAGTCACCAGCAGCCTTCCCAAGGCAAACCAGCTCTCTTGCGGCACTTGTTCCTGAGCAATCGCCACAAAACTGCACAACCGCGCTTCCGAAGCCAGCAGATCGTAATAACTGTGTGTCCCGTTGCCGCTCACTCACGTTGTAGCCGATGGCCAGCAGACGACGCGGCTTGTCAAACAGAAAGTCATACTGCATGCACGCGAGCTCGCCTGATTGATGGGCGAGGCTTTCAATGGCCGCAATCCGTTCAAGCGCGCGACGGCTGGCTTCATGGATGAGCGGGCGAAGCTGCATCAGCCAGTCGCGCTCTTCCGGCGTCTGCTTATCCTGCAGCTGTTGGTCGATGACAGGTAATACTTGTTCATCAAACCGGGACAGTTCGTTAAGCGTTGGAATTCCGGCGATATCAGGGAGCTTGACGAGTCTGCTGGGTGCGGCTGGCAATGCCAGCCACGGCGCGAGGAACAGCAGTTCATTCAAGTTGGCGCGGCACTGCCGGGCCAGGGCGCGCGCCCAGCCATCGGCATCGGTTTCTGAGCCAGCAGCGAAGCTGGCAGCAAACGCCTCGGCGCGGGCTGTCAGGCCGTCAAGGCATTGATGCGCTGCAGCAAGCGTAGCCGGCCGGGAATTGCAGGCGGCTTCGAGTTCGATCTGGAATTCAGTGAGCAGGGCCGGCGCGGCGCCCCCCGTTGCCTCCAGCAAAATTCCCAGCGTATCGAGCAAGTCCATCAAACCATCGTAGTCCTAGAATCGGATGGTCAGGTAGTTCGAGCAGTCCGGGCCGCAAGGTCAGCAGATGTCCGCCCAGGTTGCCGCTGTCCACTGTCGAAACGTACACAGGATGCAGGGGTTGCAGGGAATGTGTGTCGTACCAGTTATAGAAGTGCCCTTGGAATTTTGCCAGGCCCGCCATTGTCCCCAGGGTATTCGCCGTGCGCTCGATGAGGGCACCGGACGAAAGGTAACCGAAGTCGTAGGCAGACAGATTCGCGAGCAGCGCAAGCCCCATATTGGTCGGCGAGGTGCGATGAGCGACGCCGACACTGCGATACTCCTGATAGTTATCGGGCGGCAGCCAATGATCTTCCGGCCCGACCAAGGTATCGAAGTAGCCCCAAGTCTTGCGGGATATTTTCCTGAGAAAATACAGCTGGTCTGCGGAAAGCCGAGCCTCGCGGCGAGCGATCGGCTGACTGATCCACCAGGCGATGGCGGGCGAGACCCACCATAACACCAGGATGGGTGCAGCCAGGGCCAGCACGCCGGGCCTGGTAAGGGCCAGCGTAGATGCCCGAGGTCATGGCGATCATCGGGGCAAGCCACATCAACCGGTACGAGGCCCGCAGATCATTGCGGCCATGACGATTGACCTCGCTGGACGGGTTCCATTCCAACAGCCGTTTATGGCTGATCAGCATCCGCCAGACCGTGCGCAAGATTGCATCCAGGCTGAAGCTTGCCTCAAAAGGCAGAAAACTGAGTGTCAATGCCGCCTGGGCGAGGCGCCCTCCCAGCGCACGCAGTTCGGCGGCGAAGTGCTGTCTTAGCAGGAGGTCGGCGGGCTTGCGAAACAAATCCAGAATGGCGGCACTCAAGGAAGGTATCAGCAGGATCGCGATGACCGCTCCGGTCCAAAGCCAGGCCGATGGCCCGAGCAGCCAGCCTGCCAGCAGAAGTAATGTCAATGCCGTAGAGGTAAGGCTGCGCCTGAGATTGTCGAAGAGCTTCCAGCGTGACAGTGCCGACAGCGGGTTGCGGAGACGGCGGTTCCCAGAGCCGGACACACGCGGCAGCAACCATCCGATCAGCTGCCAGTCGCCGCGAATCCAGCGCTGCTGGCGGCTGACATCGGCACTGTAACGGCTTGGGTATTCTTCGTACAATTGGACGTCGCTGAGCAGCCCGGCCCTTGCATAACAGCCTTCCAGAAGATCATGGCTTAGAATGCGGTTTTCGGGAAGGCGGTCACTGAGGGCGTGTTCGAAGGCGTCGATGTCATAGATGCCCTTGCCTATGAACGAACCTTCACGGAACACATCCTGGTAAACGTCGGAGACGGCCCGCGTATACGGGTCAATGCCGGGTTCTCCGCCATACAAGCGCGCATACCGCGATGGGCTCGACCCTGAGAGGCTCACGCTCACGCGTGGCTGCAGGATGCCGTAGCCGGCAGTGACCCGTTGCCGGGCTTCGTCGTAGCTTGGGCGATTCAGCGGATGCGCCATGGCGCCGACAAATTGACGCGCGGAATCACGCGGCAGCTGCGTATCCGTGTCCAGGGTGATGACATACTTTATATCCGGCAGGGTTTCCGTCGCACCGACGATGAGCGAGAAATTATCTTTTGGCCCGCCGCGCAGCAGCGCATTCAGGTCTGCAAGCTTGCCGCGTTTACGCTCGTAGCCCATCCAAATCTGCTCTCGCGGGTTCCATCGGCGCGGCCGATGAAAAAGAAAGAAAGTGTCGCCTGTCGCGCCAGAATATTTTTCATTCAGTTCCTCGATTCTCGTCTTCGCCAGAAGCAGCAATGCGTCGTCCGTTGGCAGCGTTTCCACCGGTGCGTCCAGAAAATCAGTCAACAGGCCGAAGCGCAGGCAAGCGTCCCGATTGGCCAGGAACCGGACTTCCAGCGCCTCGATCAGATCCTCAATGTTCTGAGCGCTGGTCAGCAATGTCGGCACAACCACCAGGGTGCGCGAATGCGCCGGAATGCCCTCGGAAAAGTCCATACGCGGCAGCGAATGCGGCTTGGTCAGCAAGGTCGCCAGCCAGTTCACCAGTGCAACCGCCAAATGGCTGGTAGCCATGACCGAGAGCACAACCATGAGCGCAAGGCTCCAGTCCCGCAAGCCATCGCCATACGCCTTCATGACTAAGCCGCCGGTGAAAACCACGGTCAGCAAGGTGATTGCGCCAACAAAGAAGAACAGAGGGAACCGGCAAACCACTCTTTGCAGAGCTTCAGCGATCGGTAAGCGCACCTCCGCTAGCCGTTCGAGGTGTGGTAATCCCTTATCAATCAAGTAAAAGCCAATATGCGCCGTTCGATCATCAATGCCTTTGGCGGCCGCGCCCTGCTGCGCCAGTTGGATCGCTAAGTCGTGCTACGTCGGCTTCGGACTGGCGCGTATGCCTGGCGGTCTTTTCGACGACGTGACGGTAGCGATCGCGGCTTGCGAAATCCATCTTGTCATAAGCGCCGCCTGGATCCTTATCCAGGATTTGTTCGACAATGCTTACGGATTCGACAAACTCGCGCCAGTCAATCGCGCCGAGGAACCGAAGGCTGCCGATGCTGTTGCCGATAGAAACCTGATCCGCGGCCTGTTGCTGATTTTCCGATTGCACCAAACGCTCAATGGTCAGGTGCGACTCGGCAAGCAACTGCTCGATCCAGGTCAGGGGCAAGGCCAAAGCGGAGCTTTGCCCTTGCAGGCGGCGTGCAAATTCGGAAACGAATGGGGTCGTCATCGGCGGGTTCGAGCGCGCCATGTCCGAGATAACCAGAATCAGACTCTTCGGATCCTTCTCGGCGATTTCTATCATCTGATTGGCCCAAAAGTCGGCCAAGTCCTGGTCGATTCTGCCAGCGGCAATACGGGCGGCAATGCGCCTGAGGTTCTCGATCAATGCCAGACGCAGCATGATAGGAATAGCCCACAATTCACCTAACTTGAGGGGCGTGATAGTTTGGTAAGCGGCCACAAAACGGCTGAGAATTTCCGGATCTACCCGTCCATCGCCGTGCGCAATGACCTCCAGTGCAATATCATAAACACGCGGAAGTCCAGCCGAAGGGCCGCTCGACAAGCGCGGCAATTCCCGGCTATAGCCTTTGGGCAAGTGCCGCTTGGCCGTGCGAATCTGCTCATCGATCAAATAAAAGTTATCGAGCAGCCATTCTCCGGCCGGAGTGAGCCGGCAGTTTACGCTGACTGTAGCCGTCAACACGCGCGAGCACTCTACGAGCACGCTTTCATTATCCGACAGCCTGGCCAGAAGCTGATCCGGAACAGCATTTCTGCTCAACTGGTGCGCGCTCGCCAACGTTATGCCATGCCGTTCCATCTGATCGGCGCTGAAAAGTTCAGCCCTTAACGGCGGTTGTTCTTTTAATTGGTCTCGTAATGCCCAGATTCTGAGAAATCTGGCTCTCCATTCAAGAAGACTACCGAAAATGGTCTTGTTGTTCGTTTTCATTGTGAGTCTCTTGTTGGGAGTGGCAAACGAAAAGCCGTCCTCACAGAAAGCAGCAACTTGTGGCGGTTATTTTCGGTGGATGAGTAAAGTCAGGCTGCCATGCCGGAAAAAAGCTGGCAGCGCAGGCGCACGATAGATATCGTGCGCGCTTGATGCGCTTCACTGCGTTCAGCACATCCTGTGACCCTGTACTATTGCGGGGCTAGAGTATGCCCAATAAGACCAGGACCAGTAAGATGATCAAAATCGTTCCGAGCCCGCCAGTGGGTCCATAACCCCATCCCCGGCTATGCGGCCAGAGGGGTAAGACGCCAACGAGCATCAGAATAAGAATGACGAGTAAAATTGTACCTAGTGACATAACAGCTCTCCTGGTAGAGAAAAAAATTAAACTAAAAACTATTTAAACTACGCGTGACCTTGGTCATCGGGAAACATCCCATCAACTGTGCATGAGTCCCAAAATACCCACGACGATCAAATACACGGCCACGAAATAATTTAAAAACCTCGGCACTACCAAAATTAAAATTCCTATGACAAGGGCAAGAATGGGTTGAATCGCGATATTCATGACGTTCTCCTTAAGTGGAGGTTTCAGCCTACCGGCAAAATCGAACAAAAGTCTGTACGCTATCGTACATAAGGACGCTGCCGGCGATACCTTGAACCCGGCCCTCGGGCAAGGCCGCCTTCGGCTCATTTGAATTTGGAAGCGGCAATCGTTAGACCTTTCTGTAAACGTCCAACAGCCCGTTGAGTCGATTAGTGAATACATAACCCCTAGTACACTGTACCGGCCAGCTCCTGCGAAAATCCTCGTCTGCCGCCAGAATTTTCTCCACCACCAGATAAGACGCGCGCCCGGCGCGGTTGCAGTGTTCGACCAGCTTGCAAAATACGCTTCCGGATTTAACTAACCGTCAGGATGATCCAGACGCAAGCCATCCAGCTTGCCTACCTGAACCAGCCGCAACTCTAACTGATGGGTCGCATCGAAAACTTCGTCATTCTCCATGCGTAGCCCGCCAAGATCGTTGATGTAGATTTAACCACTCTTCTGATTTTCAGCTACCTTCAC
>CAVOJU010000035.1:0-11373 GCA_963696315.1 uncultured Gammaproteobacteria bacterium
ACAGGGTAAGGCTTAAGCAGTCTTTAAAAAAATGGGCAATGGTTTTGTCGCTGTCAGTGATTTTATTGCCGAGCAGGTACTGGGTTGAATTGCCCTGAATATCAAGGTCAATCACTAGAGTACGTTTGCCTTCAACGGCACTGATTGCAGCCAAATTACAGGTAATCGTTGATTTGCCGACACCGCCTTTCTGATTGAAAATGACCCTGCGCATATTATTCCCCATAAAATCAGACAGATAAAAATACCATTATAAAGCTTGGGTCATTAATATCAAATTCTAACAAAAGTTTTGCCGTGGCATTGCGGGCATTCCGGAATTTCACTGGTCGATTTAAAGGCAATTTCTTTACCGCAGTCGTCACAAACAAAGGTTCCGGGCACGGTAATGTCCCCGCTATGGTAGGTGTTTTGTTCAGCCAGGCGTTCAAGTTTTGCCAGTTCCACGCGGGTTTTGTCGGCAACACTTAAAAAAGCATCCAGAGCGAAGTTTTCAATCAGCTCGATGTCAAATTTAAACCATTCGGACAGAGACTCGCTGTCTTCTTTATCGGACAGGCCATGCGCCGCATGTTCAATATCGCGCTTGACATAAGAAGAAACCTTGTCCATTTCGTCTTTAGACAAGTCGCTGGTTTTGCTGGTTTTTTCCTTGGAGATTTCCAGTGCCTCGGCCAAGGAGTGGAGGGTTTCATCCATGGTCTCATGTAGTTGGTTCATGAGTTCGTTGTAGGCGGTGATCAGTTTATTTTTTTGCATGTTTCAACTCCTGAAAATGGCACTTTAGATTTAAGCAACTGTACGGTATTCTAACGCTTTTGACCGGTAAATGACGAGAAGCATGCAAGAAAATTATAAGCCGTTGGCTATTGAGCAAGAAGTACAGCAAGCCTGGGAAGTATCAGGTGTATTTAATGTGACGGAGTCTGCCTCGCAGGAAAAGTATTATTGCTTGTCGATGTTCCCCTATCCCAGCGGCAAATTGCACATGGGGCATGTCCGTAACTATACCATCGGTGATGTGATCAGCCGTTACCAGCGCATGCTGGGGAAGAATGTATTGCAGCCCATGGGCTGGGACGCATTTGGCTTGCCCGCAGAAAATGCCGCCATGCAAAACGGTGTCCATCCGGCTGATTGGACGTATGAAAACATTGCTTATATGCGCGACCAGCTCAAGCGGCTGGGCTTTGGCTATGACTGGAAACGCGAATTAGCGACGTGCGACCCTGATTATTATAAGTGGGAGCAATGGTTTTTTCTGAAATTACTGGAAAAAGGGCTGGTTTATAAAAAAACTGCACCGGTCAACTGGTGTCCGCATGACATGACCGTTCTGGCTAATGAGCAGGTTATCGATGGTTGCTGCTGGCGCTGCGATACGCCCGTGGAACGCAAGGAAATCGCCCAGTGGTTTTTAAAAATCACCGCCTATGCCGATGAACTGCTGGCATCATTGGAAACGCTGGATGGCTGGCCGGAACAGGTCAAAACCATGCAGGCTAACTGGATTGGCCGCTCTGAAGGCGTGGAAATGGATTTTCCGGTGACTGGACATGGACGAACCGGTTCGGATTTATACCACCCGCCCCGATACCTTGATGGGCGTGACCTATCTTGCTGTTGCGGCCGAACATCCCTTGGCGCAAAAAGCGGCAGAAAACAATCCCGCTATTCGCACATTTATTGATGAGTGCAAGGTCATGGAGACATCGGAAGCGGCCATGGAAACCATGGAAAAACGCGGCGTGGATTCCGGCCTTAAAGCCATTCACCCGATCACCGGCGAGCAGGTGCCGGTGTGGATCGCCAATTTCGTGTTGATGGGTTATGGCACTGGCGCAGTGATGTCGGTTCCTGCGCATGACCAGCGCGATTTTGATTTTGCAAAAAAATACGACATTGCCATCCAGCAGGTGATTTTTGCTGCCGATGGCGCCAACGATGATTGCTCTGAAAAGGCTTATACGCTTAAAGGCGTGTTGCGCAATTCCGGCCAATTTGACGGCTTAAGCTCGGAACAGGCTTTTGCCGCCATTGCCGAAGCGCTGGAAAAGGCAAACAAGGGCCAGCGCAAAATTGTCTTCCGCTTGCGCGACTGGGGCGTTTCCCGGCAGCGTTACTGGGGTGCGCCGATACCGGTGATTTACTGCGATGATTGCGGCACGGTGCCGGTACCTGAACAGGATTTGCCCGTTACTTTGCCCCGGGACGTCGTTCTTGACGGCTCACAGTCGCCTTTGGTTGCGCACCCGACTTTCTCGCATGCGGATTGCCCCAAGTGTGGTAAGGCAGCTCGCCGGGAAACCGATACCTTTGACACCTTTATGGAGTCATCCTGGTATTTTGCACGATTTGCCTGCATGGATGCAGGTAATGAGCGTGAGCAGGGAGCGGCAAGCGTCGCAAGCGGGGATAGTGCCGATAGCATGCTGTCTGCAGCGGCCCAATACTGGTTGCCTGTCGATCACTATATTGGCGGTATTGAGCACGCTATTTTGCATTTATTGTATGCGCGTTTTTATACCAAATTGCTGCGCGATGAAGGCTTGCTGGCATGTGATGAACCGTTTAAAAAGCTGCTGACCCAGGGCATGGTGCTCAAAGACGGCAGCAAAATGTCCAAATCCAAGGGCAACACGGTCGACCCGCAAGGCCTGATTGATCAATACGGCGCCGATACCGTGCGTTTGTTTATCATGTTTGCTGCGCCACCCGAGCAATCGCTGGAATGGTCGGACAGCGGCGTTGAAGGCGCCTTCAGGTTTCTGAAGAGGCTCTGGCGGCAGGTGTATCTGCATATTGAAGCCGGCGGCTCAGCGGTTCCGGCTAACTTATCTCGCACTGACATTAACGGAAGAGCAACGGGCAATCCGCCGCCAACTGCATTTAACGATCCAGAAAGCCACCGATGATTTCGGCAGGCGCTACACCTTTAATACCGTGATCGCCGCGAATATGGAGCTGATCAACACTTTGTCCAGATTTATTGATGACTCCAACAACGGTAGGGCGGTACGGCAGGAAGCCCTGGAAGCCATAGTGTTGATGTTAGCGCCGATAGTACCGCATATTTGCCAACAATTATGGCAGGAACTTGGTCATACCCAGCCTATCGTGGCTGCCGCATGGCCGAGCGTCGATAGCGCCGCTCTGGCGCAGGACACCATTGAGCTGGTGCTCCAGGTCAACGGCAAACTGCGCAGTAAAATTGCGGTGTCCAGCACTGCCACTCAGGATGAGATCGAAACTCTGGCCTTGAATGATGAACATGTGCAGCGCTTTATTGAGGGCCGGCCGGTTAAAAAGCTGATTGTGGTACCGAAAAAACTGGTCAACATCGTTGTGTAATGAGCTCTATTGCCCGGAGGAAGCGCAGTGCTGATTAAAAAATTTCTTATCATGGCGGTCGCCGTATGGCTGACTGCCTGCGGCTATCATTTGCGGGGCGCGGTTGATTTGCCGGCAGGCCTGAAAAACATTTATCTGGATGGCGGATCGGCTCAGCTGCACGAGCAGTTCAGGAAGGCATTACAGTCTTCTTCAGCCCAACTGGTCAGCTCTCCGGTAGGTGCGCTTATGGTCAAAATATACGATGAAAATAGCCAAAGACGAGCCTTGTCCTTGAGTTCCTCTGGCAAGAGTAACGAATTTGAGCTGATTTTGCAGCTGGATTATGAATTGATCGGGGCGGGCGATAAGCCGTTGGTGGAGCGCCAACCGATTGAAATCAGGCGCAGCTACTATTACGACCAGCAAGTCGTGATGGCCAAGGATACTGAGGAAGGCGTCATTCGCGAAGAAATGTATCAACAGGCAGTGGTTGCCATTATCAACCGCGCCCGGGTTGCGCTAGCGGCCAACCCCAAATAACATGCGCCTGAAGCCCGAGCAACTGAATGCCGCTTTGCTCAAAGGTTTGGCGCCGGTGTATTTCATCAGTGGCGATGAACCGTTACAACTGGGCGAGCTGGCCGATGCGGTCAGAAAAGCGGCAAGAAACGCCGGTTACTTGACTCGCGAGGTTTTCTCCGAGGATACCGGCTTTGCATGGCAGGAGCTGATGGTGGCGGCCGATTCCTACTCGATTTTTGCCGACAAAAAAATTATCGATTTGAGACTGCCGTCCGCGAGCCCCGGCGCAGAAGGCTCAAAAGCGTTGACAGCCTATTGTGAACGATTGCCTGAAGACACGGTGTTGCTGATCACTGCCGGCAAACTGTCTAAGGATGGACTGAAGACGCGCTGGTGTCAGGCCCTCGATAAAGCGGGGGTTGTTATTCAGGTTTGGCCATTGGAAGGGCAGGATTTGAACCAGTGGCTACAGCAAAGAATGCAGCGGCGAGGCCTACAGGCCGACACAGCCGGCCTGCAACTGCTGGCATCCAGAATCGAAGGCAATCTGCTGGCTGCGGCGCAGGAAATAGAAAAACTCTATGTGTTATATGGAGCCGGTCAGCTGAGTCATCAGCAGATTAGCGACGTCGTGGCCGACAGCTCAAGATACGATGTGTTCAAGCTGATCGATAGCGTGCTGGCGACCGATGTGAGCCGCATATTCAGGGTATTGTCCGGCTTGCAGGCCGAAGGCATGGCCGCGCCGGTGGTGTTATGGGCGTTAACGCGGGAAGCTCGAACGCTTATTAAGATCAAGCAGGCACTGGCTCAAGGGCAGAATAGAGAGCTGGTATTCAAAAACAACCAGGTCTGGGACAAACGCAAGCAGCTCATGAATAATGCCCTGAGCCGCTTGAGTGAGCATGATCTGAACGGCATTCTGGTGTTGAGCGCCAGGGCGGACCGGCAAATCAAGGGACAGCAGCGCGGTGATGCCTGGGAAACATTGCGGGAGATATGTCTGTTGCTGGCATCGGCAGCCGTTATGGCAAATACAGGCTGAATCGGGCACCGCCCAAACGGCTGTTATTGTCGATTTCTATATAGCCGCGATGTTCGCCGTTAGTGTGCATCTGGGCAAGCGTGGCGGCAAAAAACAAACCCAGTCCGGTACTGCCGGTGCCCGGATCAAACGACTTATTGGCGCCGGGTTCCGTAACAAAGCCATCCGGATAGCCGGCACCATCATCTTCAACGCGCAAAACAACATAATGACCTTCCTGGGCCGCAGAAAGCAGAATTTTGCTCCGGCAATAGCGTTGCGCATTATTGACGATCGTGCCGATGACATTACCGATCAGCGTGTTGTCACAATAACAGATCAAGTCCTCAGGACATTCACTGATGAGCCGTATAGGAGTCAGTGACTGCATGGCCGTTTGCTGAGCCATGACGTCCTGGATGATGTCCAGTGCCGGGCAGGCATCGATAGACAGGCTAAAGCGGGAAGACTCGATTTTATACAGAATTAATAACTGCAAAAGACTGCTATGCATGCGGTTGGCTTCAAATTGCAGCTGCTCAAACTCCGGTGGCCTGGCTTCCGGATACATTTTTTCCAGCTGGCCAATCAGCGCCATGAGCGTACTCAGCGAGTTCTTCATGTCATGCACCGAAGACGCCAGAATGGCTGGAAAATTAATGGCAATTGCTTTGCTGTCTTGCATATTTAGATGGATTTAGCGGAGGGGCGAGTGAGCAGCCGCGCAAATGTGGACGTCTGAACATTAGGTTGCTGCCACTATAATGCGGGCTGTCGGCTGGTTTGTTCGGTGACAATTTTGACCAGTTCCCGTTGTAGCGGATCAATCTTGTTGTACGGCACACCTAGCTGGATGGCTTTTTTTATAGCGCTTTTGGCGTTGAGGATTTTTTCTTCGCTGCCGCCGGACGTTTTCATATCGTAGACAATAATTTTTGCCATGTTCATGATAATGGTCTTGTTGGTCGGCATTTTGGCGATGGCATTCTCGAAAACGCCGAGTGCTTCAATGAATTTACCCTGTTTAAACAGGCTGACGCCCTGGTTGTTGATGGTGATGACGTCCTGCCGGGTGCGCTGGATTAAGCTTTCCACATAAGCGTTATGGTTGAAGTCTGTGCACATTTTTTTGATGTCATCGATAAAGTTATTATCATCAATATTGCGCATGACTAAATCGTCGATAATTTTTTCGGAAGCTTCTGGATTGCCGTGCAGAAAACAGGTTTTGGCCAGTTCCATGCGTAAATCCGGAGACGTGTGCTTGCCAAATTGCGCATTTAAATCAAGCGCTTTTTCAAAAGCTTGCTCGGCCAGGGTATCGTCACCCAGCTTTTTATAGACTTCGGTCTCGATAATCGCCGCCCGGAGTTCGGCATCGGGGTCATTGATAAACTGTTGGTGCAGATCATCAAGCGTTTGCAGTGCTTGATTGGTTGCGTTGGTTTTTAAATAGACCTTGGCCAGGCCAGAATAATCGCTGGAGGACTTGTGCACAGAGTTCTTGCCCAATTTAACGGCGGCTTTATAGGCTTTTTCGGCAAGTTCAAGGTTTTCGGTTTTGTCGGCCAGAGTGGCCAGTTTTTTTTGTCTTAGAATGGCCGAGGGCGAGAGATCAACCGCCAAATTGACGGTATCTAGTGCCTCCAGCGGCTCATCGGCGGCTTCATAGGCTTTTGCCAGCCAGTCGTAAGCTTCCAGCATCATCGGATAAAGCCCGATCATATCCTGGAAAGTGCTTATGGCGAGCTGATAATTATTTTGCTGAAAAGCAATGATGCCTAAACCCAGCCGGGCCCAGTGCAAATCCCTTTGTTGCAGGACTTCCTGATAAATAGTTTGTGCTGTTGTGAAGTCGCCGGTGTTCAGCGCCAGTTCGCCGCGCAATTTCAATAGGGGCAAGCGCATGCGTGGATCGTTTTGCCTTAGCAGTTTTTCACAGTTGTGCGTGGCCAGGTTCAGATTGCCTTTATCGATTTCCCTTTCAATGCTGGCCAGGTAGTGTTTGCGGGCAAAATTTCTTTGCAAGCGGCTGAACAATTGCTGTGCGTTAAATGGCTTGGTCAGATATTCATCCGGTTTGTTGTCCATGGCGCCGAGCACCATACCCTGATTCTGTTCCGCCGTGATGATGATGAAGATGGCATTATATGGCAACAGCTTATGGTATTTGGCTTCTTCCAACACTTGCTGGCCATTTTTTCCGGTGCCCAGATTGTAATCGCACAGGACAATGTCAAATTTGCTTTTTTTCATCTCGTTGATGGCGCCAAGGCCGGTTTCCGTCGTCACAATGTGCTGTGCATTGAGCGTATAGAGCATCTGTTCGATGGCCTTGCGCATGACTGGATAATCCTCAACGACCAGGATTTTTTTGGATTTAAGGTTTAATTTCATAATTTATAAAGTGTAACCCGACATTGTCCGCTGTCCAGTTTGGGCTTGAAAAAAACCAAGCCATCCCCACATCGGCGTTATCCATATTAATAATCAGGAAAAGAAAAAATGACCGTTGAAGCAAAAAAAGAAACCCTAGGCTTTGAAACTGAAGTTAAACATCTTCTGCATTTGATGATCCATTCCTTGTACAGCAACAAGGAAATCTTTTTGCGGGAGCTGATTTCCAACGCCTCTGATGCGGCCGACAAGCTGCGTTTTCAGGCGCTGTCCAATGACAGTCTGTATGAAGGCGATAGCGAGCTGAAAATCAGGCTCGAATACGATAAAGAAAAACGCACCATTACCATCATCGATAACGGCATCGGCATGACTCGTGAGGAAGTGCAGGAGCATATCGGCACCATCGCCAAATCCGGCACCAAACAGTTTTTTGAAGCCCTCACCGGCGATCAGGCGAAAGACAGCGAACTTATCGGCCAGTTCGGCGTCGGCTTTTATTCGGCGTTCATTGTCGCCGATAAAGTCACCTTAACCACGCGTAAGGCCGGCGCCGACAAGAGCGAAGGCGTGCGCTGGGAATCGGCCGGCGAGGGCGATTACACGCTGGAATCGGTCGAAAAAGCAAAACGCGGCACCGAAATCGTCCTGCATCTGAAAGAATCAGAAAGCGAATTTCTGGACGGCTACCGCATCCGCGGCATTGTCAGAAAATTCTCCGATCATATATCCCTGCCTATCGTTATGGATAAGGAAGTCATGCCCTCCATGGCCGAAGAAGGCGAGGAAGAAAAACCCGGCTGAAATCGTCGAAGAGACCATCAACAGCGCTTCGGCCTTATGGACCAAAGCCCGCCAGGACATTTCCGAGCAGGACTACCACGAGTTCTACAAACACGTCGCGCACGATTTTCAGGATCCGCTGACGCATGTGCACAGCAAGGTGGAAGGCGCCAACGAATATACCTTGCTGCTTTACGTGCCTTCGCGCGCGCCGTTTGACCTGTGGGATCGCGATGCCAAACACGGCGTAAAGCTGTACATCCGCAAAGTCTTTATTACCGATGATGCCGAACAACTCATGCCGCGTTATCTGCGCTTTATCCGCGGCATTATCGACGCCAGTTCACTGCCGCTGAATGTATCGCGCGAAATTCTGCAACAAAGCAAGCAAATCAGCACCATCAAATCCGGCGCCGTTAAAAAAGTGCTGGGCATGCTGGAAGCGCTGGCCAAAAATGAGCCGGAAAAATATGAAACCTTCTGGTCCCAGTTTGGCCCGGTCATCAAAGAAGGTCCGATTGAAGACCACGGCAACAAGGAACGCGTGGCCAAACTGCTGCGTTTTGCCTCCACCCATAACGACAGCGCCAAACAGGATGTCACGCTGGAAGACTATGTCAGCCGCATGAAAGAAGGCCAGGACAAAATCTACTACGTCACCGCAGACAGCTACTCGGCGGCCAAAAACAGCCCGCATCTGGAAATCTTCCGTAAAAAAGACATCGAAGTGCTGCTGTTGTCTGACCGTATTGACGAATGGCTGGTCGGCAGTCTGGACGAATTCGACGGCAAGCACTTGCAGTCAGTCGCCAAGGGTCAGTTGGATCTGGGCGCATTGGATAGCGAAGAAGACAAACAACAGCAGGAAGAAATCAACAAGGATTTCGAAGCCGTGCTGAAACAAATCAAGGACGTACTGGCCGATAAAGTCAGCGAAGTGCGCCTGAGCCATCGACTGACCGAATCGCCTGCGTGCCTGGTTTCCGATGTGTACGGCATGAGCCTGCACATGGAACGCATCATGAAGGAAGCGGGCCAGCCGATGGGTTTTGGCAAAAAACCCATTTTTGAAATCAACCCGAACCATGCGCTGGTTACACGCATGAAAGCCGAACAGGACGATGCGCGCTTTGCCGACCTGACTCATATCCTGTTTGATCAGGCCATTCTGGCAGAAGGCGGCCAGCTCGAAGATCCCGCCGCGTTCGTGCATAAGCTGAATGGCTTACTGCAGGGCTTACTGCACTAACCGGAAGTTGAAAAAGGCCGGAGCTGATCCGGCCTTTTTTTTGCCGGGGAATAAGGTTTGTGTCATCGAAATGGAAGTAGTAGGGTACGAGGCTGTGAAAGAATTAGTGAATACAGCATAAAAAGCATTATTCACCACGAAGATCACGAAGGACACGAAGAAAATCAAAAGCATTCACGCTTCGTGCTCTTCGTGTCCTTCAGTGGTTATCTCTCTTAATATCGATTACTTTCACATTTTCGCGCACCCTACCAAGCTAGCAAACAGTTCAAAATTAATGATTTTCAACTTTCAAGGAGATTTTTATGATGACCATTTACTTTGCGACCAACCGTAACCCTAACCATGCGCAAACGCCGACCGATTTCAGCAAGGGCTTTTCAGAGACCAGTTTGGGCGATCTTCGTTTTGGCCAGGCGAAAGTTAAAAAAGGAGTGTTGGACCCCAACTCAATTCAAGTGCTGCCGGATAATGCTGCCCAAGGATCGGAGGCCTTATTTACGCAATTGCGCGACTCCATGAAATCACAGTCTCTGGACTCACTGCTTTTCATTCATGGCTTTAATGTCTCTTTTAAAGCCGCTGTCGAATCGGCTGCAAAAATTGGTGAGCGTTACGCCAAACTCTCCAATAAAACCTACCAACCGAATATTTTTGTATTTTCCTGGCCTTCAGATGGTGAAGTGAACAGTTATGTTAACGATCGCCACGATGCCGAAGCCTCCGGTTATGCCTTCGCTCGCGGCTTGATGAAACTGGCTGCTTTTTTGAAAGGGGCTGATAAAGAAGAAGCTTGCCAACAAAAAATCAACCTGATGGCACACAGCATGGGCAACTACGTGCTGAGGCATGCCTTGCAGCAAGCTAAAAAAATTACCAACGACGTTTCGTTATCACGTATCTTTGATAATATCGTCTTGACTGCCGCCGATGAAGATTCTGATGCGTTTGAGTTTGATCATAAACTGGCAAAGCTACCGGAGCTTGCGCAGCGCATTACGGTTTACTTCAACAACGGCGATTTGGCGCTTGCAACCAGTGAATTAAGCAAGGGCAACCCAGATCGTTTAGGACATGACGGCCCAACTAAGCCCCATCAAATAGCCGCCAAAGTGGTTATCGTCGATGCCAGCGACGTGGTCAAGGGCACTAGCGAACACTCCTACCATGTCGAAGAAGATAAAGTCGCCATGGACATCATCGCGGTATTTCGAGGTGAAAGTTCGGATAAGATTCCATCTCGGGAGTATGTGCCGCATGCCAATAAATTCAGATTGTTCTGAAATTAGGATTCGCCGCCAGCGCAATAGGTTGGCTGAATGCAATGAAGCCCAACAAATCGAAACCTTGAATGTTGGGCTTCGCTATCGCTCTGCCTAATCTGCCGTGCTGTTATGATCTCAATAAAACGGTAATATATAGCCCATCAAATCCAATTAAACAAAATGACCAACTACCGACGCATATACACCCCAGGAGCAACTTGGTTTTTCACGGTCAATCTTGCCGAGCGAAATAACAATGCTTTGTTAATCGATAACATTGATCAACTGCGGCAGGCTTTTCTCTATGTGAAACAACGACGACCTTTCGATATTAATGCCGCCGTCATGCTACCAGAACATTTACATTGCATCTGGACGTTACCACCAGGTGACAGCGATTATTCGACCCGCTGGAATTTACTTAAAGCGCATTTTTCCCGTAACATTGATAAAGGCGAACGCGTTTCGGCAAGTCGAATTAGCAAAAGAGAACGAGGAATCTGGCAACGCCGATTTTGGGCACATTTAATAGCCGACGGGCGTGATTTCAACCAACACATCGATTATATCCATTGGAATCCGGTAAAACATGGCTGGGAAAAACAGGTGGCAAATTGGCCGCATTCAAGTTTTCATAGTTATGTCAAACTTGGCATTTATCCGCTTGATTGGGGCGGTGCCCATGAATTTAATTTTGATGTTGGGGAATGATTTAAGATGGGCTTCGTGCCTCAGCCCATCCTATGAACTATGGGGCATAAAAAGCATGTCTGACCTAAATGGCTTCAAACACGAGACCT
>CAVOJU010000036.1:0-37590 GCA_963696315.1 uncultured Gammaproteobacteria bacterium
ACAATCTTCACGATATCCTCGTCGGCGCTCCGTTCGATAATATCCCCGAGGGCCCGGGCGAACTTTTTGTTCTGCAAATCGTATATCTGGAGCTCCAGTTCGGAACCGTCTCTCCCGAATGCCATGGCGATTATCCTTTATTAGAATTAGCATGATGCCGGGTTTCCTGCTGCTGCGGTGCAGACCCCTCGTTGGCCCGTCAATCATCCAGATCAATACATGGTTAGCATGCCGGAAGCCTGAGAAAACAATCAAGTGCTTTTTGGGTATGGCCGGGGTGACATTGTATGAAAAGTTACAGCAGCGCTGGATTTGTCTTTGACAAATCGCATTGAATATGTCATGGTACCCTGACTTTCCCGTACAAATATCTGAACAAGAAATACAGACTGCGCCGATACCGGTTCGGATACAGAGGATATACATAATCCCGATCAAGGAGGCTTCATGAAAACAATAGAACGCACCGTTTCTCCATACCGCTGGGTTGTCCTGGTTCTTTTTATGCTCCCGGCCATCGCCACACATATCCAGTGGATCACCTTCGCACCCATCGCAAAAGACGCTGCCGCACTCTATACCGGAGGCGATATTGATGGAATTGACCTCATGGCAGTGGTATTCATGCTGGTCTACATCCCTGTCTCCTTTCCGGCTTCCTGGTGCATCGACCGCTTCGGTCTCAAGCGCGGCACGGGCATCGGCGTAGTCATCCTTGGCCTGTCGGGGTTCCTGAGGAATCCTTCGCGCCGGATTATACATGGCTCCTCGTGTTCCAGATCGTGTGCCATAGGTCAGCCCTTTGTGCTCAACTCCTTCACCAAGGTCGCAGCAAACTGGTTTCCCCAGGAGGAGGAGGCCCTCGCCTCGGGACTGGCCACCATGTCCCTTTTCCTCGGTCTGACCGCGGCCATGTTCTCCGGCGATTTTATCATGAACCATTTCAAGAGCGCCGTAATCCCAGGGAGGTATCGATCTTATCATTTTAATCTATGGCATATTCTCCCTTGCCGGCATGATTCTGTATCTTCTTTTCGTGAAGGATAAGCCGAGACTCCGCCCAATCCGATCGCGGCGGAGAAAAAAGTCACCATGCTGATCGGCATGAAGGCTCTGCTGAAAAACAGGGACTTTCTCCTCCTCTTCGGCGCATTTTTCATCGGCCTCGGCGCCTTCAACGCCATTTCGTCGAAAATCGATACCATTTTCAACCGCCCCCTCGATATCGACCCCTCCCTCGCCCCCGGCATCGTTGGAGGACTGATCATCGTGGGAGGAATCTTCGGCGCGGTGATACTGTCAGCTCTATCGGATAAATACCGGAAGAGGACACGTTCTTCATGATAACCATGATAATGGCGATACCCATGGTCATACTCCTTCAGTTTCTGTCCTCAATCGTTGTCCTGGGCATTACCGGATTCATCTTCGGCTTCTTCCTGGTCTCGGCGCTTCCGATCGGACTCACCTATGCAGTGGAAAAAACGCATCCCGTCCCGGAAGCGACCTCCAACGGAGTCCGACGCTGAGCGGGGCAGATCAGCGGCATTATCCTCACCCTTCTCTTCAACATGTGGGTCCTCACCGTCCTCTTCGGCGTGGGGCTGATATTCACGATACTCATGAAGGAAATTTCTCTAGCATAAATCCCCAAAATGGTGTTATCGCGTTGTGAATGGGCGCATGACGATTACAGCTTGAATGTGGCGAATTTGCCGCTGGTTTCACCCTCTCCCCCGGCCCCTCTCCCTGAGGGAGAGGGGGGTAAAAAGCGTTCATCTCGGCAAGATAGTCAGACACTGGATTTATTTGGCGAGGAGGTGTTTCATGAATGAAAACAATCCCAGTCATTCTGATGAAAGTGTGGATGAAAAACGATTAGCAATAAACGCTCCACTCCCTCATGGAGGTGAGAAAAAAAATCAGGCAGGAAAAAAAGCCCCTCTCCCCCAGGGAGAGGGGTTGGGGAGAGGGGATACCCAACTGGAATTCGCCAAATATCTAAGATCCCATCAAACCGATGCTGAGCAGCGCCTTTGGTATCACCTCAGGGCACACCGTTTCATGAATTTTAAATTCAAACGACAGCTACCCATCGGTCGCTATATTGTGGATTTCGTTTGCCTTGAATATCGTTTAATTATCGAGGCTGATGGCGGACAGCATAATGATGAAACAGACCAATTACGTGATGCGTGGATTAAAGCACAAGGCTTTACGATATTGCGCTTCTGGAATCATGACATTTTGCAGCAAACAGAAGCAGTTCTGGAGAGTATTCGGAATAAGCTACTTGATCTTCAACAGCCGATACTGGCTCGGGAGTCCAAGCATGACAAATGATGACTGGTTGAACCGAATTCGCCTGGGTGAGGATTCCAGTCTGGAATTAAAGCGTGTGGTGATGCGTGGCAATGGTAAAGTCGATGGTCCCCATCCTGATAGTTTGGCGGACGAATTGGCGGCGATGGCAAATGGCAACGGTGGTTGCTTGCTTTTAGGCGTTGACGACGCCACTAAACAGATACTCGGAATCGAATACGCGGCTTTGGATACCGTGGAAAAGTGGCTGGCTGAAATTGGTCAGACCCGAATTCAACCTCCGTTGGATTTTTTTACCCGGCATATTGAATTACCGGATGCAGACGGACAACTACGCCCGTGATTGTCGTTGAAGTGCCGCGCAGTCTCATGGTGCATAAAAGTCCAAACGGTTATTTCAAGCGAATTGCCCATGCCAAACGCGAGATGACGCCGGATGTTCTGGCTCGATTATTTCAACAGCGTAGCCAGTCACGCTTGATTCGTTTTGAAGAGCAAGCCGTATCTGGCGCAGATTTCGACCAAGCTGATGCCTTATTGGTGCGACCGTTTTTACGTGCCAACAAAGGCGAACCCGAACAACAATTGTGCCGCCTGCATTTAACTGCGAACGATCAGGGCGTATCACGATTAAGTGTGGCCGGGGTGTTGTTATGTACCCCGAAACCCACGCAATGGTTGCCAGCCGCTTATATTCAGGCGGTGGCTTATAGCGGTTTGGTCAACGATCCCAATGATCAGTTGGATGCAAAAGATTTTGATGGTCCATTGGATAGGCAAATTTGGGATGCTTTTGATTTTGTGCGCTTACATATGAAGGTGCCGGCGCGTAAAGACTTGGGACGGATTGATTATCCACAATACAGTTTGCGCGCGGTTTTTGAAGCTATTGTCAATGCCGTGGTGCATCGGGATTATTCGATTTGGAACGGACGAATTCGCTTACATCTGTTTGCCAATCGGCTGGAGTTGTATTCGCCCGGTGCACTGCCTAATTCGATGACAGTTGAGACTATGAGCATGATGTCCATGCCGCGTAATGAAGTGTTATCCAGCTTGTTTTCTCGATATTACCCTTTACGTGAGTCTGGCTTAGGACGTGAGTTTTTAATGGATCGACGCGGTTCGGGCGTTGATGTGATTCTGGCGGAAAGTGAGCGGCTGTCCGGCAAAAAACCGCTGTATGAGAATCTGGCGGATATGGAGTTGAAATTAACCATCTATGCTGCCGATCTTCCAGACAAGGAATCAAGTCATGACTAACCGAGTTGTCAATATCATTTCTGGGCGTTTAAGTCTACGCGCACCGCAACGCGAATCCTTGGAAGCCTTACAAAAAGCCATTGCGGCAACGCCTGATATATTGCATCCGAAACGCGATACAGCCTCTATGCTGGAAATTCTAAAATCAGAATTTCCCAAGCTATCGGATTTTGAACGCGAGTTTCCATCATTGTGTTTTGCCCTGGCAACCGGTGTTGGTAAAACCCGCTTGATGGGTGCTTTCATCAGCTATTTGCACTTGGCGCATGGCATCAGCAATTTTTTTGTTTTGGCACCCAATCTCACCATCTATAACAAGTTGATCGCAGACTTTACGCCCAATACGCCCAAGTATGTGTTTAAAGGTATTGCGGAGTTTGCGTTAAATTCACCGAAAATCATTACTGGCGACGACTATGAAGTAAAAGGTCGTGCGCTGGATATATTTTCGTCCATCTCCATCAACATTTTTAATATTTCCAAAATCAACTCAGAGGTGCGTGGTGGTAAAGCAGCTCGTATCAAACGTTTATCCGAATATTTGGGCGATAGCTACTTTAACTATCTTGCCGGGCTGCCTGACCTTGTATTGCTGATGGATGAGTCACATCGTTATCGTGCTGATGCGGGTGTACGTGCGTTGAATGAATTGAATCCGCTATTGGGTTTGGAACTGACTGCGACGCCTTTTACCGAATCCAACAAAGGCCCCGTGCCGTTTAAAAATGTTGTTGTTGACTATCCATTAGCGCGAGCGATGGATGATGGTTTTGTTAAAGAACCTGCGGTGGTTACGCAACGCAATTTTGATCCTTCGCAGCATTCAGCAGAGGAAATTGAGCGTATCAAGTTGATGGACGGTATTCGGCTACATGAAGCGACTAAGGTTGAACTGCTGACTTACGCGCATGAAAACGATTTGTCTGTAGTCAAACCGTTTATGTTGGTGATTGCCAGAGACACAACACATGCTGCGCAATTGCTTGAGTTGATGGAATCGTCAGCGTTTTTTGATGGCCGCTATCAAGGCAAAATCATTCAGGTGGATAGCAGTAAATCCGGTGCTGCTGAAGAGGAAATGATTTCCAGGTTATTAGCTGTAGAAAGCCATGATGAACCGACTGAAATTGTTATTCACGTCAACATGCTTCAAAGAAGGTTGGGATGTTACTAATCTGTATACGATAGTACCGTTACGTGCCGCCAATGCCAGGACTTTGATTGAACAATCCATCGGTCGTGGTTTACGTTTGCCGTATGGAAAGCGCACTGGTGTTGCAGCGGTAGATAGATTAAATATCGTCGCACATGACAGGTTTCAGCAGATTGTGGATGAAGCGAATAATCCGGAAAATCCACTGCGCTTAAAACAAGTGATATTGGATGCGCCTTCATCTGATGACAAAACTGAAAGTGTGTCTGTAAGTTCTAATCTGGACAACTTCATCAGCGGTAAACTGCAAAACATTTCCTATCCATCATCAGAAAATAAGCCACCAGTTTTCAACGGCATTGCCGAACAAACGGTTGCGCAATTTGCTATCGCTGAGCTAAACAAGCTGCAACACGCACCACAAACCGTTGCCACTAGCAAAGCCTTATTCAACGATGCGGTACAAAAATCCGTGATACAAGCGGTGACTGAACAATTAGCGGCAGGTCAACAATCGCTATTTGATTTGGAAAACCCAGTTGATGTCGCTGACATTGTGGCAAAAACCACTGAATTACTGGTACAGCATACGATAGATATTCCGCGTGTCATCGTCGTACCTAAAGGCGAAGTCAGTTATGGCTATAAAGCCTTTACCCTGGATTTAAGCGGACTAAATCTACAACCATCAGAACGCGATATTGTCATTCACAATTTACAAACTAACGAGCAAGCTTTCATGGTTTCGCAGATCGGTTTAACGGAAGACAGACCGGAAAACTACATCGTTCACGCGCTGATTGACTATGACGACATAAGCTACGATGACCATGCTGATTTGCTGTATGACTTATCGGGGCAAGTGGTGCAGCATCTAAAATCTAAACAACTATCGGAAGATGAGATTAACAATGTACTTAGCAATCATCGTCCATTGATTGCCAAAGTCATCTACACGCAAATGGCTGCGCATTTTTGGGAAAAAGCCGATTCTTATGAGGTAGAGGTACGTAGTGGATTTACACCGTTAAAGAGTTGCGCTTACACTGTTTCAGCAGGACAAGCCGTGAATTCCTATCGCGATACCGTCACAGATAAAGGCAAGATCAAACAGATGCTGTTTGGCGGTTTCAGCAAGTGCTTATATCCAGTACAAAAGTTTGATTCCGATACCGAACGCCGCTTTGCTGTGATCTTGGAACGCGATGCGCAGAAGTGGTTTAAGCCTGCAAAAGGTCAATTCAAAATTTACTATCGTGATGGTATAGAGCATCCTGAATATGTGCCGGACTTTGTCGCCGAAACGAATGATTGCGTTCTGATGGTAGAAACCAAGTCGCAAGCAGAAATGAGCGATGCGGTAGTTCAAGCAAAAGCCGATGCAGCTTCTAAGTGGTGTCAAAACGCCAGTGAGTACTTGTTGAAGAACGGCGGTAAAGCTTGGAAATATTTGTTAATTCCGCATGATGAGGTTAAGGAGAATTTTCAGCTGGGGGATTATTTGAGGAAGTTTGAGCGATTGTAACTTTTTAACGAGGCTGACTTTTGTCAGCCTTTTTTGTTTGTAAGCGGATTTATGGCGCTGAATGCCGGAAAATCATCATGCTGTTTTATGGTATGCTAGGCGACCTGATTTTTTGAATAAATTCTGATATCACTTTATGCGAACTCGCGTTAAAATTTGCGGCTTTACCCGTGTTGAAGACGCCGTTTGTGCGGCGCAATTGGGCGTCGATGCGATTGGCCTGGTTTTTTATCCGCCCAGTCCACGGCATGTCGAGATAGAACAGGCCATTAAGATTGTTAATGCCTTGCCCGCTTTTACGTCGGTTGTCGCCTTGTTTGTTGATGAACAGGAGGCGCGGATACGCGAGGTGCTGGGAAATCTACCGATTGATTGCCTGCAATTTCATGGCGATGAACCCGCTGAAGATTGCCGGATTTATGGCAAGCGTTATATGAAAGCGGTCAGAATGCAAGAAGGCACTGATGTTTCAATGCTGGCGCAGCGCTATCACGATGCGGCCGGGTTGTTGCTGGATGCTTATCATCCGGGGGCAAAAGGCGGGACCGGTCATCAGTTTGACTGGGATTTGATTCCAAAACAATGTGACTTGCCGATTGTGCTGGCGGGTGGTTTAAAGGTGGAAAATGCTAGGCAGGCGGTGCAGGCTGTGAAGCCTTATGCGCTGGATGTCAGCAGCGGTGTGGAAACGGAAAAAGGTGTTAAGGATGCGATTAAGATGGCGGCATTCATACGTGAAGTTAATGAGAGTGACAGAATAAGATGACAGAAAAATATAATATGCCCGATATACGGGGACACTTTGGCCCTTACGGCGGAATGTTTGTCGCAGAAACATTGATTCCGCCCATTCAGGAACTGAATGCCGCCTATCATCAGTATTTAAACGATCCGGAATTCATTGCCGAACTCGATGCTGATTTGAAAAATTATGTCGGCCGGCCTTCGCCTTTGTATCATGCGGAACGCTGGAGTCGTGAACTGGGCGGTGCGCAGATTTATTTAAAACGCGAAGACCTTAATCATACCGGCGCGCACAAGATTAACAATACGGTTGGCCAGGCGTTATTGGCCAAGCGGATGGGTAAAACCCGCATTATTGCTGAAACCGGGGCTGGTCAGCATGGCGTTGCAACGGCAACCGTGGCGGCAAGACTGGGATTGGAATGCGTGGTCTATATGGGCGCAGTGGATGTTGCGCGGCAGTCCTTAAATGTGTACCGGATGAAGTTGCTGGGCGCAAAAGTGGTGGCCGTGGAATCCGGTTCTAAAACCTTGAAAGATGCACTGAATGAAGCGCTCAGAGACTGGGTGACCAATGTCGATAATACCTTTTATATTATCGGTACAGTGGCAGGGCCGCATCCTTATCCGGCCATGGTCAGGGATTTTCAGGCCATTATCGGCCGTGAATCCAAACAGCAATGCCAGGAAATGACCGGGCGCTTGCCGGATGCCCTGGTTGCTTGTGTGGGCGGTGGTTCCAATGCCATCGGCTTGTTCTATCCGTTTATCGATGACGCCTCGGTCAAAATGGTCGGTGTCGAGGCGGCCGGTGATGGTATTGAAACCGGCCGGCATTCTGCGCCGTTGTGCGCGGGCCGTCCGGGTGTGCTGCACGGCAACCGGACGTATCTGATGGAAGATGACGACGGCGAGATTGTCGAGACACACTCCATTTCGGCGGGTCTTGATTATCCGGGCGTTGGCCCTGAACATGCCTGGCTGAAAGATACCGGCAGAGCAGAATATGTCGCGATTACCGACACGGAGGCGTTGGAAGGTTTCTATGCTTTGACGCGCATGGAGGGCATTATTCCGGCGCTGGAGTCCAGCCATGCCATGGCCTACACCATGAAGCTGGCGCCCGCCATGAAAAAAGACGAAATCATCATCGTCAATTTGTCAGGCCGTGGCGATAAAGATATGCAAACGATGGCCCAACGTGAGGGGATAACACTGTGAGTCGATTAGCTGCCAAATTTGAAGCATTGTCCAAAGCGGGGCGCAAAGCGCTGATTCCTTTTATAACCGCAGGCGACCCCAAACCAGATTTTACCGTGCCGATGATGCATGCCATGGTGAAGGCCGGTGCCGATGTTATCGAGCTGGGCGTGCCGTTTTCTGATCCCATGGCGGATGGGCCGGTTATTCAGCGCGCCAGCGAACGTGCGCTGGCCCATAAAATGAGCCTGCGGAAAGTGTTGGCCTTGGTCATGGAATTCAGAAAGACCGATCAGCAAACGCCTGTCGTGCTCATGGGCTATGTCAATCCTATCGAAGCCATGGGCTATGAAGATTTTGCCAATGCTGCCCAGCGCGCCGACATCGACGGTGTGTTAACGGTGGATTTGCCGCCGGAAGAGGCCGAAGAAAATGTTTCGCTGCTCAAGGCGCGCGGCATTGATCCGATCTTTCTGCTGGCACCCAACAGCAGCGACGAGCGCATTCAAAAGATGGGCGCTGCAGGCAGCGGCTATCTTTATTACGTTTCGCTCAAGGGTGTTACCGGCGCCGGCAATTTGAATACCGCCGATGTCGAAACCAAACTCAAACAAATCAAAGCCAATACCCGTTTGCCGGTGGGCATCGGTTTTGGCGTTAAAGATGCTGAAACAGCAAAAATAGTGGCTGCGCTAGGCGACGGTGTTGTCATCGGTAGTGCTCTGATCAGCAAGATTGAAGTCAACCTGGATAATCTGGAGCAGGCCAAACGTGAAATAGTTGAGTTATTAGCTGCCATGCGCCAAGCCATAGACAGTTAATACGCCGCGGAGTATAGAATGAGTTGGTTCGAAAAATTAGTGCCTTCAACAATCAGAACGGAAGGCTCGAATAAAAAAAACACGGTACCGGAGGGCTTGTGGAACAAGTGCCCAAGTTGTAATGCAATACTTTACAATACGGAGCTGGAGCGGAATTTCAGTGTCTGTCCAAAATGCGAGCATCATCTGCGAATTCCGGCCAGAGTGCGCTTGAATATGTTTCTGGACGAGGAAGGGCGCGAAGAAATCGGCAGAGGCGTCAAACCGACAGATCCCCTAAAATTCAGGGACAGTAAAAAATACAAAGACCGGCTTGTTCAAGCGCAAAAACAGACCAAAGAACATGATGCCCTGGTGGTTATGAAAGGCAAGCTAAAAGGCCACGCTATCGTAGCCGCTGCCTTTGATTTCAACTTCATGGGCGGCTCCATGGGCTCTGTGGTGGGCGAGAGTTTTGTTCGCGGCGTCAACAAGAGCCTGGAACTGGGCGTGCCGTTCATTGTGTTCACCGCCAGTGGCGGTGCGCGCATGCAGGAATCCTTGTTTTCATTGTTCCAGATGGCGAAAACCAGTGCGGCATTGACCAAGCTTTCAGAGGCAGGCTTGCCATATATTTCCTTCATGACCGACCCCACCATGGGCGGCGTTTCCGCCAGTCTGGCCATGCTGGGTGATATCAATGTCGCCGAGCCCAAGGCTTTGATTGGTTTTGCCGGCCCGCGCGTGATAGAACAGACCGTCCGTGAAAAATTACCGGAAGGCTTTCAGCGCAGTGAGTTTTTACAGGAACATGGCGCTATCGACATGATTATCGACCGGCGTGAAATGCGCGATAAAATCGCCAGCATTCTGGCGATGCTGATGGCCGGCAAGGCAATTGCGCCGGTCGCAGCGGAACATGTTGTCGAACATTCTGCCGTACAGGACGAGTAGCTCGTCCGGTATTATCGGTTCATGATGCGTTTTGATTCGTTACAAGGCTGGCTGGAGTGGCAGGAAAGCTTGCATCCTCTGGCGATAGATTTGGGTCTGGAGCGCGCAGCGCAGGTATTTCGTGCCCTGCATCCCGATGGCGTAAAACCGCCAACCATTACCGTGGCTGGAACCAATGGCAAAGGCTCTTGCATCGCTTATCTTGAAGCGATCTACCGCGCGCAGGGCTATAAAACCGGGGCTTACACGTCACCGCATATTCTGAAATACAACGAAAGAATCAAAATAGATGGCACACCGGTAGCGGATGAAGTGATTTGTGAGGCCTTTGCCAGAATAGAAGCAGTGCGCGGCGGCACCACCTTAAGCTATTTTGAATTCGGTACCCTTGCTGCTCTGGATATTTTCCGCCGCGCAGGCCTGGATGTGCAGTTGCTTGAAGTGGGGCTCGGCGGCCGACTTGATGCCGTTAATATTGTTGATCCCGATGTTGCGGTGATCACCAGCATCGGCATTGATCATGTCGACTGGCTGGGTAAAACGCGGGAATCCATCGGCAGGGAAAAAGCGGGCATCTTCCGTGCGGCAACGCCCGCCATTGTCGGTGATCCCGAACCGCCAGCCTCTTTGTTGCAGACCGCCAGGGATAAAAACGCGCTGCTGTTCTGTATAGGTAAAGATTACGGCTATCAGAAGCAGGCATCAGGTTGGGAATGGTTTGCGAAGGATCTGCGCATGGCGCAATTGCCCGAGCCGGGTTTAAAAGGCGAACATCAGTTCCGTAATGCCTCAGCGGCTATTTTGGCGGTGCATAAGTTGAACGAAACCCTGCCGGTCAGTGACTCCTCGATTCGTCAGGGACTGGCCAATGTCCGATTGGATGGCCGCTTTCAATTAATAGACGGCGAAATTCCAGTGCTGCTGGATGTTGGTCATAATCCCCAGGCGGTCAAGACCCTGGTTGATTATCTGAACGAGACTTTCCCGGGCCGGCGCATACATGCGGTTTTTTCAATGATGAAAGATAAGGATATTGCCGGCGTTCTTGATATTATGAATCCGCTGGTTTATGACTGGTTTTTCGCGCCCCTGGTCAATCCCAGGGCCGCAACGGAATCTATCATGCGCGAGATTTTTGGGCAAAGCCCGGTGGACAAGGTTTATTTTGGGTTTAAAGGTTTTGCCGATGCATTTGACGCGGCAAAGAACCAGTCGCAACCAGGCGATCTGCTGCTGGTTTTTGGTTCCTTCTTTTTGGTATCTGATTGTCTTGCTGAATTTGAGAAAAAGGTGAGTTGACGTAATGGATCAAGAATTAAAACAACGTTTGATTGGTGCAGCCGTCGTGACAGCGTTAGCTGCTATTTTTATTCCCATGCTCTTTGATGATCCTGTCGATCAGAGCGGACAGGTGGTCAGTGAGCTGGCTGTTCCCGAGGCGCCGGTGAAAGCCTCTGAAGACGCGGCCAATAAATTGCCGGCCAATGCCGAAGCAGTGCTGGCGCAGCCTGATCAGGGGCTTACCCAGGAAGAGGCCGAGGCAACCGCTACGGGCAGTGAAGCCGAATTCATGGATAGCGGAGCCGCCCTAGGCACCGATGAAGCGATTGATGAATCGGTAGAGGAGCCTGTAGTTGCCGAGCCTGTCGTTACACTGCCGAAATTAACACCCAAACAGAAGCCCGCTGCCAAACCCGCGCCTATCGACGTGGCTGAGCAGGCGGCGGTACCTGCAATCGTTGAGCGGGCAGTGCCTCAAGCGAAATCCGCGCCTAAGGAAGAGCGTGCAGCAAAACCCGCGCAACCCAAGGCTGCGACGGCTGCAAAGCCGGTGGCTAAAGCGCTTGAGCCAGCAAAACCTGCGGCAAGTACGGCCAAGCCAGCAACTGCGGCCAAACCGGCTGCAGGCCTGTCGCGCTGGTATATTCAGGTGGGCAGTTATGGCCAGGAAGCCAATGCCATGGCTATGTGGAATACTTTGCGTAAACAGGGTTTCCCGGTATTGATGGAAACCATCCATAATCCGGAAAAAGGCACGTTATACCGGCTTAAGATTGGTCCTGAGCTTGATCAGAAACGGGCGGCCGCCATGAAGGAAAAACTGGATAAACAAAACAACCTGAAAACCATGCTGCGGGCTGAATGAATTTTAGCGCGCCATTAATCGTTATTAAGTTGATACAGAGCGGGCGTTAATTTGGGGGATACTATGATCTGGATAGATTTCGCCATCATCGGCCTGGTTTTTGTTTCACTTATCATCGGCTTGGTGCGCGGGTTTATTAAGGAAGCATTTTCTCTGGTGACATGGATACTGGGCATTTGGGTCGGATTGAGTTTTAGCCGTGAATTTTCCGGCTTCCTCGAACAGTCGATCAGTTATCCCTCTGCCCGAATTGCTGCAGCGTTTGCCATATTGTTTGTGATGACCCTGGTGCTGGGCGGCCTGATCAGTTTTTTATTGGGCGTGTTGGTGAACAAAACCGGTCTGACCGGAACCGATCGTTTTGCGGGCATGATTTTTGGCATTGTTAGAGGCATGGTGGTGGTCAGTATCCTTGTCATGTTGGCGGGTTTAACGCCGCTGCCTGAAGATTCATGGTGGAAAGAGTCCAAATTGATCCCGCCTTTTCAATCCCTCGCGGTTTGGTTGCGGGATCATGTTCCGTCCGGTATGTCGGGATTCATTAATTATCGCTAAGTATTTTTTACAATCAGGTTATTAAAGAATGTGTGGTATCGCTGCTATCGTTTCCCATCAGGCTGTTAATCAGGAGCTTTATGACGCACTGACCGTTTTGCAACATCGAGGCCAGGATGCCGCCGGCATTGTTACCTGTGAACGCGGGCGCCTGCATTTGCGCAAGGATAACGGCTTGACGCGAGATGTTTTTAGCAATTCCCAGATGATGAAACTGCGCGGCAATATGGGTATTGCCCATGTGCGTTATCCGACTGCCGGGTGCACCAGTTCGGCAGAGGCGCAGCCCTTTTATGTCAATTCACCCTTTGGGTTGACGCTGGCGCATAACGGCAATCTGACCAATACCGAGGAGCTCAAGACAGCCCTGTTCGTGGAAGATTTGCGGCACATCAATACCGATTCGGATTCAGAAGTCCTGCTCAATGTGTTTGCCCATGAATTACAGGCGGTCGGCAAATTGCATTTGAATGTTGACGATGTGTTTCAGGCGGTGGCCGGCGTGCATCGGCGCTGTCGCGGCGCGTATGCGGTTGTCATCATGATCGCCGGTTTTGGAATCCTGGGCTTTAGGGATCCGCACGGAATCCGGCCGCTGGTCTACGGTGAAAGAAAAACCGACGAAGGTTCCGAATTCATGATCGCTTCTGAAAGTGTGGCGCTGGATGTGCTGGGTTTTGATCTGATCCGCGATGTCGAGTCGGGTGAAGCGGTATTTATTGAAGAAGCCGGAATATTGCACAGCAAACAGTGCGCGGATGAAACAGATCATTGTCCGTGTATTTTCGAGTATGTCTATTTTGCCCGCCCCGATTCGATTATTGACGATATTTCAGTCTATAAAGCGCGTTTGCGCATGGGCGAAAAACTCGCCACCAAGGTGCTGCGGGAATGGCCGGATCATGATATTGATGTGGTAATTCCGATTCCCGACACCAGCCGTACTGCGGCTTTGCAGATGGCCAATATGCTGGGCGTGAAATTTCGCGAAGGCTTTATCAAGAATCGTTACATAGGCCGGACCTTCATCATGCCAGGTCAAAAAATGCGCAAGAAATCGGTACGCCAAAAGCTAAATGCCATAGGTTTGGAGTTTGAAGGCAAGAATGTTCTGCTGGTTGATGACTCTGTCGTCCGCGGCACCACCTCCGAGCAGATTATCCAGATGGCCCGCGATGCCGGCGCCAAAAAAGTATACTTTGCCTCGGCCGCGCCGCCGGTACGCTATCCGAACGTCTACGGTATTGATATGCCGGCGGCCAATGAGCTGATTGCGCATGACCGCTCGGAACAGGAAGTTTGCGTTGCCATCGGTGCGGACCGCCTGATATATCAGGATCTGGATGATTTGATTGACGCCGTCCGGAAAGGCAACCCCGAGATCAAGCATTTCGATACCTCCTGCTTTAGCAATCGAATATATTACCGGCGATATCGATGATGCCTATCTGGAACGTATTGGCGCTTTGCGTAGCGATACTGCCCAGACCGGACGCAACAGCGAAAACTTTATTATAGAAATGCAGAATTCGGATTAAACGCTATTCTAAAGTAAATCATATCCTGCGGATGAGGCTCAGCCGCTCCTGCAAGTCTCAAAACTCACACGGTAGTTAAGTAATCTAATGAACGATATTAACTGGAACGACTATTCTCTGGAAACTCAGGCGATCAGAGCCGGGCACAGACGTACGCATGAAGATGAGCACAGCATCCCGATCTTTGCGACGTCCAGTTATGTTTTTAAAAATGCCGAAGAGGCCGCCCTGCGCTTTACCGGCCAGAAAGCCGGCAATATTTATTCCCGTTTTACCAATCCAACGGTCAACGCGTTTCAGGAACGCCTGGCATTTATGGAAAAAGGCGAGCGCTGTCTGGCGTTTTCATCCGGCATGGCGGCGATTATGGCCGTAGGCATGGGTCTGTTAAAAGCCGGTGATCATGTAGTCAGTTCGCGTAGCGTTTTTGGCAATACCGTATTGATGTTCCAGAATTACTTCGGCAAATTCGGCGTTGAAACCGATTTTGTGGATTTAACTGATGCTGCGGCCTGGGAAGCCGCCATCAAACCGAATACCCGCTTATTGTTTCTGGAAACGCCGTCCAACCCTCTCATTGAAATTGCCGATATCCCGGTGCTTGCCGATATTGCGCATCAACACAGCTGCTTGCTGGTAGTTGACAATTGTTTTTGTACGCCCGTTTTGCAAAAGCCTATAGAGCTGGGTGCAGATATTGTCGTGCATTCGGCAACCAAATACATAGACGGGCACGGGCGTTGTGTCGGCGGTGCGGTCGTTGCCAGTGAAGAAGTTATAGAAAAGCAGATTTATCCTTACCTGCGCACCGGCGGCGCCACGATGAGCCCGTTTAATGCCTGGGTGTTTTTGTCCGGTCTGGAAACCCTGGCGCTCAGGATGAAAGCGCACTGCGACAGCGCCTTTGAATTGGCGAAATGGCTGGAGCAACAAGCTGGGGTGGCCAAAGTGCACTATCCCGGGCTGCCAGCGCATGGCCAGCATGATTTGGCCAAGCGCCAGCAAAGCCACTTTGGCGGCGTGCTGAGCTTTGAGCTGGCAGGCGGCAAGGAGCACGCCTGGAAATTGATCGACGCTACAGAAATGCTGTCCATTACGGCTAATCTGGGTGATGTTAAAACCACCATCACCCACCCTTCGACCACCACGCACGGGCGATTGGCGCCGGAAGTGCGCGCTGCGGCAGGCATTAAAGACGGCTTGGTCAGAATTTCAGTGGGACTGGAAAATCTGGAAGACATCAAAAGAGACCTCTTAAAAGGTTTATAACTTGAAGCAAGGGACCTTATGCTCTTAACAGTGGCAAGTAATTTACTCAGTGAGAATGTCAGGATACTGAAAACTGAGGTTTCCAAAACGGCTTACCAGGGCGTTCTGATTGCTATAGGCAGTATTATTATCGCTACCTGTATGGTCAGTTTTTATGAAACGGGAGAGGTATCGCTACAAGGTATTGTCAATGCGCAAAAAACCAACTTCGCGCTTTGGATTCTGGATAGCATTCCTTTTGTTTTCAGCATCTGGGGCCAGTATGCCAGTTCGATAATTGCCAATCAGGCCGGGGTGATGGTATTTGATCAGACCCAGGAGCTGCGCAATAAAACCGAGAATCTGGAAAAACAGACGCGTTATGTCATCACGCATGACCCGCTCACCGATCTGCCCAACAGGGCGCTGTTTTACGATCGGGTGGAACGGGCTATTTTTTCGGCGAATAATCAAAACCGGCTGCTGTCCATATTGCTGATTGAAATTGAAAACTTCAAAGAAGTCTGCGACACCTTGGGCAGGAACAGCAGTGACATTATCCTCAAGCAGATTTCCACGCGTCTTCAGGGCGTCAGCAGTGAGCGGGATGGCGTGGCCAAGATCGACGGAAATGTATTTGGTATTCTTCTGGCTGATATTTCCGATTTTGCCGAAACCGAGCAGATGGCGCAGTATATTCAAAAAACCATGGAGCTGCCCTTTGTCGTTGACCGGCTCAAATTTGCCGTACATTCAAATATAGGCATTGTGCGTTTTCCGGAGCACGGCGAAGATGTCGACACCTTGGTGCAGAGGGCCGGCGTGGCCCTGGATATGGCTCGAATGTCAAACAAGGGTTATGCTCTCTATGAACCTTCATTTGATAAACACAGCCCCAGGCGCCTGACCTTGATGTCTGAGCTGCGCCATGCAATTGAGCGGGGTGAACTGGAGTTGTTTTATCAGGCCAAGGCCTCCATTGATAATGGCATGCTCTATGGCGCCGAGGCGCTAGTACGCTGGCGTCATCCTATACATGGCTTTATTTCGCCAGATGATTTCATTCCCATGGCGGAACGAACCCGGATGATCAAGCAGCTAACGCGCTGGGTGCTAAAGGAGGCTTTCCGGCATTGCGCGGACTGGCACAAACAAGGCATCGATCTAAAAATATCGGTGAATTTATCGGCCAAGGATTTGCATGATCCTGAGTTGCCCGATCTTATCGCCGGCATCGCCGCCGCTGCCGGGATTAAGCCGGAGTGGATTATGCTGGAAATTACCGAGAGTTCAGTGATGAACGACCCTGAAAGTGCGCTGGAAATTATCGAGCGCCTGCATGGCATGGGCTACCAGTTTTCAATCGACGATTATGGCACCGGCTATTCCTCGCTGGCGTATTTGAAAAAAATGCCCTTGACCGAGTTGAAAATCGACAAATCCTTTGTGAAGGATATATTGATTAGTGACAATGATGCGGTGATCGTCAGGGCCACCATCAATTTGGCTCATAATCTAGGCTTGCAGGTGACCGCCGAAGGCGTGGAAAACCAAGAAATCATGGACAGACTCAAGGACTATGGCTGTGATATCGCGCAAGGGTATTTTATGAGCAACCCCTTATCTGTTGTAGATTTTGATCGATGGATGCGCGATTCGCAATGGCGGGGCATTTCACCTGAGCTATCTGGCAAGTCCTGAGCCAGGCGGCTACGCAGAATTATCGTAAGCTGTACTCGAGGGTGGCTGCTTCGTTTAAATCAACTCCAACAGCGGATCGAGTTTTTTCTCACGATCCAGGGCATACAGATCATCAAAGCCCCCGACATGAAAATCACCAATATAGATTTGCGGCACGGTGCGGCGCTGGGTTTTCAGCATCATTTCTTCCCGTAAACCGGGTTTGCCATCGACATTGATCTCGGCATAAGTGACGCCTTTTTTGTCGAGCAGGCGCTTGGCCATGGTGCAGTAAGGGCAAAGGTTGGCGGTATAGATCAGTATTTCAGGCATGATGTATTAATGGTTGCTAATATGTGGCGGCCATTCTATCGGTTTATGTGCTGATGTTCAATGCCGATGGCCAGCGCCAAGTGCCTTATCAGCAGCCAAGCCGCCTCCTGCAGGTTTTTGCCGAAACTGATGACGCCATCTTCATGTCCCAGTAGGGTAAATAGTGCGCACTGTTTTAGACGGCCGGATTGAAACAGCTGTTCGACAGCCGCGGCCATGGCCACCGTGCCATAAGCAATATCGGCGGCCGTATGAGGTAAATCAAGCGCAGCCGTATGTCGCCAGATTTCCGGGCAGTGTACGTGAATGACGGCTTGTATTTCAGGTTCTTGCGCGTACACGCTGGCATGTGTCAATGATTCTGAAGAAGGTTGGCACAAGCCACAGGAGTGTATCCGGTTTGCTACCGGTTCTGCCTTAACGACCAGGCAATACTGTTCTGCAGCCAAGTATTCAATATGTCCGGTTTGAGTGCCGCTGATGATGAATTGATCGCTGTGCGCGGCGAGCCTGTGGCTGATATTGCCAAAGCCGCAGTTGTCGTATTTGCCGGGAATTTGGCCGATAAGACCGAGGCGAAAAATAACAGTTCGCCAGGCGTTGATTTCGGTGAATGAGAATTTGTCCGAAATGGGTTTTTGGCTGTGCTTGAGCTGATATTTGATGACGCCTTCTTGTGAATTCATGGGCTGTTTTTACAGGCTAATGCGAAAAGATGCCAGCATAAGGCATGTGTTCAGGAGTAACAATATTAGCGCTGTGCTCTGCACGAGTAAGACTTATTCTGCTGCGATGCCGCGAAAAATAAAAACCGGCCAACATTGGTAAATTGTTATAAAATCCACGAATTTAATTTGCAGACCGAATTTTCGGCAGGCAATAAACGGTGGCTTTGTTATGCGATGTCCGTTTTGTGCGGCACAGGATACCCGCGTTATTGATTCCAGGTTGGCTCATGAGGGCGATCAGGTTCGCCGTCGTCGTGAATGTACAGTCTGTAAAGAACGTTTTACCACACATGAAGTCGCTGAATTAACCTTGCCGCGTATTATCAAGCGTGGCGGTCTGCGTGAAGCCTTTGATGAAAACAAGCTGCGTTCCGGCATGTCGCGGGCCCTGGAAAAGCGGCCGGTGGGAAGTGATGATATTGAAGCGGCAATCAATCGAATTAAAAAAGAGTTGATGGAGAGCGGCGAGCGCGAAATTCCGGCGCAGGAACTGGGTGAAAAGGTCATGAAAGAACTGAATGTGCTCGATCATGTGGCCTTTGTGCGTTTTGCGTCGGTGTACCGCAGTTTTCAGGATGTCAGCGAATTCACCGAAATGATTGAGCATCTGCAAAAAAAATAACATGACAGAATCCGCTCAACAGGATGCCGTGTTCATGGCGCGAGCCATTCAGCTGGCCAAAAAAGGCCGCTACACCACCGACCCGAATCCGCGTGTGGGTTGTGTCTTGGTCCGGAATGGCGTGGTCATAGCCGAAGGCTGGCATGTGAGAGCCGGGGCCGCTCATGCCGAGGTTGAGGCCTTAAACAAGCTGGCGGATGCCAAAGGTGCAACGGCCTATGTCAGCCTGGAGCCCTGCAGCCATCATGGCCGTACGCCGCCGTGCTGCGATGCGCTGATAAAAGCCGGCATCAGGCGGGTGGTTGCGGCCATGCAGGACCCCAATCCGGAAGTCGCGGGCCGTGGTCTGGAACGGCTTAAAGCGGCGGGCATTGAAGTAAGCTGCGGCCTGCTCCAGGAGGATGCTTACGCGCTGAATCGTGGTTTCATAACAAGAATGACGCAACAGCGCCCGTTTGTGCGCAGCAAGCTGGCGATGAGTCTGGATGGCCGTACCGCCATGGCCTCGGGTGAAAGTAAGTGGATTACTTCAAGCCAGGCCAGGGCCGATGTGCACAAATTAAGAGCGCAGAGTTCAGCGGTGTTAACGGGCATCAATACCGTTTTGGCTGATGATCCGGCGCTGAATGCGCGCATTGATGGGCTCGCATCGGTTCCTTACCGATTGCGGCACTTCCGACCTCCATGGATGGAGGAAGTGCCGACGACTGCCGGGAGCAGTCGAGGCCACCATCCCTGGCAGGAGCATGTCCAGCAACCGTTAAGAGTCGTGCTGGACACGCAGTTGCAAATGCCGGTTAGCGCGCAGATGGGCAAGTTGCCCGGACGCAGCCTGATTTTAACGGGCTCGGATGATGAGCATAAGAAAAATCAATTACAACAAGCCGGTTTTGAAGTCTACAGGCTTGCCGAGCGCCGGGGGCGTCTTGATTTGCGTGCAGTCATGGCTTTTTTGGCGGGGCAGCACGTCAATGAACTGCTGGTTGAAGCAGGTTCCATTCTAAATGGTGCATTGCTGGCTGAGAATCTGGTTGATGAATGGATCATCTACATGGCGCCCTGTATTCTGGGCGATCAGGGCCGCGGTTTATTTTCAATACCCGGAATGCACAGCATGGCGGATAAAAAGACCTTAAAGCTGGCGGATGTCAGACAAATCGGCCCGGATTTAAAATTAACGTATACACCCCTGCAGGAGCGGCTTTAGCCGCTCCTGGAACCAATAGAGGTCATCCATGTTTACAGGCATCATCTTGGCGGTGGGAAAAATAGCATCCATCGAGCACAGGGCTGGCGATTGCCGGTTAAAAATAGCAACCGGCAAATTGTCGCTGGCGGAATCGGCGCTCGGCGACAGTATTGCCGTCAACGGTGTATGCCTGACTGCTGTTGAGCTGGGTAGTCATTATTTTTGCGCCGATGTTTCCAATGAAACCCTGTCCAGAACGACTTTGAATGGAGCAAGCATCGGCACGCCCGTGAATCTTGAACTGGCATTGACGCCGTCAACGCGTATGGGCGGGCATATTGTCAGCGGCCATGTCGACGGCATAGCGACAGTGATGGAAAAAAAACCGGACGGCCGCTCGTTCCGGTTCAAGTTTAAAGTGCCGGATCATTTAGCCAAATACATTGCCGAAAAAGGCTCGATTTGCATTAATGGCATCAGTCTGACCGTCAACGAAGTCGATGGCGCTTTTTTCAGCGTCAATATTGTGCCTCATACACTGCAGGAAACCACGCTGGGTGACATGGCGGCCGGAAGTAAAGTCAATCTGGAAGTGGATTTGCTGGCGCGTTATATGGAGCGGTTAATGAAAGGCGAAGCCGCGGCAGCATGTCACGGCGGCGTGACCGAAGCCTTATTGCAAAACGCCGGTTTTTTGAAGTAGTACCTTAAGGACAATAGTGAATACGATTGAAGAAATCATTGAGGATTTGCGCCAGGGCAAAATGGTTATCATCATGGATGATGAAGACCGCGAGAACGAAGGCGATCTGGTCATGGCCGCTGCCTTTACGCGCCCTGAAGATATCAATTTTATGGCGCGCTACGGTCGCGGGCTGATTTGCCTGACACTGACCAGTGAACGCTGTCAGCAATTGCGGTTGCCGTTGATGGTCAATGAAAACAGGACGCCGCACTCGACCAATTTTACCGTCTCCATCGAGGCGGCCACCGGCGTAACTACCGGCATTTCAGCGGCCGATCGCGCTCGTACCGTGCAATGTGCGGTTGCGCACGATGCCAAGGCCGAGGATCTGGTGCAGCCCGGACATATTTTTCCGCTTATGGCCAAGTCCGGCGGCGTATTAAACCGTGCTGGGCATACGGAAGCCGGCTGCGACCTGGCGCGGCTCGCTGGCACCGAACCGGCGGCTGTGATCGTAGAAATTCTCAATGACGATGGCTCCATGGCCAGACGGCCCGAGCTGGAGGTGTTTGCAGAGCAGCATAACCTTAAAATCGGTACCATTGCCGATCTGATTCATTATCGCATCCAGCATGAAAATACTCTGGAACGCATCAGCGAGTGCGCTTATCCTACCGAGTTTGGCGATTTCAGGCTTTATGCCTATCAGGATCGCAATGACGACAATCTGCATCTGGCTCTGGTCATGGGACAGGTTTCCGGGGATGAGCCGGTACTGGTCCGGGTGCATGCCCGCAACTGGCTGGACGAAGTGCTGGCGTCCAAACGCAGTGACTCCAACGTGCCCATTCGTGTGGCGCTGGAAAAAATTGCCGCCGCAGGACGTGGCGTGCTGGTGCTGATCCGGCTCAGCGAAGACAACAAATCGCTGGCTGAACTCATCCATCGTTACCAGCTGGAGGATAACGGTTGTTTCATTCCCCAGCCGGCGGATGTGGACTGGCGCACCACCGGCACCGGGGCAAGAATCTTGTCCGATTTGGGGGTGCGCAAATTAATTGTCCTAGGCGCCCAGAAAAAATACATCGGGCTGTCGGGATTCGATCTGGAAATCGCCGGGCATGTTGGTGCGGAAAAATAGCATTCAGTTAAATTTAAGAGAAATAGAGAAATGTCGACTATAAAAACGTTTGAAGGAAATTTATCAGCCCAGGGCGGCAGGTTTTGTATTGTGGCCTCCCGCTTTAACAGCTTTATTGTCGAGCAACTGGAAGCCGGCGCAATAGACGCCCTGGTGCGGCACGGCGCAGAAAGTGCCAATATCCATTTGGTCAAGGCGCCGGGGGCCTTTGAATTGCCGATGGTCGTGCAGCGCATTGCCGCAGTCAAAAAATATGACGCCATCATTGCTTTAGGGGCGGTGATTCGAGGCGGTACGCCGCATTTTGAATATGTTGCCGGTGAGTGCGTCAAAGGCCTGGCGCATGTGTCGCTGCAATATGATGTGCCGGTCAGTTTTGGTGTGCTGACAGTAGACAGCATTGAGCAGGCGATAGAGCGTGCCGGCACCAAAGCCGGCAATAAAGGCGCTGAGGCCGCGCTGTCGGCCATTGAAATGGTCAGTCTGTTTAATAATCTGGGAATCTGATGAGTGAAGCGCGTACCAATGCCCGCAAAACGGCTGTGCAGGCATTGTATCAATGGCAAATGACCGGGCAGAATCTGAGTGAGATAGAGCGCCAGTTCCTGGAAGAAGAGCGTCTGAAAAACGCCCAAAAAAGCTATTTTACCGAGCTTTTCTACGGCGTCCCCAAAAATCTGGCCGATATTGATCAGGCCTTGGAGCAATTTGTCGACCGGCCGGTTGAGAAAATCGACCCGGTCGAGAGAGCCATCCTGAGAATAGGCGTTTACGAGCTGCTGCATCGGCTGGATATGCCTTACAAAGTCATTCTGAATGAAGGCATTAATCTGGCCAAGTGTTTTGGCGCCGATGGCAGTCATAAATACGTCAATGGCATCCTCGATAAAGTGGCCCAGCAAAAAAGAGCGCTGGAAATTAAAGCCAAAGCAGACAGCAAGAAGTAAGTGTGCCGGTCTCGGAATTTGCTCTGATCCAGCGATTTTTTGCCAATCAGCCGGTCAGCCAATCCCTCAACCCGCTTGGGCATTGGCGATGACTGCGCGTTATTGGCCATTCCTGAGGGCTATGAGCTGGCGGTGACCACCGATACCATGGTCGAAAACGTGCATTTTTTTGCCGATGCCGATCCGGTGCAGTTGGGCCATAAATTGTTGGCCGTCAATTTAAGCGATCTGGCCAGCATGGGCGCCAAGCCGGTTGCGGTGACGCTGGCATTAACCTTGCCAAGCGTTGATGAGCAGTGGCTGACCGCTTTCGCCAAAGGTTTTCTGGCCTTGGCCGAGCGTTACTCGGTCGACCTGATTGGCGGCGATACCACCTCCGGCCCGCTGACTTTAACCGTGCAAGCCATGGGTCTGGTTCCCAAGGGGCAGGCATTAAGGCGTTCAGCGGCGAGACCAGGTGATTTCATTTGCCTGACCGGATCATTGGGCGATGCCGGCCTGGGTTTGAAAATAACCCAGGGCTATCAGTGTTCCGACGCTACGCTGGCATTGAGGCACTTCAATAGCCCCGATCCGCAAATCGAGGCCGGGCTGGCCTTGACCGGCATTGCCAATGCCTGCATCGATCTGTCCGATGGCTTGGCCGGTGATTTGGGGCACATTCTGCAGCAAAGCCAGGTCGGTGCCTGTATCGAGTGGGAGCAATTGCCGTTGTCAGCCGCGGTGAAAGAATACATACATGATACCGGCGACTGGCAGATGCCGCTATGCGCGGGCGACGATTATGAGCTGTGCTTTACCGTCAGCCCCGGCAAGGCACCGCTGTTGACGGTGGCTTACACAAAGATTGGCGTGATCGAGGCGCAGGCGGGTTTGCGGATCAGCAAATCGGGACAAGTACAGGCATTAGAGGTGAAAGGGTTTGAGCATTTTTCTAAATAGGCAAGTGGGCAAAAACAAACTGACACCCCGGCAGATCGTGTCTGATCCCGGTGTTGTTTCTGGCCTTCGGTTTTGGTTCCGGGCTGGCAAAAAAAGCCCCCGGCACATTGGGAACGCTGGTCGCCGTTCCGGTGTGCTGGCTGTTTGCACAAGCGGGCACAGTGCTGTACAGCGCATTGACCCTGGCTGTGATTGTTTCCGGGGTGTGGATCTGTGGCCAGGCCGCCGAAAAATTGGGTGAACATGATTTTGGCGGCATCGTCTGGGATGAAATTGCCGGTTTGTTGATCACCATGGCGCTGGTTCCGCTCAGCTGGCAGACGCTCGCGGCGGGCTTTGTGCTGTTCAGAGTGTTTGATATTGTCAAGCCGTGGCCTATCCGCTGGGCGGACCGGCATGTGCAAGGCGGCTTTGGTATTATGCTCGATGATGTGCTGGCGGGAGCGATTGCCGGTGGGTTGTTGCTGTTATCGGTCGAGTGGGGCTGGCTCCAATAGAGCTGGCCGGGCGATAAAGAAAGGGCTTGCTATATATTAAAAGGTAAGTATAATGTCTTAAATCAATCGCGGGGTGGAGCAGCTTGGTAGCTCGTCGGGCTCATAACCCGAAGGTCGTAGGTTCAAATCCTGCCCCCGCTACCACATTAAAAGGAACCCCGTTTTGGGGTTTTTTGTTTTCTGGGCTTCGGTTTGTGGAAGCTGAAATTTTTGATTGTTAATGGAAGAGCCTTTGGCTCTTTTTTTATGTGCGCAAGATAAGTGAGGCGAAAATGAAGCAGGCTCCTGAGCACTTGGTTAATTTGATCGAGCCAATTGTTGAAGGTTTAGGTTATGAATGCGTCGGCATTGAATATAATCCGCATCCTAAACATGGTCTGTTAAGAATTTATATTGATAGTGAACACGGAATTTTGGTTGATGACTGCTCTAAAGTCAGTCATCAGCTCAGTGGTGTCCTGGATGTGGAAGATCCGATACAAGGCAACTATCAATTGGAAATTTCATCTCCGGGCGCAGACCGGCCTTTTTTTAAAACCAGCCAGTTCGAACGCTACATCGGCAGCACCGTATTGGTCAATTTATTTAAGCCCATCGCTGGCCGGAGAAAAGTTACCGGCCGGATTGAAAAAGTTGAGGGCGATATCATTACGCTTAAAGAAGGCGAACAGGTTTTTGAGGTGCCATATAACGCCATGAGTAAAGCGCGTTTGGTGCCTGACTATTTACTCGAAAAAGGAGGACGCAGTGGCAAATAAAGAAATTTTGTTAGTAGTCGATGTTTTTTCTAATGAAAAAGACATTGAAAAAGAGGTCGTATTTCAGGCCATAGAATCAGCATTGGAAGCAGCCACGATCAAGCGTCATGCCAATCAAATCAAGGCCCGCGTGGTCATTGACCGGAAAACCGGCGACTACGTGACTTACCGGCGCTGGGAAGTGGTGGATGCCAATCCTTTATGTGCCGGTGATGTAGAGTTTCCGGAAACCCAGATCTTGCTGGAAGTGGCCAGGCTGGACAATCCCGATGTCCAGGTGGGAGACATCATAGAAGAAGAAATTGAGTCGGTTGATTTCGGACGGATTGCTGCGCAAACGGCCAAGCAGGTGATTATTCACAAAGTCAGGGAAGCGGAACGCAGAAAAATTGTTGAAGCTTACCAGGGCCGCGTGGGCGAGCTGATCACCGGTATTGTCAAACGCATTGAAAAGGGCAGTGTCTATCTGGATTTGGGGGGCCACGTCGAAGCCTATATAGCCAGAGAGGATATGATTCCTCGTGAGCCCATACGTATTGGTGACCGCATCAGAGGCTACTTGAAAGACGTGCGCTCAGAACCGCGCGGCCCGCAATTATTTGTCAGCCGTACCGCGCCGGAATTGTTAATGGCCTTGTTCCGGCTGGAAGTGCCGGAAGTGGGCGAAGGCTTGATTGAGGTGCTGGGCGCTGCGCGCGATCCGGGTTCCAGGGCCAAGGTGGCCGTAAAAAGCAATGATCCCAGGCTGGATCCGGTAGGCGCATGCGTGGGCATGCGCGGCTCTCGAGTCCAGTCGGTGACCAACGAGCTGGCCGGCGAGCGCATCGACATTATTTTGTGGAATCCCAGTGAAGCGCAATTTGTGATTAACGCGATGTCGCCGGCCGAAATTCAATCCATCGTCATCGATGAAGACAAACACAGCATGGACTTGGCCGTAAACTCGGATAATTTGTCCCAGGCCATTGGCCGCGGCGGGCAAAACGTCAGGCTGGCCACGCAGCTGACCGGCTGGGAATTGAATGTCATCGACGCCTCCAAGGCCGAAGAAAACAGCGAAGCCGAAGCTGATGCCATCATCAAATTGTTTGTTGAGCAACTTGATGTCGATGAAGAGATCGCTTCGATTCTGGTAGAAGTCGGGTTTAACACCGTTGAAGAAATCGCTTATGTTCCGGTCAGTGAAATGCTGGAGATTGAAGGTTTCGATGAAGAGCTGGTCCACGAACTAAGAAGCCGGGCCAAAGATGCCTTGTTGATTAAGGCCATTGCTTCGGAAGAAAAAATCGAAACTGCAGAACCCGCGCAAGACCTGCTGGACATGGAAGGCATGACCAAGGAACTGGCTTATGAAATGGCAAGCCGCGGCATCATTACAATGGATGATTTGGCCGAGCAGGCGGTAGACGATCTGCTGGATTTTTCAGGCATGAACGAAGAACGGGCGGCAAAATTGATTATGAAAGCACGCGAGCCTTGGTTTGCTGAGTAGGTAAGGGGTAGGAAATGAGCGATAAAACAGTACGACAATTAGCCGAGGTTGTAAAAATTCCTCTGGACAAGTTATTAGAGCAGCTGAAAGAAGCAGGATTATCCGCAAGCGCCCCTGATGATGTTATCAATGAAGACGAAAAGATGCAGTTACTGGCGCATCTGCGCAAGCGCCATGGCAAAGCTGAAGGCGTCGATGAGAGTACCCCTACGCGCGTCACCTTGAAGCGCCGAAAAGTCAGCGAGCTGAAACAGGCGAGCGGGCCCGGCAGTGCGACTAAAACCATTAGTGTTGAGGTGCGAAAAAAGAAAACCTACATCAAGCGTACCGAGGTTGCCGAGACTGGGCAACAAAGAGAACTGGAACTTGCCAAAAAGGCCTTGGAAGAGCAGCAAAAGCAAATCGAGCGCGAAGCTGAACTACGCCGCAAACAGCCTGCACAGCCAGAAGCAGTGCCGGGTGCCGAAGCGGAACACATAGCCGCTGAAACAGCCAAGGTGGAAAAAACTGCTGCGCCGAAAGTGGCAATCACCGAGCCCGAGTTTACCCTGGAGACCGAAGTCGAGCCGCAAGCGGTTGTCGTGGCAGAGCCCGAGGTCGAGCCGGAGGCCGAATTTGAAATTGAGTTTGAAACTTTAAAAGTCAAAGAAGACAAAAAAACCAAGCTTGAAAAATCCAGCAAGACCAAGGAAGCCGAAGAAGTCAAGAAAAAGCAGGATGAAAAAGAGCGCCGGCTTGAAGAGTCCATTAAACGCAATGCGGATAAAGTCAGGCAGCAGGCGGCGGTGAAACAAGAGACCTTGCACAGGAAAAAACAGGATGAAGGCGCCCGCACCGGAGGCAAGGATGCCAGAAAGGGCAAGAAAAAGGGCAAGCAAGCTGAGCGCGGCAGCGCCGCGCAGGTTGACAGCCGTCATCAGTTTGAGATGCCGGTTACCCCCATCGTCAAGGAAGTTGCAATTCCCGAGCACATTATTGTGTCAGATCTGGCGCAGAAAATGAGCGTCAAGGCGGCGGAAGTCATCAAGCAATTGATGAAGCTCGGCATTATGGCCACCATCAACCAAAGCATTGACCAGGAAACCGCCGTTATTTTGGTTGAAGAAATGGGGCATAAAGTCATCATGCAGAGCGATGACGACCTTGAACAGGAAATGCTTGCCGAAGTGACAGGCGGAAGACCATCGCGTGGCCGTCACGCGCGCGCCGATTGTCACCATCATGGGTCATGTCGATCACGGCAAGACGTCGCTGCTGGATTACATTCGTAAAACCCGTGTTGCCGCCGGCGAAGCGGGTGGTATTACCCAGCATATTGGCGCCTATCAGGTGAAAACCGATCACGGTGCGGTTACCTTTCTGGATACGCCGGGCCATGCTGCCTTTACCGCCATGCGTGCCCGGGGCGCCGATGTGACCGACGTGGTTATCGTTGTGGTGGCAGCCGATGACGGCGTTATGCCGCAAACCAAAGAAGCCATCGAACATGCCAGAGCGGCCAATGTGCCGATTATTGTGGCGATGAACAAGATCGATAAGCCCGACGCCAACCCCGATAAAGTCATGCAGGAGCTGTCAACCCTTAATGTGCTGCCGGAAGAATGGGGCGGCGATGTGCAGTTCCTTAAAGTTTCCGCCAAAACCGGTGAGGGTATCGATGATTTAATCGAAGCCTTGATTTTGCAATCGGAAATACTGGAATTGAAGGCTCCGGTTGAAGGCGCTGCCTCGGGTATTGTCATTGAATCGCGATTGGATAAAGGCCGCGGCGCGGTGGCGACCGTGTTGATTCAAAAAGGTACCCTGGAAAAAGGCCAGATGGTGTTGTGTGGTCATGAATTTGGCCGTGTCCGGGCGATGTTTAACGAAAACGGCAAATCGATCAAGGAAGCGGGACCTTCGACGCCTGTTGAAATTCTGGGCTTGTCGGGCACACCGAATGCCGGCGATGAATTTCTGGTTGTCCAAAACGAGCGCGTTGCCAGAGAATTGGCCGAGCATCGTGAAGACCGCAGCAGAAGCAGCCGCCATGCCGCACAACAGGCATCAAAACTGGATGAAGTCTTCTCCAGAATGGCCACTGGTGAGCTTGCCTGCGTCAATCTGGTGCTGAAAACCGATGTACAGGGCAGTTTGGAAGCTCTGCGCAGCTCCCTGGTTGGACTATCGAATGAAGAAGTGGAAGTAAAGGTGGTCTATGGCGGTGTAGGCGGCATCAACGAAGGTGACGCTAACCTGGCCCTGGCTTCCGGCGCCATTCTGATGGGCTTTAACGTGCGCGCGGATGCAACAGCCCGCAAGCTGATTGAAGAAAAAGGCATTGATCTGCATTATTACAGCGTGATTTATGATGCCATTGATGAGGTCAAAAAATCCATCAGCGGCATGCTGGCTCCTGAAATCAAAGAACATATTGTCGGACTGGCCGAGGTTCGTGATGTATTCCGCTCGCCAAAATTTGGCGCTGTAGCCGGTTGTATGGTAGTGGATGGCTTTGTCAAGAGAAACCTGCCGATACGGGTTCTGCGTGAAAACGTGGTAGTTTATGAAGGTCAGCTGGAATCGTTGCGCCGCTTCAAGGACGATGTCGCCGAGGTCAAGATGGGTATGGAGTGCGGTATCGGTGTGAAAAACTACAATGATGTTAAGCCCGGAGACCAGATCGAAGTTTTTGAACGCATAGAAGTGAAACGGGAGCTGTGACCCTATGGCTAGAGAATATGGCCGCAGCGCCCGCGTTTCATCTCAGATGCAGAAAGAGCTGGCCTTGATCCTGCTACGCGACATCGATGATCCGAGACTGGGCTTTATCACCATCAACGAGGTCGAAGTCTCCAAGGACCTGGCGGTGGCCAAAATTTATGTCACGGTACTGAATAGTGATGAGCAGGGTAAAAAATACAACGTCAAGTTGCTGAACGAGCTGGCGCCGGTTATCCGGCATGAACTGGCCAGAAGGATGCGTTTGCGGCATATCTCGGAATTACGGTTTTATTACGATGAGTCATTTGAAACCGGTATGCGCGTGGCCGAGCTCCTGAGCAATCTGGATAAAAAAGGCCAGGACTAGGCGGGCATGAGCAAGCGCAAATCCGGACGCGATATACACGGCATCTTGTTGCTGGATAAGCGGCTGGGGGTATCGTCCAACAAAGCCTTGCAGGAAGTCCGGCGATTGTTCAATGCCAACAAGGCCGGGCATACCGGCAGCCTGGATCCTTTGGCGACCGGGCTGCTGCCGCTTTGTTTTGGCGAGGCGACCAAGGTATCGGCCTTGATGCTGGATGATAATAAGCGCTATCAGGTGCTTGTTCAGCTGGGCGTGATGACCGATACCGGCGATGCCGAAGGGCAAATTATTCAGACCCGGCCGGTGCCGGAACTGTCGCTGGACGATGTGCAGGGCTGCCTGAAAAAATTTACCGGTGAAATTGATCAGGTTCCGCCCATGTACTCGGCGTTAAAGCATAATGGCAAAAAGCTCTATGAACTGGCCAGGGAAGGCAAAAACATCGAGCGCAAAGCCCGGCGCATCACGATAATTGAATTGAAATTGCTGGATTTTTCCAGGGATCAGCTGAGGCTGGAGGTGTTCTGCTCCAAAGGCACCTATATCCGTTCGCTGGCGGAAGATATTGGTCACGATCTGGGCTGCGGCGCGACGGTAAAAGAGCTGCGCCGCTTGCAGGCCGGGCGGTTCGACCTTGGTCAAGCCAAAACCATCGAGCAATTGACGGCCATGAACGAGCACAGTCTGATGCAATGCCTCGTGGCTGTTGACGAACCCCTGCAGGCGATGCCGGCGGTGCAATTGTCCAGTGAGCAGGCTGCTGCTATCCAGCAGGGTCAAGCGCTGGACTGGCCGGAGTCATGGCAAGGCAGGGTGCGCCTGTATCACCAGAGCGTTTTTTTAGGCTTGGGAGAAAGTCTAATGGGTGGTAAACTAGCGCCAAAAAAATTGTTCAATATGAGCAATCAGCCGAATGGCGTTTAGCCTTTTGGCTTACCCCCTATTTCTACACCCTATCGTGGAAATAGGATATTTACCGGCCCTGAGTAAGGGCTCTACTTTTAATAATCTAAATAGGGCTTAGCAATGCCATTTACTGCCGCACAAAAAAAAGCAGTTGTAGAAGAATACCGCCTGTCTGAAACAGATACCGGCTCACCCGAAGTGCAAATTGCGCTGTTGACCGCGCACATCACGCATTTAACACCCCATTTTGCCGAACACAAAAAAGACAACCATTCACGCCGTGGTCTGCTGCGCATGGTAAACCAGCGCCGCAAGCTGCTGGACTATCTGAAAAACAAAGACGGTGACCGTTATCGTTCATTGATTGAGCGACTGGGTTTACGTAAGTAGAAAGTTTCCAAAAACGCTACAGATGTAGGCCGGGTTCGCGTTAGCGTAACCCGGCAACAACCCTTTAAATAACCTTTACGCAAAGGAACCTTATAGTGAATCCTATTAGGAAAGAATTTCAGTACGGTGATCGTCTCGTCACACTAGAAACTGGTGAAATAGCACGCCAGGCTGACGGCGCGGTGATGATCGATGTCGATGGTACAACGCTTTTAGTAACAGTCGTTGCTAAAAAAGAAGCAAATGGTGGCGATTTTTTCCCGCTGACCGTTAATTATCAGGAAAAAACTTACGCAGCCGGCAAAATACCCGGCGGTTTTTTCAAGCGAGAAGGCCGTCCCAGCGAAAACGAGACGCTAACCTCGCGTCTGATTGATAGGCCCATCCGGCCGCTTTTTCCGGACGGCTACACCAATGAAGTTCAGATTATTGCCACCGTGCTGTCTCTGAACCCCGAAATTGATCCTGAAATTCCTGCCCTGATAGGCTCCTCTGCCGCCCTGGCGATTTCAGGCCTGCCTTTTAACGGCCCAATCGCTGCGGCCTGTGTCGGTTATAAAGACGGCGCTTACCTGTTAAATCCGTCACCTGCGGCGTTAATAGAATCACAGCTGCAATTGGTCGTTGCGGGCACAGCTCACGCAGTATTAATGGTTGAGTCAGAAGCCAAATGTTTGTCTGAAGAGGTCATGCTCGGCGCAGTATTGTTTGGCCACGAACAAATGCAGACTGCTATTACTGCGATCAATGAGTTTGCCAATGCCGCCGGTGCCGGTGTCGTTGAATGGGTTGCGCCCCATGTCAATGCCGAACTGGAACGCCAGGTCATTGCCGAAGTGGAAGAGGGCATCAAAGCCGCTTATCAAGTCGCCGAAAAACTGGTCAGACAGGAACAGTTAAAAGCGATTAGAAATGCTGCGGTTGAGAAACTCGTGGCTAATGGCGAATATGCCGAAAGTGATATACGCGGCATAATCGAACATCTGGAATACCGCATTGTGCGCAACGCAATTCTTAACGAAAGCAAACGGATTGATGGCCGCGAATTAGACAAAATCAGACCGATTACTGTCAGAACCGGCGTATTGCCAAGAACCCACGGTTCGGCCTTGTTCACGCGTGGCGAAACCCAGGCTTTGGTGGTGGCAACGCTCGGCACCCAGCGTGACGCACAAATCATTGATGCCTTGGCCGGTGAATACAAAGAACCGTTCATGCTGCATTACAATTTTCCTCCTTACAGCGTGGGTGAAACCGGCTTTGTCGGCTCGCCCAAGCGCCGTGAGATCGGTCATGGCCGATTGGCAAAGCGCGGCGTTGCAGCGGTATTGCCCAATATGGAAGAGTTCCCTTACGTCATTCGTGTTGTCTCTGAAGTCACCGAATCCAATGGCTCCAGCTCGATGGCTTCTGTCTGCGGCAGCAGCCTGGCACTCATGGATGCCGGTGTGCCCATACAGTCACCGGTGGCCGGCATTGCCATGGGTCTGATTAAAGAAGGCGACCGCTTTGCCGTTTTGTCCGACATCATGGGTGATGAAGATCATCTGGGCGATATGGACTTTAAAGTCGCTGGTTCAGTAGACGGAATTACCGCGCTGCAAATGGACATCAAGATTGAAGGCATTACCGCGGAAATCATGAAGACCGCACTGGCACAGGCAAAGCAAGGCCGTTTGCATATCCTCGGCGAGATGAACAAGGCGCTGTCCAGCACCCGCGAGCAGATGTCCGACTACGCGCCGCGCATTATTACTTTTAAAATCGACCCCAGCAAAATCCGTGAGGTTATCGGCAAAGGCGGCGCTACCATACGCGGCATTACCGAGCAAACCGGCGCCAGTGTTGATCTGACTGACGACGGCATCGTGAAAGTTGCTTCCGTTGACAAAGCCGCCGGTGAAGAAGCGCGGCGTTTGATCGAAGAAATTACCGCGGAAGTTGAAGTGGGTAAAATCTACGAAGGCAAGGTGGTCCGGTTAATGGACTTCGGCGCATTCGTGACGATTCTTCCAGGCAAGGATGGTCTGGTGCATATCTCGCAAATTTCTGATGAGCATGTCGACAAAGTCAGCGACAAATTGGGTGAAGGCGATATCGTGCGTGTGAAAGTGCTGGAAATTGACCGTCAAGGCAGAGTTAGACTGAGCATTAAAGAAGCCGACAAAGATTAAGCGCTTGCGCTTCTATGAAAAAATAACAAAAGGGCCGTCAAGGCCCTTTTTTGTGAGTAACCAACCTTGAAGCGTGAGCCTTGAACCCAAAAAAAATATTCGATCAGCAGTGCCGGCAGTGTCCTCGGCTGGATGATTTCCTGCTGGACGTTAAACAAAAATATCCGCATTATCATGCACGCCCGGTAGCGCCGTTTGGCGACCCAAATGCCAAGCTGCTCATAGTCGGTTTGGCGCCGGGAATGCATGGCGCCAATGCCACAGGCAGGCCATTTACCGGCGATTATGCCGGATTGCTGCTCTATGAAGCGCTTTATGAATTTGGTTACAGCAACCAGCCGACATCGGAGTCCTTATCGGATGGCCTGAAGCTTAACAACTGCCGGATAACCAATGCGGTCAAATGCTTGCCGCCGCAAAACAAGCCGACAGGTTCTGAAATCAATCAGTGCAATGGGTTCTTGTCGGCCGAATTGGCGGCACTGCCGGAGCGGGCAGTCATTCTGGCCTTGGGTACCGTCGCCCATCAGGCCGTCCTGAAAGCCTATGGGTTAAAACAAAATGGCGCTGTTTTTGCCCATAACGCCCGGCATGGCTTGCCTGAGGGGCGGACGCTGATTGATTCTTATCATACCAGCCGTTATAACGTTCAAACAAAACGGCTGACCAAAGCCATGTTTACGGATGTGTTTCAGAGTATCGGGCAATTATTGAGTTGACTGTGAGTTCAGAAATTTCAGCGCCTACGTTTGATGCAAAAGCGTTTTTAAAAAGCCTGACCACGCGCCCGGGCATTTACAAGATGCTTAATGTCCAGGGCGAAATCATTTATATCGGCAAGGCCAAAAACCTTAAAAATCGCGTTTCCAACTATTTCAAAAGCCAGACCGCCTCGCCCAAGCAACAGGCCATGGTGGCCAAGGTTGCGGCTATCGAAGTGACCGTCACCCATACCGAAGGTGAGGCGCTGCTGCTGGAATGCCAGCAGATCAAGCGCTATAAACCCCGATACAATATCTGCTTGCGGGACGATAAATCCTATCCCTATCTGTTCCTGTCCAGCGAGCAGGATTTTCCGCAGCTTACCTTTCACCGCGGCGCCAAGCGCAAAAAAGGCAAGTATTTCGGCCCTTATCCCAGCGTTGGCGCAGTCAAGGAAACCCTGAAACTGCTGCAAAAGATTTTTCCGGTCCGGCAGTGCGAGGACTCCTACTATAACAATCGAACGCGGCCCTGTTTGCAGCATCAGATAGAGCGCTGTACCGCACCCTGCGTGGGATTAATCGACCAGGCCAGTTATGCGCAGGATGTTGAAAGCACCGTGATGTTTCTGGAAGGCAAGGGCGGCCTGCTGATTGATCGTCTGATCATGAAAATGGAGCAAGCGGCGGCAAACCTGGACTTTGAGCAAGCAGCCTGTTTCAGGGATCAGATCGCCCAATTACGTTCGGTGCTGGAGAAGCATTTTGTGCACGGCGAGCGCGGCGATGTCGACATTATCGCCTGTGCGACCAAAGCCGGCGTGGCTTGTATCCAGGTGTTCTTTATTCGCAACGGGCAAAATCTGGGCAACAAGCTGTTTTTCCCTAAAATGAGCGATGAGCATGAGCCGGCTCCTGTGCTGCAGGCATTCATTGCCCAATATTATCTGGATAAACAAATTCCTTACGAACTGATCATCAGTCATGAACTGGAGGAAGCCGAGCTGTTAATGGATGTGCTGTCCCGCCAAGCCAAACACACGGTGACGATTTCTGCCAGAGTCCGCGGCGAGCGTTTGAAATGGCTGCAGATGGCCTGTACCAACGCCGAAAATTCCCTGATGAGCAAGTTATCCGACAAACAGGGGCTCTATGCCCGTTTTCTCAGTTTGCAGCAAGAACTGGGTTGCCAGGAACTCCCCAAACGCCTGGAATGCTTTGATATCAGCCATACCCAAGGCGAACAAACGGTGGCGTCCTGCGTTGTCTTTGATAGAGAAGGGCCGGTCAAATCGGCTTATCGCCGTTTTAATATAGAAGGCATTGCCGGTGGAGATGATTATGCCGCCATTCATCAGGCCGTGTTCCGGCGTTTCAAGCGCTTGCAGCAGGGCGAGCATGAAGCGCCGGATATTCTGTTTATTGACGGCGGCAGGGGCCAGGTGCATCAGGCGCAAAAGGCACTAGCGGAATTGGAGGTAAACAATGTTATGATAGTTGGCGTTTCCAAAGGCCCGGACAGGAAGCCCGGCATGGAAAAACTGATTCTGCTCGAACAGGAACAACCGCTTGATATAACGCCAGGCGCCAGCGGCTTGTTGCTGATTCAGCACATTCGGGACGAAGCGCACCGGTTTGCGATCACCGGACACCGGCAGCGGCGCGGCAAGGCCAAAAAACAATCGTTGCTGGAATCGATAGACGGACTGGGAGCCAAGCGCAGGCAGCTGTTATTGAAGCAGTTTGGCGGCTTGCAAGGCATTTCCGGGGCGGGTGTGGATGCCCTCTGCAGCATAGACGGTATCAGCCGACAGCTGGCGCAACGAATTTACGAACTATTCCATCATCAAGATGAAAATTCAATTTAACTTACCCACAAACCTGACGCTGTTAAGAATCGCCTTAATTCCCTTGTTAGCGGTCGTTTTTTATCTGCCCTGGGAATACGCCAATCTTGCCTGCGCGCTGCTTTTTCTTTTTGCAGGGCTGACCGACTGGCTGGATGGTTATCTTGCCCGGAAAATGGCCCAGGAAACACCGTTTGGCGCTTTTCTGGATCCGGTTGCCGATAAATTGATGGTGGCTATCGTCCTGGTTTTGATCGTTCAGCAGCAGGCCGATCCTTATTTGGCTATTCCCGCCGCTATTATCATCGGCAGGGAAATCACTATTGCTTCATTGCGCGAATGGATGGCGGAAATTGGCCAACGCGCCAAGGTCAAGGTTTCGCAATTAGGAAAATGGAAAACCACCGCACAAATGCTGGCTATCACGCTGTTGCTTTATCATGAAGATATAGCCGGCATTCCCATCACCCTGAGCGGTTATGTGCTGTTATATATAGCGGCCGCCCTGACCTTATGGTCTATGGTCAATTACCTGAGGGCAGCGTTAACGGCAATGGCGGAAGAATAAACATAGCCGTTGCCAGGCAGAGTTAATACATTTTAATAACAACAAAAATACAGCCTATTGAATTGGCTGTGACAGAAGAAAATGGATCAGGAAAAAGAAACTATTCAGCTTAAATCTGAAACCCACGATGAAATATTGCTGGCGGCATTGAAGCTCTTTGCCGAAAAGGGTTATTTCAATACCTCACTCATTGATATCAAAGATGCGGTAGGTATCAAAACAACCAGCGGCATATATCAGCATTTTCACAATAAACAGATGATTGCCTCGGCGTTGTACGCAAAAATTATCGACAGCTTGAGTGTCTCCATCGATGATATTCGACGCAGAAACAAAAAAGCTTCCGAGCAGTTGCGGGAAATTGTCGATTTATTGTTCAGGCTGACCACGGACGCGCCCGATGTCATGCGGTTTTTGCTAATCCTGCACCTCTATGAGTTTTTGCCGGAAGAAAAGCCGCTATTGCAATCAGCGCCTTACCAGAAAATCATCAAAATTATTCACTCGGGCATTCAGGCCGGCGAGATACGCAATATTGATCCGCTGCTGGCGCATGCCTATTTTTTCGGCATCATTGAGGCCACCCTGCGCATGGTTTTGAGCGGCGCGCTGGACAAAAAAGCCGATTACTATCAGGCCCAAGTCTGGCTGGCCGCCTGGAATTCAATCGCCAAGAAGTGATCCTATACAACATACAGATATGTGGGTAGGCTTTTGCTTTCGGTACACTCTTTACTCCAGGCACTCAAAACCTAAATCATCAACATCGAGGTGACGCCATGTTGGAACAACAAATACTTAAAGAGGCTTTAACGCTCGCACCTAAAAATAGGGCGAGTTTAGTTGAAAAATTGTTAGCAAGTCTCGACCAGCCGGATAAAGCAATAGATGAACTATGGGCAAAGGAAGCAGAAGAACCGGATCGATGCTTATGAAGCAGGGAACATAAAAGCGCTTGGCGCTGAACAAGTATTTGGCAAATTCGAGTCCAATGTAATTTTGATTGTGGTGATCACTCATTTACATAGAAAGCCCGATTACTGGACAAATTGGCTATAGGTTGCGTCTCGTCGAGATGACACAATATCTGTCATTCCGGCCAGCGGGAGGAATCTTCCCAGGCTTCCAGGAGCACGATCTCTCCTGACGTCGAGATGACAACCGATTTGTCATTCCGACCATCGGGAGGAATCTTGCCAGGCTTCCGGGAGCACGATCTCTCCTAACGTCGAGATGACACCGATTTGTCATCTGGCGACCGGGAGGAATCTTCCCAGGCTTCCGGTGAACAAGATCTCACCTAACGTCGAGATGACACCGATTTGTCATTCCGACCACGGGGAGGAATCTTCCCAGGCTTCCGGGAGCACGATCTCTCTTACGTCGAGATGACAACCGACTTGTCATTCCGACCACAGGGAGGAATCTTCCTCGGCTTCCGGGAGCAAGATCTCTCCTAACGTCGAGATGAC
>CAVOJU010000037.1:0-12596 GCA_963696315.1 uncultured Gammaproteobacteria bacterium
GCCACGAACAAATGCAGACTGCTATTACTGCGATCAATGAGTTTGCCAATGCCGCCGGTGCCGGTGTCGTTGAATGGGTTGCGCCCCATGTCAATGCCGAACTGGAACGCCAGGTCATTGCCGAAGTGGAAGAGGGCATCAAAGCCGCTTATCAAGTCGCCGAAAAACTGGTCAGACAGGAACAGTTTAAAGCGATTAGAAATGCTGCGGTTGAGAAACTCGTGGCTAATGGCGAATATGCCGAAAGTGATATACGCGGCATAATCGAACATCTGGAATACCGCATTGTGCGCAACGCAATTCTTAACGAAAGCAAACGGATTGATGGCCGCGAATTAGACAAAATCAGACCGATTACTGTCAGAACCGGCGTATTGCCAAGAACCCACGGTTCGGCCTTGTTCACGCGTGGCGAAACCCAGGCTTTGGTGGTGGCAACGCTCGGCACCCAGCGTGACGCACAAATCATTGATGCCTTGGCCGGTGAATACAAAGAACCGTTCATGCTGCATTACAATTTTCCTCCTTACAGCGTGGGTGAAACCGGCTTTGTCGGCTCGCCCAAGCGCCGTGAGATCGGTCATGGCCGATTGGCAAAGCGCGGCGTTGCAGCGGTATTGCCCAATATGGAAGAGTTCCCTTACGTCATTCGTGTTGTCTCTGAAGTCACCGAATCCAATGGCTCCAGCTCGATGGCTTCTGTCTGCGGCAGCAGCCTGGCACTCATGGATGCCGGTGTGCCCATACAGTCACCGGTGGCCGGCATTGCCATGGGTCTGATTAAAGAAGGCGACCGCTTTGCCGTTTTGTCCGACATCATGGGTGATGAAGATCATCTGGGCGATATGGACTTTAAAGTCGCTGGTTCAGTAGACGGAATTACCGCGCTGCAAATGGACATCAAGATTGAAGGCATTACCGCGGAAATCATGAAGACCGCACTGGCACAGGCAAAGCAAGGCCGTTTGCATATCCTCGGCGAGATGAACAAGGCGCTGTCCAGCACCCGCGAGCAGATGTCCGACTACGCGCCGCGCATTATTACTTTTAAAATCGACCCCAGCAAAATCCGTGAGGTTATCGGCAAAGGCGGCGCTACCATACGCGGCATTACCGAGCAAACCGGCGCCAGTGTTGATCTGACTGACGACGGCATCGTGAAAGTTGCTTCCGTTGACAAAGCCGCCGGTGAAGAAGCGCGGCGTTTGATCGAAGAAATTACCGCGGAAGTTGAAGTGGGTAAAATCTACGAAGGCAAGGTGGTCCGGTTAATGGACTTCGGCGCATTCGTGACGATTCTTCCAGGCAAGGATGGTCTGGTGCATATCTCGCAAATTTCTGATGAGCATGTCGACAAAGTCAGCGACAAATTGGGTGAAGGCGATATCGTGCGTGTGAAAGTGCTGGAAATTGACCGTCAAGGCAGAGTTAGACTGAGCATTAAAGAAGCCGACAAAGATTAAGCGCTTGCGCTTCTATGAAAAAATAACAAAAGGGCCGTCAAGGCCCTTTTTTGTGAGTAACCAACCTTGAAGCGTGAGCCTTGAACCCAAAAAAAATATTCGATCAGCAGTGCCGGCAGTGTCCTCGGCTGGATGATTTCCTGCTGGACGTTAAACAAAAATATCCGCATTATCATGCACGCCCGGTAGCGCCGTTTGGCGACCCAAATGCCAAGCTGCTCATAGTCGGTTTGGCGCCGGGAATGCATGGCGCCAATGCCACAGGCAGGCCATTTACCGGCGATTATGCCGGATTGCTGCTCTATGAAGCGCTTTATGAATTTGGTTACAGCAACCAGCCGACATCGGAGTCCTTATCGGATGGCCTGAAGCTTAACAACTGCCGGATAACCAATGCGGTCAAATGCTTGCCGCCGCAAAACAAGCCGACAGGTTCTGAAATCAATCAGTGCAATGGGTTCTTGTCGGCCGAATTGGCGGCACTGCCGGAGCGGGCAGTCATTCTGGCCTTGGGTACCGTCGCCCATCAGGCCGTCCTGAAAGCCTATGGGTTAAAACAAAATGGCGCTGTTTTTGCCCATAACGCCCGGCATGGCTTGCCTGAGGGGCGGACGCTGATTGATTCTTATCATACCAGCCGTTATAACGTTCAAACAAAACGGCTGACCAAAGCCATGTTTACGGATGTGTTTCAGAGTATCGGGCAATTATTGAGTTGACTGTGAGTTCAGAAATTTCAGCGCCTACGTTTGATGCAAAAGCGTTTTTAAAAAGCCTGACCACGCGCCCGGGCATTTACAAGATGCTTAATGTCCAGGGCGAAATCATTTATATCGGCAAGGCCAAAAACCTTAAAAATCGCGTTTCCAACTATTTCAAAAGCCAGACCGCCTCGCCCAAGCAACAGGCCATGGTGGCCAAGGTTGCGGCTATCGAAGTGACCGTCACCCATACCGAAGGTGAGGCGCTGCTGCTGGAATGCCAGCAGATCAAGCGCTATAAACCCCGATACAATATCTGCTTGCGGGACGATAAATCCTATCCCTATCTGTTCCTGTCCAGCGAGCAGGATTTTCCGCAGCTTACCTTTCACCGCGGCGCCAAGCGCAAAAAAGGCAAGTATTTCGGCCCTTATCCCAGCGTTGGCGCAGTCAAGGAAACCCTGAAACTGCTGCAAAAGATTTTTCCGGTCCGGCAGTGCGAGGACTCCTACTATAACAATCGAACGCGGCCCTGTTTGCAGCATCAGATAGAGCGCTGTACCGCACCCTGCGTGGGATTAATCGACCAGGCCAGTTATGCGCAGGATGTTGAAAGCACCGTGATGTTTCTGGAAGGCAAGGGCGGCCTGCTGATTGATCGTCTGATCATGAAAATGGAGCAAGCGGCGGCAAACCTGGACTTTGAGCAAGCAGCCTGTTTCAGGGATCAGATCGCCCAATTACGTTCGGTGCTGGAGAAGCATTTTGTGCACGGCGAGCGCGGCGATGTCGACATTATCGCCTGTGCGACCAAAGCTGGCGTGGCTTGTATCCAGGTGTTCTTTATTCGCAACGGGCAAAATCTGGGCAACAAGCTGTTTTTCCCTAAAATGAGCGATGAGCATGAGCCGGCTCCTGTGCTGCAGGCATTCATTGCCCAATATTATCTGGATAAACAAATTCCTTACGAACTGATCATCAGTCATGAACTGGAGGAAGCCGAGCTGTTAATGGATGTGCTGTCCCGCCAAGCCAAACACACGGTGACGATTTCTGCCAGAGTCCGCGGCGAGCGTTTGAAATGGCTGCAGATGGCCTGTACCAACGCCGAAAATTCCCTGATGAGCAAGTTATCCGACAAACAGGGGCTCTATGCCCGTTTTCTCAGTTTGCAGCAAGAACTGGGTTGCCAGGAACTCCCCAAACGCCTGGAATGCTTTGATATCAGCCATACCCAAGGCGAACAAACGGTGGCGTCCTGCGTTGTCTTTGATAGAGAAGGGCCGGTCAAATCGGCTTATCGCCGTTTTAATATAGAAGGCATTGCCGGTGGAGATGATTATGCCGCCATTCATCAGGCCGTGTTCCGGCGTTTCAAGCGCTTGCAGCAGGGCGAGCATGAAGCGCCGGATATTCTGTTTATTGACGGCGGCAGGGGCCAGGTGCATCAGGCGCAAAAGGCACTAGCGGAATTGGAGGTAAACAATGTTATGATAGTTGGCGTTTCCAAAGGCCCGGACAGGAAGCCCGGCATGGAAAAACTGATTCTGCTCGAACAGGAACAACCGCTTGATATAACGCCAGGCGCCAGTGGCTTGTTGCTGATTCAGCACATTCGGGACGAAGCGCACCGGTTTGCGATCACCGGACACCGGCAGCGGCGCGGCAAGGCCAAAAAACAATCGTTGCTGGAATCGATAGACGGACTGGGAGCCAAGCGCAGGCAGCTGTTATTGAAGCAGTTTGGCGGCTTGCAAGGCATTTCCGGGGCGGGTGTGGATGCCCTCTGCAGCATAGACGGTATCAGCCGACAGCTGGCGCAACGAATTTACGAACTATTCCATCATCAAGATGAAAATTCAATTTAACTTACCCACAAACCTGACGCTGTTAAGAATCGCCTTAATTCCCTTGTTAGCGGTCGTTTTTTATCTGCCCTGGGAATACGCCAATCTTGCCTGCGCGCTGCTTTTTCTTTTTGCAGGGCTGACCGACTGGCTGGATGGTTATCTTGCCCGGAAAATGGCCCAGGAAACACCGTTTGGCGCTTTTCTGGATCCGGTTGCCGATAAATTGATGGTGGCTATCGTCCTGGTTTTGATCGTTCAGCAGCAGGCCGATCCTTATTTGGCCATTCCCGCCGCTATTATCATCGGCAGGGAAATCACTATTGCTTCATTGCGCGAATGGATGGCGGAAATTGGCCAACGCGCCAAGGTCAAGGTTTCGCAATTAGGAAAATGGAAAACCACCGCACAAATGCTGGCTATCACGCTGTTGCTTTATCATGAAGATATAGCCGGCATTCCCATCACCCTGAGCGGTTATGTGCTGTTATATATAGCGGCCGCCCTGACCTTATGGTCTATGGTCAATTACCTGAGGGCAGCGTTAACGGCAATGGCGGAAGAATAAACATAGCCGTTGCCAGGCAGAGTTAATACATTTTAATAACAACAAAAATACAGCCTATTGAATTGGCTGTGACAGAAGAAAATGGATCAGGAAAAAGAAACTATTCAGCTTAAATCTGAAACCCACGATGAAATATTGCTGGCGGCATTGAAGCTCTTTGCCGAAAAGGGTTATTTCAATACCTCACTCATTGATATCAAAGATGCGGTAGGTATCAAAACAACCAGCGGCATATATCAGCATTTTCACAATAAACAGATGATTGCCTCGGCGTTGTACGCAAAAATTATCGACAGCTTGAGTGTCTCCATCGATGATATTCGACGCAGAAACAAAAAAGCTTCCGAGCAGTTGCGGGAAATTGTCGATTTATTGTTCAGGCTGACCACGGACGCGCCCGATGTCATGCGGTTTTTGCTAATCCTGCACCTCTATGAGTTTTTGCCGGAAGAAAAGCCGCTATTGCAATCAGCGCCTTACCAGAAAATCATCAAAATTATTCACTCGGGCATTCAGGCCGGCGAGATACGCAATATTGATCCGCTGCTGGCGCATGCCTATTTTTTCGGCATCATTGAGGCCACCCTGCGCATGGTTTTGAGCGGCGCGCTGGACAAAAAAGCCGATTACTATCAGGCCCAAGTCTGGCTGTCCGCCTGGAATTCAATCGCCAAGAAGTGATCCTATACAACGTACAGATATGTGGGTAGGCTTTTGCTTTCGGTACACTCTTTACTCCAGGCACTCAAAACCTAAATCATCAACATCGAGGTGACGCCATGTTGGAACAACAAATACTTAAAGAGGCTTTAACGCTCGCACCTAAAAATAGGGCGAGTTTAGTTGAAAAATTGTTAGCAAGTCTCGACCAACCGGATAAAGCAATAGATGAACTATGGGCAAAGGAAGCAGAGAACCGGATCGATGCTTATGAATCAGGGAACATAAAAGCGCTTGGCGCTGAACAAGTATTTGGCAAATATAAAAAGTGAATGTTAACTTTTTAAGCACAGCTGAAGAAGAGCTTGAAGAGGGCATCGAGTATTACAACGCTCAGAGACCAGGTCTTGGTTTTGAATTTCTTGATCAGGTGCAGTCTGCTGTAGCGCGGATTAAACAATACCCTGATGCGTGGCAGCAATTGAGTCAACGCACACGACGTTGCCTGATCAAACAATTCCCTTATGGTGTTATTTACCAAATTCGAGCCAATGAAGTTTTGATTGTAGCGAATACTCATTTACATAGAAAGCCCGATTACTGGACAAATCGTCTATAGGTCGCGGCTCGTCAATATGACATAAATCTGTCGTTCCGATCAGCGGGAGGAATCTTGCCAGGCTTCCGGTGAGCCAGATCTCTTCTCACGTCGAGATGACAACCGGCTTGTCATTCCGACCATCGGGAGGAATCTTCCCAAGCTTCCGAGAGCAAGATATCTCCTAACGTCGAGATGACAAAAGGGCATGATGAGAAGCCTATCAGGATAAATGACCGGAGTAGAAGCGTCTCTCAGCCTCCAGTAGAAACTTATGTCGCAACAAAAAGTATTACGTCTATTTTTTAAGCAATTGGAATAATAAAGTGCTTTATATTGGCCAATACCTTCGCCAAAAATCATGCTGCTTTCGCATGAATTCGACCGATTTCTGCGGCTTGGAAAATTCTATCATCAATATAAAACCCATCTGCATTTTTGCCGAGCGAATTAATAATGCGGCGCGTGTATTTTCGCGCCCTGAAGATGGTTTTTAAGTCCAGCATACTGCCCCTGTTTACGCCCTCGATTTTGGCTGACAAGAGCTGCGAAAAGGTCACCATAAAGAGGGCAAAGTTAGCGGCATTGTTGACTTGCGTTGCTTTGACATTCATAAAATCTTCCAGCCCCCAGTATTGCTTGGCATCGCGAAAGTTAAACTCGATTTGAAAACGCAAGGCGTAATAATCAATCAACGTTTCACTGGCCAGCGTCAGGTCATCACTAAACAACAACACCTTCGCGGTTCGCCCAGTTTTCAGATTGGTTTTTACGATGATCACAACATTCAGCAATTCGGGAAAGTTTTTGTGCCAAACCTGCACTTGGTAAACATGGGTGCGGATATTTTTTTCCACAGTTTCCATTTTTAGATGATCAGCCGTCAGCGTTTCCACGGTTAGTTTTTCGCCATACTTACGTGGCTTCCCCTTGCCCGAATACGCCCCGGCATAGGGGAAATACAGCTTTGAATCATGGCGCAGCTTACAAATCAGATGCAGTCCTGCTTGTTTAACCGCTTGCAGGCTGGCATTGTTACCCAAGGCACCATCATACACGAAGTAGACGATGGCCAAGTCCAGGCCTATCAGGGTCAAGGCTGAACGGATGCAGCCTTGCAACTGGGTCTGGAAAGACGACAGTTCCGCATTCTTTCTGTTTTTGTTCAGGCTGCCTTTGGGCCTGCCCACGGCCTGTCCTTTCGCCTTGACGGCTTTGGGCGCACTTTTTTGCACGTCCCTGCGCACCAGCTGCTCGGTGATTAAAGGATAAGCGGCACGCGTTTCAACGTGTAGCAATGATAGGTTTAAAAAGCACAGGCCAGGGAGCGCCTTGTTGTAAATGGATGAAAAAAAATTCCCAGCCCATGCGTTTGTTTCCCTGATTTGGTCACCATGACCTCGTCACCGATGAGCAACCATGTTCCTTTTGTTTCCAGTGTGTGCGGTTTTACCAGTTGCCAACGCAACAGCGGCCAGTCTATTTTTTCTTTAAAAAACGTTGTACCGTCCGATAACTGCCGCCTTTTTCAGTCCAACGGGATATGCCCAGCATGGTGACACGCCCCGTCATCGCCAACACGGCTTCAACGATCAGGGTTAGCTGCTTGAACGTACGAGGTGCCAGCGATGGGCTCAGGATGCTAAGTGTTGTGACGATTTCGTCCATGATCAGATTGGGCCAGTGGTGCTTGGTTTAAGAGTCCTGTATTCTACCTTTTTTGCGCATTTATTTCGGCTTCATTAATAATGGAATCATTCTTGCCGTTTGGCGAAGGTATTGATTGGCGTTACCAATAATGTGGAACGACGTATAGTTGAACATCGGCAAAAATTAACCCCCGGATTTACTGAAAAATATAACGTCAATAAACTGGTATATTTTGAACAAACCAATGATGTGATTTCAGCTCTCGGTAGAGAAAAACAGCTTAAAAAGTGGCGTAGAGAAAAGAAAAACGAATTAGTTAATAGCGTAAATCCATCCTGGCAGGATTTAAGTGCAGGATGGTAAGCGTTTGACCGGCGAAGCCTTATTATCCCGATTTGTCATTCCGGCCAGCGGGAGGAACCTTGGCAGGCTTCCGGTGAGCAAGATATCTCCTAACGTCGAGATGACAACGGAGCTGTTATTCCGACTATCCGGAGGAATCTTTCCAAGTCCCCTGCCAAACCTAAGCCGCTTTAATGTGACAGGTCTCACAGAATGGCAGGCACTGCAAAAAATCCGTTAAAGATTCAAATCCCTCCGTCGATAACCCAGACAAAGGTGGGGGAGTTATCAATAAGGATAAGGAACCCGAAGTTAAAAGCCCGGAAAAAATAATACACCGGGATCTAATCAGGAGAGCAGTCATGGCACAATATATCAACACCAACGTATCATCATTAAACGCACAACGTAACCTGACAACATCACAGAATTCGTTGGCAACTTCATTACAACGTTTATCTTCCGGCTTGCGCATTAACAGCGCCAAAGACGATGCCGCCGGTTTGGCTATCAGTGAGCGCTTTGCCACACAAATCCGTGGTAACGACCAAGCCGCCCGTAATGCCAACGATGGCATCTCGTTATCGCAAACGGCTGAAGGCGATCTGGAGCAAATCGGCAACAATCTGCAACGTATTCGTGAGCTGGCTGTACAATCCGCCAACTCCAGTAACAGCGCCAGTGACCGGGCCTCAATCAACAACGAAGCCACCCAGTTAATCGCCGAGATTGACCGTGTGGCGAGCAATTCATCCTTCAACGGTCACAAACTGCTGGATGGCACCTTCACCGCGCAATCATTCCAGGTGGGCGCCAACAATACCACTAACGACCGCATAACCATAGCATCGATTCACAGTGCTAGATCGAATGCACTGGGTGTAGGTTCAGGTTCCAGCTATTCTACAACATCTGCTGGCGTAGCTGTTGGCGCTACGGCTTTGGCGGCTGGTGAGCTATCAATCAATGGCTATCAGGTCGGCGCAGCGGCGAGTGATGGTGTGTCATCTGTTACTTCTAGTGCTAGCGGTCTTGCTGTTGCTGCGGCAATAAATGCCATCAGTGGTCAAAGTGGTGTAACGGCCACCGTAGGCAAAACGACAACTTCAGGTACAACAGTAACAGGTTTTGCTACAACAATTGGTGCCGGCGATGTCTTAGTTAATGGTGTAGATATTGGTGCTATAGGTGCTGCAGCTACTGCCGCAGAACGTGGTGGACAGGTTGCTGCAGCAATCAATGCAAAAACCAGTCAAACAGGTGTAACTGCAACCTTTGATACGACTACAGGGGCGGTAGCTTTGACTGCTGCAGACGGAAGAAATATTACAGTTTCAAAGACAGCGGCTGGTACATCAGCGGTTGCTGCTACCACTGGCTTGGGATCAGCTACTGGTACCACAACAACGACAAGATCAGTCGTTTCGCTAAGTTCGACGGGATCTGCAGGCATCACCATCTCTGACTCGACAGGCAATGCTGCGACTGCATCCGGGTTGACTGTAGGTTTTACCGCTGCGACCGCAAGCGCTGGAGCAGGCGTTTCATCGCTTGATCTGACCACAGAAGCTGGGGCACTGGCCGCGTTAACCACACTGGATTCAGCCATCAACACCATCAATAGTACCCGAGGAGAATTGGGTGCGTATCAAAACCGTTTTGAATCAACTGTGGCCAGTTTGCAAACCACCAATGAAAACCTGTCAGCTTCACGTAGCCGAATCAGAGATGCTGATTTTGCCAAGGAAACAGCTAACCTGACTCGTGCGCAAATCCTGCAACAAGCAGGCACGGCGATGCTGTCCCAGGCGAATCAGGTCTCACAAGGGGTATTGAGTCTGTTACGGTAATCGCAAGCAGCAGAGCGCCCGGCACCGCCGGGCGTTCGTTCTTGCATTAAATCAGGAGAATGATCATGGACATTAACAACCCTATTCGCACGCTAAAACCGGTGGCTTTAGAACAGCCGGGCTTTGGTGTGCAACAGCGCCATGCTTCTGCTGCCAATACTGACAAGCAAAACGCCAAAGACCAAATTGTTCAGAAGCCGGCTAATGCTGAAACTGTTAGCGCAACACCGGTAAAAAATGACAAAAAAGCCAGTGCAGAGCTGAATGCTGCTGTCCAGCAAATGAACACGTATGTGCAGAACATTCAGCGCGATTTGCAGTTCAGTATCGATGAAGAAAGCGGCAGGAACGTGGTAAAGGTGATCGACTCGAAAAGCAAGGAAGTGATCCGGCAGATTCCCAGTGAAGAAGTATTGGCGCTGGCCCGGCAATGGGCCGAGCAACAGGCAGACGACGAAAGCTTTAATTTGTTGAAAACAACGGCGTAATAGGAGGGAGCGACGCCCACGTCGCGATTAGCGCACAGTTAGTCGCGACGTAGACGTCGCTTCCACGAGTTCGGTAACTTTGGGTTTCGATTGGATGGCTAAAGCTAACACCCAATTAAAGCTACAGACCCAGCGCTTAGGCATAGATAAAGGGGACGACAATGGCAGCAATTACATCGGCAGGTATAGGCTCCGGGCTTGATATAGAAGGCCTGGTGTCAAAACTGGTAGCCGCCGAGGGCCAGCCGGCAAGTTTGCGGCTGACGCGTGCCGAGGCGGTATTGCAGGCGGATTTATCAGCCTTTGGTTCGCTTAAAAGTGCGTTATCGTCTTTTCAGACCAGCGTAACAGGCTTGAAAGATTTGTCGGCGTTTCAGGCGCGTAAAGCGACATCGAGCAATGAGGAGTTGTTTACTGTTACTGCCAATAGTAAGTCTGTAGCGGGTAGTTTTTCTATTGTAGTAGACCAGTTGGCGCAGTCTGCCAAGCTGCGTTCCGGTGATTTTAGCAGCGAAACGGCTTTGGTCGGCGCCGGTTCGCTGACGATAGGTTTGGGCACCGACAGCTTCGAGCTTAGCGTTGGCGCGGATACTACGCTGGCGGGTCTTCGTGATGCGATCAATCAGGCCTCCGATAATCCGGGCATCAAGGCCACGATTATCAACGTTGATTCGGGTTCGCAGCTGGTGCTGACTTCGGACAAGGTGGGTGCAGCTAACGCCATTACGATTGCGGCAACGGACAGCGACGCCCTGGACAGTTCTGATTTAAACCGTTTCTCGACGGCTAATCTAACGTCCGTTCAGACGGCTCAGGATGCGATTATACATGTTGATGGCCAGCAAGTGACGCGAGGCAGCAATAACTTATCGGATGTTATTGCCGGGGTAACCTTGTCTCTAAAAAAAGCAGATCCTTCCAAAATGGAAAAAGCGACGGTTGAGCTGGATAAAAGCTCGGTGACGGCAAAAGTGAATGAGTTTATCAAGGCTTATAACTCGCTAGTCGGAACCATGAATACGCTTTCCAGTTATGACCCAGCCACCAAGAAGGGCGGGCCGTTATTAGGTGACCCCACTTTACGCGGAGTAAAAAATCAGATCCGGCAGGTGTTCTCGAATCCTGCACAGGGAGTAAGCGGTTTTGCAACCTTGTCGGAAATCGGTATTACCACCAATAAAAGCGGTGAGCTGGTGCTTGATGCCGGTAAGCTGGATAAGGCTATGGCCTCTGATTTTGAATCGGTTTCCAAGCTATTCGCCTCCGGCGACGGCGTTTCTGTGCGCCTGGATGGTATTTTGAAAAATTATCTGTCTTCTGGCGGCGCCTTATCGGCGCGTCTTGATGGTGTCAGGGGCCGCATCGATAATATCGGTGAACAGCGGGTAAAGCTTAATACCCGGCTTGCGGCTATTGAGTCGCGTTACCGGAAGCAGTTTACCGCCATGGATGCCTTGCTCGGGCAGTTGCAGTCAACCGGTAATTTCCTGACCCAGCAGTTAAAAAACTTGCCCGGCTTTACGAATTCAGATAATTAAATCGCAAGCTGTATAGCAGTCCTGTTTTAGTGAATGGACGGTTAAATAATCAATGAGGATAGTCAAATGAATGCTTTATCAGCAATGAAGCAATATCAACAAGTGTGTGTTCACAGCAACATTATGGATGCCTCGCCGCATCGTCTGATACAGATGCTGATGGAAGGGGCTTTGGAAAAAATCGCCCTGGCAAAAGGCAATATGGCCCGCCATGAAATCGCCAGCAAAGGTGAAAATATCGGCAAGGCCATTTCGATTGTGGGCGGTTTGCAGGCTTCTTTAAACAAAGAAGCAGGCGGCGAAATTTCCGAAAATCTGAACAGACTTTATGACTATATGATGCAGCAGTTGTTGATGGCCAATAGCCGCAATGATGAAAAGTTGCTGGATGAAGTGGCGGGTTTGATGCTGGACATTAAAATAAGCTGGGATGCGATTCCTAATGCCTTTAAGATTTAATCGATACGGCAATGCGCCATTGAGTTTTAACGATGACAAACAAAGCACATAATCTGCAACAGCTCATCGCATTGAGCGACACGATGCTGGAAAAAGCCCGGGAACAGGCCTGGGATGATCTGTTTGAGCTGGAACAGCAGCGGCGTGAGGCTATGCAATTATTTTTTTTACAAGGGGTTGCAGCCGAGGATGCGCGGGCCGTTGCCGCCGGCATTGAGCTGATCATGGCAAGAGACCGCGATCTTATGGATTTAGCGACGGCAACCCGGGATGAATTGGCGCAAACCCTGCAAAAGATGGATCAGGGCAAAAAGGCGGTTAAGGCTTATACGAGCTGATTATTTTGTGGGAGCGGCGCCTTCGCCGCGATTACAGTGTTTGACATCGCAGCGAAGGCGCCGCTCCCACCACAGTAATCCCACTGCTTTATAC
>CAVOJU010000038.1:0-10494 GCA_963696315.1 uncultured Gammaproteobacteria bacterium
CTGCGGCAGCAGCCTGGCACTCATGGATGCCGGTGTGCCCATACAGTCACCGGTGGCCGGCATTGCCATGGGTCTGATTAAAGAAGGCGACCGCTTTGCCGTTTTGTCCGACATCATGGGTAATGAATACCATCTGGGCGATATGGACTTTAAAGTCGCTGGTCAAGTAGACGGAATTACCGCGCTGCAAATGGACATCAAGATTGAAGGCATTACCGCGGAAATCATGAAGACCGCACTGGCACAGGCAAAGCAAGGCCGTTTGCATATCCTCGGCGAGATGAACAAGGCGCTGTCCAGCACCCGCAAACAGATGTCCGACTACGCGCCGCGCATTATTACTTTTAAATCGACCCCAGCAAAATCCGTGAGGTTATCGGCAAAGGCGGTGCTACCATACGCGGCATTACCAAGCAAACCGGCGCCAGCGTTGATCTGATTGACGACGGCATCGTGAAAGTTGCTTCCGTTGACAAAGCCGCCGGTGAAGAAGCGCGGCGTTTGATCGAAGAAATTACCGCGGAAGTTGAAGTGGGAAAAATCTACGAAGGTAAAGTGGTCCGATTAATGGACTTCGGCGCATTCGTAACGATGCTTCCAGGCAAGGATGGCCTGGTGCATATCTCGCAAATTTCTGATGAGCATGTCGACAAAGTCAGTGACAAATTGGGTGAAGGCGATATCGTGCGTGTGAAAGTGCTGGAAATTGACCGTCAAGGCAGAGTCAGACTGAGCATAAAAGAAGCCGATAAAGATTAAGCGCTTGGCTTCATGAAAAAATAAGAAAAGGGCCGTCAAGGCCCTTTTTTTGTGAGTAACCAACCTTGAAGCTAGAACCTTGAACCCAAAAAAAAACTTCGATCAGCAGTGCCGGCAGTGTCCTCGGCTGGATGATTTCCTGCTGGACGTTAAACAAAAATATCCGCATTATCATGCACGCCCGGTAGCGCCGTTTGGCGACCCAAATGCCAAGCTGCTCATAGTCGGTTTGGCGCCGGGAATGCATGGCGCCAATGCCACAGGCAGGCCATTTACCGGCGATTATGCCGGATTGCTGCTCTATGAATCGCTTTATGAATTTGGTTACAGCAACCAGCCGACATCGGAGTCCTTATCGGATGGCCTGAAGCTTAACAACTGCCGGATAACCAATGCGGTCAAATGCTTGCCGCCGCAAAACAAGCCGACAGGTTCTGAAATCAATCAGTGCAATGGATTTTTGTCAGCCGAATTGGCGGCTCTGCCGGAGCGGGCAGTCATTCTGGCCTTGGGTACCGTCGCCCATCAGGCCGTCCTGAAAGCCTATGGGTTAAAACAAAATGACGCTGTTTTTGCCCATAACGCTCGGCATGGCTTGCCGGCGGGGCGGACGCTGATTGATTCTTATCATACCAGCCGTTATAACGTTCAAACAAAACGGCTTACCAAAGCCATGTTTACGGATGTGTTTCAGAGTATCGGGCAATTATTGAGTTGACTGTGAGTTCAGAAATTTCAGAGCCTACGTTTGATGCAAAAGCGTTTTTAAAAAGCCTGACCACGCGCCCGGGCATTTACAAGATGCTTAATGTCCAGGGCGAAATCATCTATATCGGCAAGGCCAAAAACCTTAAAAATCGCGTTTCCAGCTATTTCAAAAGTCAGACCGCCTCGCCCAAGCAACAGGCCATGGTGGCCAAAGTTGCGGCTATCGAAGTGACCGTCACCCATACCGAAGGTGAAGCGCTGCTGCTGGAATGTCAGCTGATCAAGCGCTATAAACCCCGATACAATATCTGCTTGCGGGATGACAAATCATACCCCTATCTGTTCCTGTCCAGCGAGCAGGATTTTCCGCAGCTTACCTTTCACCGAGGCGCCAAGCGCAAAAAAGGCAAGTATTTCGGCCCGTATCCCAGCGTTGGCGCGGTCAAGGAAACCCTGAAACTGCTGCAAAAAATCTTTCCGGTCCGGCAGTGCGAGGATTCCTACTATAACAATCGAACGCGGCCCTGCTTGCAGCATCAGATAGAGCGCTGTACCGCGCCCTGCGTGGGATTAATCGACAAGGCCAGTTATGCGCAGGATGTTGAAAGCACCGTGATGTTCCTGGAAGGCAAGGGCGGCCTGCTGATTGATCGTCTGATCATGAAAATGGAGCAGGCGGCGGCAAGCCTGGACTTTGAGCAGGCGGCCTATTTCAGGGATCAGATCGCCCAATTACGTTCGGTGCTGGAAAAACATTTTGTGCACGGCGAGCGCGGCGATGTCGACATTATCGCCTGTGCGGCCAAAGCCGGCGTGGCCTGTATCCAGGTGTTCTTTATCCGCAACGGGCAAAATCTGGGCAACAAGCTGTTTTTTCCTAAAATGAGCGATGAGCATGAGCCGGCTCCCGTGCTGCAGGCCTTCATTGCCCAATATTATCTGGATAAACAAATTCCTTACGAACTGATCATCAGTCATGAACTGGAGGAAGCCGAGCTGTTAATGGATGTGCTGTCCCGCCAAGCCAAACACACCGTGACGATTTCTGCCAGAGTCCGCGGCGAGCGTTTGAAGTGGCTGCAGATGGCCAGTACCAACGCCGAAAACTCCCTAATGAGCAAGTTATCCGACAAACAGGGGCTCTATGCCCGTTTTCTTAGTTTGCAGCAAGAACTGGGGTGCAAGGAGCTGCCCAAACGCCTGGAATGCTTTGATATCAGCCATACCCAAGGTGAACAAACAGTGGCGTCCTGCGTTGTCTTTGATAGAGAAGGGCCGGTCAAATCGGCTTATCGCCGTTTTAATATAGAAGGCATTACCGGCGGAGATGATTATGCCGCCATTCATCAGGCCGTGTTCCGGCGTTTCAAGCGCTTGCAGCAGGGCGAGCATGAAGCGCCGGATATCCTGTTTATCGACGGCGGCAGGGGCCAGGTGCATCAGGCGCAAAAGGCACTAGCGGAATTGGAGGTAAACAATGTTATTATAGTTGGCGTTTCCAAAGGCCCGGACAGGAAGCCCGGCATGGAAAAACTGATTCTGGTCGAACAGGAACAACCGCTTGATATAACGCCAGGCGCCAGCGGCTTGTTGCTGATTCAGCACATTCGTGACGAAGCGCACCGGTTTGCGATCACCGGACACCGGCAGCGGCGCGGCAAGGCCAAAAAGCAATCGTTGCTGGAATCGATAGACGGACTGGGAGCCAAGCGCAGGCAGCTGTTATTGAAGCAGTTTGGCGGCTTGCAAGGCATTTCCGGGGCGGGTGTGGATGCCCTCTGCAGCATAGACGGTATCAGCCGGCAGCTGGCACAACGAATTTACGAACTATTCCATCATCAAGATGAAAATTCAATTTAACTTACCCACAAACCTGACGCTGTTAAGAATCGCTTTAATTCCCTTGTTAGCGGTCATTTTTTATCTGCCCTGGGAATACGCCAATCTTGCCTGCACGCTGCTTTTTCTTATTGCAGGACTGACCGACTGGCTGGATGGCTATCTTGCCCGGAAAATGGCCCAGGAAACTCCGTTTGGCGCTTTTCTGGATCCGGTTGCCGATAAATTGATGGTGGCTATCGTCCTGGTTTTAATCGTTCAGCAGCAGGCCGATCCTTACTTGGCTATTCCCGCCGCTATAATCATCGGCAGGGAAATCACTATTGCTTCATTGCGCGAATGGATGGCGGAAATTGGTCAGCGCGCCAAGGTCAAGGTTTCGCAATTAGGCAAATGGAAAACCACCGCACAAATGCTGGCTATCACGCTGTTGCTTTATCATGAAGATATAGCCGGCATTCCCATCACCCTGAGCGGCTATGTGCTGTTATATATAGCGGCCGCCCTGACCTTATGGTCTATGGTCAATTACCTGAGGGCTGCGTTAACGGCAATGGCGGAAGAATAAACACAGCCGCTGCCAGGCAGAGTTAATACATTTTAATAACAACAAAAATACAGCCTATTGAATTGGCTGTGACAGAAGAAAATGGATCAGGAAAAAGAAACTATTCAGCTTAAATCTGAAACCCACGATGAAATATTGCTGGCGGCATTGAAGCTCTTTGCCGAAAAAGGTTATTTCAATACCTCACTCATTGATATCAAAGATGCGGTAGGTATCAAAACAACCAGCGGCATATATCAGCATTTTCACAATAAACAGATGATTGCCTCGGCGCTGTACGCAAAAATTATCGACAGCTTGAGTGTCTCCATCGATGATATTCGACGCAGAAACAAAAAAGCTTCCGAGCAGTTGCGGGAAATTGTCGATTTATTGTTCAGGCTGACCTCGGACGCGCCGGATGTCATGCGGTTTTTGCTAATCCTGCACCTCAATGAGTTTTTGCCGGAAGAAAAGCCGCTATTGCAATCAGCGCCTTACCAGAAAATCATCAAAATTATTCACTCGGGCATCCAGGCCGGCGAGATACGCAATATTGATCCGCTGCTGGCGCATGCCTATTTTTTCGGCATCATTGAGGCTACCCTGCGCATGGTTTTGAGCGGCGCGCTGGACAAAAAAGCCGATTACTATCAGGCCCAAATCTGGCTGGCCGCCTGGAATTCAATCGCCAAGAAGTGATCCTATACAACATACAGATATGTGGGTAGGCTTTTGCTTTCGATACACTCTTTACTCCAGGCACTCAAAACCTAAATCATCAACATCGAGGTGACGCCATGTTGGAACAGCAAATACTTAAAGAGGCTTTAACGCTCGCACCTAAAAATAGGGCGAGTTTAGTTGAAAAATTGTTAGCAAGTCTCGACCAGCCGGATAAAGCAATAGATGAACTATGGGCAAAGGAAGCAGAAGACCGGATCGATGCTTATGAAGCAGGGAACATAAAAGCGCTTAGCGCTGAACAAGTATTTGGCAAATTCGATCCAATGTAATTTTGATTGTGGTGATCACTCATTTACATAGAAAGCCCGATTACTGGACAGGAATTGGCTATAGATTGCGTCTCGTCGAGATGACAAATATCTGTCATTCCGGCCAGCGGGAGGAATCTTCCCAGGCTTCCAGGAGCACGATCTCTCCTGACGTCGAGATGACACCGATTTGTCATTCCGGCCACCGGGAGGAATCTTGCCAGGCTTCCGGGAGCACGATCTCTCCTAACGTCGAGATGACACCGATTTGTCATTCGGCCACCCGGAGGAATCTTCCCAGGCTTCCGGTGAACAAGATCTCTCCTAACGTCGAGATGACACCGATTTGTCATTCCGACCACGGGGAGGAATCTTCCCAGGCTTCCGGGAGCACGATCTCTCTTGACGTCGGAATGACAACCGACTTGTCATTCCGACCACAGGGAGGAATCTTACTCGGCTTCCGGGAGCAAGATCTCTCCTAACGTCGAGATGACACCGATTTGTCATTCCGACCATAGGGAGGAATCTTTCCACATCCCCGCCAAACCCAAGCCGCTTTAATGTGACAGGTCTCACAGAATGGCGGGCACTGCGAAAAATCCGTTAAAGATTCAAAATCCCCCGTCGATAACCCAGACAAAGGTGGGGGAGTTATCAATAAGGATAAGGAACCCGAAGTTAAAAGCCCGGAAAAAAATACACCGGGATCCAATCAGGAGAGCAGTCATGGCACAATATATCAATACCAACGTATCATCATTAAACGCACAACGTAACCTGACAACATCACAGAATTCGTTGGCAACTTCATTACAACGATTATCTTCCGGCTTGCGTATTAACAGCGCCAAAGACGATGCCGCCGGGTTGGCTATCAGTGAGCGCTTTGCCACACAAATCCGTGGTAATGACCAGGCCGCTCGTAACGCCAACGATGGCATTTCTTTGGCACAAACCGCTGAAGGCGATCTTGAGCAAATTGGCAACAACCTGCAACGTATCCGTGAGTTGGCCGTGCAATCCGCCAACTCCAGCAACAGCGCCAGTGACCGCGCCTCAATCAACAACGAAGCCACCCAATTAATCGCCGAGATTGACCGTGTGGCGAGCAATTCATCTTTCAACGGTCACAAGCTGCTGGATGGCACCTTCACAGCCCAATCCTTCCAGGTGGGCGCCAACAACACCAGTAACGACCGTATTACCATTGCATCGATTCACAGTGCTAGATCGAATGCCCTGGGTGTAGGATCGGGATCCAGTTATTCAACTAAAGTTGACGGACTTGGTGCAGTAACCACTACTGCTTTAGCGGCTGGCGACTTGACCATTAACGGTCGTAACGTAGGCGCATCTGTTTCGGACGGCGTATCTTTTGCAAACGGTGATGCCAGCGGTATTGCCAAAGCAGCTGCAATCAATGCTGTAAGTGGGGAAACAGGAGTGACGGCAACTGTCGGTAAAACCACCGCCGCGGGTGTTGCAGCAACTTCATTTGCAGGAACGGGTGCTGGTGATGTTTTGATTAACGGCGTTGACATTGGCGCCCTTGGTGCAGGAGTTGGCACTGCTGTAGAGCGTGGTTCGCAAACGGCGGCTGCAATTAACTCTAAAACAGCACAAACTGGCGTAACAGCAACCTTCGACACGAGTACAGGCGCTGTTTCGCTGGCCGCAGCAGATGGTAGAAATGTGACGGTAACTACTACTGCACTTGGCGGTGCAGAAACAGGTTTGAATGCCGCCGTTGATGCTACTATCACAACTACATCAACACTCACGCTGTCTTCGTCAAGTTCAGCAGGTATAACACTTGGCGGTACCGCTGGTTCAGCTGCAATTAACTTCACTGAAGTTTATACCCCTGCTACTTCAAGCGCTGGCGCTGGGGTTTCATCGCTTGATTTGACCACAGAAGCTGGGGCACTGGCCGCGTTAACCACATTGGATTCAGCCATCAACACCATCAACAGTACCCGAGGAGAATTGGGTGCGTATCAAAACCGGTTTGAATCAACTGTCGCCAGTTTGCAAACCACGAATGAAAACCTGTCGGCTTCTCGTAGCCGAATCAGGGATGCTGATTTTGCCAAGGAAACCGCCAACCTGACACGGGCGCAAATTCTGCAACAAGCCGGCACGGCAATGCTGTCCCAGGCCAATCAGATCCCACAAGGGGTGCTGAGTCTGTTACGGTAATCGCAAGCAGCAAAACGCCCGGTACCGCCGGGCGTTTGTTCTTGCATTAAATCAGGAGAATGATCATGGACATTAATAACCCTATTCGCATGCTAAAACCGGTGGCTTTGGAACAGCCGGGCTTTAGTGTGCAACGGCGCCATGCTTCTGCTGCCAATACTGACAAGCAAAACGCCAAAGACCAAATTGTTCAGAAGCCGGCTAATGCTGACACTGTTAGCGCAACACCGGTAAAAAATGACAAAAAAGCCAGTGCAGAGCTGAATGCTGCTGTCCAGCAAATGAACACGTATGTGCAGAACATTCAGCGCGATTTGCAGTTCAGTGTCGATGAAGAAAGCGGCAGGAACGTGGTAAAGGTGATCGACTCGAAAAGCAAGGAAGTGATCCGGCAGATTCCCAGTGAAGAAGTATTGGTGCTGGCCCGGCAATGGGCCGAGCAGCAGGCAGACGACGAAAGCTTTAATTTGTTGAAAACAACGGCGTGATAGTTGGGAGCGACGCCTACGTCGCGATTAGCGCACAGTTAGTCGCGGCGTAGGCGTCGCTTCCACGAGTTCGGTAACTTTGGGTTTCGATTGGATGGCTTAAACTAACACCTAATTCAAGCTACAGACCCAGCTCTTAGGCATAGATAAAGGGGACGGCAATGGCAGCAATTACATCGGCAGGCATAGGCTCCGGGCTTGATATAGAAAGCCTGGTGAAACAATTGGTTGCTGCCGAGGGCCAGCCGGCGAGTTTGCGGCTGACGCGTGCCGAGGCGGTATTGCAGGCGGATTTGTCGGCTTTTGGCTCGCTTAAAAGCGCGTTATCGTCTTTTCAGACCAGCGTGACAGGCTTGAAGGATTTGTCGGCGTTTCAGGCGCGTAAAGCGGCATCGAGCAATGATGAATTGTTTACCGTCGCCGCTAACAGCACGGCGATTGCCGGCAGTTTCTCTATTGTAGTGGACCAGCTGGCGCAGTCTGCCAAGCTGCGTTCCGGTGATTTTAGCAGCGAAACGGCTTTAATCGGCGCCGGTTTGCTGACGATAGGCTTGGGAGCCGACAGCTTCGAGCTTAGCGTTGGCGCGGATACTACACTGGCAGGTCTTCGTGATGCGATCAATCAGGCTACCGGTAATCCGGGTATCAAGGCCACGATCATCAACGTTGATTCGGGTTCACAGCTGGTGCTGACTTCGGACAAGGTGGGCGCGGCAAATGCCATTACGATTGCGGCAACGGACAACGACGCCCTGGACAGTTTTGATTTAACCCGTTTCGCGACGGCTAATCTAACGCCTGTTCAGACGGCTCAGGATGCGATTATTCATGTGGATGGCCAGCAGGTGACGCGAGGCAGCAATAACTTATCGGATGTTATTGCCGGGGTAACCTTGTCTCTTAAAAAGGCAGATCCTTCCAAAACGGAAAAAGCGACGGTTGAGCTGGATAAAAGTTCGGTGACGGCAAAAGTGAATGAGTTTATCAAGGCTTATAATTCGCTAGCCGGTACCATGAATAATCTTTCCAGTTATGACCCAGCCACCAAGAAGGGCGGGCCGTTATTGGGCGACCCCACGTTACGCGGGGTAAAAAATCAGATCCGGCAGGTGTTCTCGAATCCTGCACAGGGAGTAAGCGGTTTTGCAACCTTGTCGGAAATCGGTATTACCACCAATAAAAGCGGTGAGCTGGTGCTTGATGCCGGTAAGCTGGATAAGGCCATGGCTTCTGATTTTGAATCGGTTTCCAAGTTATTCGCCTCCGGCAACGGCGTTTCTGTGCGCCTGGATGGCATTTTAAAAAATTATCTGTCTTCTGGCGGCGCCTTATCGGCGCGTCTGGATGGCGTCAGAGGCCGCATCGATAATATCGGTGAACAACGGGTAAAGCTTAATACCCGGCTTGCGGCCATTGAGTCGCGTTACCGGAAGCAGTTTACCGCGATGGATGCCTTGCTTGGACAGCTGCAGTCTACCGGTAATTTCCTGACACAGCAGTTGAAGAATTTACCCGGCTTTACGAATTCAGACAATTAAATCGCAAGCCGAGCAGTTGTGTTTTCGCGAATGGATGGACAAATAATCAATGAGGGTAGTCAAATGAATGCTTTATCAGCAATGAAGCAATATCAACAAGTGAGTGTTCATAGCAGCATTATGGATGCCTCGCCGCATCGGCTGGTACAAATGCTGATGGAAGGGATGTTGGAAAAAATCGCCCTGGCAAAAGGCAATCTGGCCCGCCATGAAATCGCCAGCAAGGGTGAAAATATCGGCAAGGCCATTTCGATTGTGGGCGGTTTGCAGGCTTCTTTAAACAAAGAAGCAGGCGGCGAAATTTCCGAAAATCTGAACAGGCTTTATGACTACATGACGCAGCAGTTGTTGATGGCCAATAGCCGCAATGATGAAAAGTTGCTGGATGAAGTGGCCGGTTTGATGCTGGACATTAAGATAAGCTGGGATGCGATTCCTGAGGCCTTTAAGGTTTAATCGATGCTGCTATCACCCGAGTTTTCACGATGACAAATAAAGCAAATGATCTGCAACAGCTCATCACATTGAGCGACACGATGCTGCAAAAAGCCCGGGATCAGGCCTGGGATGAGCTGTTTGAACTGGAACAGCAGCGGCGTGAGGCGATGCAGTTGTTTTTTTTACATGGGGTTGCAGCAGCGGATGCGCGAGCTGTTGCCGCCGGCATTGAGCTGATCATGGCAAGAGACCGCGATCTTATGGATTTAGCGAAGGCAACCCGGGATAAATTGGTGCAAACCCTGCAAAAGATGGATCAGGGCAAAAAGGCGGTTAAGGCTTATACGAGCTGATTATTGTGCTACTAAAAATTTAACGCGTAGGATGGGTGAATGGGTTGTGAGTAGGTGCGAATTTATTCGCACATGAGCCTTCGGACGTGCAAATAAATTCGCACCTACAGCCAGATCGCATCCCAATGCGGATAATCACCGATATGCTCCACCAATCCGGCGCGTAAAGGATTCGCTACAATATAGCGGGCAATACCCCGAACATCCTCTTCTTCCCTCAACGCATGGTCATAGAAATTTTTTTGCCATAGCGGTCCGCTTTTGCCCAAATAAGCGTTGATTCGGTGTGCGATACGCGCTTTGAAGGTTTTTACGACTTCTGATAATGTTGCTGTCGATCCCAATTGGAATAGCCAATGCACATGATCCGGCATAACAACCCAGGCCAGAGAATAAACAGTCTGGTCTTCATGTATAAGTTTCATCTCCATAACGGCCAGGCGAGCACACAAAAAATCATCGAAATTTCGTTTTTCGCGGTCTGCGAGTACTGTGGTAATAAAATAAGCGCGCTGAGTTTCGCTAAAACGTCCTTTGCGTAAATCGTTATAAGGCATAAATTAAGGCCCCATTGTAGGTGCGAATTCATTCGCACAGTGCGGATAAATCCGCACCTACCGCTTTAAA
>CAVOJU010000039.1:0-31773 GCA_963696315.1 uncultured Gammaproteobacteria bacterium
ACATAACGTTTCATTGTTTATGTGGTTACCTTGATTGATCGCCGAGTATTATTCGGCTTGTTTTTAAGCCGCATGAGGGTTCTGCGTTTCGGCAGAGCGCTGTGCTTGTGTGCCAATTTCATCATGCACAACACACAATTCACTCGGCCTGCCCATGCACAGCCTTTGGAACACGCGCGCGGCGGCAATGCCGTTAATGACGAAAGCAATCGTGATAGGCAGTGCAAACCAGGGATCGTGGCTGCTGGCGTGGGAAAGCAATAAATCTTCCCCGAGGAAGGCCGGCGAAATGGGAAATCCGACTAGACCTAAGAAACTCAAAAACAACAGCAAGGACAGTACCGGCTGCGTTTCCGCCATCGCCCGGTAAGCGAATGGGGAGCCGGCAAAGTCTTCATGTCTGAGCAGTCTGGCCAATACTGCGATCCCTAAAAGCCAGGCAGGGATGATGCCGCTGGCAAAGATCACCACATCGAACCAGGCGGCGGGATTTAAAAACAAAACCGCGACACCCGCCAATAGTGAGCTCAGGCTGATGGCATTCCAGACGCTGAATGGGCTGTGTTTTTGGCTGAACGCACTCAATGAGGCGAGCACCATAACCACGGCTACCGGGATCGACAAATATTTGCTATCAAGGCCGGCCGCGTCGAGGGCGAGCCATGCCAATACAGGAACACCTAAGCCGCAAAGGAGTTTCAGCCACGCATTCATCGTATTGATCAATGCGCCAATGCGTTTTAATGGATTCCACATTACGGCGCGTACCAATAGTTCCAGATTGCCTTCTTGTAGCGAGAATACATAAAACGTGTTTTGCAAGACCTCGGGCAGCGTGTTACGAATCGAGGCTGGCAGAAACTGGAATCTTGAACTGTTTCTGATATAAAAATCGGTATCGGCTGAACCTTCCACCCGTAACAAATGCGCCACTATCGATGGCGATACCAGCAATTGATAACAACGTAAAAAGGCATTGCCTAGAAAGTGCACCAGCACCAGGGTTTCAAGACCCAGAGCCAGCTCCATAAACATGAATCCGACCTGGGTGATCGAGGCATAAGCGATTTGCCCCTTGATATTCGACTGCGTTTTTTCGGAAATGCTGGCCACGATGACGGTCAGTAAACCGATGTTAAACACGCTTAATCGGGTTAAATAATGATAAGTCCAGATCGGTGTGGTTCTCAGCAGCAAAAACACGCCTAAATGTACCGATAAGGCGCCGTAAAAAATGGCGCTCGAAGGTGTCGGTCCTTCCATCGCCCTCGGCAGCCAGAAGCAGAAAGGAAATTGCGCCGATTTTCCGGAGGCCGCAATCAGGATTAAGGTCGACACCAACCACAAAGAGCCGTAGCCAGCCGGAGGCATGGCCGGGTTATTGAATAAATCAGCCAGTTGGCTGAAATGCTGGCTTTCGTGAAACAACATATGGCTCATCCAGGCGCCTAGGAGCAAGCCAATATCGCAAAACCGGTAAATGGTGTACGCCCGTAAGGCATTACGCACCGGTTGCACGCGGTGCCGGTAGAAGGCAATCAGCAGAAACGAGGCGATGCCGACAATTTCCCAGCCGGCAAACAGCATGTCGATAGAGCCGGACAAGATGACCATGTTTAGGCCGAATACAAAGCCGAAGATGGTCAGAAAGAAGCGCTTGTAACCGGCTTCGCGGTGTAAATACACGCGGCAATATTTGACGATAATTGAAAAAATAGCCCAGACGCAAAACAAGTAAACAGCGCCCACCCGGTCCAGATAAAACAAGACTGGGAAGCGGTAATCACCGGTGGCATACAAGGTAAACCACTCGTATTCATGATTCGGAAATCCGGCGCTGGCCCACAAGATCAGCAAAGCGGCAATACTGATGCCCAGTGCGTGGCTGTACCAGAAGCTGATCCCGGCGATTTTTTTCTCGTTGTTTTTGCTCAGGAAAATTGTCAAGAAACCCAGTAAGGGTAAAAATTGACAGGTTAAGAGTAATCCGTTCATGCGTGTCTCCGGATGAATTGATGAACCGGTATCGTTCCGGTTTGACCGACGATAATTTTCTCCGACTGGCTTGCTTGCGGAACGGTGGAGCCGTCCGGGAGTTCTATGCTTTCCCAGCCGTTAACGGTATACATAAAAAGCGCATGGCTTTCAGGGTGGCACGATACAAACCTGACCCAGTCGTTATCGAGCCACTCTTTAAGCGCGCCTATTTTGGCGATGGCTTTATCCAGAATAGCGCAGGTTTGTTCGACCACGATCAGCAAGCGTGCCGGCTCGTGCACTTCGATCATCTGCGACGGTAAACCGGTGCGCAAATCGCCTTCGACGCCGTTGGCGACGCCGAGCAAGCCGATCACGTTATGGGGCAGCTTGGTGCCCGCGCCGTAGACCGAATTGTCGATACGCGAAAACAGGTATTCCAGATTGATGCCGCCGCAGACCGGGATGATGGCGGATAGAATCCGCACCATGATCTCGCCCTGTGCATCCGTTGCAGGATCGTAGGAATGCAGAAAAGCGCGGCGGTCGAGGAACAAATCCCGCGTCAATTGCCTGCGGCCGACGATACAGTACAGATTATTGGAATGATTATATTCAGGGCGCGGTTCGAAGATGGATGTGGAGCGTTCCATGACATGCTCGTGGGCTTCTTCATTGGAATGCGATTGCGGGCCCAGTTCGAACCAGCGGCAGCGCTCGCGGGCATTGCGCTGCAAAGCCTTTTTCATGGCATGCTGGAAAGCATGGAGGCCGGGTGCTGGATGCTGTGCCAGCAAATGCGGGTCAAAATAGGTGATTTCGTCGCGGCTGGTATTGTGCAGTGCTGCTACGAAGCGGGTGCCGTCCGGAATATCGATACCGCGATCGCGCAGGATAGCGCGTACCGATTCGTGATTGGCCATCCAGGCAAACGCCCTTGCATTGGGCGCGCCCGGTTTGCCGGAGCAGGCGCCGCAATCGTAAGCAGCGAAGTGGGGATTATTGACGCTGCTGGAGCCGTGCGCGACGACAACCACTACGGGCGCAAAATGTTGAGTCAAGCCGATATTACGCAGTAAGCCGCCGATGCGGTCCGCCATTTCGGTAAAGGAAAATCCCAACAAATAACCGTCTTCGGTCGGTTCTTCGGACTCTCTAAGCAGATGCAGATGGGAATGTGATTCGACTTCGCTCAAGGTTTTGATGTTTGGCAATTTCGAACCCGGACGGAAGACATTCCAGGCCATGCGCACCGCATAACCCAGGCCCAAGGTTTGGGTATACAGCCAGCCCCGGAACATGGAATGCGCGGTGAAATGCATATTAGTCAGGCCGCCGCTTTTGGTTTTATCGCCGGTTTCGGTTGGCTGCTCGATTCTTTGATCAGATGCTTGGGAATAATGATATTTGGGCATTGAGCGACCGGGTAGGCATCATCCAGGCCTTGATAGAGAAAATCGATGCCAAAAAATCCGGCCGCACCGAAGGTTTCTATGGCCGGATTGACCTCCTCCAGATAGCGCCTTAATGAACATTCACGGTCGTCGATACAGAACAGCGCCTGCGCTTCAGGCAGGGGCTTCGTGGCCGGGGCGGAAGTTTGCGCACTTTGCGGTTTCAGGGCTAACAGCAACTCGCTGTGTAACGACCATTCCATGGCCTCATGCCAGACTTTTAACCGTAACGGGATCTTCGAACTGAGTGCTCCGTCCTTAAGCAGCGGGGTTCCGTGAGTATAAGGTACAGCCGCGATGCTAGGAAAATGCTGGCCTTTTTTCTTATGCAGAAAGGCCAGCTCGATGGCCAGTTCCACCGCCAGCATTTCTTTGAGCGAAATTTCGCGGCGGGCGAGCAGCGCCCTTGGATTGTGTTCAATGATATGGACCATGCCGGCCCAGCCGGGATGAGCCAGCAGCACCTCCAGCAGATATTGTTCGTACAGTTGCTTGTCGCCGACTATTGTTTGCAGGCAGGTTTTAATCACCGCGTCCGGGGATTTGGATAATAATTCTTGCACACCGGGTTCATCCAAAGGATAGAGCGGCAACAGACTGTTCTGCGCTAACCGCAGCACGCAATCCCAGAAATGCTCGCCGTTTTTGGGCAGGCTCCAGCGGCTAATGCCCTGATCCAGAAAATTGCCCAGCAGCCGGAACAGGATCGGCTGCACCAGCGAATTCAGATCGACTTCAAGCCGGGTCAGCCAGGCATTGCGAATGCCGTGATTGGCCAGCGAAACCGGAGGGTAATGGCTGGAATCGTCTGCCTCGAATAAGGATTCGCGAAGCTTATCCTGTTCTTGTCCCGTGCTTCCGGAATGGTCCATGGCCCAGTCAATCGCATGGCTTTTAATCCGGCCTTGCCGGTACAGCCTTTGATAATCTTCCAGCGGCAAATAACTGCGTGCCCCCAGCATTTTTGCTGCGACGGCAACAGCTTCATGAAAAGGAAGATGTTGAACGGCATGCAAGGTATTGTGGTGAATAAAATCCTTGATCGGCCCTTGGGCCGGTAGCCAATGCGCGATATGTGCTATCGAAGCATCCAGATCAAACTCAAGATATTGAACCATTTCATTGGAACCACCCAAAATGGGTTGGGTAAATTCGCGATAAGCCATGTTGGTATCTGTTAACCTCGGAAGTGTTATTAAAGCTACGAAATCGCCTAACGAACCCGCATCTAAAAGGTTTGCATTACAAACTCATAATCGTGTATTCAGCATAATCTGTGCCAGAAGCTTGATATCTGGCTGTCTCAAGTCAGGCAAGTGTTTACGGAGTGAAGAAACCCTGAAAAATCAGGCTTATGCAGGTGTTACCGGCGCATGGCTTTGATGGCCGCTGTCTGTTGCGGCCGCTAAAGCGGATCGGTATGAAGGAAAGGGAGTGTGCAAATCAACCAATGCCGATGGTTGAAAACCCCCGATTGCTATTTTCTGGATGAGAGTGCAGGAGGGGCTTTAGCCGCGACAATCCATTTCTTCCAAGATGAGCTTGTAGGATCAGTTTAAGTAATGCGCTCGAAATAAGTTGAGCAAGTGTAGGTGCGAATTTATTCGCACGGTGCGGATAAATCCGCACCTACGCAGAAAATTGTTTCTCAGAGTTGCGCAAGTTATTTGATACGCGTTCCTAAGCCGTTTCAATCGCGGCTAAAGCCCCTCCTGCAAAAACGCTGTCTGCCTGGATCAGTTTTGCATTACCCTGAAGTGAGTCCCGGCGGAGACGACGAAGTGTTTAGATGCCTATGCCAAACCGGTGACAAAAGCAATTGACTTGCGGCGCCTCTATGGAACAATAAAAATCAATTGATCGTTATGCTTTCCTGGCTCTGCTTCTGGTTTAAAAGCGTCACAGCCGAGAGCATAGAGCATCTTTCCAACGGATTTAATCAGCCGCAATGACTCAACAATCTTTAGCCGCATTACGCAAAGCGATTAATCAGGCCTATTTAGCCGGTGAGCAACGCCTGATCAGTGAATTATCAGCTGGATTGGACGCTTACGATCCGATTCCGATTAGCGCTTGCGCCAGAACCCTGGTTGCCGGAGTCAGAGAAGCAAAACACCCGCATAGCGCCATTGAAGGTTTTCTGCAGGAATATCAGCTGAATTCCGAGGAAGGCATTGTGTTAATGGGGATTGCCGAAGCCTTGCTGCGCATTCCCGACAGCCGGACGCAAGACCAGTTTTTACAGGAAAAGCTCACCCGCGCAGACTGGCAACGGCATTTACAGCACAGCGATTCCCCGCTGGTCAATTTAGCCACGAAAGCGCTGTTGGTCGCGGGAGGCATTGAAGGGCATCCGCCGTTGACGGAACCGCATTGGCCGCCGGTCTTCGAGGGATTGTTATCCCGCCTGGGCGCGCCCTTGATCCGCGCCGCCCTAAAGCAGGCCATGCAATATCTGGCCTTGCAATTCGTCTTTGCAGAATCCATGCCGGAAGCCCTAAAGCGCAGCGAACACGATCGGCTGTTCCGCTATTCATTCGACAGGCTGGGGGAGGCGGCGCTGACAACTGCCGACGCAGAGCGCTATTTTCAGGCCTATCGTTCGGCTATTGATGCCTTGGCCGGGCATGCGGACTGTGCCGATATTTTCGCCAATCCAGGAATTTCGATCAAATTATCGGCGCTCTACCCGCGTTACGAACCCTTGCAGCACGTTCGTGCAGTCAGGGCGTTGACGGATAAACTGCTGGTGCTGGCCCAGGCAGCGCGCATAGCCAATATTGCCATTACCATCGATGCGGAAGAATCCGAACGTCTGGACATGTCGCTGGATATTTTTGCCGCCGTCTTTACGCATGCCGATTTAAACGCCTGGCCGGGGCTGGGTTTGGCTGTGCAGGCCTATCAAAAAAGAGCGCTGCCGGTGATCCGCTGGCTGGCTGGCCTGGCCGAATGCCAACATAAGAAGATTCCCGTGCGCCTGGTCAAGGGCGCCTACTGGGACAGCGAAATAAAACGCGCGCAGGAAAACGGCCTGAGCGATTACCCGGTGTTTACCCATAAGTCGGCAACGGACTTATCATATCTGGCCTGCGCGCAGTTTATCCTGTCCCGGCCGGCGGCATTTTATCCTCAGTTTGCCAGCCATAACGCGCATACGCTTGCCGCGATTCATCACTTTGGTCATTATCATCCGGGTTATGAATTCCAGCGCTTGCACGGCATGGGCGAGGGGCTTTACCGGGAAATCATCGAAGTTCAAAACTGGCAGATACCGTGCCGCGTGTATGCGCCGGTCGGCGACTATCATGAGTTGATGCCCTATCTGGTCAGACGCTTGCTGGAAAACGGCGCCAATACTTCGTTCATCAATCAAATCGGCCAGGCGGATATCAGCATCGATGAGCTGATTCACGATCCGGTTGAGGCGGCAAAAACCTCCGCCATGCGATCACCCATCGCCTTGCCTGCGAATTTATTCGGCGAACAGCGGCTGAATTCCGCAGGCTTGAATCTGGCCGACCCGGAGCAACTGGAATCAATGCAGCAGAATCTGGATGCTCTGGCTAGCAAGCACTGGACGGCAATGCCCTTAATCAATGGCAGGCCCGGTTCCGGCAGCGAGCGGCTGGTTGTTGATCCCAGCGACAATCGCCTCATTGTCGGTTCTGTAATTACTGCTCAACCCGAGGATATTGAGCTGGCGTTGAGCGGTGCGGCAGAGGCATTTACCGGCTGGCGGCTTTGTCCCGCCGCACAACGTGCCGGGTATCTGAAGCAGGCGGCCGATCTGCTGGAGTTGCATCGTCTGGAGCTGGTGTCTCTATGTGTACGGGAAGGCGGGCGCACCATTAAGGACGCCTTGGCGGAAGTCAGGGAGGCCGTCGATTATTGCCGCTATTATGCCCAGTCCGCACTGGACTTGTTCGGCGAGCCGATGCGGCTGCCCGGCCCGACCGGCGAGGACAACCGGCTCTATCATTATGGACGCGGCGTTTTTGTCTGCATCAGTCCGTGGAATTTTCCCATTGCCATTTTTATAGGCCAGATAACGGCGGCGCTGGCCGCCGGTAATACCGTTATCGCCAAACCGGCCAGTCAGACGGCATTAACCGCGCTGCGCTGCATCCAGTTGTTGCATCAGGCCGGCATACCCGAAGCGGTCTTGCAGTTTTTGCCGGTGGGCGGCAGCTTGTTAGGGCAGCAGCTACTGCCTGATTCCCGCGTTGCCGGAATCGCCTTTACCGGTTCCACGGCTACGGCGCAGTTTATCAATCTGCAACTGGCCCGGCATCATCCGGCTCTTGTACCGCTCATCGCCGAGACCGGCGGCCAGAACGTGATGATCGCCGACAGCTCGGCATTGCTCGAACAACTGGTGCAGGATGCCATAGTCTCGGCGTTCAACAGCGCCGGTCAGCGTTGCTCGGCGCTGCGGGTTTTATTCGTGCAGGAGGATATTGCCGATAAAACCATCGCCATGCTGATAGGCGCCATGCAGGAATTAAGCATCGGCAATCCCGGCGTTTATCAAACCGACATAGGCCCGATCATCGACCGGGCCGCATTGGCGCCATTGAATGCGCATCTGGAAGTCATGCAGAAACAGGCCAGGCTGCTCTATCAATTGCCGCTGCCGGAAGGTCTGGAGCACGGCAGTTTTTTCCCGCCCGCTCTGATAGAACTCCAATCGCTAGCGCAACTGACCCAGGAAGTATTCGGGCCGGTCTTGCATCTGATCCGTTACCGCGCAGCGGAACTCGATAGCGTCATTGCCGCCGTCAACGCCACCGGCTACGGCTTGACCCTGGGCATACACAGCCGAATAGACGCCACTATCGACACCATCCGGCAGGGCGTAAAAGTGGGTAATATCTATGTCAACCGGAACATGATCGGCGCTGTCGTCGGCGTGCAGCCTTTCGGCGGCATGGGGCTTTCCGGCACCGGCCCCAAAGCCGGCGGCCCCGGGTACCTGCGCCGTTTTGCCGTCGAGCAGACCGTAACGATCAATACCGCCGCCATCGGCGGCAACGCCGGTCTGCTGGCCCAGGATTTACGCTGATACCGGTTGATTGGCAGGATTCGGTCGAGTAGACCGGTTTCTTTCGACAAAATAACATCGTACTTGCCATGCTTTTCTGGAACGCCTCGCCGCACGCGGCTATTACGTGATTGCAAATAGTTTGTGCATCCCATCAATTGTTACCAAGCCCCTCTCAGAACCGTGCTGGCGCTATTTACGCACACGGCTCCTCATTAAGAACCTTATTCACAGATTCAGAATAGGTTCACCAAGAGTCGAGGCCTCGGCAGCGGAAAACGCGCTAACAGTTGAGCAAACTTTGCCCAACTACAGCACCTTCTCCGGCCTCGTCGATTCAGCCATTTGTGCAGAATGCGCTGCACTTGATAAAAGTACAGGCTTATCCCTCGGCTGTTATCGGTGACGCCATAGTAGCCGTAATGACCCCGCAATTTGCTGGCGGTCCGTTTCAGTAGTTCGGCGGTAGGCAGATTTCTGTTTTTCTTGAGCCATGCCCGGTAGGCTTTCAACTTGGCCGTCAGGCGTTTGCCGATCGTCTTCCGCTTCATCCGAAAGCGTTTACCGTCTCGCGTTCGTGAACAGTAATGGGTAAATCCTAGAAAATCAAAGGTCGCCGCCTTCTCTCCGCGCGCTTTAGCGCGTTTGACCGCAAACGGACCAAATTCGAACCGTTGCGTTTTCTCCGGCGCTAAGGCGAGGCCAAACTGCTTGAGCCTGGCTTCCATGTCTATCTGAAATCGTTTGGCATCGGCTTCCTGTTGGCAACAGACGACAAAATCATCCGCGTAGCGAATCAATCGGACATCACCGCCGCAGGTTTTCACAAACTTGCGTGTAAACCACAGATCAAGGCTGTAATGCAGATAGAGATTGGCCAGCAGCGGCGAAATCACGCCCCCCCTGCGGTGTGCCTCTGTCGCTGGCACAAAAGGCTCCCTCTTCATAAATCCCGGCTTTTAAGAAGCGTTTGATGTAGCGCAGGATGCGTGGGTCGGCAATACGATGCGCGAGAAATTCCATGAGCCTGTCTTGATCTACCGTATCGAAGAAGCCTTTGATGTCCGCTTCGACGATGTAATTGATCGGCCTATTCTCCACCGTTTGGCTTAACGCGCGCAACGCATCATGACAACTTTTGCCCGGCCTGAATCCATACGAGTCGCCTATGAAATCTTGCTCATAGATAGTCTGTAGAATCTTGACCAGCCCCGCTTGCACCAGTTTGTCTTCCAGCGTCGGTAGCCCTAATGGCCGGGTCTTATCACTACCCGGCTTGGGGATATAAACCCGTCGCACCGGTTGCGGGATATAGGCCATTCGATGCAATTTATCCACCAACTGCTGGAGATTTTCCAGTAAATTGTTCTCATACTGCTGCTTGGTGACCCCATCAATGCCTGATGCCGCGTTCGTCCTCAGCTCATCAAAGCATCCCCATAACAGTTCCACATTCATCAGATGAAACAAACTGGTGAAGCGGCAATCGGGTTCGTTACGGGCTTTTTCCGCTATACGTTGCAGTTTCGTGGCTACCGTTTCTTCGTTTCTGAGCACGTTCGGTATGTCTCCTTAACGTTGTTTCTTAATGTAACAGCCTTCCCTCCCGCAGCATTACCCGCTTTCATCGGTACTACGCCGTTATCCGACTACCTATAGGCGTTTGTCTTTCTCGCTTTATTATCGCTTGTCCGACATACTGACTTCCTTGTGAGACCTGATAGGTTCTCCCAGGTTGCCGTTTATTCCCAATGTCCAACATGCCATGCTCTTCGACCCCGGAGAGGCAGAGGAAGACTTGTCTTGGCGCCTTACTCTGTGTTGATTTCCGCATAGTTAACTACGTCATCCCTCTCTTGTTTCTGCTTTCGAGGCTCAATCACTTCAGCTTTCGCTTACGGCCTGTTGTCTTGAGTGACTTTGTGCTCAATCTTTAGGGTTACCCCCGCCGACCCAAAGGCTCTACCCAGTGGCTGACCTGCCTTCTGGAGCGGGATTCCCACCCGCTGGAACAAACGACCTTGCCTGGCCGCACTAACTATTCAGCATCATGTGTCATTCCGGGCAGAGCGAGGAATCTTGAAATCTGTATGAATCACCAGCGCTTCAGGTTTCTCGGCAATTACTCCTGCATTGCAGTACCTCCTACATCCATGAAGTCGTCATGTTGGCCGAAATGACAGTAGAATCAGACCGTTACAAAAAACGCAAAATAGCTACATAATTCCGCACTAAAATGCTCCGTTGAAAGTTTATATTTTTTGTGATTCAATTCACAAAAAAATAAAAAACGCCAAACCTATCGCAAGGTAGGGACAGAAAGTTGCGGATCCTCTGATCCAGGAAAGCCGGACTGCCGAAAGTGACCATCGTTATGGCCACAGAGGTAGTCCGGCTTTTTTTTGTTTGGCAAAAATGCTGATGTGTATCCAGATGTCAGGCCAGATTTTTTCAAATCATATATAGAAAATGACAATCCACAACTCGAAAGGAGTGTGTCATGAAAAATAATAAACAAAATTGGCGCAAGGTAAACATATTTTTAGAATCAATCGAGGCTGGCCACCATTTTTTCCGCTGTATCAAGCTGCACTTGTTTAACTTCAGGATTGCGAATATTACAAACTTCATACTCATTGCAATGATACTGATGAGTTCATCAGTACATGCTTACATCGTAACCGAATGGACCAGTAATCCTGGAGGTGTGGCAATAGCAACCGATACTTTTGATAATGTCTACACAGTGCATTCGGATATTAATCCCGGTAGCGAAATCAATCTGACCAAACGCGATTCAGCCGGCAATATTCTTTGGGTAGCATCTGCACCCAGCATTGACGTTGGTTATCAAGTTCCCAATTGGCTATCCATCGATAACAACGGGGATATTATTGTTACCGGCATATTGCAGGGCGGTAGTTTTGAAAATCGTACCAACCGCGCCGGTCTTGTCATGAAATTTGACCCTGCGGGGAATTTATTGTGGTCGCAAAACTTTGACGGCATTGATAATGGTTCTTATACACGAACGAATAGAGTCGATTCCAATAATAATATTTATGTACTAGGCGTAGGTAACGGCATTATTGCAAAAGTCAAAAAATATGCGCCCGACGGGACGCTTCGTTGGTCTTACGGCGATATCGGAACACTAACCTATCCTTATAGCTTAAACATCACGCCTCAAAATAATGTTTTAGTCATGACCTCGGCTTCAGCAATTTCAGGTTCAATTGTGTATGCCAAGCTGGACACAAATGGCAATCAGTTATGGCGCAAACTCTTAAGCAGCCGAAGCTCTGGCTATGCTGCGGATGACGCGTTGGGCAATACTTATTTGGTACACATGGAATACGGCGTTACGGACGAGGGGACGGTCATAAAAAAGCTATCGTCAACCGGAACAGTCATTTGGGAAGCTATACGTAAAGGCATGATAACGCCTTTTGTAATCGTAGGCAGTGATAATGCCCCGGTGATAAGCGGTCTTCGCCCAAGTGTGGGAGCCGCTTTTGTAAAATATGCCAGCGACGGTAATGTGCTTTGGCAAAATCTTGATGGGGATGGGCCAGGGTTTACATTACAGCAATGGGCGCCAAGCCAAATGGATGATCAAAATAATGTCTACATACAAGGATTGGGCGCAATTTGTAAAGTTAATAACGACGGTGCTCCAGCGTGGGCTACCTCAAGCAATAGTAATAATTCCGGATTTTCTGTCGGGAACGATTATGGTGTTTATACCGTGGGAGCAACAACAGCAAAATTATTAGAAATTCCAGGCACGACTCCTTCAGCCGATCTCAGTTTAAACCTGAGCGTGACACCGAAGTCAGTAACGTCAGGACAGACCATCAGCTACACCGCCAATGTGACCAATAATGGCCCGTCACCAGCTAGTGGCGTGACCGTTACCGGCTCCGTGCCAACCATGACATCCTGCAATATCGGCAATTTGACGCCAGGAGAAACTGATAGCTGTACGTTGACAGAAAAATCTTCAACCACCGGGACTTTTTCTCGAACTGTAACGGTGACAGGAATTGAAGCTGATCCTAACTTTACCAACAACAGAATTGAAACTTTCGTCACCGTTCTTCCTGCGGCAAGCGCCGCTGATCTGGTCTTAACCATGACAGACGCGCCGGATCCAGTCAGAAGAGGGGCAAATCTGGTCTACACGCTGACAGTGCAGAACAACGGGCCAAGCAATGCCGGAAATATTACTCTTAGCGATGTATTGCCAACCAACGTCACCTTTGTTAGCGTGGAATCAGCACAAGGCACCTGCACCGGAACTGCCGTTGTAACCTGTGCTTTAGGAACCCGAACCCTGAATACGGGCGCTAAAACATCGGTGAAAATCACCCTCAAACCAAAGACAGCCGGGGTGATCAGCAACAGCGCCAGTGTTAGTAGTGCAACAATGGCCGATCCCAATACGACAAACAACGGTAAAACCGTTACGACATTGGTTAAAAGATAGTTTGGCAATGTGATAATCCCAAAAGGGGACAGCTGCGTAGGGTGGTTTGCATCATTTCGCAAGCTAACACATTGCGAAGCAAATGTTCGCTTACGCTATCGCGGGACGGGTTTTGCAACCCCGTCCCGCTTGTTAGTCTCAACAAAAGGACTCGTTAGAGTATGCCCCAATAAAACACAACTTGGCCGTGAACTGATCAGGCTGGTTCGGCATGCAGATTAATTCCCAGTGCCTTTAGTACCTTCAGTATCGTATCGAAACGCGGCTTTGCGCCCGGTGCCAGTGCCTTATACAGGCTTTCGCGGCCCCAAGACCAGATTCATTAGCAATCATTGCCATGCCCTTGGCCTTGGCGATATAGCCCAAGGCACGGATAAGCTCGTCACTATCGCTATCCTCCAGTACCTGAGAAAGGTATTCACTTATTAACTCGTCACTCCAGGCGAGACTGGGTTTGTAACCCCGTCTCAAACGTTTGATGCTGCTTTTAACTTCGAACCATGCGATAAACTCTGCTGAAGGGTTAACATACCCCCGTCTGGTTTTCTGAATGTCCGGGTTAATTAAGACGTCTTTATATTACCCAATCTTCTAACCTTAACCCTGAAACGCGTTCAAACTCGCGCAGGTTATGCGTGACGAGCGTGGCATTTTTAGAGAGTGCATGGCAAGCAATCCAAAGGTCATTAGAACCTATTGGGGTACCTGCTTCCTTAAGATGGGTAAATTGCGCGGCATAGTGCTCGCACAAGCTATGGTTGGTATCGTATTGGACGGGTTATCAGCTGCGTGAGTTGATTAAGCTGGCGTAACACCTGGAGGGTGTAAATAAATCCGTGTAACCGCTTATTTTCAATGCCGTAGAATACGGCAATCTTAAGGAGAGAAAATGAGCGACCTGATTAACGACCCGAACCTGATTTCAGCCATGCAAGCATTAGGGCGCGGACTAAAATCCCCCAGCGACTTGGCACAGCTAAGTCGGGAATTATTAAAGATCACCGTAGAAGCCTCGCTGAATGCGGAAATGGATGCCCATCTGGGTTATGGTAAGCATGCCCCCGATGGCTATAACACCGGCAACAGTCGTAATGGCTATAACCGTAAAACCTTGAAAGGTGATCATGGCGAAATCGAGATCGCCACGCCCCGCGATCGTAATGGCGCTTTCGAGCCGGTGTTTGTCGAGAAAAATCAAACACGATTGACTAAGTTTGACGATCAAATCCTGCTGTTGTACGCCAAGGGCATGACCACCCGCGACATCGTCGACACCTTTGCCAAACTGTACGGGGCCGACATTTCGCCCACCTTGGTCTCGCAAGTCACTAACGCGGTGCTGGATAAGGTGATCGAATGGCAGACTCGGCCTTTGGATGCCGTGTATCCGATCTTATACTTGGATTGTATCGTGGTCAAAATCCGCCAGGACAAGCGCGTCATCAACAAAGCTGTCTATGTCGCGCTGGGTGTGAATAGCCACGGTCATAAAGAGCTGTTGGGGCTGTGGATGTCCGAGAACGAAGGGGCAAAGTTTTGGTTGTCGGTACTGACTGAATTGAAAAATCGCGGCGTTAAAGACGTATTTATCGCCTGTGTCGATGGTTTGACGGGCTTTCCAGACGCCATTGCGGCGGTTTTTCCGAAAACCAGGTGCAGCTGTGTATTGTGCATATGATGCGCAATTCACTGGCGTTCGTCAGTTGGAAAGATCGTCAAGCCGTGGCTGCCGGACTCAAGGCTATCTACCAGTCGATTACCGTCGAGGAAGCCGAGCAGGAGCTGGAAGCCTTTGCCCAGCAATGGGACAAGCAGTATCCCAGCATCAGTGCCTCCTGGCGTCGGCATTGGCCCAATTTAATCGCCTTCTTCGAGTATCCCGATGCGATTCGCAAAGTCATCTACACCACCAATGCCATTGAGTCGTTGAATAGCGTGATCCGTAAAGCGACCGAACGCCGCAAGTTGTTTCCCAGTGATCAATCTGCGATGAAAGTGGTGTATCTAGCCATTGAGCAAGCCGCCAAGAAATGGACGATGCCGATTCGCGATTGGAAGCCAGCCCTGAATCAGTTTATGATCCTATACCAAGACCGGCTAACAGAAATTTTTTAATGGCGGTTTACACGGAAAGTTTTACACCCTCAACACCTGTGTTTTGCGTGTGCTTCGCTCTGATCCCTTGAGTAGCTCGGCATAGGTAAAAAATGACATGCTGAGTACAGCTTCTTTATCCAGGGCATTGATATGTGCTGCGATGGACAGCGGTTTGTTTTTGATGAGGTAGATCAGGATGTTGGTATCCAGCATATACATCATAAAGTCTCTCGACCCTGCATGGCTGGTTGCTGTTGGTAATTTTGTTCAAGCTGGCTTACAAAATCCTCATCAAAACCATTGAGTATTGCCAATAAAGCTGTGCCACGGTCGAAGGGTAGCGGATGAATAACGAGATCACCATTCGCGTTGCGGCTGATTTCGACCTGGGCAGCATCAATGCGAAACCTCAGCCGGTGGACGGCGGTTAAGCAGCAATCTGGCATGAAGACCGTCGTGCTGAACTTGAACGATAGACTTTTTCAACTTGTCATGGTCGATCAGCTTCTCTTCTTTCTTTTTTCTAGCAGGCTCACTCCTGAGCGGGACGGGGTTTGCAAGCCCGTCCCAAACGTATGAGTGCTGTCGTCTAAATAAACTCTTGGTGCTCGGCGGATAGTGATTTTTGATTTTTTTGCTGTGTGGGGAGGCATACCATAAATTGAAATCAGGGATGGGTTGCGCTGGAAGTTTCCAGCCTGAGCGTTTAAATCAACTGTTGCACCTGCCGCCAATGTTTGTAATCCTTGGGTTCGTAAAGTCACGATCATGCCTCCATGATCCCAAATTTCGTGTCTCCAGGCTCAACTGTCATTGGACAAGGCTGAGTATTGTTTTGTTTGCGACTGAGTAGTATTGTGCAAGGGTCTAAATCCTAATGCCATTAAGTTAAGAGAAACTCGTCGTTCCGGCATGGATTCACATTAGGCTATCCTGCCTGATGCCCTTCGGGTTAATGTAAATCTGTTCCAGACAGATTTGTGCCGGAACCCAGAAGCCACGGATGGCAAAGGCATTTCACATCCCTGTGGCCTGGATACCGGCAATCCATGCCGGTATGACGGCTTTAACTTAACAACATTGGTCTAAATTCTATTGAGACACACGAGGGCAGTATTGATGCAAAGCTACGAAACCGACGTAATAGCATGGGCAAATGAACAATCGGCGTTTATTCGTTCTGGCCGCTTTGACTTGCTCGACCTTGAACATATTGCGGATGAGATTGAAGACGTAGGCAAGAGTGAGCAACGTGAATTTGAAAACAGAATGGCTGTGTTGCTTGCGCACTTAATTAAATGGCGGTATCAGCCCAACCATCGAGGCAAGAGTTGGGAGCGAACCATCAAAGACCAGCGCAATATGATTATGCGCAGGCTCACTAAAACGCCTAGTTTAAAACCCGACCATGAAAACGCTGAATTTTGGGCGGAGTCATGGGCTGATGCGGCGCGCATTGCAGAGAACGAAACCGGTGTATTGAACGTGTTTCCTGAATCTTGCCAGTGGGACTTTGATCAGATCATGAACCCTCAGTTTTGGCCAGAATAAATGGCATTGTATGGTGATGCGCGGGTCTCTAGCCACGCGGGACGGGGATTGCAGTCCGTCCCGCTTGCTCTAATATCACACGGCTTCGTCCAATCAACAGATTATCAAAAACCCTGCCGGATTATTTCACGTGCCTTTTTTCCAACTGAGCTGGAATAGTCGTCTGATTTTCTATCAATTTTATTTCATCACCAGACAAGCGTTTATCACTGGACAAGCGTTCATAACGAGCTCGAGCCATATAGCCAGCGAGACCACTACCTGAGGCAATCAACACCATCATGCCGACCGTGATCAATTGACTAAAGATCAAAACGCCGCCAGCGGCGGCGGCCACGGTACAAATCACGCCTGCCTTGAAGTTGGCTTTGGCATGGGCTTTTCTTATCTCCTTTTCCTGATTTCGATAACTCTGTAATGCAATAGTCGCTTTTTCCCGCTCAGCGGCCAGCAGAATCATTTCTCTTTCTCGGGCATGCTGTTCCTGTAATTTTGATCGTTCCTCCTTGATACTGGCTTTTTCCCGTTCTGCATTCAGCAAGATTCGTTCCCGTTCAAACGCATGCAGCTCCTGCAATTTCTGCAGTTCATTTTTATGCAGATCGCGGCCAATATAAACAAACCAGAAGGCAGCCAGTACCGCCATGATTAAGGAGAACAACACCACGATGGCAATAAACTGAGGATCCAACAGCCAGTTCAAAGCAGCCAGCACAGTAATGGCGGTGATCAGTTGAATAACGATGATTGCAAATAAAAATTTAAGCACCGCAGCTTCTCTTTAAAAGACCATGATGACACTGGAAATAAGGCTACGCACCATAACAATAAAAGTGGTTCTGTCGCAAATATTTAACAATCTAAAAATACGTGAGATCGATGGGGCCGGATAAGGGATTGCTGGAGGGTAAAGAGGCCAAGGACAGCCTAAAACAAAAAAACTCCCAAGGCCGGGTTAGGCCTTGGGAGTTTTCAAATCACTAGCTTGATGAATTCAGATTGGGCTGTCACTCGCATGACAGGTGTCCAGCATTGCTCCGTTTACGATTCAGGTTAACGTTGCTGGCAATTGCCGAAGTGGCGAATAGCGCAGAAGAGATGATGAATTCACCAGAGACAAAGCCCAGCAGGCCGGTTAAAAAAACCATTCCGGTAAAAATATCTTTTTGAAAATCGTTCATGTGCAGGTCCTCGTAGAAAAATGAAAAGGTTTGTTCGAACTTCGAGTTAACTATACGCAAGGCATTTATTGTTGACAATAATACTGTGGATATATGCATTGTTTCCTTTTTTGATACATTAGATTCATCAGTTATTCATATAAACCCTCTATACCCTTATAAATTTAGCTTCATGCTTTGAAAAGTAGCGCTTTGAACTTTGCTGGATGAACTTATGAAGGGCTTAGTGCAAAGGTCTAGAAGTTACGCATTGACAGCCAAGTTACAATATGAATTTTAAAATAACCCAACCAAAAGCCACAGGAAGGCCAAGCCATGATAAGGAAAATTACCCGTCCCACTACAGCCCGTTGCACCCTGCCGATGTACATCAGTTTTTTGCTGGGCGAACCCAAATACGGCAGCTGCTGCCGTCTGGCGGAAGTGATGGACATTTCCCACGATAGCGCGAACCGTTTCCTACAGCGGGAACGCTACGAAGGCAAGGACTTATACAACGAATCCGCGCCCTTGCTGAACCTGAAAGGCGGTACGCTGAGCGTCGATGACAGCGTGCTGGACAAGCCGTACAGCCAGTATTTGGCCTTTGTCGGTTATTTCTGGTCGGGCAAGCATCACCGTTCCGTGAAGGGCATCAACCTCATCACGCTGTATTACACGGACACTGACGGGCAACATTTGCCTGTCAACTTCCGTGTCTACGACAAATCGGAAGGCAAGACTAAGAATGACTATTTTCGCGAGATGCTGGAAGAAGTCCTGGCCTGGGGGCTGGACCCCGCTTTCGTGACCGGCGACAGTTGGTACAGCGGCGTAGACAACCTGAAGCGGGTGAAGAACCACCGGCTGAGTTGGCTGTTTGCCGTAGAAAGCAACCGTACAGTATCCGTGGAAAAAGGCCACTGGGTGCAAGTTCAAAAGCTGGATATCCCCGACGATGGCCTAGTCGTTTGGCTGAAGGACTTCGGCAACGTAAAACTGTTTCGGACCTGGCTGAAAGACCAGCCACGCCACTATGCAGTTTTCTTGCCCGATGATGGCCAGCTAGCTTGCTTTGACCGGAAAGCCTTCCTCGAACAACACGACAAACACTGGCATATCGAGCAGTACCACCGCGCCATCAAGCAGGTCTGCAACATCGAGAATTTCCAAGTGCGCAGCAAGACCGCCATCAGGAATCACCTGTTTGCCGCCCTTTGTGGCTATGTCCAACTCCAGAAGCTCAGCGCCATGTCCTTGATAGACAACTGTTATAGCGTCCAACGCAACCTCTTCAATGAAGTCATTGCGGGATTCATCGGTACGTTGATGCCGACCATGGTGCATCTCAACCCAGAATTCCAGGCTGTCGTCAATGCGTAACTTCTAAGGTCTTATAAATAAGGCTTGCGGGAAGACATCAGCCACGACTGTCTATGGCAACAACCGCTTAAGTTTGACTATTCGTTTACTTGTAACAAATTCATGATTTAATCTCCTGACTAGCAAGATGCTTCAGCCAATACGTAACAGGTACCCGTTTTCGTCGTTCCGGTAGGGATTGCCGGAACCCAGAAGCCAAGGATGGCTTGCCTAACTTACATCCCTGTAGCCTGGATACCGGCACAAATCTGTATGGAACAGATTTGCATTGACCCGAAGGGCGACAGACAGGATAGTCTGACGTGAATCCCGGTAAGACGGTATTTGCCCTTTGCTGAAGCATCTTGCTAATCAAGTTTAATCTTGAAGTGCTCCTGTGCGGCCAGATTGTTCTACTCCCGCATTGGGGCAAGCAACCATTTAACATCTCGGCAAGCCGCTCGGCCGAAAAAGAAAAACTACATTTGTTTGTTGAATCGGCATATGCTCATGCGGAATTTGACAACTAAACACTGTAATAGAGGAGCAATAATGCGTAAAACAATAATTATTCCAGCCGTTAATAACATCCCAGTTTCGGATCTGAATTTTCTCGATCTGGAGCAGCTTGCACAGGTAGAGTTCACCTCGGAATGCCAGCTGCACCCCGTAGAGTCGGCTTTGTTACTAACGGCGGATTCTGGCGCAGGCTGGCAGGCCGCAATCGCTGGTGAACAAACGCTTCGTGTTCTTTTTGATCAACCCCAGACTATCAAGCATATTTTTCTCCTGTTCGATGAACAGGAACACTCGCGCACGCAAGAATTTGTCCTGCTTTGGTTGATGGATAAAGACAACGCTTACCGAGAGATTTTGCGTCAGCAATTTCATTTTAGCCCTCCGAATACCACGCAAGAAATCGAGCATTATGAAGTCAATCTCGAACAAATAAAGGCGCTGGAATTAAGAATAATTCCGGACATCAGTGGAGGAGACGCCTGCGCCAAACTTAAACAGTTACGCCTTGCTTAAATGCCTTGCTGGATGATTTTGTGGGAGGGGCTTCAGGAGCAATAGCCGGAGCTTTCAACAATAGCCGCATTGGGCGAAGGCCCTGCCGCAAGTGCGAAACTTTGATGGCTGATGGATATACATAATAAAATAAAGCGTGATCTTATAAGTTTTTAGCCAAACCAACCAATTAGGAGAGAAAGTAATGATGTTTCCAACATCAGCATCAGTTGTTATCGCATTATTGATGGGTATTTTAGGGGGGGCGTTCGTAATTTGGGAATTGCGCCGCATTCTTCGCTATGACCCCGGTAATGAGGCCATGCAAGCAATTGCAAAGGCTATTCAAGAGGGGGCTGCGGCCTTTTTGTCGCGTGAATATCGTATCATCGCGATTTTTGTCGTTATTGTCGCTACGGTTATTAGCACATTTTTACAATGGCAGACCGCGCTTTGCTTTGTGGTGGGTGCGATTGCTTCGGCAGGTGCTGGCTACCTGGGCATGTATGTGGCGGTCCGCGCCAACGTCCGAACGGCGGCCGCAGCAAGCCGCAATCTGCATGAAGGGTTGCGTGTTGCCTTTGGCAGCGGCTCGATCATGGGCATGGCGGTGGTCAGTTTTAGTCTTATCGGCATGACGGTATTGTTTTTGATATTTGACGGCAATCCGAATCAACTGACCTATATTACCGGTTTTGGTTTTGGCGCCAGCAGTATTGCACTTGTTTGCAAGGGTCGGCGGCGGCATTTACACCAAAGCCGCTGATGTCGGTGCCGACCTGGTTGGCAAGGTCGAACAAGGCATTCCCGAAGATGATCCGCGTAATCCCGCGGTTATCGCCGACAATGTGGGCGATAACGTCGGTGATGTTGCGGGCATGGGGGCGGACTTGTTTGAAAGTTACAGCGGCTCCATCATCGCTGCAGCCACCTTGGGTGCGGCGTTGGGGACAAAATCGGCAGCTTTTATAGGACTGCCTTTTCTGGTTGCTGCCGTAGGCATCATTGCCAGTCTTTTTGGCATCCATATGGTGACTGGCATAGAGCCAAAAAATACAAAAATCGCCAGTGCTTCCATAATGATCCATATCACCCGTTTTTTCCGGAAATACGTGATAGTAATTGACGAAAAAGCCAGTCTGGATGATTTGTTGAAAGCATTGCGTCGTGCCATCTGGGGGGCGTCAGTGATTATTTTGGGACTTTCTTTACTCGCTATATTGATATCGGGTGTCAGTTTCAATTATTGGCTGGTTATTCTGGTCGGTCTGGTGGCGGGGAACGCTATTGCTTACGCGACTGAATATTACACGTCCTACACTGACAAACCCACGCAAGGCATTGCTCACGCTACCCAAACTGGCGCGGCAACAACCATCATCCAAGGTTTGGCCGTAGGCATGATGAGTACGGTATTCCCGGTATTGATTGTCGCTGTGGCTATCTTGTTGAGTGTATGGCTGGGTCATAAAGCCGACGGTACTATTACCGCTGGCCTTTATGCGGTAGCTCTGGCGGGTGTCGGTATGCTCAGCACCTTGGGGGTTACCCTGGCGACTGATGCCTATGGCCCGGTTGCCGATAATGCCGGCGGCATTGCTGAAATGAGCCACCTGCCCAGCAAAGTGCGTCATCGCACCGATGCCCTGGATAGCTTGGGCAATACCACCGCCGCTACTGGCAAGGGCTTTGCCATCGGCTCGGCGGTATTAACCGCATTGGCATTATTGGCCGCTTATGTGACGGCCGCAAAAATCGACAACTTGAATATCCTGGGGCCTACCATGTTGCCTGGCATCCTTATTGGCGCCATGATGCCTTATCTGTTTTCTGCCCTGACCATGATGGCGGTGGGTAAAGCAGCGCACGAGATTGTTGTTGAAGTGCGCCGTCAGTTCCGCGAAATTCCAGGTTTGATGGAAGGCACCGGAAAGCCTGATTATGCGGCCTGTGTCGGTATCAGCACAGAAAGCGCCTTGCGTGAAATGATCGTGCCTGGTGCCTTGGCGGTTGTTGTGCCGCTGCTGATAGGGTTTGTTTTGGGGAAAGAGGCCCTCGCAGGCTTATTGGTTGGCACCATGTCTTCAGGCTTTTTACTGGCGGTGATGATGGCGAATGCCGGCGGCGCCTGGGATAACGCCAAAAAATGGATTGAAACCGGACAATACGGCGGAAAAGGCTCTGACTCGCATAAAGCCGCTGTGGTGGGTGACACTGTCGGTGATCCGTTCAAAGATACCAGCGGTCCGGCACTAAATATTTTAATCAAACTAATGACCATCGTCAGCCTGGTGTTTGCCAGCTCATTTGGTACGGGCTGGTTTAATTTTTAAAAAGGCTGGTATCACCGTTAACTATTGAAAATATCCAGGAGCAGCATTGCCTAGCCCTGTCCGGCTTGAATTTGCGATGCTGCTCAAGAGTACTTCGCCAATGCTCTGGTTGTACTAAAAGTCTCACCCGGCAGCTTTGCTGGTATTTTTAGCACCGCAAGGGCGTGACTTTTCCGGTCAGCCGGTAGTTCTGGTAATCAGCCAACACTTGGGCGTGGTCGAAAGCCAGGGTGTCGGGCAGATTGTCGAAGGTAAACAGGCCGAAATTTTTGGCATCGTCCGCGGCTTTTGGCAGGCCGGTGGCTTCGGCCAGGTAGACTGCGGTGACGGTATGATTGCGGGGGTCGCGTTTGGGGTCGGAATAGATGCCCAGCAAAGCCGTGAGTTTGACGTCGAGACTGGTTTCTTCTTTGGCTTCACGAATGGCGGCGTGTTCCAGAGTTTCCCCGACATCGACAAAACCGCCCGGCACCGCCCAGCCGTAGGGTGGATAAGCGCGTTCAATCAAAACAAACGGCCGCCCAGGCTGGTCAATGAGTTCGATCAAGGCATCGGCTGCGAGCAATGGGGTGATGGGTTTGGGCATGTTATCTCCTGAGAGGGGGCTTGTCTCTGACAAGCCTTGATTTTAACGCCTGGCTTTGAAAAACGTTAGCCATATTGATGGATGCCCTTGGCAGGGCAGTATCCGGCGGCAAAAAAACTGATAGAATCGATCATGACGGACGCAAGGGCGTCCTTATAATTATGCACAGCAAGGAGTTTGATATGAACTGCCATAATGAACAGTTAGCGCAAAAAGTAGTTGAAGTATTCAAGAAAAATATTAGTGCCGAGGCGCGTGCGCATATTAGCGTGGCTGAGTTTGATGAACTGGCTCAGATTGTCAGAGAAGCGCTGTCTCTGGAAATGGCGGAAGCAGTCGAAATGGTCGCCGAGCTGGAAAAACGGATGAAAGCCAGAACGGATAATCCGGACCTGAGTTTGTAGCATTCAGCTGAAACTGGCCGGTTTTGGCAAGCGTTTTCAAACAAGTTAGAAGTTACGCATTGACGACATCCTGGAATTCTGGGTTGAGATGCGCCATGGTTGGCATCAACGTACCGATGAATCCTGCAATGACTTCATTGAAGAGGTTGCGTTGGACGCTATAACAGTTGTCTATCAAGGACATGGCACTGAGCTTCTGGAGCTGGACATAGCCACAAAGGGCGGCAAACAGGTGATTCTTGATGGCGGTCTTGCTACGCACTTGGAAATTCTCGATGTTGCAGACCTGCTTGATGGCGCGGTGGTACTGTTCGATATGCCAGTGTTTGTCGTGTTGTTCGAGGAAGGCTTTCCGGTCAAAGCAAGCTAGCTGGCCATCATCGGGCAAGAAAACCGCATAGTGGCGTGGCTGGTCTTTCAGCCAGGTCCGAAACAGTTTTACGTTGCCGAAGTCCTTCAGCCAAACGACCAGACCATCGTCGGGGATGTCTAGTTTTTGTACTTGCACCCAGTGACCTTTTTCCACGGATACAGTACGGTTGCTTTCTACGGCAAACAACCAACTCAGCCGGTGGTTCTTCACCCGCTTCAGGTTGTCTACGCCGCTGTACCAACTGTCGCCGGTCACGAAAGCGGGGTCCAGCCCCCAGGCCAGGACTTCTTCCAGCATCTCGCGGAAATAGTCGTTCTTGGTCTTGCCCTCCGATTTGTCGTAGACACGGAAGTTGACAGGCAAATGTTGCCCGTCAGTGTCCGTGTAATACAGCGTGATGAGGTTGATGCCCTTCACGGAACGGTGATGCTTGCCCGACCAGAAATAACCGACAAAGTCCAAATACTGGCTGTACGGCTTGTCCAGCACGCTGTCATCGACGCTCAGCGTGCCGCCCTTCAGGTTCAGCAAGGGCGCGGATTCGTTGTATAAGTCTTTGCCTTCGTAGCGTTCCCGCTGTAGGAAACGGTTCGCGCTATCGTGGGAAATGTCCATCATTCCGCCAGACGGCAGCAGCTGCCGTATTTGGGTTCGCCCAGCAAAAAACTGATGTACATCGGCAGGGTGCAACGGGCTGTAGTGGGACGGGTAATTTTCCTTATCATGGCTTGGCCTTCCTGTGGCTTTTGGTTGGGTTATTTTAAAACTCATATTGTAACTTGTCTGTCAATGCGTAACTTCTACAAGTGATGCGGTGAGAGAATTAGCTGTAAAACTCTGGGACTTGATCTGACGGCATCAAATATTAGCCTGGCTTGAACCTGACATTGACTGCCTCAGTTCGACCCTTAACAGACCCACGAGTTTGCGTTTTCTATGTCGGTTAATGAATCATTAACTGACATAGAATCATGTTTCAGTACTTTGGATTAGCTTTTGAAAGATGTCACTTGAGCATGCCTGCCTTATTTGCCACTAGGACTTTATCTATACGATTCCCATCAATGTCGACAACTTCGAAATACCAGCCCTCGTACACGAAGTTATCTGCAACCCGTGGTATTTTCTTCATAAAATATAAAATAAACCCACCCACTGTATTGAAGGCATTGGCTGCTTCTCCTGGAAATTGGCCAGTCATTCCTATGACTGATTTCAAACTGTTGATCGATAAACCGCCATCCACTAGCCATGAACCATCGTCGCGTTGCACCAAGGCTAATTGCTCAAACCTGAAGCGAGGCTTTTCAAAACGCGGTTAAAAAGGCAGTATACCAAGGTGAATACAATCGCCCAACTCCATGCAGATATCGAAACACGCGTAAAAGCCATCCGCGACGGCCATCCCGATTGGTTATGCCGCCAGGGCTGCGACGGCTGTTGTCGACGGCTTGCCGAAGTACCCAGGATTACTGCGGAGGAATGGGATTGGCTGAAAGAGGGCCTGGCGGTGCTGCCCCCGGAGCGGCTTCGCGAAATCGGCCAGGAGATCGCCGCGCTGGCCGGCCAACCATCACACCCTATCGTCTGCCCGTTGTTGGACAGGGCGGAAGGTGCCTGCCTGGTCTATGCCCACCGCCCGGTCGCTTGCCGAACATACGGTTTCTATGTCCAGCGTGACCTGGGGCTTTACTGTAAGGACATCGAATCGCGCGTAGCCGATGGCGCGTTGGCCGAGGTGGTGTGGGGTAACCATGACGTTATCGATCGTCGTCTCTGTGGTCTGGGCGAATCCCGCGAATTGCCCGAGTGGTTTGCGCGATGGAAAGGGGACATTGCTTGAAATGGTAATATCGACCCCTATGACGACATTCGGTGGTACTGTGTCATTTGGGCTTGGCTATGTTTTGTTGTAGCCCCGCTGCATTCCGTAATTTTTGTTGTAATGGTTCCGACAGCACGGCCAAGCCCGCGCAGGGTTGTGGAGCAGCCAGTTCATTGAGCAAGGCGGCAGCCAAACCAACATTGGGATCATTGTCGGTGGATTTTTCGAAACCACGTCTTGCAATGCCTGCGGCAATTGCAGCGTCAGAACAAGCCAGTCCGATCAGTTTCGGATGTAACACATTAGTACGATAAGCATTCAGTTGCGCCGGATTACCGTATTCGCACCCCAATAAAGCTCGATTATCGCTGTAGCAACCTGTTTGACTGGTCACTTTGCCCGGTGACAAGCCGGTGCTTGAGTGTTTTATACGTGTCTGGAAGGCGCTGAATTTTTCAACGTCCAGTATCGGTTTGAGTGTTGTTTCCAACTTACGCTGTTGCAGCTCGTCCCAATTCGACCATGAGCTATCGGCAATAAATATGCCATCGAGATCGGCTTCCGACCAGTCGCTCCCTTGCAGTTGAGTTTCACGCAATTCTGCGCCCTGCAGTTCCGTAAAGACCAAATCCGCCCCCTGCAAATTTGCATAGCCCAGGTCCGCACCCTGCAAATTTGCCTTACGCAGGATTGCGCCCTGCAGTTTTGCCCCGCGTAAGTCGGCACCCTGCAGTTTCGCCCCGCGCAGATCTACACCCCGCAAATCCGCGCCACGCAGATCTGCGCTCTGCAGATTCGCCCAGCTCAGGTCCGCCCCTTGAAGATTAGCCCCGCGCAGATCCGCGCTCTGCAGATCTGCCTCGATCAGAGCCGCGCTTTGTAGTTGCGTCCCACCCAAGATTGCACCTTGCAATTGCGTCTTGTCCCAACCGACCACGCCCTGGAGTTTCGCTTTTAGCAGTACCGCACCCTGCAACTGGACCTGCCGAAGATCAGCTTTGGGTAACACGGCCCCGAACAAATTGGCAAAGCGCAAATCGCGTTTCCGTAAATTAAGGCCGTCGAATTCCTTGAAGGCCGCGTCACGAACCGATTTATTCGGGTCTATTGCACGCGTCAATAGCGATAAGGAAACCTCTTTCGGTACTAGCCGAGTTTCTCTTAGGTTTAGGTCGCGTGGAAAAAAGCCCAAATTGAACCATGAGCAGGGACCAAGCATGACTTGCAGAATAGATGCTTCGGTCTTTTCAGCCAGTGCTAAGGTGGTGCAAGACACGACATCATATTTATGAACAGCAACGCTCAACCATGCCTCGGGCAGTTTTCGGATCAACCAATCTTCGAAATAGTCGGGAACATCTTCAGTCGAATCATTTTGAGGCTTGTCTTTCGCCGGGGTGTAATAAGTCTGTACGGTAATACTGCCAGGGACCACTGCGACAATGCTGAGCAGAACCACTAACGGCACCGAGACCAGTAACACAATCATGCCCTTGGGTTCAATTCCGGTTTGCTGCACGGACGGAGGGACGATTTCACGCCAGTGCTTGTTCGGCCAGCAACGCTGAATCAATCGCACTAGCCGGTTCCATCCGATGGCACCTAAATACCGAAGCCATGCAGGCCAATAACCTACCAGTCTAAAGGCAAAGTTCTGCCACCATTCCCGAGCCCTATCTTGGGGCGAGGCGATTAACGGCCACAGGGCAAGCAGCATGACTGCATCGCTCCAAACTGCGAGGCGCTGAGACCAAGTAATGGCTTCGTCGTGAAACGGTAGAAAACGAATTTGCGCTGCCAATAACATGAATAAGGGTAAGGCAATGACGGTAATGCCAACTACCAGAGACAGCAGCCAGCGGATCAGCCAGACACTGGAGCGCCCTACGATGAGGTGGGTGAAAGGGAAGATGAACAAGCGGTCGCGTACTTGTTGCCCGGCTGGCGTAGCAGGCAGGTCACGGTCCAGATTCCAAAGTTTGCAGGACAGCAGCTCCAATTGCATGAGTAGGTTGAAATGCAGCAGGACTACCATCCACGGCACGAAGGCGTAAAAAGTGGTGAGCGGCAGTTCCACATCCAGAATCGGCAGTTTGACCGGGCTGATGCGTAGCAGGTCTTCATGCGTGGTGCCCCAGACGATGACACCAAGATACGCGGCGAACGCTATAAATGCGACATGAAGAGCCGCTACCGTCTGCGATGCAGAGTTGGCTGCTTCCAGCAGTTTCTCGATATGCGGAGAGGTTTCAGAGTTGGGTGACGATTCAGGGCTGGACATGGAGGTTAAGGGCCAATTGCTGCCGTTATGTTATTTTTAGAATAAATCCACAGGATTAATTCTTCATTATGAATTTAAAGTAAAAATTCAACTATATACCCTCCTAAAAGATTGAGAAAGCTTAATGAGTCTGGCTTTTGAGAAAGATACAGAAGTCGATTTGATTGAATCGGTAAAGTCTGGATTTGATCTAATGGCTTCAATTGAATCTGAAATTGACTGGGTAAATTCGATCCCTTGCAGACACTCAAGCCAGATTTTCGACTGGCAACATACTCACCTATAGTGGACAGTCGAGTTTAGGCGACCAACTGGATCTTTCGGCCAAAAAGTTGCCATTCGGTCAAATACAGATTCTCAGGTCTTGGCTATTTTGGACTGCCTATGCATATTGGTGAACTGAGGCACATAATCAGGTACAACTCTTATAAGGAAAGCTGCGCTTAACCGAAACCTAAGGGAATGAAGACAATCATGCCCGAATAGGATTATGGATGCGGTTGCGGCCACTTGTACCCAACACGACCTAAAGTGCGCACCTGGCCCAGCGGTTTATCGGCGCCGACTGCCGGAGCGCAGCGTGGCACCAGGGTATGATCGCCATAAAATAGATTGGGAAATGGCGTTGAAATTCCTATCCATCTAAGTAATTGTACGAATAGATATTTATTTCACAAAAATAAACAATGTCATTATTGAATTGCGGGCAGTTTGGATTTAATTGTAATCGCTCAAATGGCTGCCATTCAAAAATAACCACAAATTACGGAGAAAGCAATGAATACGTTTAAATGGGTAAGTTTGATTGCTATGGTTAATTTAGCTGTTTATTCCCTTCCGGCTCAATCTCTGGAGGGGGCTTACACGGGCGGTGAGGCTGATTTTGTATCGGGAGAGATTATAGTCAAAATGAAGCCTGCGATTACTCTAAAGGCGACAGATTTATCTGCCCTGGGTATTCAGCGGGAAGATCAAGTTACCTCAGGTGGCGAGATTATTTACCGTATTCAACCTTCGATCATGAGGCCGCTTTCGGCGGCCGAGGCAAAAGATCGGACGATGGAGACGGTTAAAAAGCTCAAACAACGGCCTGATGTTGAATATGCGCAACCGAACTACATCCTGCATATTATGAAAACCCCGAACGACTCGCTCTATCCAAAGCAGTGGCATTATTTCAATAACGGTTCGGGAGCGGGAGAATCCTTAGGCGGCATTGATTTACCTAAAGCGTGGGATACCAGTACGGGCAGTCAAAGCGTAGTGGTATCGGTGATTGATACCGGTATTCTGCCTAATCATGAAGACATTGTCGGATCGCCTAACCTAGTTTCCGGCTATGACATGATCAGCGATGCTTCCCGAGCCAACGACGGCGGCGGTCGTGACAATGACCCCAGCGATCCCGGCGATGGCATGGCGCAGGGCGAGTGCGGTTCTGGGCAGCCTTCGCAGCCGCAACCCAATAGCTGGCATGGCAGTCATGTCGCGGGAACAATTGGTGCCGGCAAGACCGACAACAACCTGGGCGTTGCCGGTATCAACTGGAATGTCAAGGTGCAAGCGGTGCGAGTTCTGGGTAAATGCGGGGGCTCGACGTCGGATATCAACGACGGCATCCGTTGGGCCGCAGGTCTCAGTGTGCCGGGTGCTCCAACCAATCCAACGCCCGCCAAGGTCATCAATATGAGCCTAGGCGGGGCTCAGCCTTGTTCACAATCGCCCGCGCTTCAGTCGGCAATCAATGATGCCGTGGCAAAAGGTGTCACTGTAGTTGTTGCCGCAGGAAATGATGGAAAAGATGCGGCAGGGTACCTGCCGGCAGGGTGCAATAATGTGATTGCCGTTGCTGCCAGCGATCCTAAAGGCCAGCTGACATCTTATTCAAACTTCGGTAATACAGTTGAAATCATCGCGCCCGGTGGATTGCACAAAGGTTGCTCCATACCGGCAGACGGGATCTTAAGTACAGTAGGCAATGATAATCAGAGTAACTGTGCTGTCGGCAATGCCTATGCCTATTACAATGGCACGTCCATGGCCGCGCCTCACGTAGCCGGTGTTGCAGCTCTGTGGCTGGCGACAGACGCGACATTGACTCCCAGCAAATTGCTAACAGAACTCCAGGCAGCGGCTCGGCCAAGAAATTCAACGCAATGCCCCAAACCTTGTGGAGCGGGTCTACTGAGCGCCGTGCGTAAAAATGGCACGCCTCCTCCCCCAACTCCAGGCATTGATGTGAGTCTGGCATTTGATCCTGATAAGTCCAGCTATGCACTTGGCGAAACAGCCAAAGCTCGTGCGTTGGTGAACATGAGCGGCACGCCGCAAGCGGGAAAAACTGTCCAATTCAGCTCTGACAATACCAGCGTGGCCTCAGTCTCTCCAAGCTCTGCCGGAACCAATGTTCAAGGCCAGGCAGAAGCTACCATCAGCGCTAATGGCCCAGGACAAGCCATTATCACTGCCGAGGCCGATGGCAAAAAGGTTCAAAAAACTTTTCAGGTGCCGGATCTGTCATGGACAGGGCTCGCTATGCTCTTGGCGGGTATTATAGGTGTCGGACTAGTCCGCAGCAGAACGGTATCATTGTAAGAATTGAGGCAATCCAATGTCGGTGTTGAAGCGGCTAAACTTTCGTTTCGCTGTGATTATGTTGATCTATGGCGGGGTTGTTTTCCTGGTTTACCGCGATGAGATGCTGGGTTCTTTCCTGGCGCCTTTCGCGGAATGGACGGCATCAATTATATGCGCGCTGATGCGGCAGGTTGGCATGGAGGTGTTGCGAGACGGGGCGGTCTTAACTCACCCCGGTGGTTTTGCCTACGAAATTGCATACACCTGTACAGGGCTTTTGCCGGCGGCTACTTTTATTGTTTGCGTATTTGCCTATCCAGGAACCCTGCGTAACAAGTGGGTGGGAGTAGCGTTTGGCGTACCGGCCTTGTTGGCGGTGAACTACGTACGTCTCATTAATCTTTTTTACATAGGCGTCAGTTTCCCAGGCGCATTTGAATTAGCCCATGAGGTGCTTTGGGAAGGGCTCCTTGCGGTATTTTTTATTGGTTTCTGGATGGGTTGGATAGACTGGTCAAATAATCGCCAGAGCGCCAAAACAGAAAGGGACACGGACCGGATGATAGGTAGTGAACAGCTATGACGATTTCCGTTATAAATGCATCGAAAAGTACTGTCCTGATTGCCAGTGTTCTGGTTATGTTCAGCCTTTTAATGCCTGATAAGGTTTATGCGGATAGGGAGAATGTCCAGTTTGTTCCGGGTGAAGTTATGGTTAAGTTTAGAAACAAAACTGGGCCAGATGAGTTGCTGTCCCGCGCCATCCAGTCAAGTCCGCCGGATATTGAAATCTTGGCGCCAGTTGCCGGTCTTCTATCAGGCAAAACCGGAATCCCGTTAAAGATAAAACAGATATTGAGCGGTGGCTGGATACTATTGGCCGTTGATGCGGATAAGCTTGTAGCCCAGTCGGTAACCAGGCTTCGTGAACGCGACACTATCACCGATGTACAGTTAAAGGCCCGCGAATCCAAGTCTGTTAGCGTACCTGACATCAAAGGGATTGATGTCACTTTTCGATCAAGTAGTTTCGAGCATAAAGCGATCAAAAAAATACTCGCAGGTAAAGCTGATGACAGCTTCGCAACGCTTGTCCAGACATTGGCCAAAAGTCTGGATTTACCCTTGCAGGGCAAAGTGGATTCACAGGCACATTTGATCCTTCAAGTAGACCTCAGGGAACTTACTGTCGCAATGGATAAACGGCTCAGGGATTTGTCCGAAATAATCGATTCGGTTCAATTGAACT
>CAVOJU010000040.1:0-36387 GCA_963696315.1 uncultured Gammaproteobacteria bacterium
TTGCGGCCACTTGTACCCAACACGACCTAAAGTGCGCACCTGGCCCAGCGGTTTATCGGCGCCGGCTGCCGGAGCGCTGCGTGGCATCAGGGGATGATCGCCATAAAATAGATTGGGAAATGGCGTTGAAATTCCTATCCATCTAAGTAATTGTACGAATAGATATTTATTTCACAAAAATAAACAATGTCATTATTGAATTGCGGGCAGTTTGGATTTAATTGTAATAGCTCAAATGGCTGCCATTCAAAAATAACCACAAATTATGGAGAAAGCTATGAGTACGTTTAAATGGGTAAGTTTGATTGCTATGGTTAATTTAGCGGTTTATTCCCTTCCGGCTCAATCTCTGGAGGGGGCTTATACGGGCGGTGAGGCTGATTTTGTATCGGGAGAGATTATAGTCAAAATGAAGCCTGCGATTACTCTAAAGGCGACAGATTTATCTGCCCTGGGTATTCAGCGGGAAGATCAAGTTACCTCAGGTGGCGAGATTATTTACCGTATTCAGCCTTCGATCATGGGGCCGCTTTCGGCGGCCAAGGCAAAAGATCGGACGATGGAGACGGTTGAAAAGCTCAAACAACGGCCTGATGTTGAATATGCGCAACCGAACTACATCCTTCATATTATGAAAACCCCGAACGACTCGCTCTATCCAAAGCAGTGGCATTATTTTAATAACGGTTCGGGAGCGGGAGAATCCTTAGGCGGCATCGATTTACCTAAAGCGTGGGATACCAGCACGGGCAGTCAAAGCGTAGTGGTATCGGTGATTGATACCGGTATTCTGCCTAATCATGAAGACATTGTCGGATCGCCTAACCTAGTTTCCGGCTATGACATGATCAGCGATGCTTCCCGTGCCAACGACGGAAACGGTCGTGATAACGACGCCACCGACACCGGAGATGCCATAGCGCAGGGCGAGTGCGGTTCTGGGCAGCCTTCGCAGCCGCAACCCAATAGCTGGCATGGCAGTCATGTCGCGGGAACAATTGGTGCCGGCAAGACCGACAACAACTTGGGCGTTGCCGGTATCAACTGGAATGTCAAGGTGCAAGCGGTGCGCGTTCTGGGTAAATGCGGGGGCTCGACGTCGGATATCAACGACGGCATCCGTTGGGCCGCAGGTCTCAGTGTGCCGGGTGCTCCAACCAATCCAACGCCCGCCAAGGTCATCAATATGAGCCTAGGCGGGGCCCAGCCTTGCTCACAATCGCCTTCGACTCAATCGGCGATCAATGATGCCGTGGCAAAAGGTGTCACTGTAGTTGTTGCCGCAGGAAATGATGGAAAAGATGCGGCAGGGTACCTGCCAGCAGGCTGCAATAACGTGATTGCCGTTGCTGCCAGCGATCCTAAAGGCCAGCTGACATCTTATTCAAACTTCGGAAATACAGTTGAAATCATCGCGCCCGGTGGATTGCACAAAGGTTGCTCCATACCGGCAGACGGGATATTAAGTACAGTAGGCAATGATAATCAGAGTAACTGTGCTGTCGGCAATGCCTATGCCTATTACAATGGCACGTCCATGGCGGCCCCTCACGTAGCCGGTGTTGCAGCTTTGTGGCTGGCGACAGACGCGACATTGACTCCCAGCAAATTACTAACAGAACTCCAGGCAGCGGCTCGGCCAAGAAATTCAACGCAATGTCCCAAACCTTGTGGAGCGGGTCTACTGAGCGCCGTGCGTAAAAATGGCACGCCTCCTCCCCCAACTCCAGGCATTGATGTGAGTCTGGCATTTGATCCTGATAAGTCCAGCTATGCACTTGGCGAAACAGCCAAAGCTCGTGCGTTGGTGAACATGAGCGGCACGCCGCAAGCGGGAAAAACTATCCAATTCAGCTCTGACAATACCAGCGTGGCCTCAGTCTCTCCAAGCTCTGCCGGAACCAATGTTCAAGGCCAGGCAGAAGCCACCATCAGCGCTAATGGCCCAGGACAAGCCATTATCACTGCCGAAGCCGATGGCAAAAAGGTTCAAAAAACTTTTCAGGTGCCGGATCTGTCATGGACAGGGCTCGCTATACTCTTGGCGGGTATTATAGGTGTCGGACTAGTCCGCAGCAGAACGGTATCATTGTAAGCATTGAGGCAATCCAATGTCGGTGTTGAAGCGGCTAAATTTTCGTTTCGCTGAGATTATGTTGATCTATGGCGGGGTTGTTTTCCTGGTTTACCGCGATGAGATGCTGGGTTCTTTCCTGGCGCCTTTCGCGGAATGGACAGCATCAATTATATGCGCGCTGATGCGGCAGGTTGGCATGGAAGTGTTGCGAGACCGGGCGGTCTTAACTCACCCCGGTGGTTTTGCCTACGAAATTGCATACACCTGTACAGGGCTTTTGCCGGCGGCTACTTTTATTGTTTGCGTATTTGCCTATCCAGGAACCCTGCGTAACAAGTGGGTAGGAGTAGCGTTTGGCGTACCGGCCTTGTTGGCGGTGAACTACGTACGTCTCATTAATCTTTTTTACATAGGCGTCAGTTTCCCAGGCGCATTTGAATTAGCCCATGAGGTACTTTGGGAAGGGCTCCTTGCGGTATTTTTTATTGCTTTCTGGATGGGTTGGATAGACTGGTCAAATAATCGCCAGAACGACAAAACAGAAAGGGACACGGACCGGATGATAGGTAGTGAACAACTATGACGATTTCCGTTATAAATGCATCGAAAAGTACTGTCCTGATTGCCAGTGTTTTGGTTATGTTCAGCCTATTAATGCCTGATAGGGTTTATGCGGATGGGGACAATGTCCAGTTTGTTCCGGGTGAAGTTATGGTTAAGTTTAGAAACAAAACTGAGCCAGATGAGTTGCTGTCTCGCGCCATCCAGTCAAGTCCTCCGGATATTGAAATCTTGGCGCCAGTTGCCGGTCTTCTATCAGGCAAAACCGGAATCCCGTTAAAGATAAAACAGATATTGAGCGGTGGCTGGATACTATTGGCCGTTGATGCGGATAAGCTTGTAGCCCAGTCGGTAACCAGGCTTCGTGAACGCGACGCTATCACCGATGTACAGTTAAAGGCTCACGAATCCAAGTCTGTTAGCGTACCTGACATCAAAGGGATTGATATCACTTTTCGATCAAGTAGTTTCGAGCATAAAGCGGTCAATAAAATACTCGCAGGTAAAGCTGATGACAGCTTCGCAAAGCTTGTCCAGACATTGGCCAAAAGTCTGGATTTACCCTTGCAGGGCAAAGTGGATTCACAGGCACATTTGATCCTTCAAGTAGACATCCGGGAACTTACTGTCGCAATGGATAAACGGCTCAGGGATTTGTCCGAAATAATCGATTCGGTTCAATTGAACTATGTCGCGACAGGGCTGAACTAACTATCCGCAAGATAGATTGCCGATTAATAAAGATCAAGAGGGAGAACGAGCTATGTGCAAGTTTAAGGTTAAATTTGAGGGGCTAACAGAAATAAGCCCCCTGCTTTGCCTAGATTGATTCAACTGATTTTTAATTTTTAGTCAAATGGTAAAATTTCGTGGTTTCGGGCGTACAACCCCACCCTATACTTTGGTGTTCGTTGGCTTAGGGCACTTCGCGTTTGTGATAGGTGCCGCCTTTGAACTTTGGTTTTGGCTACGGGTTATGTAAAACTCGAAAACTAAGCGTAGGCTCGAATATATTTCAGGACAAACAGCCACATCGGTGTGAAGCTGTGTTGATAATCTTGATATGCCTTATTGACCCATGGGTATGATATTTGTGCCCATGAAGATAAACACCTTCTTTTATCCTAAAAACCGCAGTTGAATAAAAAGATAAAATCTGAAAGGCTTATGTTTTTTGAGCCGAGCCATGATTTTACCTCCCAAAGTTATTCACCCAACGGGTGAGCCAGAATTTACGCCTAAAAAGTCAGAAATAAGCGCACTGATTGCGGACACTTTTAATGGAAAAATACATATTGAATGGGATCCACAGGCGCCAGTGACCACCTTGGGGCAACTTGCGTTTTTCATTCAATATTTAAAAATGGGGCATCGCTTTATGCCTTGGGTTGAAGACTGTCCCCTGCGCTATACCAGCCCTAACGCCCCTAAAAAGATAAATGTCCTGGGTTCTTTTGTGCTGTCCATTTTGGCTGGGTATACCCGTTACGCCCATATTACGCGAATACAAGGGGATTGCGTCAATGCCCCCTTATTAGGCATGACAAAAGTGGTGGGAGAAGACAGTGCGCGTAATGGCTTGAAAGCCATTCCAGAAAATGAAGGCGTCTTCTGGCTGCAAAAGCATTTATATCAATCCTATAATCCATTACTGGCACTGCCGTGGATATTGGATGCGGATGTCACCGTCAAAACGTTATATGGCCACCAGGAAGGGGCTAAAGTCGCCTACAACCCACAAAAACCCGGCCGGCCATCGCACACCTATCACACCTACATGATCGCCAATGTGCGCCTAATCCTGGAGGTAGAAGTCCAAGCGGGCAACCGGAGTGCATCCGCTTATACTGCCCCTGGGTTATGGACATTGCTCGACCGCATTCCCCGTGCGCATTGGCCGGCCTTTATTCGGGGCGATTCCGATTGGGGGAGTGACACGATCATGTCCGAAGCGGAACAACGCGGGGTCGACTATTTGTTCAAACTCAAGAAATCCCCCTTAGTGAAGAAACTTATCCATCAATATCATTGCCAATCCGGTTGGGAAAAAACGCACGAGGGCTTTGAAGCATTCGCCACTGAACTGAAACTGATCACCTGGAAGACTGCCCGCCGGGTAGTGATCGTCCGGCGCCGGTTAGGCAAAAAGCACACCCCAACACAGCACAATGCCTTGCCCCACCAGTTCTCTCTGGTTGAACCTGCTGAAGACCTGTCCGCCTTCGAATACAGTGTCTTGGTGACATCCTTGGACGCCGAGGTGATAACGATTGTCCAGCATTACCGGGACCGCGCGGATTGTGAAAACAACTTTGATGAAATCAAAAACCAATGGGGTTGGTGCGGGTTTGTCACCCAGAAGCTCGCCCCCTGCCGTTTGATTGCCAGAATGATTGCGCTGGTCTATAACTGGTGGTCATTGTTCGTCCGCCTGGTCGAAGCTGATAAACATTACGAAGCCATTGTGTCCAGACCGTTGTTACTGCACGGTGTGGGCAAGCAAACCCAGCATGCCGGACAAACAACACTCACCATCACCAGCAGCCACGGCAGGGAGTCTTATGTGAAGGCAGCCTATGCGCGGGTATGTGCATTCTTTGACGAGTTGAAAATAACTGCGCCGCAGTTGACCCCTTTGCAATGCTGGTATCGAATTTTAAGTGAAGCAATGAAAAAATATCTGAAGGGGGCGGTCTTAAAACCGCCTGATTTAATAAATTGCATGAGCTAAACGCTCAACATAACGCAACTTTCCTTGTCAAGTTTATGCTGATTTTTATTGGTAGGGATATATTCAACTGCGGTTTTTAGGTTTATGGGCACATATCTGAGCACAATTAAAGTTAGATTTGGCAGGAACACGAAAGCCCGTACTGGAATAAAAATAATCTAAGTTATAGATTTTATTTAATAAATATGGACTACACAGGTACATGTCGGACAAGTTACTATTTCCCGATACAAAAACTGGAAAATATTTTGCCCAGTAAATCATCTGCAGTGAACTCGCCGGTAATTTCAGAAAGACTGTATTGAGCCAGCCTGAGGTCTTCAGCGATCAGTTCGCCGGCTTGACTGGTGTTTAACTGATTTAACGCGCTTGCTACAAACTCATGGCCTTTTCGTATGGCTTCGATATGGCGTCTTCTGGCAATAAAGACATTGTCGGTTTGTTCCTGATAGCCCATGCATTGTTTCAGATGTTGCCGGAGCAGTTCCATGCCTGCGCCGGTTTTAATCGACAGATACAGTTCGCAGCCGTTTGCTGTTTCCAGAATTTTGGGCGCTGCATTGATAAGGTCAATTTTGTTGTAGATTTTGGTAATGCTGATGGTTTTGGGCAGGTATTGCAGCAGATCTTCAGCTTCGGGTTCCCGGCTGTCGAGCAGCAAGAGGATTCGGTCGGCTTTATTGATTTCCTCGCGCGCGCGGCGGATACCCTCTTTTTCCACGGCATTGTCGCTTTCCCTTAAGCCGGCGGTATCGATGATATGCAAAGGCATGCCGTCAAGTTGGATGCGTTCGCGCAATATATCCCGTGTGGTTCCAGCTATGTCAGTGACAATAGCGGCATCGTGGCCGGCCAGTGCGTTGAGCAGGCTGGATTTTCCGGCATTAGGTTTACCGGCCAATACTACGGTCATGCCGTCTCGTAGCAAGCGCCCTTGTTGCGCGGTTTTTTGTATCTGTTCAATGCGCTGCATTAGCTGGTCAATGCGGTTTTCGACCACGCCATCAGTTAAAAAATCGATTTCTTCATCGACAAAATCAATAGCCGCTTCAACATAGATTCTCAGTTCTGTCAGCTCTGTAACCAGTTCGTTGATTTGCTGCGAGAATACGCCCTGCATCGATTTTTGTGCTGAACGCACCGATTGTTCGGTACTGCTTTCGATGAGATCGGCGACCGCTTCGGCCTGAGCCAAATCGAGTTTGTTATTGAGAAAGGCGCGCTCGGTAAATTCGCCTGGATTGGCTAAACGGGCGCCCAAACATAACACCCGGCGTAACAACATGTCCAAGACCACAGCACCGCCGTGGCCTTGCAGTTCGAGTACATCTTCGCCGGTATAGGAAGCGGGGGCAGGAAAATAAAGGGCAATGCCGGAATCAATGACTGATCCATCGCCGTCAATGAACGACGAAAATAGCGCCATTCTGGGTTGCAGGGGTTTATTGAGAATTTGGCTGGCTATTTCGGAAACGAGCGCGCCTGAAATACGAATGATACCGACACCGCCATTCCCTGGCGGCGTTGCAATGGCTGCAATGGTATCTAAAGGCTCAATGTTCACGCCATGCAATTATTCTGCTTCAGCGATTTTTTTGGTGATGTACCACTGCTGAAGAATGGACAGGGTATTGTTGACGATCCAGTATAAAACCAAGCCGGCCGGGAAAAACAGGAAGAAAATGGTGAATACGATGGGGAACATCTTCATCACTTTGGCTTGCACCGGATCAATCGGCGCCGGATTTAAACTTTGCTGAATCTTCATGGTGATGCCGTAAAGCAGCGGCAGCAAATAGAAAGGATCCTGTGCCGATAAATCCTGTATCCATAGCATAAACGGCGCTTGACGAATTTCGACCGTTTCAATCAACACCCAATACAATGAAATGAATACCGGAATTTGCACGAGTATAGGCAAACAGCCGCCGAGCGGGTTAACCTTTTCGCGCTTGTACATATCCATCATTTCCTTATTGAAACGCGGCCGGTCATCGGCAAAGCGTTCTTGCAGTTCCTTCAGGCGCGGCTGAATTTTACGCATTTTAGCCATGGATTGGTAACTGGCTTGCGACAGCTTGAAGAACAACAGTTTGATGCAAAGGGTGACACCCATAATCGCGAAACCCCAGTTACCGACTAAGTCGTGAATCTGATTCAGTAGCCAGTAAATGGGTTTGCCGATAAAAGTCAGCCAGCTGTAATCTACGGTCAATTCCAAACCTTTGGCGATTTCTTCCATCATCGGTTGAATTTTGGGTCCGGCAAACAGGTGGGTCACAAATTGAATGTCGGCATTGTTATCAACACTGACCGGCGTCGAATAAGACCCAATGACATAACGGTAATCTTTGAGTTCTTTGCTGTAAAAATGGTTTTCCGCATCAACAGGCGGAATCCATGCCGCGGCAAAATAATGCTGAATCATTGCCGTCCAGCCGCCGGTAGCGGTAACGTCAATATTTTCTTTTGCCATATCCTCGTAACTTATTTTTTGATACTTTTCCGCTTCCGTATAAAGCACGCCACCGGTGTACGTTCTAATAAAGGAATTGCTTTTTTCGTCCTTGTTTTCATAAGGCACTCTTAACAACTGGCTGTATTGTCTGCCCGTCCAGGTTTTTCCAGAATTATTGCTGACTGTTTGCGCTACGGTTATCTGATAGCTGCCAGGCTTAAAGGTATAAGTTTTGGTAACCACAAGGCCGTTGTTGTCAGTCCATGTTAACGGGACGCTCAGGCTGTCTTGTCCTTTCTGCAATTCATAGCTGCTTTGTTGAGCAGTGAATTCAGTATGATGATTGGGTGCAGGCGCTGAATTGCTGTCAGCAATCAAGCCGCTTTCTGCAACAAACAGTCTTTCAGCATCGCTGTTGAATAGACGCACCGGGGCGAGATTTTTTTCGGAAACCGGGAGTCCGACAAATTCACGCAAGCGATTGACTATGGTATTTTCTTTTTCTACCGGATAGTCCAGCAAGTCGAGATTGCGCACTGTGCCACCCAGGGTATCAATTTCCAAAGCCAGAACGTCTGTTTTTACAGTAATAATTTTGGACGAGGGTGCGGCGGTCAACGGTGTATCAACTGTGCTTTGTTGCACCGTTTCAGTTTGCGCTGGGGAATCTCCCGCGCTTGGAAGGTCGCCTTTGGTGATTGCAGCTGCCGGATCGGTAACGGCGGCAACTTCGGGTTTTGGGCCATAATCTATCTGCCACGCTTGCCAGATCATAAAAACAAGCATTGCAAAAGCAACGATCAGTATAAATCTTATATTATCCATTCTTATTACCAAATTTTTCTGGAACAGGATCAATGCCACCTTCATGAAAAGGATGGCATCTTAATAATCTTCTGAGAGCGAGATAGGAGCCGATGATTGTGCCGTGGATTTGAAGCGCTTCCAAGGCATAACTTGAACAGCTGGGATAGAAGCGGCAGCTACTGCCAAGCAAGGGGCTAATAAAGTACTTGTAAAACTTTATAATTGCTATGAACACGAATCGCATCGGGTTACCAACTTAAGCCAATGCCTTTCCAGTGACTGTCTTAACGAGTCCAACGGAGCATCTTTAGCCTCCCTACGAGCCAAGACGACAATATCCATGCTGCCCAAACTGTGTTGCTTTTGTCGATAGTTTTCCCGGACAGCGCGCTTAATCACATTTCTGTGTACTGCTTTTTTTATATTCTTTTTGGCAATTGCCAGACCAAGCCGTGGATGACCCAGGTCATTCCGGATGGCTAATAGTGTAAAATACTGGTCGCTTGATTTTACAGGGTTGGCAAAAACTTTTTTAAATTCAGCCGGTTTTTTCAACCTTAACTGGGGGGGGAAACTAAAAACATTCGCTGTCACACAGTGGACAACTAGACTGTTAATTTGGCACGGCCTTTTGCTCTTCTGGCGTTCAGTACTTTACGGCCTCCGACGGTCGCCATTCTTGCGCGAAAGCCGTGGGTTCTGGCGCGTTTGATTTTACTGGGCTGGTATGTTCTTTTCATTGTGCTGAGACCTGATCAGGTTGAGTTAACAAAAACGGATAAAAAAGACAGCGGATGATAAAATAATATGCATAGCCTGTCAATTCTGTGGGGCAATGTTTTAATACTGTATAGTGGCAACATGCAAAATTCCCCCATTAGATAAATCAATACTTTATAAATACTTCAATGAGCTCAATCTGGAATAACTGTCTCGCTAAACTTGAAAATGAAATATCCGGTTCAGATTTCAGCACCTGGATAAGACCGCTTCAGGCTGTAGAGAGCAACGGGCAAATTATACTCCTGGCGCCCAACCGGTTTGTGCTGGATTGGGTCAAGCAGCACCATTTTGAAAAACTAGAAGAGACCATTCATGAGTTTTCCAACGGCAACTTAAGCTTGATGCTGGAAATCGGTTCCAAAAACACCGCAGCGCCAATTGCCCTTAAATCTGCAAAACCCGTAAAGGCCAAAATAACCAGTCCCAGCTTTCTGAACAAGGCTTTTACCTTTGATAATTTTGTAGAAGGTAAATCCAATCAGTTGGCCAAGGCGGCTTCACTTCAGGTTTCAGAAAACATAGGCAGGGCCTATAACCCTCTTCTTATTTACGGCAGTTCCGGTTTGGGTAAAACACATATGATGCATGCCATCGGCAATGCCGCTTTACAAAAAAATCCGTCTGCAACGGTAATCTATCTGCATTCTGAAAAATTTGTTCAGGATATGGTGAAAGCCCTGCAACAAAACACCATTGAAGATTTTAAAAGATTTTACCGTGGCATCGATGTGCTGTTAATTGATGACATCCAGTTTTTTGCCGGCAAGGAACGTTCTCAAGAAGAATTCTTTCATACCTTCAATACGCTACTGGAAAAGAAACATCAGGTGGTTTTAACCTGTGATAAATATCCGAAAGAAATTACCGGTCTTGAAGAACGGTTAAAATCGAGATTTGGCTGGGGGCTTCCGGTTTCCATCGAGCCGCCCGACATGGAAACCCGCGCGGCAATTTTAATGAAGAAAGCCAATCTGGCGAATGTTAATCTGCCTCAGGAAGTTGCCTTTTTCATTGCCAAAAGAATACCCTCCAATGTCCGTGATCTTGAAGGCGCCTTGCGGCGGGTAATTGCCAATGCCCAATTTACCAATCGCGAAATTACCGTCGAGTTTACCAAAGAGGCCCTGCATGATTTGATTTCCTTGCAGGATAAACTGGTCAACATAGATAACATCCAAAAAACCGTTGCCGAATATTACAAAATACGGGTTGCCGACTTATCTTCAAAAAACCGGCGGCAATCGATTACCCGGCCACGACAAATGGCCATGAGTTTGGCCCGGGAATTAACCTCGCACAGTTTTCCAGAAATAGGGGATGCCTTTGGCGGACGCGATCACACCACCGTTATCAATGCCTGCAAGCGCATTAATGAGCTCAAAGAAAGAGACAGCAAGGTTGAAGAAGACTATTCGAACCTGTTGAGAAGCCTGTCACATTAGCCATGAACAAACTGTGCATAAAAAGTCACTGCATCTCGCTTGCTTTATTACCGACAGGCTTCACACACTCAATTACTGCTTCATGCACACCATTCATAACAGCCTAGCAGTTTGATTGATAACATCAAAAACCGGTTTTCAACAGAACTATCCAATCCTAATAGCAATAATAAAAAATATCTTTATATGAATTTTATTATAAATAGAGAAGCGCTTTTAATTCCGTTACAGCAAATTGTCAGCGTTATCGAAAAAAGACAAACCATGCCTATTTTGTCCAATGTGTTGATGGTCATCGAGGATGAACAGCTTATTTTAACGGGCACCGATCTTGAAATTCAGATCGTTGCCAAAATCAGCCTAGTCAATGCAACGGCGGGCGCAATTACCGTGCCGGCAAGAAAGTTTCTGGATATTTGCCGATTATTGCCGAATGGCGCGGAGATCAAATTCGAACAGCAGGATGATAAAGTTAAAATTTTATCCGGCCGCAGCCGGTTCTCGTTAAGCTGCTTGCCCGCTGAACATTATCCAGAGTTTTCCGAATCGGATTTGGAGCAACACTTTTTTATCAATGCCGGCAAATTTAAAAAAGCCTTGGATAAAACCGTATTTTGTATGGCCAATCAGGATGTCCGTTATTATCTGAATGGCTTGTTGCTGCATATTTCCAATAGCAAACTCAAGCTGGTTGCTTCTGACGGACATCGCTTGGCTATTTATGAGGATCAGCTTGGTCAGCCCACCGGCTATGAAGCCCGGATTATTTTGCCCAGAAAAGGCGTTTTGGAGCTTAGCCGCTTACTGGATAACCCCGATGCCGAATTAAAAGTTGAATTTTCCAGCAACAACATCAGAATTTTCATCAACAGTCTTGTTTTCTCTGCAAAACTCGTTGATGCAAAATACCCTGACTTTGGCAAAGTTTTCCAGCAGGCGTTTTTTAATTCCATTCATATACAGAAACATTTGCTCAAAGATGCGCTTACCCGTGTGGCCATTTTATCCAACGAAAAATTTAAAGGCGTAACCCTGGATATTAATCCTGATAGCCTGAAAATCAGCACCCATAATCCAGAGCATGATGAGGCTGAGGAAGAATTGCCTATCGAGTATCTCGGCGAACCCTTAACTATTGCATTTAATGCTCAATACCTGTTGGATGCGGTAGCAAATCTGGATTCAGAATTGGCTGTTTTGACCATAGCCAGCAACGCCAGCAGCTGCTTCATCAATGAGCCCATTGATCAGATGTATAAATTTATTGTGATGCCCATGAGGCTGTAATCGGTCGATTATGACTTTACTGCGGCTGGATATTTACAGCGTCAGGAATATTCTGCAACAAACCCTCACCCCTTCGCCGGGCATTAATTTCATTGTCGGAGCCAATGCCAGCGGCAAAAGCTCCTTGATCGAAGCGGTTTTTATTCTGGGCAGGGCAAAATCGTTCCGCTCCGCATCAATCAAGACTGTCATTAATACGGAGCAGGAGCATCTGATTGTCTCCGCGCAAACAGTGCAGCCGGATGGCCGGCTCGTCCATTTAGGTATTCAGCTTGATGGTAAAAACGTTGCAATTCGCGTCAATCAGCACTCCAGTCAAAAAAGATCGGATCTGGCCTATGCGTTGCCCTTGCAGCTGATACATCCGAAGAGTTATGAATTACTCGATGCCGGCCCGCAACTGCGGCGAGAATTTTTAGACTGGGGCGTTTTTAACGACGATGAAAGCTTTTTAAGTGCCTGGCGTAAATTCAAAAAGGCCCTGTCACAACGCAACTCATTATTAAAAAGCAGAAGTCCGCAGCCCCTTAATGTTTGGGATAAAGAGCTCGCGTATTACGGTACAATAGTCAATAGCTGCCGTCAGCGATATCTGAACAAGCTTAAGCCGGTGTTTCTTCAGATTCTCAGTACTTTTCTGGATATCGATCTCATCGACATCAAACTACTACCGGGCTGGGATACTGCAAAGGAATTGCAGCAGGTTTTAACCGATGACAGGGATAAAGACCTACATTATGGCTACACCCACAGCGGCCCGCATCGTGGCGATTTTCAACTGCAGATTAACAACATGCTGGCGAAGGATTTTGTGTCACGCGGCCAGTTAAAGCTGCTGGTTTTAAGCCTGAAGCTGGCGCAGGTTCAGTTGCTGGCGAATGAGCAAAAACATATAGGCTGCATTCTGATTGATGATTTTGCGGCAGAACTGGATATGGCCAACCGGGCTAAATTGCTTAATTACTTATCGGCAATGAATTGTCAGGTGTTTATAACAGCCACCGAACATGCCGATTTGGGAGAATTGAAGCACCTAAAAAACTTTACAATGTTCCACGTGGAACACGGAAATATAAAACCTAGCAATGTTCCACGTGGAACATAAGCGTAACAACAGACCAAGCGGAAATATCGATGAGTAATCAGCGCGATCAATATGACAGTACTAATATTCAAGTTTTAAAAGGACTCGATGCCGTACGTAAACGGCCGGGTATGTATATCGGTGATACGGATGATGGTACCGGCTTGCATCATATGGTCTTCGAAGTAGTCGACAACTCCATAGACGAGGCCTTGGCCGGCTATTGCAAGGAAGTCAGGGTGGTTATTCATAGTAACGGCTCGGTCACCGTTTCGGATGATGGTCGCGGCATTCCGGTGGATATTCATGAGGAAGAAGGCCGCTCGGCCGCAGAAGTCATTATGACGGTACTGCACGCGGGCGGTAAATTTGATGATAATGCCTACAAGGTGTCCGGCGGGCTGCATGGGGTAGGTGTTTCCGTTGTTAATGCACTGTCCGAGGAATTAAATCTCGAAGTACGCAAGAATGGCCAGCTGTATAAGCAGCAATATCGTATGGGCAATCCGGTCGCTCCATTAGCACCAGCCGGGCCTGCCGACGGCAATGGCACGCTGATCAATTTTAAACCTAGCACTGAAACGTTTACCGATGTCGAGTTTCACTATGACATCTTGGCAAAACGCCTCAGAGAGTTATCCTTCCTAAACTCAGGTGTGCGTATCAGCCTGGAAGATGAGCGCACCGAAAGGAAGGATGTTTTCGAATTTGAAGGCGGCATCAGCGCCTTCGTTGAGCACCTTAATAAAAACAAAACGCCGCTGTTTCCGGAGGTATTCCACTTTATTGCCGAGAAAGAAGGCGTCACTATCGAGGTGGCGATGCAGTGGAATGATTCCTATCAGGAAAACGTTTTCTGTTACACCAACAACATACCGCAGCGCGATGGCGGCAGTCATTTGGCCGGCTTCAGAGGCGCGCTGACACGAACCATCAATCAATATATTGAATCCAGCGGTTTGGCAAAAAAAGAAAAAGTACAAACGACCGGCGATGATGCCCGTGAAGGCTTGACGGCGGTACTATCGGTTAAAGTGCCTGACCCCAAGTTTTCCTCGCAAACCAAGGACAAATTGGTCTCCTCCGAAGTTAAGCCGCTGGTCGAGTCGACCATGAATGAGAAATTACAGGAATTTTTGCTGGAAAAGCCGCAAATCGCCAAAGCCATCGTCGGCAAGATTGTCGATGCCGCGCGTGCCAGAGAAGCTGCCCGGAAAGCGCGGGAAATGACGCGGCGCAAAACCACGCTGGATATTGCCGGTTTGCCGGGCAAACTGGCGGACTGCCAGGAAAAAGATCCGGCCTTGTCCGAATTGTTCATTGTGGAAGGGGATTCGGCGGGCGGTTCAGCCAAACAGGGCAGGGACCGTCGGACGCAGGCAATCTTGCCCTTGAAAGGCAAGATTTTGAATGTCGAGAAAGCCCGTTTCGACAAAATGATTTCCTCGGAAGAGGTCGGCACCTTAATCACGGCATTAGGCTGTGGTATCGGCAAGGATGAATACAATCTGGCCAAACTGCGTTATCACCGCATTATCATCATGACCGATGCGGACGTCGACGGCTCACATATCCGCACTCTGCTGCTGACGTTTTTTTACCGGCAATTGCCGGAGATTGTCGAAAAAGGCTATATCTATATCGCCCAGCCGCCGTTATACAAGGTCAAGAAAGGCAAGCAGGAGCACTACGTCAAAGACGATGCTCAATTAAATGAATACCTGATTCAACTGGCATTGGATAAGGCGCAACTTTTTACCGATGAGGCTGTACCGCCGATTCAAGGCCAGGGCCTGGAAAAACTGGCAAAAGAATTTACCGGAGTAGTCGGCATTATTAATCGTTTATTCAGACGCTACGATGACAGTTTTCTCGAGCAGCTGTCTTATATGCAGATCATTAATGATGAGCTCCGGCAGGATCAGCACAAGCTTGCGGCCTGGTTTGCCGACATGGAGCGGCAGCTGAATGCCAGAGCGGGTAAATCCTTATTCTCGATAGAATTGGACTATAAGGCCGCCAATGATTTTTCTGTCGTAGTCAATAAACGACTGCACGGAAACACGAAAACCTTTGTCTTGCAGTCCACTTTTTTCATAGGCAAAGATTATAAGCAAATCGCTCAATATGCCGAAGACACGGCGGGCATGTTTACTGAAAACTCCTTCATTCAAATGGGCGAAAGACAACAGCAAGTCAGTACTTTCAAAGAAGCTTTTGAGTGGATGATGAAAGAAGTTAAAAAAGGCCAGCATATTCAGCGCTACAAAGGCCTGGGTGAGATGAACCCGGAACAACTGTGGGAAACCACGCTGGACGCCAATAACCGCCGGCTGTTGCAGGTCAGGATTGAAGACGTAATTGCCGCCGATGAGATATTCACCACCCTGATGGGCGATGTGGTTGAGCCGCGCCGCGATTTTATCGTCAAAAACGCACTGGATGTCACAAACCTGGATGTTTAGAAAATTTGTCGGATCTCATAATTAATGAAATAAGCGCTGGTCGAGTAGACCGGTTTCTTTCGACAAAATAACATCTTACTTGCCATGCTTTTCTGGAACGCCTCGCCGCACGCGGCTATTACGTGATTGCAAATAGTTTGTGCATCCCATCAATTGTTACCAAGCCCCTCTCAGAACCGTGCTGGCGCTATTTACGCACACGGCTCCTCATTAAGAACCTTATTCACAGATTCAGAATAGGTTCACCAAGAGTCGAGGCCTCGGCAGCGGAAAACGCGCTAACAGTTGAGCAAACTTTGCCCAACTACAGCACCTTCTCCGGCCTCGTCGATTCAGCCATTTGTGCAGAATGCGCTGCACTTGATAAAAGTACAGGCTTATCCCTCGGCTGTTATCGGTGACGCCATAGTAGCCGTAATGACCCCGCAATTTGCTGGCGGTCCGTTTCAGTAGTTCGGCGGTAGGCAGATTTCTGTTTTTCTTGAGCCATGCCCGGTAGGCTTTCAACTTGGCCGTCAGGCGTTTGCCGATCGTCTTCCGCTTCATCCGAAAGCGTTTACCGTCTCGCGTTCGTGAACAGTAATGGGTAAATCCTAGAAAATCAAAGGTCGCCGCCTTCTCTCCGCGCGCTTTAGCGCGTTTGACCGCAAACGGACCAAATTCGAACCGTTGCGTTTTCTCCGGCGCTAAGGCGAGGCCAAACTGCTTGAGCCTGGCTTCCATGTCTATCTGAAATCGTTTGGCATCGGCTTCCTGTTGGCAACAGACGACAAAATCATCCACGTAGCGAATCAATCGGACATCACCGCCGCAGGTTTTCACAAACTTGCGTGTAAACCACAGATCAAGGCTGTAATGCAGATAGAGATTGGCCAGCAGCGGCGAAATCACTCCCCTTACACAAAAGATAACTTTTATCGCTCTGTGCCGTATCTTGCTGAGTAGGCGATTTAGATGTTTTCGGATTGCCGACTGCCGGCGTAGCCTGTACCGGAATCGAATGCTTGATCGTAATCAAATCTTTTCCCACAATGACCTCTTTGACCAGCAGCCTCATGATCTTTTGGCGCTGACCAATGTCGAGGGTATCGGCATTTGAGCGCAAGCGCTCCAGAAATGCAGTGAGGGTTTCGGCTAAGCGTAAATAGGCCGCCCGATCTGCCGTTTGGTGTGTAATTGCCTGGAGCTCTGCCTGCATAGCTTGTTCTCGTTGTCGTAATGGCGGCATTCTGATACGAAGTTCATCAATCGAGAGCAACTCTTCCTGATAGGCTGTGAGTAATCTCTCCATACTTTTGCGTACGCGAATTAAATCACGGTTCAGCGTTTCCAGTCGGCGTTTGGTTGGGCTGGAATCTTGGGCGGCTTCCAGTCGGCGATTCAACTCGTTTTGAATCAGTGTCGGGCTCTCCAGTAGGTGCAGAATTTCGTTCCAAACCAGTTGATCTAGTAAATCCTGGCGAATGGGTTTTTCATCACAGAGGGCTTTTCCTCCATGGCGATAAGCGTCAGAACCTGTACAACGGTAGTAGTAAATTTTATGTGCCGATGTCCGTGACGAATTTCGATAGAGGGCGTAGCTACACTGGCGACAATGCACCAGACCTTGGAGAATACTGGGTTCAATGGTACGTCGTGGCCCTTGCTGTTTGTTATAGATCAGTTTTTCCTGAGCCAAGGCGAAGGTTTCCTCACTAACCAAAGCGGGTACCGGAATTTCTATCCATTCGCTATGTGGTCGTTCATGGTTAGCACTATTACGAGATGATATGCCGCCGCGCAACCGCAGTGGTCGGGTAATGCGTTGACGTGCCGTTATAGCGGTTTTGCCAAAACAGGCGCGGCCTTGGTAGGCCGGATTACGCAGGATCGCCCAGATCACAGAACGCTCCCAGCGGGGCTTTTGTTTCCGGGTGGGCACGCCTAACTCGGTCAACTGGCGAGTAATCGCGCCAATACTCAGTCCTTCCACCGCATACAGATTGAAGATTTTGCGCACGACATCCGCTTCGCTTTCGATAATTTCATAGTAGGCTGCCGATTCATCGGTTTTGCGGATATATCGATAACTGCAAAACGGCGTGCAAAACTTTCCAGGGTCCTGGGGAAAAGAGCGTTGAAAAGTTTCCACCCCAGGTTGTTTAATAACCGGCTTTTTGCCGGAGAAACCTGGAGTGATAATAATGGATGTAATTGCCGAAATCAGACGGCTACATTTTGTTGAGAACAAGACCGTCAGCGCGCTGGCGAAAACGTTTAAACTTTCCCGCCCGACTATTCGTAAACATCTCAAGACGGTCGAAGAGCCCGTTTATACGAGCCGTAAAGATCAACCCCATCCCAAGTTGGGCGACTATCTCAATCAATTAGATGACTGGCTGACAAAAGACGCCGGATTGCCTCGCAAACAAAGACGCACCGCCCAACGGCTATTCGAGTGTTTGCAGATTGAGGGCTATCGTGGTGGTTACACCGCGGTGCAACGCCATGTGAAGGACTGGAAACAGACTCGAACTAGCAGCCCGACCATCAAGCAGGCGTTCGTACCATTAGCCTTTCCACCCGGTGAGACCTGTCAGTTCGACTGGAGTCATGAAACGGCGGTGATTGGCGGGGTAGAACAACTCGTCAAGGTTGCTCATTTTCGCCTGAGCTATAGCCGCCAAATGTTCGTCATCGCCTATCCGCGGGAAACCCAGGAAATGGTGTTGGATGCCCATAATCAAGCGTTCGCTTTCTTTGGCGGTGTGCCCAAACGTATGGTCTATGACAACCTGAAAACAGTGGTTGATGCCATCTTCGTGGGCAAGGAACGCCGCTTTAACCGGCGCTTTTTAACGCTGGCCAATCACTATTTATTCGAGCCGGTGGCCTGTACACCGGAGTCGGGTTGGGAAAAAGGCCAAGTGGAAAATCAGGTGGGTAATATTCGGGAATGGTTATTCACGCCGTTGCCTCACTGTGCTGACTTTGCCGAGCTTAATGCCTGGCTGACGAGGCGTTGCCAGGAACTAGCAGGGCGTCCCCATCCCGAACAAACTTCACGTAGCAGCGCCGACTGCTTTGCTGAAGAGCAGTCTCTGTTGATGCCAATCAGGGCGGTCTTCGATGGCTACGTGGAATCGATGAGACGGGTCAGCTCATTGTGCTTGATCCGTATTGACCGTAATCGTTACAGCGTACCCGCGCAATGGGCCAATCGTGTGGTGTCGGTGCGGGTGACGGCGGATCATATTCGCATGGTGGCGGATGGCCAGGTCATTGCTGAGCATGTCCGGCAGTTTGGTCGTGATCAGTTGATTTGTGATCCTTGGCATTATCTACCAGTATTGGAGAAAAAGCCGGGGGCATTGCGACATGGCGCGCCGTTTGTGTCGTGGGATTTACCGGTGGCGATCAAGGTGGTGCGTGATCGACTTCTCAAACAGGATAAAGGCGACCGGGCGTTTGTCGATCTGTTGCTGATGGCACGTGATTTAGGCGCAACCGGCCTGGATGCCTTGGAAGTGGCCTGTGATCTGACCTTGCAAACCGGTGTCATCAGCGCCGCCATCGTACTCAACGAAATGCGTCGTTTGACCGAAATCGCCCAGCCGAAAGCGCTGGTTGATACACCTGCATCAACACCGGTACTCACGCTAGAACCCATGGCCGATTGCAGCCGTTACGATAGTTTGCGGAGTGCGCGTTATGTCCATTGATCGTGTCGCACAACTGAAAACAATGCATCTGTTCGGCATGGCTGCGGCCTGGCACGAATGGCAAACCGAATACAGTTTTCAGCAAAAGCCGGTGATGCCGGAAGTCTGGTTGGATCGCCTGATCGAAGCGGAACAAGCGGACCGGCAAGCGCGCAGTTTGAATTACCAACTCAAGGCCGCACGCTTTCCCATGCATCGTGACTTGATGAGCTTTGATTGGCAAGAAACGCCGTTACAGCAGGCCCGAATCGAACAACTGTCAACCGCTGGTTTCATGGATCAGGCCTACAACCTCATTTTAGTTGGCGGCACCGGTACCGGAAAAACCCATTTGGCCACCGCCCTGGGGGTTGCTGCCATACACCAAGGTAAACGGCTGCGCTTCTACAATGCTGTCGATCTCGTCAACCAACTGGATAAAGAAAAACAACAGGGCAAAGCCGGCAATCTGGCCAAGCAACTGTCAGTCATGGATGCCGTCATCATTGATGAACTCGGTTACTTGCCGTTCCCTACATCTGGGGGTGCCTTGCTGTTCCACCTGATCAGCCATCTGTATGAGAAAACCTCGTTGATTATCACCACCAATCTTAATTTCGGGGAATGGGTACAGGTTTTCGGCGACGCCAAGATGACTACGGCATTATTAGATCGAATCACCCACCACTGCGATATTTTGGAAACTGGCAACGATTCTTATCGGTTTAAACAGCGAAAAAAGGCGGTAGAAAATCAATAACCCTACAAAATAACTGGAAACTTTTCGACGATCTTTCCGGGGAAATTATGGAAACTTTTCAAAGCCGTTTGACACCACAAAGCTAGATTTTGCTGTCATTTCGACCATCGGGAGAAACCTAAGCGCTGGAATATCGTTGAGCCTTAAGATTCCACGCTTTGCTCGGAATGAACAAACTACGCTGAATAGTTACGACAATTCTTTATCCAGGGTTTTCATAATGGCCCTGGCGTATTCTTCAAAATCAACCAATCGATCTTGGGATAGGGCGTAAACAATTGCCCAGTTTATCGCTTCGTAGTTATGGACGGTCAAATTTCGAAAACCGACGGCTTTTTTCATTCTTTCTGCTAATTCTGTCGAGATAACTCCGGCCGTGCATAAAATTTCAAATGTCTGCCCCATTGTGTCAGGCGCTGGTAAATCGGTTCCAGCAATCAAATGGGCGCCTATATCCACTGACAATTGGACAGCACGGGATAAGTTGATGGATAAAATATCCTGGGCATCATAATCTTCAATCAGTGTTTGGATATCTTCAGGGCATTTTGCTTTGACGCGCTTAACAGCGCACCGCAAGGATTCAAGTTTCTGTTCGATCAACACCCTATCCATTTTCGCCTCCTTTCTTCGAGAATTCTGCGTTTGTAGGGCATGAAATCGGCTTGATTCAGCAGGTGTCTGTTGATCATTTCGGCATATAAAGCATCATCTCTGACTATTTTTTTTCCATGTGCAATTATTTGACCCAAAAGAGGCTCGCCTGCTGTTGTCAAATCCACCAAATCAACTGGCCTCCCGGTTATCTGGGCTAGCTCTGCAATCAATTGCATTTTTTCATTAACGGTGAGGGGATGATTTGCTGCCACGGCTAAATCAATATCGCTTTCCGGGTTTGCGTTACCCTTGGCTATAGAACCAAATAGTAACGCTAGAAGGATTGCAGGATGGTTACTAAGCACCTGCTTGAGGCTTTCATCCATCAGATTAATATCCAATTTGTTGGCTCTGTTCATTTCAAAAGTAATCGGCAACAATTCGGACCTATCATGCATGTAACGTTGTGTGCTATGGATTGGCAGGATTTGCCAGAACTTATGCTATCGGGCTCAGACTCGACATATGTCTTCACGCAAAGATGCAAGCAAACCCATCAATCTACGACAATCGATGGATTTAATTCATTAAAATTGACCCCCTTTTTGTACACGCTTGCGAGGGGCAACGATTTTAAGTCATTCGTTTGTTGCTCACATTCCATGCTTTATCTGTGCTTACATCCAAATTTTGGCGAACTCGAATTGTATACTGCATTTTCCTAAATCAAACTCAATGTTGTCCCTGCTGGCGTCCAATACCTTGATGTAGCGACCATCCTGTAAGCGATACACCTTGGCAATGCTTTCTTCTGGATCTACGATCACGTAGTGCCGGACACCTTCCTGCTCAAATAGTTTGAATTTAGTGGTACGGTCTTTATGAGCGGTGGATTTGGACAGTATTTCGAAAATAAGGCTTGAAGTTTCGTTCAGATAGGCTTTTTTTTCGAGCTCCCCACAAACGACCAAATTGTCGGGTTGAACAATGGTTTCTTCGTCAATCTTCCAATCAACGAGCAGCAGAGCATGACATTCTTGACAGTTTTCTAAAGCACGCTCTAGCTGACTGGCTATGTGTTGGCTGATTGACTGGTGTGTGATGCCTGGTGGTGATGGGCTCTTAGCGTGAGCCACTCCATAGATAAGCTCCCAGCGGCCCTCCCATTGCACATAATCATCATAGTTATAGTGCGGCAAATCTTCCATGTTTAGCCTACTCATAAATTGCCTCCTATCTTGATTCGAATAAAATCAACAGAAAAACCAGAATTAATACGGCCGGACTCGGTTGATTCAAGTGCAAAATTGTAACTAAGCTTCATGCCGCACGATCATTGCCCGGTTGCACTCAATTTTGTTGCGTTAGAAGGCGACGGCTGGGAGCAAAGTTCAAAACCGCCCCACACCAACTAGCCATATTCCACTCTGGAATCCGCAAAACGGTTGGCTCCAGATAGGCGCGGATGTCTGGATGCTGTGAGCAGGTAAGAAATGGTTTGAAATCGTGGCGTGGGCGCCGCGCCCACTGACGGCTTCCAACGACAACTTAGCGGATGAGCTCATTTGAAATTTATAATGAGCAAAGTTGCCGAAACAACCAGACCCAGCGTCCAGTACATAAAGCGATCGAGCCGGCGATTCATTTCCATGAAACCGGTATTCATGTCTTTGCGCATATCTTCAAAACGCTTGTCAACTTGTTCAAAGCGTTTATCCACTTGTTAAAGCTTCAAAACGCTTATCCACGTGTTCAAAGCGTTTTTCCATGGCCTCGAAGCCTTGAATCATCAACTCCCGTTGATGCTTTAATTCTTCTTCAACGCGAACGGTGCGTTCCCTAAGATCCAGCTCATAACGGACATTGGCGTTGAGCTTTTCGGGTTGCCTGGCGATGACTTGTTCTATCAATCGCTCTATTTGTGCAATGTCTTCTTGGGCTAACATGGACGGCCTACTTTAAATTTCTCTTGAGATTCCCGGTATCATAAAGCTGGGTATTACAATAGTACATCAGAATAATTGTGCAATTGCCGCCACCCGTTGAGAACAGGAAAGTAGCCACCTCCCCTCAGCTAATATTTGCGTTAGAAGCGGTGCAGTCTCGATCCAGGCGGCACAAATCTGTCTGAAAAAGATTGGCATTTAACCAACAGGTCGTCAGTCTGGACAGACTGGCCGGGTCGTTAAAGCACAAAGTGAATAGCTTAGGAACACGTGTCAAATAACTTGCGCAACTCTGAGAAACAATTTTTTGCGTAGGTGCGGATTTATCCGCACTGTGCGAATAAATTCACACCTACTCTTGTTCAACTTATTTAGTGCGCATTACTTATGTCTACCGGCATGAAGAACTGGTAAGCAAGGGTATGCGATCATCACTCATTCGCCGTGCTCGAATCCACCCATCGGCCCGCCTCGGCACTCACATCTAGGTTACTAGAGTCATAGACATTTGGCGAATCTTGCTGCTTTGCCCATAAATAATCAGTGAACGAGCGCAACTCTTGCAGCAGCAAGTAGTGTGGAAACAAGCGGCGCACACTATAGAGACTTTGTTTGGCGGGCTGCAGCTGTTTTTGTGCCAGCAGGTCAAGAACTGCCCGGCTTTGTTGCTGGACTAAAAAATCACGCCAGGCAAGAGCCAGTCTGGTTTTGTTAAGGCGCAGCGAATATTCCAAGGCCAGTATGCTTTGCTCGGCTTCATTGTCTTGCCAGTGCTGTATCGCTTTGTCCAGCCAAAATTGAGCCGATTGTCCGGCGCCTATAACTTTGCCTAAATCAGCCTGGCAGCGCGGGCAAACGCTAGCGCTGCCCAAGCGGGCCCTGCAGCAAGGGCAGCGTTCCATCAGGACTCCAGATAGTAAATAATATCGTTCAATTGTTCGACCGGCTCTTCCAGCCCTGCGATATCCCCGGTTTCGATGCAGTTGGTAATGGCTTCAATGAGATTGATCATATCTTCCTTGTCTTCGCTGGAAATCTGTTCGAACAAGCTTTCGGCTTTAGCTATTAAACTGCGCGCCTCGACAATTTCCGGCGCTACCGGCGCCTCGAACGGTTCCGGCTCTGTTTCCAGCTGTCCGAATAACGAGGTGATGCGCTGTTTGGCAGTGTCCAAAGCCGAGCTTTCAAGTCGCGACAAGGCATTTTTAATGGTGATGGACTTTTCCATGCCGGTTGCTTTTTCTTGTGCGGAAACATGCAAAATGCCGTTAAGATCAAGATCCAGCGTCAGCGTGATGACGTTACCGGCTTCAACATCCAGCAAACCTTCAATGATAAACTCGCCTATTTTGATATTGTTTAAGGCATCTGGATCTTCGCCCTGGTAAATCGTTACTTCTACGACTTTCTGACTATCATAGCTGGTGACAAAAGCTTCGGTTTTGCGGTTCGGCAGCACGCTGTTTTTATGAATGATGGGAACATACATAAAGGGATAATACTCGCCATTGAGCACGCCTATGGCGCTGGTGCCGTAGGTATAGGGGGTGACATCAACCAGCACCGTATCAACCTGCTGGCCGCTGATCATCGCGGCTTGAATGGCGGCGCCCATGGCCACGCATAAATCCGGATCGACTTCGCCGTGCGGTTCAAAACCGAATTCATTGAGCATGCGTTCGCGGATACAAGGCGTGCGTGTAGATCCGCCGACCAGGACAATTTCATCGATATCCGAGGTTTTTAATTTGGCGCCTTTCAGGGCGATGTGCACGGCATCGAGGGTGGCATTGATATAGTCCTCGATCATGTCTTCGTATTCCATTCGGGACAGCTCAAGCGACAAATGGATGGCCGAGCCTTCATGCTCCAGCAAATACTCTTCTTGAATCTGCGCGAATGGCTGATCGGATAGTTGAAATTTGGCATTTTCTGCAGCCCGGGTGATGCGTGCCATGGCTTTGCTGTGACTGCGCGCATCCACATTGTAGGTAGTTTGCAGATGATCGAGCAGGTATTCAATAATTTGCTGATCAAAATCGTCACCGCCCAGATGGTTGTCGCCATGACTCGACAGCACTTCGACGACGCCGTCTTGAGAATTCACCACGGAAACATCAAAAGTGCCGCCGCCCAGGTCATACACCAACATACACTTGGCTTCGGACTGATTGGCGCCGTAAGAAAGCGCGGCCGCCGTGGGCTCGTTAATCATGCGCACGACTTCCAGGCCGGCAATTTCTCCGGCCTCGCGGGTTGCCTGGCGCTGGGCATCGGAAAAATAGGCCGGTACGGTAATGACGGCTTTGCTGACCGCTTGTCCCAGGTACTGTTCGGCGATGCTTTTAAGGCGTTTAAGAATGATGGCGGAAATTTCCTGCGGCGTATACGACTGTTCCGCCAGCACCACATGCGTATCTTGCCCCATCAAGCGCTTGATGGATTTAACGGTGCGTTCCGGATAAACCAGGTACTGATTTCTCGCAGTTTCACCGACCAGAATGTCGCCGTTATCATCAATACCGACAAACGAAGGCAGGATTTTTTTGCCGGCATCGCTAATGACCCTGACTTTACCCTGCTCAACAATGGCGACTTCCGAATTGGTGGTGCCTAAATCTATGCCTATTATAATTTCATTCATATGTTTACCGAGCCTTGGTTTTGTTGACCTTAACTTCTGCCAGCCGCAGAACCTGGTCTTTAAATAGAAAGCCTTTGCGCAGTTCTTCCAGCACAATGCCGTTTTCACGATTAGGATCGTGAGCCGTTTCGACCGCACTCATGGTCATTGGATCAAGCAATTGGCCGACGCAGTCTATCGGCCGGACCTGATAACGCTGTAATAATTGTTCAAAGCGCTTGATCGTCATCTCCTGACCCTCCTTGAAACGCTTAATAAAATGCACATCCTTGTCTCTGGAATGTTTGAACAGCGCCGATACCGGGCGGTAGTTTTGTAAAACCCCCAGCCCTGTGCTCAGACGGTCGTAAATATCGACGAACTCCAACAGCATGCTGCGCATGGTCTCACGTTGCTGTTGCTCCAGGCGTTGGGCGTGCACGGCCAGCTCCGCCGACAGCGTCTTATTGTCGTCCTGCACGGTGCTCAGCGCCGAACTCAAGACCTCCAAGGTGCTTTTAAAATGCTTGGATTCGGCTTTTATTTCCGTTTTTAGCCCGGCCATCTCAGTAAGCAAGGTGTTCAGATCGGGTTGCTCATGGCTCGTTAATGGTTCAAGTCTGCTCTGCTCCAGATACTGCCGGAAGTCTTCAAGCAAGTCGTTTTTTTGTGCGTCTGTGGTCATGATTTTTCAGAGGGAGCCAAGGCGTTCAGGAAGCTTGTATCATCAATGCCCGCGCGCAGCAGTTTTTTAAAATGTTCCGGCTTAAGCTGCAGGATTGGTTTGGTTTGCAAGGCCTGATCCAGCAACTCGTTGAAATCAACGGATGGCAGGGTGAACAAGGCATAACTTAGCCGGCTTTTATCGTCTTTAATGGCCGTATACGCATTATGTATTGCTTGAAATTGTTCCTGATCACGATCCGGGGGGTTGTCTTTCACTTTCTGTAAATACGCCTGCTTGATTTCAACATCGCTGGCATCAGGGGCAACGTTCAGTATTTGATAGGGTGTCTTCATGGTAGATTCGGTTTAAAAGGGAAAAGAGTTGGTCTTATTTTCAACACCGAAACTGGCAAGCACATCCTCAACACTGACATCAATGGGGATGCCTAACTCATCCGCGGCTCTTACAATCATCAGGGCCGTGAATAAATCAGGGTCTTGCATGATGGCGAATAAAATATGACGGTTGTGATGGCCGATCACTTTTCCCAGCTCCTGAACAAGCCGTTCCGGTGATGTTTTTTTAGCTAAGGCTGCTATTTTTTGGTTGAGCTTATAGGAATATTTCATCAGGCAGGTGGCCAAAGAGCTTATCAAATGGATCTTCAGAATCATCTTCATCCATGCCAAACAGATTTTCCAGAAAGCCCATGCCCTGCAAAGGCCGCGCTTCATGATAGCGTTTAAGATAATCGCCGATCAACGCCATCGCGCGATGATCTTTGTCCTGTCTGGCTGCGTCAAGGTTTGCTTGCAGACTTAAACTTTGCGTAAAAGAACATTGTTCGGGTTTGCCATTGGTCTCGGAATAAATCTTGTAATACACCCAGATAGGCTTTGGCCATTGGTCTCGTGCCCGTTTTGCGCAATGGCGCAACAATTCAAAGTGCTGAATGCTGTCCAGCGTTTGGCACAGTGTTAACATCAGGTTTTCATCGTAATTCTGTTGCAGCACTGATTTTTTCAGAGTCGCTTTAACCTTTTCCAGCGCCTTGTGCAGCTGTTGCCCACTGCCAAATTCCTGCTCATACTGCTTCAACAGCTCAATGAAGCGTGCCAGTTCCTGTTTTGATAATAAATGCTCCTTTGTGGGTGGCAAATCTCTCAGAATGGTTGCGACCGGCTGCCCCGTTAACAGCGCTTCCAGTGTGGCTTGAAAATGCAAATTAACAGGATCCGAATTAAGCGTGTTCAGTGCATCCGTGATCATTTGCATGCCCTGTTTTTTATCCTGCGCGGCAAAACAAAAAAAGCCTCGCAGCAATTGCATTTGCATGGCGTCGCTTTTTCCCAATTTCAGGTCTTCCGCCTGTTGAAGTTCTTTTTCAGCCAAGGAATATTTTTTGTCCTGCAATTGTTTGCGCGCATGCGCCAAATGGCTTGAAAAAAGCACCTGTTTGGCAAAGGTATTCAGCGGATCAACTTTTAATATTTTCTGGGCATATTGGTTGGCTTTTTTATAGGCTTTGTTGCGCATGGCTGACTGAATCGCCAGGCTCAAGACATCAAGGTCTTGCGGAAATTGGGCTATGGCTTTGCTCAGCCATTGTTTGTAGCTGTCTCCAGTGTCCGGGTGCTGGCTTAAGTAGCCAAGAATCTGCAGATAACAAGCTCGATCTTCAGGATCATGCTCCAGGCTTTCAATCAGCGACTGGATTTTTAGTTCCGGATCCGGCTGGTTATCAGCCATGTGGCGTAATATCAGTGCTATTTTCAAGGCGTTGCCGGCGCCTTCTTTTGATAATGCCTTAATACATTGCCGCCAATAATACTCCGCATCGTAGCCGTTATGATTGTGCTCGCAAGTCAGCGCTTTTAAACGGTTTTGTTCAAATTCAGTGATCGAACCAAAGGCTTTGTTATAGTCTCGTTGTCCGGCTGGATACTGAGCCAACAGCGCGAAGCAGCAGCGTTGCGCCAACTCGGAACCGCATAACGATTGATATTGGATGGCCAGATTAAATTTTATCTTGTCGGTCAACCGATCCTTATGTTGGCTTATTGTCTCAATCAATTCGAGCTGCTTTTTATGCAGACCTATTATTTCTCCAATCAACCGGCGCTGTTGAGCATTAAGGTTGGTCATGGCCTGGGCCAGCGCCGCGCCTGTTAGGGTACACGCTTGCAGTAATGCCGCAGTTTGCGAATACGGTGAATGGGCTCGGAATTTTGGCTAACATTGACTGCGCTTCGGCAAAGGAAGTGGCCGCTGCAATGGCCGCTTTTATTAAATTGCGAAAATCTTTGAAAGCGGAACGATAAGGCAACTGCTTTAAGGCTGCATCGATGCCGGCCGGGTTGCTCTCCTGATAAGCCTGCAAAGCTGTTTGCACAATCTGCAAGTGCGCCATGAAGACAGAGTCTTGCGGCAACGCCTGTTGGAATTCGGGGTGATCAGTAATCACCCGCAATCCCAACAATGTGGCCAGTGCGGGATATTCTTTATCCAGTTGCTCTGCCGTTAACTGCTCCAGGCATGCCTGAATTCTGGCCGTGTTTTTGGTTTGAAACAGCCAGACGATGTAATGATCGTAGCACTCGTAAGGGGGCTGCGTCTTTTGACTGTAATTTTCCCACAACACCAGCGCCTCCTTGTACAGGCCCTTGGCGGCAAACGACAATGCTCTTTGCAGGTAACAGTAAGCTAACTGCCGCCGCCACGCAGGGTTGTCTGAATTCAGCAATAATTTTTTATAAAGTTCAATCGCTTCTTTATATTTACCGGAATTTGACAAGGACAGCGCCTGTTTATCGAGACTATTCTCTGTGGCACTGGAAGCAGGCACTGGTTTCTTCTTCATAGGCATTATTATTCTTTCAGGGATCTGTCCGGACAACAAAAGTGATCCATTATATTTATTTTGGCTTTAATAAGGAAACTCAATGTGCGTATCCGGATTAATAAAACAGCTGCCATTGATTTCTAGGCGATTGATACGTAAGGATACAAATAAGCCAGCCGGGAAGTTAACAGGCGCAATCGCGCTGGAAAACAAATTCACGAAAAGAAGGTCAGGTGTATCGGCCGCCTAGGTAAAATTACTTATATACAGCCCGGTGCGTACGGCGTATTTTTATTCGCCGTGCTGTTTAAATTTTATTTGTGTATCGAGGGATCATAAAAAAACACGCCTTAAACAGCCAGACAAAAAATTATCCATTTTTCAAGGAATCAATGAGGGGGAAAAATGACTGAATATAAGCTCTACTTCGCAACTAACCGCAATCACATAGGCAAGGATCGCTGGCATCCAAAGGCCTATGGCTCGAAATTTAGTGATGACGGCATGGAAAATCTTCGCTTTGGCGTGGTCACTGTAACCGCAGATGAGCAAAAAGTTGCCGGGTTCCTGAATGCCCCGGTAAAAGACTGCGGCGTCGGCAATGGCGATGATCTCGCCGACTATCTGACGGGATTTGTGAAGACTGCGCAGATTGTCGCCTATGAAGAATCAATCAAGTCTTACATTGCTGACGTGTCGCAAAAAAATGCCAAGCTGGGTTCGAAGGCAATGTTCGAGGATGTCATGTCCGATATGGAAAAAAGCAGCGATGTATTGACTTATATCCATGGCTTCAATGTCACCTGGTTTGAGGCTGTCGGTTCTGCCCTGGCCTTGCAGCTCATGCTGCAGAATGCGCAAATCCGGGATCCGTTGCAAAACGTGCTGGTTATATTGTTTACCTGGCCTTCAGATGGACTGGCGTTACCCTGGGTGTCCTACAAATCGGATCGGTCTGAAGCAACTGGCTCAGGCGCGGCTGTGGGACGGGCTTTTCTGAAGGCACGGGATTTTCTCTCGGAATTGCGTGACCGTGCCAAAAAAGGCGGCACAGAGCTTTGCGGCCAGGATATTCATTTGCTCTGCCATTCCATGGGCAACTTTTTATTGCAAAGCGCCCTCGCGCGAACCTTCGATTTCACACCGGGCAACACCTTGCCGCGGCTGTTCGAGCACATTTTTATGTGTGCGCCAGATGTTGACGATAATGCCCTTGAGGCCGGCCAGCCGCTGGCAAAAATTGACCAAATAGCGCGTCATGTCACGATTTATCACAATCGCGAGGACAAGGCGATGGTAATTTCGGATTATACGAAAGGCAACCCGGAACGGCTTGGCGGGACCGGAGCAGCGCACCCCGCGCTGTTGCACAACAAAGTTCATCAAGTTGACTGCACCCCGATTGTGCATGGATTTATAGAGCACAGCTATTATCTTTGTGGAAATATTAATGCCGACATGCGTGCGAGTATCGATGGCTGGGAGCAGGATGATTCCAGACGCTATCGGCAACGCAACGCCACGTTAAATAATGTTTGGGCCATGAAGAAATAGCGGCCAGCAGGCGCGCTGCCGAGTGAATGAAGCCAGCGTAAATGCTGCTTTTAAGGTGGCGCCCGCCATCAGGCTGGGAAGCAGAAACCTGGCCTGAATTGGAGAATTTGCTGCCGGCAGCGCAGCATGAGCAAAACCGCCTCAGGAACGCACGCATTCTTCGACGGCAGTGTCTTTCTTTGGCCAGCTGGGCAATTATTAGACGAATTCAGGGATTAAATCGTTATAAAATAGCCTGCCCAACTCCGCCTGATGCTTGGCCTTTGCGAAATGGTCGCTCGATACGGCGAAATCATCTGTTTCAACTGCGTTTTTTAAAATCACACACCCCAATCATGAAAGCAAACATTATCGTTAGCGCTGTACAACAGCCCTGCAATGCAGACAGACAGTCCAATCTTGAATTTTCTATTGCAAAAATCCATGAAGCTGCCGCGGCTCATGCGGATCTGGTGGTATTGCCGGAGCTGCATCTGGGGCCTTATTTCTGCCAGAATGAAGATTATCACCACTTTGCTTTGGCCCAACCCATTCCCGGCCCAGCCACTGAGACTCTGTCCGCTGTGGCCAAAAAATTAAAAATTGTCATTGTTTCGACAATATTCGAAAACAGAGCCCCAGGGCTTTACCACAATACTGCCGTCGTTTTTGACAAGGACGGCAGTATCGCCGGCAAATACAGAAAAATGCATATTCCGGATGATCCGGGATTTTATGAAAAATATTATTTCACGCCCGGCGATATTGGTTTTAAACCCATTACAACTTCAATTGGGAAACTGGGCGTTTTGGTTTGCTGGGATCAGTGGTTTCCGGAAGCCGCAAGATTGATGGCTTTGGCCGGTGCCGAACTGTTAATTTACCCTACCGCAATAGGCTGGGATCCCGAAGATGCTGCGGAAGAACATCAACGCCAATTGGATGCCTGGATCACCGTTCAACGCGCCCACGCTGTCGCTAACGGTATTCCGGTTATTTCCTGCAACCGGATCGGTTTTGAAAAGGCGCCGGACTCGGATAAAGGTATCCAGTTCTGGGGCAATAGTTTTATTGCGGGGCCGCAAGGGGAAATCATTACGCGTGCCGATGCTTCAGAAGTTAAACTATTAAGCTGCACTATCGATAATGCAAGAGTTGAACGGGTCAGACAAATATGGCCTTATCTGCGTGACCGTAGAATTGATGAATATGGCGATCTGAGTAAACGTTTTATTGATTAACAACTCATAAAGTATAAGCCGAAAGTCACGGAGCCAAACTCTCCGTGATCTTCACGCCCTGAGTAGCCAATAAAACAGAGTTTAGTTAATTTCAAACTCAGAACGTTGCCGTCCTGACTCCAGTAAAGCCTGCATCCATTTTGGCGTTACCCCACGTCCTGTCCAGGTTTTTGCGGGATCATCCGGATGCCGGTATTTAGCTGCAACTTTGCCGCCTTTGCGCGTAGTTTTCTTCTCGTGTTCATGAATTTCCACAATAACATCAATCGATGCCGCCAATTCCTTAATTTTAGCGATAATCTCTTTGCGCTCATTCGCTTGTTTAAGTTTTAATGCTTTCTCTGCATTTTCGATAACAGCTTGTAATTCATTTATTGAAAGTTTATCAAGATCAGTCATTATTTTGCCTCGGGTAAAAAAAATTTTTAGTATATTAACATCACTTTGTAATATAAAAAAATATTCATAACTTTTCAGCGCTTTGTCTCATTCCGAACATAGCGAGAAATCGTAAAATTTTAGTAAACTACCCGGCGCTTAATATTTCCCGCCATTCCGCTGCCTTGCTCCTGCATTATTTATTTTGATATGGTAAGTGGTCTATCTTTAAGTAAGTCACAAGAATTAAGCGGATATTTTATATTCTCCCATGAATTCTGAATGCGCTTCATACGCTAGCGGATCCGGCACAAATCTGTCTGGAACAGATTTGCTTTTAACCGAAAGTCCTCGAGCATTTATGTCGTTATGTTAAGTCTTGATGTCGGCAAGGATCGCCGACATCAATGGCAGAGGATGTCATCGAAGCCGGCCATCCTTGCCGGAATGACGGATTAGTGTATAAGGGGATGGGTGCATGCAGATATTCAGGGGGCACAATATTACTGACCGTGCATTTCCTCCCCAGTGGAATTGACTGTAGAACGAAACAAGCTGTGATAATTGAATAGTCATTTATATTTTAAAGCCTGGAAAGGAACAAGTTTATTACTCGTCCAACGCCACGCTGAAACTTTTTTGATTTAATATCTGGCCTGATTTATCAACCAATCTGACAGTCCAGTTGCCTTTATTTTTTTCAGAAAATCTCATTTTGCTGGAGATACGCCAGTGTTCGTCACCTATATACAGCTGGCGTTTAGCCACCAATTGACCATCACGCAACCATTCATGATAGAGCGCTTTGTCTTTTAACTTTTTGAGTTCCGTAAAATAATAAAGTACAACCGTTTGTTGATTGCCTATTTTAACCGGAGGCGTGAACTCGTCTATGGGTTCCCTATTATTAAGCCCGGTCGTTAATAGCGCTCTCGATACCCGTTTATCGTCTATTGGCGATTGGTGATTATTAATAGATTCTGTGTTCTTGATCTGCCCTGGTTTGCTTTCAGTCTCCGCAGCATTATTACTCGCGTCATTATTGCTTGGCATATCGCGCTTTGTTGTTTGATTAACGGCCTGATTACTCTCAGACAGAGGCTCGACCTGTTCCGGCGCAGGTTTCAAAACCCTTGTTACTGGCGGAATTGATGATATTTGTTCAAACTCCGTGTATTCTGAAGGCTGTTTTTCTGTGCCTGGGCTATCGCCGTCTATTGTGCTCATTTTGGCAGTATCAGACTGTACAACAGGACTCCCGACATCAGCATTGTGTTGGCCATTGTTGATTATAAAAAAAGCCACAACGCAAAGCAGGATAAACGCACCCAGAACCATAAAAATCCGCTGGGTATGCCATTCTGTTATCAGCTCAGGAGCAGAAAGCCGCTTTTCTGACTTTTTCCCATGTTTGGGGTAATTGACTCTAATTACAAGATTTTTTTTGTCTGCCATAAATTTTTGATCTCAACAACATTCAGGGTGGTGCGATAATAACCGTTCCAACTATAGTGAACCATATTTTACTCAAACATTACCTTTTCTTTTGGTAATATTCCACCCTGAACTCGAATTTAACGAGAAAAAACCTGTGCTGAATAAATTGGAACCTCCTAATGAGTAAGCTACTTAAACTTTTTCAAGATTCTTCTACCCTCTATGGCAGCAATGCCAGCTTCATCGAAAATTTATACGAACGCTTTTTAGAAGACCCTGAATCAGTTGAACCAAGCTGGCAAAAACAATTTAAAGCCATTCACGGCGGCGCCGACTATGAAACCCCGCACAGCCCAGTGGTTGAACGCTTTGCCCGGCTTGCGGTTAAATCTCAAGGCAGGCTGGCCGCATTACAAGGCTTTACCGAAGAAAGCGTAAAAAAACAATCCGCCGTTGCCAGGTTGATCAACCATTACCGGGTACGCGGCCACCAAATCGCCCAAAACAACCCCCTGGGCAACAAGACTATCCGCCCGCCCGATTTCGATCCGGCCTTTTACGGTCTGTCCGAACCCGATATGGACACGGTGTTTGACACCGGCTCCTTGCGCGGCGTTGACCGCTTACCATTGCGCGAAATCATTGCCAGTCTGCAGGAAATTTACTGTGGCAGCATCGGCTCTGAATACATGCATATTGTCGATACGACGATCAAGCGCTGGATAAGAAATCACCTGGAAAATGTCTCCTCGCATGCCTTGTTGAGCCCTGAAAAAAAACACTGGATACTTAAACAGCTGACGGCGGCTGAAGGTATTGAGCGTCATTTACATACTAAATTTGTTGGGCAAAAACGTTTTTCCCTGGAAGGCGGCGAATCACTGATTCCCGTGCTCGATGAAATCGTTCAAGGTTCCGGTGATAGAGGCGTTAAAGAAATTGTGATCGGCATGGCGCATCGCGGCCGCCTGAACGTGCTGGTCAATATTCTAGGCAAAAGCCCGGCCAGCTCTATTTGATGAATTTGCCGGCATGTCCAAGCTGTCGCCGGGCGTCAGATCCGGCGACGTAAAATATCACATGGGTTTCTCGTCCGACATTGCCTCACCTGGCGGCCCCATTCATTTAACGCTGGCATTCAACCCCTCGCATCTGGAAATCATCAACCCCGTGGTTGAAGGTTCAGTCAAAGCCCGCCAGGACAGAGCCGGCCCGGAGGGCATCAATATGGTCATTCCGATATTGATACATGGAGATGCGGCATTTTCCGGGCAGGGCATCGTGATGGAAACCTTAAATATGTCGCAAACCCGGGCTTTTTCTACCGGGGGCACCATCCATATCGTCATCAACAATCAAATCGGCTTTACCACCAGCAACCCGCAGGACGCCCGTTCCACTCTCTATTGCACAGATGTCGCCAGCATGATTCAAGCGCCGGTTTTTCATGTCAACGCTGATGATCCTGAAGCCGTCAATTTTGTCTCCAAACTGGCGCTCGATTTCAGAATGACCTTCAATAAAGATGTCGTCATCGACCTTATCTGCTATCGGCGCCTGGGTCATAACGAAGCCGACGAGCCCGCGGCTACTCAGCCCCGCATGTACAAAAAAATTCGCACCCACAAAACAACGCGGCAGCTTTATGCGGACAAACTGACCAATGAAGGCATCATCACTGCCAAACAAGCCACAGCGATGGAAAGCGATTACCAGCAAATGCTGGAAGCGGGTAAAGTGGTTTCGAGACCCGTCCTGAACAATGAACTTTACACCTATGCTGACCAATGGCAGCCATTTCTGCACCAAGAATGGGACGCTCCCTCTAAAACCTCGGTCACCATGGATCGGTTGCGCTTTTGCAATGACCGAATGCTGCGCCTGCCATCGGGTTTTGAACTGCATCCCCGGGTTGCCAAAATCATGGATAACCGCCGTAAAATGGCGGCAGGCGCCATGCCTCTGGATTGGGGCTTTGCCGAAAATCTGGCTTACGCCACCTTGCTGATGGAAAAGTACAATATCCGCTTGATTGGCCAGGATGTCGGCCGCAGCACCTTTTTCCATCGTCATGCCGTTTTACATAATCAGATAAATAATAAAACCTACATACCCATCAAGCATCTGGATAAAGACCAGGGGAACGCGCAGATTTTTGACTCCCTGCTTTCGGAAGCCGGGGTATTGGGTTTTGAATACGGATACAGCTCAACCAGTCCGAATACGCTCGTGATCTGGGAAGCCCAATTCGGCGATTTTGCCAACGGCGCACAAGTGGTCATCGATCAGTTTATCAGCTCCGGAGAAACCAAATGGGGCCGGCTGAGCGGCTTGGTCATGTTGCTGCCGCACGGTTTTGAAGGCCAGGGACCGGAGCATTCTTCCGCCCGCCTGGAGCGCTATCTGCAACTGTGCGCCGAACACAATATTCAGGTCTGCAACCCGACGACACCGGCTCAAATTTTTCATCTGCTGCGCCGCCAGTTAATCAGGCCTTACCGTAAACCGTTGATCATCATGAGCCCCAAGAGTTTGCTGCGCCATAATCTGGCCGTTTCCTCGCTGGAAGATCTGACCAAAGGAAAGTTTCAAACCATTATCGGTGAACAGGATGCCATCAATCCCAAAAAAGTGACCCGGTTTATCTTGTGTTCCGGAAAAGTCTATTATGATCTTCTGGAGGCGCGGCGCCATGACCAGCTGGCTCATATCGCCATTGCCCGCATCGAACAGCTTTATCCCTTTCCCGCAAAAACATTTAAAGCGGAAATAGCCAAATACCCCAATCTGGAAAATTTTATCTGGTGCCAGGAAGAGCCTCAGAATCAGGGCGCCTGGTATCAATCCAAACATCACTTTGCCGACAACCTGGAACCCCACATCGGCATAACCTATACCGGCCGAGAAGCATCAGCAGCGCCCGCTGTCGGCAATTTCCGCGTCCATATTGAGCAACAAAAAGCTGTCGTTGAGTCAGCCTTATACGGC
>CAVOJU010000041.1:0-38419 GCA_963696315.1 uncultured Gammaproteobacteria bacterium
CGCCTGACCTGGGCACCCGTATCGTATTGCTGGAAGACGAGCCGGAATACCGCACAGCCTTCAGCGCGACCGCGACCGCATCCTGCACACCACCGCCTTCCGCCGCCTGGAGTACAAGACCCAGGTATTCATCAACTACGAAGGCGATTACTACCGCACCCGCCTGACCCACACCCTGGAGGTGGCCCAGATCGGGCGCACCATCGCCCGCGCCCTGGGCGCCAACGAAGACCTGGTGGAGGCGATCTGCCTGGCGCACGACCTGGGCCACCCGCCCTTCGGCCACTCCGGCGAGGTGGCACTGGCGCGCCTGATGAGAGATCACGGCGGTTTCGACCACAACAAGCAGTCGCTGCGCATCGTCACCAAGCTCGAGCGGCGCTACCCGGATTTCCCCGGCCTGAACCTGACCTGGGAAGTGCGCGAGGGCATCGTCAAGCACGAATCGGAATACGATATCGCCGACGCCAGCGAATACAACCCGGAGCTGCGCGGCCACCTGGAGGCGCAGATCGCCAACGTGGCCGACGAGCTGGCCTACACCGCCCACGACCTGGATGACGGGCTGCGCTCTGGCATGATCACGCCGTCAATGCTGGAAGGCATCACGCTGTGGGAAATCCTGGTGGAGAGCGTCGGGCTGGCACGGCGCCAGTCCTGGATGACCTGACCCGCCACCGCATGATCCGCCGCCTGATCGGCATGGAGGTCAGCGACCTGGTGCAGACCACCGACCAGCGCCTGCGCGAGAGCAACGTCAAGTCGGTCGAAGAGCTGCAGCGCCTGCCGTACAACGTGATCGGCTTCAGCGAAGACATGCACCGCCGCAACCGCCAGCTCAAGGATTTCCTGTACGCCAACCTGTACCGCCACTACCGTGTGGTGCGCATGCAGGTCAAGGCCGAGCGCATCATCACCGACCTGTTCCAGGCTTATCGCTCAGAGCCGGCCATCCTGCCGCGCCATGTCCAGGAGCAGATCGAGCGAGTGGCCTGGAGCGCACGATCTGTGATTACATCGCCGGGATGACCGACCGCTTTGCGATCGAAGAACACCAGAAGCTGTTCGACCCGATCGGTAAAACCTTAAGCATTGATCAAGCTCGATCAATTATGACGTAGAGACCTAGTATTACACGGAGTAATCATTATGACTGACCAACCGTATCTGACCGCTGAAGGCGCAGCAAGCTGAAAGCTGAGCTGGCACGAGTTGAAAGGCCCTGAACGCGAAGCGATTGCCCAGCGCCTGCGCTCGGCCATCTCAGATGGGCGACCTTTCGGAAAACGCCGATTACCACAAAGCCAAAGAAGACCAGGCTTTCTGGAAGGGCGCATCCAGAGCTGGAATACCTCCTGCACAACGCGATCATCGTCGAAGACTAGCAGGATGCCGACGTGATCAGGTAGAGGTGGGCGTGCACGTCACCATCCAGGAAGAGGATTTCCCGCCGAGAGACCTACCACATGGTCGGCGCAAAAGAAGCCGATCCACGCAACGGGCAGATCTCGAACGAATCGCCGATCGGAAGAGCATTGATGGGCACCGGGTGGGCGACGTAGTCATCGCCGAGACCCCCGGCGGGCATCGTACGGCTGAAGATCCTCAAGATCGAATAAACCAATCTGCAATATAAACGACTGTGAGTGGTATAAAGCACCGACCCACATCTGTCTTAAATCCAGTGAGAATCGGACTCTATCTTCTGCCAGATCGCCAGCTCGAGCAGCAAGTGATCGAAGAAGCTTCTTCGGGCAGGGCGCCTTCGCCATAGCCCATATCGACCACCCGGGCTACCATCTGCAGGGTCTGGGTTTCCAGGACCAACTCGGTCTCCGGCTCGGCCTGCACCGGCTCGCCCTTGGCTGCCAGGCGCTGGCGGATCGCTGCATCGTTAAAGGCGTGCGTGCTCATCAGCACCTTGGTGACGGTCTGGATATCGTTCTTGTCGAACAGCCAGACCTCGAAAGCAGTCACTTTCTTCGGATCGCCCACACCGATCGGTCTCAGAGATGCCCACCCCGCACTCGCCCAGGAACTCGCCGGTTGCGAGTCGATGCTGAAAGAGTCATCGAACAGATCGTCGCCCAGTTGATAGGAAGCCATGAACTGCGCCATCGGCGGGCTCGGCTCCGCCTGGGCGCATAATCGGTCAGTGCGGCCTGCTCGGCGCGCTTCTGCGGCTTGCATCGCCGGGGTCGGGTCGGTGCCGCCCGGTGTGCAGCTGCGGTCGCAGACGCAGCATGCACACAGCCACGCCCGCCAGGACGATGAGCACAAACGACACAGCAGATCAGCGCGATCAGCGAGTGTCGACCAGTGCTGGCATAGCCGCCGCCTGCTGCTCGCGGTTCTGCGGCTCGGCGCCGCGGCAGCGACTTGGCGCCGGACAGCTGCGCGATAGGCATCGATGGCGCTCAAACTGTCGCCAGGATTCTGGGTGACAACGCCTAATACGTCATCCTGAGCATTTTCTGCCCAGGCGCCCGCAGTACATCCGAGCGCTTTGGCGCGGCATCGCAGCGTCCGGTGCCGTAAACTTCAATCGCCATGCGCAGGTAATTCTGTCTTGCCAGTCTGCGCTCAGCTCGGCCGGGGTGGCATTAGCCCACTCCACCGGCCACAACACACCAGCCCAGCACGACCAGGCCAAAGAGAGTCCCGATAACCAGGCCGACAATCCCCACGACAATCGGGTTTTTAATCTGCTCATGAATGTGTTCATCGTTTCACTCCCTGATGAGATTATTAGTCCTGTACGCATAATCTCTCGGCACCGGTGGGCAATCTGTAATTCCAATCTCGGCATATCGCCTACTGTTCTAATTTTAGACCAAAGTGGCAAAAAATGCAACTATTTTTTCAAATTTGCAGCTTCTTAGATTGCCAGGATTTGGCTACATCCGGTCATTTCAGATTAACAGGTAGCGATGCAAGATCTATGCCGCTCTGGCTATCTCATCGCGATTTCGTCCACCATCACCTGATCCAGAGAGAAGCGCTCTTCGCACTGCAAGCATTGGGCATTTCGCTTATCGGCGACCACCAGCAACCCGCCGCATTCCGGGCAGGGCCGCGGCAGGGGTAGTTTCCAGGAGGTGAAATCGCAGTTCGGATAATTGGCGCAGCCGTAGAAGATGCGCCCTTTGCGGGTCTTGCGCTCCACGATATCGCCGCCATCCTTGGGGCAGGTGACGCCGATCTTCTCCAGCCAGGCCTCGGTATGGCGGCAGTCGGGGAAGTTGCTGCAACTGATGAACTTGCCATACCGTCCCCAGCGGATGACCAGCTCGTGCCCGCACTCCGGGCAGTCGCGCCCGATCGGCTCGGGGCCCATGTTCATGCTCGGGCATGTTCTCCTCGGCCTGGCCACCTTCATGCGAGAACGGGTCGTAGAATTCGCGGATCACCTTCACCCAGGGCAGCTCCCCGGTAGCGATCCGATCCAGGTCTTCTTCCATCTGGGCGGTGAAGCCGACATCCAGAATATCGGGGAAGTGCTCGATCAGCAGGTCATTGACCAGCAGCCCGGTCTCGGTGGGGGTCAGGCGTTTGCTATCGCGCACTACATAGCCGCGCTGCTGGAGCGTTGCCAGGATCGGGCGCATAGGTGGATGGGCGCCCGATGCCGTTCTCTTCCAGGGTGCGCACCAGGATGGCTTCCGAAAAGCGCGGCGGCGGCTGGGTGAAGTGCTGCTCGGGGAGCAGCTTGACCAGGCGCTGCGCCTGGCCTTCGGTCAGGCCGGCCGGGATGCGCGTGGTTTCTTCTTCCTCTTCGGTTTTCTGATCTTCATCTCGGGCTTCTTCGTAGACGATCAGGAAACCGGGAAACGCACCGTCGAGCCGGAGGCGCGGAACAGGTAGCGTGTGCGCTCGGTTTTGCCGGTCACCTCGACCGAAAGGGTATCATACACGCCGGCAGACATCTGCGAAGCGACGAAGCGCTGCCAGATCAGCTGGTACAGGCGGAACTGGTCGCGGTTCAGGAACTCCTTGATCAATTCCGGCTGGCGCAACACCGAGGTGGGGCGGATGGCTTCATGCGCTTCCTGCGCGCCGACGCGCTTTGGTCTTGTACTTCGGCGGCTGCTCGGGCAGGAACTTTGCGCCATAGCGCTCGGTGATGAACTGGCGCGCTTCATCCTGGGCCAGCTCGGCGACGTTGGTCGAATCGGTGCGCATGTAGGTGATCAGGCCGACTGCGCCGCCCTCGCCGATGTCGATGCCTTCGTAAAGCTGCTGGGCCAGCGCCATCGTGCGGCGGGCGGTGTAGCCCAGCCGGCGGGAGGCTTCCTGCTGCAGGGTGCTGGTGATGAACGGCGCAGACGGGTTGCGCCGGCGCTCGCCGCGCTTGATCTTGCCGATCGCATAGCTGGCGTGTTTCCAGATCCTCCAGGATCGGCTGGACGACTGCCTCGCTGTCCAGCACCGGCTCGCTGTCATCGATACGCGCCAGCTTGGCCAGGAAGGTCTGCTGGCCGCCTTCGGGCTGGAACTCGGCCGCCGATGGTCCAGTATTCCACCGGGATGAAGGCATCGATCTCGCGCTCGCGCTCGACGATCAGGCGCAGCGCCACCGACTGCACCCGCCCGGCCGACAGCCGGCTGCGCACCTTGCGCCACAGCAGCGGGCTGAGGCTGTAACCCACCAGCCGGTCCAGGACGCGCCGCGCCTGCTGGGCATCGACCAGGTCCATATCGATCTCGCCGCGGGTGGGCAAAAGCTTCGGCGACGGCCGGCTCGGTGATTTCGTGGAAAACCACCCGGTGGGTCACCTTGGGGTCGATCTCGGCCGATTCCATCAGATGCCAGGCGATGGCTTCGCCTTCCCGGTCGGGGTCGGTTGCCAGGTAGACTCTCAGCCGCATTACTGGCCAGGCCTTTCAGCTCTTTGACCACGGCGCGTTTCTCGTTCGGCACGCGGTACTTTGGGATGAAATCGTTTTCCACATCCACCGAGAGCTGCGAGCGCAGCAGGTCGCGCACATGCCCAACCGAGGCCTTGACGGTATATCCTTTACCCAGGAAGCGGCCGACCGTGCGCGCCTTGGCTGGCGATTCGACGATGACCAGCTTGCCGGAGCGCTGTTTTCTGCGCTCTTCCGGGCTGGGCGGCGAATCATGCCCTGGTGGGCTTCGGTCTCGCCCATGCGGAACAGGGTGGTGCCGCACATCGGGGCAAACGCCGCGGGTGGCAGGCGTGCCGCGCTGGTGAATACCGGCTGTGGGTCGTTGATTTCTCGTTTGGTTTTACATTTCACACAATAAGCTTCCACTAACCTGTTACTCATTCTGTCATCCTAGAGGGCAATTTCGCCAGTGGTAGATCTGGCAGGTTTGAGCTCTGGATAAACGACTGCTTCTTACTATACCGCAATATAACGCATCCCGCCCACCTGGCGTACCATTCCTTTCAGCTCCATCATAGTCAGCGCCGCGGAAACCTGCTCGATGGCATGCCGGCCTGGGCGCCGATTTCATCTACGTGCAGCGGTTCGCGTCCAAGAATCCATATAGCTGTGCTTCGGTGGCATCGCCAGGCAGCACCGTACGCGCGCAGCGCGCTGCTGGCTGCCTGGGCCAGGTTGAGCGCTTCCAGAACATCGCCGACATCCAGAAACAGCTGCGCGCCCTCCTGGATCAGCCGGTTGGTGCCTTTACTTTGCGGGGCATAAATACTGCCCGGCACGGCGAAAACTTCCCGGCCTTGTTCGGCTGGCAAATGCAGCAGTGATCAATGCGCCGCTTTTTTCGCCGGCCTCGATAACCACCACCGCCAGCGAAAGGCCGGAGATGATCCGGTTGCGCGGCGGGAAATTGCGGCTTCGGGCGGTGTGCCGGGCGGATAATCGCTGATCAGGCGCGCCGTTGGGCGAGATCTGCTCGGCCAGGCGGCGGTGTTCAGGCGGATAGATCTGGTCCACGCCGCTGCCAAGACCGCCAGCGACCTGCCGCCGTGCCTTCAGCGCCGCCTGGTGAGCGATGGCGTCGATGCCGCGCGCCAGCCCGCTGACGACCGTGACGCCCGCGCCGCGCCAGGGCCGCCGGCCAGCTCTTCGGCTGCCTGGCGTCCATACGCTGTCAGCCCGGCGTGCGTACCCACAATAGCCACAGACCATCGGTCTTCATCGCGATCTCGCCGTGCACGTACAGTACGGGCGGCGGCTGATCGATTTCATTCAGCCGGCGGGGATAGTCGCTATCTTCCCAGGTCAGAACGGTGATGCCTTGTTTTTGGACGGTTTCCCAGGCACGCTCTGCCAGGCCGTCCTTACGCGCCTGCGCCATGCTTTCAACCAGCCGGGCGTGCAGCCCGGCAGCTTCCAGCTCGGCGGCAGAAGCCTCCCAGGCCGTCTGGGCCTCGCCGAAATACTCCAGCAAGAGGCGCATGCGCGCTGAGCCGATGCCTTTCACCAAATTAAAAGCCATCCAGTAGCGCTTGGTGTCGTCTTGCATGCTGATAACTGCTGGGTTAGATCAGCCCGGGCAACAGGTGGGCGCGCAGCAGGCTGTTTTCCAGGTCAATTTCCAGGATCACCGATTCTATCGCCGGCAGCAGGATTTCGGGGCCGCTTTCGCCACGCACGATATAGATGTCATGCGCCGCCGTGGTCAGAATATCGCTAATCCGTCCCAGCTCTCTGCCCATCATCACTGACCACGCGCAGACCCAGCAGCTGGTGGTGGTAATATTCGCCTTCGGGAAGGGGCGGGCGGTCGGCGGTGGGCACATACACCATCGCGTTCCGCAGCGCGCCGACGGTTTCGGGGGTGGTAAACCCGTCGAAGGTCAGCAGCAGCCCCCTGCCGTGCCCCCGCAGGCTGCGGATACGCTGCGGCTGGTGATCCTCCCCAACGAACACGGTCATGCCAGATTGCAGCCGCTCGGGGAAGTCGGTAATCACCTCCATCAGAATTTCGCCGTGCACCCCGTGCGGGTGGCGCAGCTTACCCACAACCAAGAATGCAGGCTCACCGTCTGGCGGCGAGCCTGGCTCAGGTACGCGGTTATTTCTCAATCCGGCCATACCGGCAAAGTCAGTTGCAGGATTACTCCGGCTCCAGGATATCCAGGGTCAAATGCCGCATGTCCGGCCTGCAACCTTCCGCCGTGGTACTGGTGGCAACGGTAAGGGCACTCAAATTCCACGGCGGCGTTGTCAAAGAAAACTTGAATACCGAAAATCTGCCCGCCCTGGAAAAAGGTTTTGAAAATCTGGAACGCCACCTGAGCAATATCACCAACCATTACGGCCTGCCTTGTGTGGTCTGCATCAACCACTTCACCTTTGATACCGACGCCGAAATCGCCTTGCTGAAGGCGAAATGCGAAGCCTTGGGTGCAAAATGCGTGGTTTCCAAACACTGGGCCCAAGGCAGCGCCGGTGCCGAAGAACTGGCCAGAGCGGTCATCCACATCGCTGACCACCGCGAGCCTGGCTTCAGCTATGTCTACGATGAAAACCTGAGCCTGTGGGAAAAAATCGAAACCATTGCTACCAAACTCTACGGTGCCGCCGGCATCATCCGCCAACGCCAAAGTAAAGGCGCAACTGGCCGCCTGGCAGACTGATTACGGCAAGTTCCCAATCTGCATGGCCAAAACCCAGATGTCATTCACCACCAATCCGGCCGCCAAAGGTGCGCCCTCCGGCCATACGCTAGAAATCAGGGATGTCCGGCTCGCCAACGGCGCGGGCTTTATCGTCGCTATCGCCGGCGACATGATGACCATGCCCGGCCTGCCAAAAATACCGGCCGCGGAGCGCATTGATATTGATGATAATGGCAAGATTACGGGGCTGTTCTAGCACTCAGTCATGTTAAAAATGCCGGGCTAACTGTAAGTTCATTCGCAGTGTGCAGATAAATCCGTACCTACACTCATTCTGCCCGCCAAAACAAATTGCCCGAGACCCGAACGGCCACTATCAGCGATCGCCTCAGTGCCCTCCTACAGCTGATAATCTGGTTTGGCGATGGGTATAATTAAAAAGGGCGTATCCTCCAACGCGCTACGCCCTTCTCTTTCCTACGCTTTGATCATACTAGCGAAATTTCAATAGCGCTAAGCAGTCAATCCGCTTTGCCAATAGCTAGCATTTACTTGACCCGATTGCTAATAATCATGGTCTTGTCGTTACCGGTACTTGAATGTTGCACGTTCACAAACAAAGTATGTGGATCCTTGCCAAAGTAAATGCCAGTGCCCTCTGCGGATTTGTCTTTCAAGGAAGCGAACAAATGCACACTATCTTGATAACCATCGCCGTTGGCATCTTTAGAAGCCGGATCAAAGACCCAGATGTCACTAAAGTCATTGTCCTCCACCATCCATAATTTCCCGTCAGGGCCGCTGGCCAGATTGTCGACTTTAGTAAAACCGGTTACTCCGTTAGCCTGGTTTTCAATTGGGGCGTTCTTGCCGGCGGCAACCACATAATGGGCTGATGGCGTTTCCCCCAGGTTTACGGCTAAAACCGCGCCAGGGCCATTGATGTTAGTTGCGTTATCGACATCTTCGCAGGTTAGTGCTACGGGTCACTCGCCGTATCGTGCTCTCGGGAAAGAAGGATCCCATAATGCTCGACCAGTTTGTCCTCGACCTGGGCGAAGGCCACATCGGCTCCAAAGACGGTCGCCCCCGCTGCAAAGGCCGCGAACACCCACGATGGCGTACTTTGGCCGATTCACAAAAAGGCGAATAGGCTGGTTTCCGTGGCGATACTGAATCTCTTCTACGCTGATTTCACCAAAGGTGCTGTGCCACTGGAGTTTTTTTTACCCGCCCGCCGTACGCCGTTTTCGTGTCCAACATCGTCTGCGGCTTTGTCGGCTTGCCTGGTCGCCCAGGCTTGTAACGACTCCTGACCCATCCGCCTCATTTGTTCGATCAGCTGCATTTCCGCCGCATCCGCCTCTTGCAACTCGCCCTTCTCATCCGCAACAACCAACAGCATCGATTCAACCCGGCTTCGCAGTTCAGGATGTTTATTCAGGTGTTCCAGCAGGGCTTCGTCACTCAGACTCATAGGATCCTCTCTTATCAAATCAGGCGGTAAGGTGGGCTAGATTACTCCGCCTCAGTTTGAATCGCACCCGGAAGTGACCCCCAAATTGCAAATAGGATGGCTTTTAGGGGACAATACCCCGTTGCGCATAGTTTGACTATGCCGTTGATTGAACCCGTAACACGTCATGCGCTCGCTGTAGAGCCGCACTGCAAGCTTTGGAATATGCCATGAAAAAGACCATGTACGAAAAAATCTGGGACAGCCATCTGGTCGTCGATGCGGCCGGACAGGCGCCCTTGCTGTATGTCGACCGGCATCTGATGCATGAAGTCACCAGTCCTCAGGCCTTTGAGGGTCTTCGCCTGGCTGGCCGCAAGGTGCGCAATCCGCACAGCATCCTGGCGACGATGGATCACTGCGTACCAACCAAAAATCGCAACCTGCCGATTGCTGATCCGATTGCCAAAAAGCAGATCGAAACCATGGCGGAAAACTGCCGGGAAAACGGCCTGAACCTGTATGACATGAAAAACCCCAATAATGGCGTGATTCATGTGGTGGTGCCCGAGCATGGTTTCGTGCATCCCGGCATGGTAGTGGTGTGCGGCGACAGCCATACCGCGACGCACGGTGCGTTTGGCGCGCTGGCTTTCGGCATCGGCACCTCCGAAGTCGAGCATGTCATGGCCACGCAAACCCTGCCGCAGAAAAAATCCAAAACCATGCAGATCGTGGTTAATGGCGAGTTATCCAAATACGCCTCGGCCAAGGATATTGCCCTGGCTATCACCGGCAAAATCGGCACGGCGGGCGGCACCGGTTATGTGATCGAATATACCGGCTCGGCGATCAGAGCCTTGTCGATGGAAGGCCGTATGACGCTGTGCAATATGGCGATTGAAGCGGGTGCTCGCGCCGGCCTGGTCGCGCCCGACGAAAAAACCTACGAATATCTGAAAGGGCGCGAGTTTGCACCCTCCGGTCAATACTGGGAGCAGGCGCTGGCGTACTGGAAAACGCTGCCCAGCGACGAAGGCGCAATCTTCGACGCCACTGTCGTGCTGGATGCTGCCGAGATTGCCCCGCAAGTATCCTGGGGCACCTCGCCCGAGCAAGTGTCCGGCGTTGATGGCGTGGTGCCGGCGCCGGACAGTTTTACTGATGAAAGCAAACGTAAGGCCTGCGAAAGCGCCCTGGCCTACATGGGCCTGACGCCCAACACCAAAATCACCGACATTCCGGTCGATTTTGTCTTCATTGGTTCCTGCACCAATGGCCGTATCGAAGACATCCGCATCGCCGCCGAAGTGGCGAAAGGCACAAAAGTGGCGAACGGCGTCACCGCGATTGCCGTACCCGGCTCGTATCACGTCAAGCAACAAGCCGAACAGGAAGGTCTGGATAAAATCTTTATCGATGCCGGTTGGGAATGGCGCGATCCGGGCTGCTCCATGTGTCTGGCGATGAATGGCGATGAATTGTCCAAAGGCCAGCGCTGCGCCTCGACCTCAAACCGCAATTTCGAAGGCCGTCAGGGCAAAGGCGGACGCACACATCTGGTGTCCCCGGCAATGGCGGCGGCCGCAGCGGCGGCAGGCCATTTTGTTGACATTCGTAAGCTATAGGCGACTTAATTTAAAGGCGCTCAATCATTGATATAAGCCGGTGCTTAGCTCCCTGAGAGGCAATACCGTTAAGTTCGCCGTTCCGGCAGGGATTGCCGGTATGACGGCTTGGAAAATGGTATTACCCGGCAGTTGTGCTTCGCGCTTAATTTGCAAAATCTAACGGAAATATTTATGGAACCGTACAAAAAACACGAAAGCATTGCCGCGTTGATGAACCGCAGCAATGTCGATACCGACCAGATCATCCCCAAGCAGTTCTTGAAGAAAGTGGAACGCAGCGGCTTTGGCCAGCACCTGTTTCACGACTGGCGCTTTAACGACGACGGCAGCGACAACGCTGAATTCGAACTGAACAAGCCGGCTTTCAAGGGCGCCAAGATCCTGGTAGTCGGCGACAACTTCGGCTGCGGCTCCTCGCGCGAACACGCGCCCTGGGCGATTGCCGATTATGGTTTTAACACCATTATTTCCACCAGCTATGCCGATATTTTTTACAACAACTGTTTTAAAAACGGCATCCTGGCGATTAAAGTCGACAAAGATAAGCTGGACAAATTGATGAGCGAAATCGCCGCCAACGAAGGCGTGCGCTTTACCGTCGATCTGGAAAATCAACAGGTGATCACGCCCGGCGGCAACGGATTTAGCTTCGAGATCGACCCGTTTCGCAAAGGCAATCTGCTCAGCGGACTGGACGACATCGGCTTGACCTTAAAGCATGTCGACAAGATCGACCAGTATGAGGACCAGCATAAGCGGGATTTCCCTTGGCTTTGGGTTTAGAACTCTTTAAATCTGATTGAAAACAATAACAAGCTATCCTAAGCAACTTGAGCGTAAAAGAGTTGATATTCGGAGACCATGTAAAAATTTGTTAGGCAATTACCATACTTGTATAAATATTAATCCATAAGAAAATCATGACAGCTAAAAAAATCCCAGCAGATATTCAGCAACAGGCTGTAGCCATCATCGAGCAATTCAACCAACAGGAGCTCAAGGATTGTTCAAAGTATACTTACCGCTTTAAGGGTGCATTTTTATATCTGGATCGCACTGATTACGGTAGCCGACCTACCGAAATTTGTCGTTTAAAATTTATGGATTCACTAGACGATTGGGAGTTTGCCATTTTCAAACACAGCTCCAATAAATATGATCCTGACGAATGGTTTTTCCCTGGTGCAGATCATTTTGATGGAACTATTCAAGGGGCAATGCGGTGCGGAATGGAAGCTTATCCAGTCTAACAAGTCAGCCTTGTAGGGTACGCATCGCGTACCATTAAAATGTCAATCTATGACAACCTTAAAAGGTACGCGGTGCGTACCCTACATGGCTACATGGCTTGCAAGCAATGTGATATTGGTATATTTTCTATACCATGATTACATTCGAGTTTGATGAAAATAAGAGCCGGTCCAATTTTGAGAAACATGGAATTGATTTTGTCGGCGCTCAGCAACTTTGGGATGCTCCAGACCTTCTTGAAATACCCGCAAAAACTGTCGATGAACCCCGAGCACTGATCATAGGCATGATTGCTGGAAAGCACTGGTCTGGAGTGATTACATACCGGGAAGGAAACATTAGAATTATTTCTGTGCGTCGATCGCGACAAGAAGAGGTGGACCTATATGAAGGCTAAAGAGCTAGACCAAAAATTTGATAACGGGGAAGACATCCTGGATTCCTTGGATCTATCTAAAGCTAAAAGAACTATGCAGGATCAAAAAAGGGTTAACGTTGATTTTCCTGTCTGGATGCTTGAGTCATTGGACAAAGAAGCAAGCCGCGTTGGGGTAACACGTCAATCCATCATAAAAGTCTGGTTGGCGGAGCGCCTTGAACAGCTGGCCGCTAACAAAGCATTACAGCGGACAAGCCGCTGAATGCAGCGTTGGGCATCAATTGAGGAGGCGAATAGTAAGCCGTGTAGGGTACGTATCGCGTACCCTCCGGCTGGGCTGATGATCGAATAATGAAAAATAAAATCATTGCATCAGCAAAGAAAAAATACTTTTCTTGCCTCATGCCGTTAAACAAATGTCTCGGCCGGATAGAATGATTTCAACTGAAGATATTAGGGAAGCTATTTTTCATGGAGAGATCATCGAAGAATATTCGGAAGACCAAAGAGGTGAAAGTTGTTTGGTTTTTCATACCAAAGATCAGCGGGTTATTCATGTGGTCTGTTCACCCAAATTTGAATATTTAGCGATCATCACAGCGTATTTACCTGCCGCCGACCAATGGTCGTCGGATTTTAAAGTGAGGAAATAAAATGGAGTGCTTTCATTGCAAAGGTAAAATGATTCAAGGTCATTCGCCCTTCAGTGCCGACCGCAATGGTTATCATATTTCATGGGAGGCTATTCCAGCTTGGGTATGCACGCAATGTGGCGAGGCGCTTTTTGAAGAAAATGAAGTTAATCATATTCAAAAAGCTTTACAGAATATTGATTATGAAACTTTAGCCTTAACACAAAAAACAGCCTAACCAGCCGTGTAGGGTACGCATCGCGTACCATTAAAATGTCAATCGATGACAACTTAAAAGGTACGCGATGCGTACCCTACAGGGCTACATGCACTTGCTTCTAACGAAAATGAATAAACTAATTACTGATCATAAAATGGCTGTTACCCTTTGATTGAGGTTGCTGTTATGAATCTCCTACAAATTGAATCCGAAGCGCTCTCCTTCCCTGTTCAAGATAGGGCGGCTCTGGTGCAACGGTTGTTATTGAGCCTGGAAGAAGTTTACGGGTCTGAATTTGAAAGCTTGTGGGCTGAAGAATCAGTGCGCCGCATTGCTGAATTTGATGCAGGAAAAACACGGTCCATCCCGGGCGGAGAAGTTGCAAACAAGGCGCGTGCGTTATTGCGATGAGTGCCTATGGTTTCCTTCTCGAAGCAGAGGCCGAATATTTGGCGGCAGTCCGCTTTTACGAGGAGCAGAGGGCCGGGCTTGGGGATGCGCTTATCTGCGAGTTTGAGCGTGTTATCGAGTTGATTATTAAAAAACCTGAAATAAGCCGCTTGGTCCATTCCCCCTCAGGTATTAGGGTCATCAGGGCTATCGCGTTTCCCTTATACGGTGTTTTATCGAGTGCTTCTTGGCAATACTTTACAAATCACGGCGTTCGCACATCACCGCCAACGTCCGGGCTATTGGCTCGCAAGGGTGGATTGATAGTGGGTACACGCCTTTACACCTGCCTTCAGAGGTACGCGGCGCGTAACCTGCATCGTTAAATAGCTTAACCGGCCACATTAAAAATACAGTTAACAATCATGTCCACACATTCAAGACACATCCAGCTAATGGACACCACCCTGCGCGATGGCGAGCAAACCCAGGGCGTCGCCTTTACGCCGATGGAAAAAGTCAGCATTGCCAAGGCTTTGTTGCAGTTTTTGCGCGTCGATCGTATCGAAGTGGCGTCGGCGCGGGTTTCGGAAGGCGAAAAGGAAGCGGTCAGCCTGATCAATCAATGGGCGCAGCAGGAAGGTTTTGCCGACCGCGTCGAAGTGCTGGGCTTTGTCGACCATACCCGCAGCGTCGATTGGATCAAATCTACCGGCGGCAAGGTGATCAATCTGTTGGCCAAGGGCAGCGAGAAACACTGCCGCGAACAACTCGGCAAGACGCTGGATCAGCACAGCGCCGATGTGTTGCAAACCATCGCCTATGCCCACGAGCAAGGCCTGAAGATCAATGTCTACCTGGAAGACTGGTCGAACGGCTATAAAGACAGCCCCGAGTATGTCTATGGCCTGATGGAGCGTTTGCAACACAGCCCGATCAGTCATTTCATGCTGCCGGATACCTTGGGTGTGATGTCGCCGGACGAGGTTCTCATCAGCCTGAGCGATATGTGCCAGCGCTATCCGGAGCTGCAGTTCGACTTTCATCCGCATAACGATTATGGCCTGGCTACAGCCAATGTCATGGCGGCGGTGCGGGCGGGCGTCAGCGCCGTGCATTGCACCATCAACTGCCTGGGCGAGCGCGCCGGCAATGCTTCTCTGGCAGAAGTGGCGGTAGTGCTGCGCGATAAAATGGCGATGGAATTGTCCATCGACGAAAGCCACCTGGTTCGCATCAGCGAGATGGTGGAAAACTTTTCCGGCAAGCGCATTGCTGACAACGCGCCGATCGTCGGCGCCGATGTGTTTACCCAGACCGCCGGCATCCATGCCGATGGCGACCAAAAAGGCGGCCTGTATAAAACCCGGCTGGGGCCGGAGCGCTTTTCGCGCATCCGCAGCTATGCGCTGGGCAAAATGAGCGGCAAGGCCTCGCTGAAAAAAAACCTGGAACTGCTCGAGCTGGACCTTTCCGAAGAAGATCAAAAGAAAGTCCTGGCGCGTATCGTCAGTATCGGCGATTCCAAGCAGACCATCACCACCGACGATCTGCCGTTCATCATCGCCGACGTATTGGAAAGCAAGAGTTATCAGCATATCAAACTGCTGGCCTGCTCCATCAACAGCGGCCTGGATCTGCCCTCCACGGTCAGCCTGCGCGTCGATGTCAAAGGCGACAAACACCAGGCCACCGGTGCCGGCAGCGGCGGTTTCGATGCGTTTATCGACGCCATCAGCAAGGTACTCGACAACTATGGCTACACCCTGCCTGCCCTGGCCGATTTTGAAATCCGCATCCCCAAAGGCGGCCACACCAGCGCCCTGACCGAATGTGTGATTACCTGGGATTGCGGTAATGAAATGCGCAAAACCCGCGGCGTCCACGTCAATCAGGTATTTTCGGGCATTATGGCCACAATCAAATTGATCAACATCCAACTGCACGAAATGGCAACAGCCACGGCAACACGCGCAAACCTATCCAAACCACTTAACAACAAGCAGAAAAATGAAGCATTATAAAATCGCAGTATTGGCCGGCGACGGTATCGGCCCTGAAATTACCCAAGAAGCCATCAAAGTTCTCAAGGTCATCGAAGAGCGCAATGATGTCAAGTTCGAGCTCATGCCCGCCGCATTTGGCGCGTGCGCGTATTTTGAATTTGGCGCAGCCTTCCCCAAAGAAACCAAAGCCATCTGCGATGAGGCCGATGCGATTTTGAAAGGCCCCATCGGCTTGAGCCACGAAGACTCGAAAAGAATTCCTATCGACGAGCAGCCCGAACGCGGCGCGCTATTGCCGCTGCGCCGTCGTTACAACACCTATGCCAACTTCCGCCCGGTTTCGCTGCCGAAATCCTTGGCGCATTTTTCACCGTTGAAGCCTGAAATCATCGGCGAAGGCATCGATTTGGTCATCGTCCGCGAACTGGTGGGCGGCCTGTATTTCGGCGAGAAAGAAATGGGCGTCAACGCTGCAGGTTTGCGCTATGTCCGGGAAACCCTGGAATATGATGAGGCGCAAATTCATCAAATCATGCAGCAAGCCTTTAAACTGGCCCGTAAACGCCGGAAATTGCTGCACAACATTCATAAGAGCAACGTGCTGAAATCCAGCGTGTTGTGGAATGAGGTGATGGAAGAAGTCGCCAAAGAATATCCCGATGTGCAAGTGGTCAACATGCTGGTCGATGCGGCCGCTACTGCCCTGTGCCTGAAACCGACCCAGTTTGATGTGATGGTGATGGAAAACATGTTCGGCGACATTCTCAGCGACCAGGGCGGCGGCATTTTGGGTTCTCTGGGCTTGATGCCTTCAGCCTGTATCGGCCCTGACAAAGCCTACTACGAGCCATCGCACGGTTCGGCGCCGGATATTGCCGGCAAAAACATCGCCAATCCGTATTCCATGATCGGCTCGGTGGCGATGATGCTGGAAAACAGCTTCGACATGGAGGCGGAAGCCAAAAATGTCTGGGCGGCGATGCAGGGTGTGTTTGCCGACGGTTATTCCACCGCCGACTTGTCCAAGCCCGGCAGCGGCGTGACGATGATCAGCACCGAGCAGTTTGGCGACAAAGTGGTTGAAAAGCTGCGGCAAATGCCCAGGGTTTAACGCTAAAAAACAATTTGCGTCCACGAAAAACACAAAAAGACCGTTTCCCCAAATAGTGAATAGCTAAGTAATGCCCACGAAATAAGTTGAACAAGTGTAGGTGTGAATTTATTCGCAGAGTGCAGATAAATCCGCACCCACGCAAAAAATTGTTTCTAGAGTTGAGCAAGTTATTTGCTATGCGTTCCTAAATCAACGCAGCATTCTGATTTCTTTCGTGCTTTTCGTGGACTAACTGCGGTTTTCAGGTTCAAGGGTGGGGCTTTCGCATAAAACCAGCTCAAGCATCGGCACTTCCCACTGCCCGGTTTGACATCTGGACACATATGCTTCCTCGTTATCATCGCGGTATCGTCTGATCATGGCCAGCACGGTGACCGATTCGATGAGCTCTAATTTTGTCAGCCATTGCTGATGTGCCTGGCTGGATAACCGGGCTACGATGACCCCATCCTGTTTCACAACGACTTTGCCGTGCTTGTTTTCCAGCGCTAGCGAAGTCCCGGGCACCAGCCTGCCGAGCTGTTGGTGTATCGGATGAGCCGCGTTAAAACCTCCTGCAAAACTGAGATCGAAATCCTGCAGTCCCAGTACCTGATAGTGTTTATGAATAGCGGTTGTATCGGCTGGCAGCTGGCTCGCTGCCTGCCGGTGCAACAGATGGTCGCCTGCGATTTCATGCAGGAACGGATTGTTTTGATCCTGGCGGCCCATTAAACACAGGGTTTCTTTTGCCCGGGTCATGCCCACATAAAACAAGCGCCGCTGTTCTTCCAGCGACTGCAATGTCCAGCCGCCATCAAGCATGAACAGATGGGCAAACTCCATACCTTTTACCGAATGGATGGTGCCTAGGAAAACGCCCCGCCCCAACCTTCTGTCCCTGCGTTGCTCGGCCAGTGTTTCATAAAGAAACTCCAGCGTTTGCTGACTGGAAACCTCGGCATCATCGGTTTCCCTTTGCCAATCCTGCATCAGCTCTTGCAATTGCGCAGTCCAGGGATTTTGGCTGTCATGGCCATATCTTGCATCCAGATAGCTCAGCCAGTCACTGGCCTTGCTGATGGACTTCGCGCTTTGCCGGATGGCATCCAGCAAATCGGCATTTTCTCTGATACGAAACGGCGGCGGCTGCCGGTCCGGCGGCAGCATAATGCTGATGGGAATGCCCTGCTTGGCCAGCATAGCTCTGACTGGACTGAGCAATCGCCATTCCTTGGCCAAGATGGCGCAGTGCGACCAGTCCAGGCGGCTGTCCAGTTGCCGTAAGCGCAGCAACTCCTCAACCGTAGCCAGAGCCTGCACCTGTTCAGTGGCGGCGCTGATGTGTTGAACGCGGCCTTTGGCAAGGGTATCCAGTTTCTGCCAGCGGCCTCCGGGCTCCAGCGTTTTTCTACCCTGATTGATACGGATCGGATGCTGCTGCTTCATCCGGTCGTGATTGTGCTGAATCAGCTGATTGGCAGCAGCTATGATATGCGCGCTGGAACGGTAATTTTCCACCAGATAGCGCTCACGGGCTTGATAATCATCCTTGAACTGCTTGATAAAACTGACGTTGGCGCCGCGAAACTGGTAAATATTCTGATCGTCATCGCCTACCGCCAAAATGGTCAGTCTGTTTTCTTCATCTTGAGTGCGCCCGGCGAGCGCTGAAATTAATTGATATTGGCCGGCATCAATATCCTGATATTCATCCACAAGAATAAACCGATAACCGGCTAACAAACGATCTCTGGTTTCATCAACATCAACGCCCAGCAATGGCTTGTCGCCGCGCAATAATTCGGCCGCTTCCTTGATCAGTTCGGCAAAATGCAGATTTTGACTGTCAGCCGAAGGCTCCCGAGTGGTCATGGCATGGCCGGTCAACCGCAAACTGAGTCCATGATAGGTCTGAATGGTAACGCCTTTGGCATCATCGCCCACCAAATCAATGAGTCTGCGCCTTAATTCGGTCACTGCATTGCGATTAAAGCACAACACCAAAATGCTGCGTGCGGGCACACGCTTAACCCGCAACAGATAAGCGCAGCGATGCACCACCACACGCGTTTTACCGGAACCTGGCCCCGCCAAAATCAGAAGATTGTCATCTTCGGGACTGGCGACCAGGGCCATTTGCTCCGGGTTTTGCAAATCACCGACGATACGCTGGAAAGACTGCTGGCTGGTTGCCCGCTCAAGCACTTCCTTGCGGTCGGAAAAATAACGTTTAACAAATTCGGTTTTATCCATGGAAAAATAAGCCACCACAAAGGCCAGCGCCTGACTTATCTTGTCCAGACCTTGTCTGGCATATTCATTGATGACATGAACCTGAAAAATCCGTTCGCTGTAATGCTGCGATAAGGGTTCATAATCGCCTTTGCCATAGCGGCGGCTTTTGGCCTCGGGTAAAACTTGAATGGTCATGGCCTGACGGAAAACGGCCAGGCCTTGTTGCAGGGTGATAATTTTCTGTTCGTGCAGAAAGTTTAATGCTCGCTCGACGGCCGCCAGAGGATCTTTAACTTCGGCGGCGGCTACCAGATCCTGTTTCAGTGCCTTCAGCAAATCTTCAGCAGAAAATTCGACCAGCAAATCGGCGGAGCCGCCGGTGCCTTCTGGAATGCGTTGAATAATTCCATCCAAAATAATTTTAGCAATCGCCTGTCTTTTTTCCGCAGTGGCGATGAGCGCCGGCCAGCCCCGGTTGAGCTTGATCGAATATTGATCCAGGCCCCTGTGCCTGAGGGTCATGCTGCCTTTGTTGCCGGCCAGGCCCAGGCCGTCTTTAGCCAGACTGCCCAGCAACAGACGCAAGACTTCAGGATTGCTGCTGGCATGTCCGGCATCCAGCAAACGCTGGTTGACATGGCGCAATGACAGGATTTGCCATTCCTCAGTGCTCGCATCGGGCGCTTGCTCCTGCAATTCTTTCAGCAGGATGCGTTCCAGACTGCAGATTTTTTCCAGCATGGCGATTGATGAATTGGCCACTTTATAGCGCACATAAGCCGTTAACAGCAGACTCTTTTGAATCAACCCCTCCCTCGCCATATCGTACAAAGTACGAATCACCCGTTGGCTGGCTGTTTCCTGAGCTTTATCGGCTTTTTGTTCGGCTTCATCATCGGCAAATGCGCCTGATTGAGCCAGTTCATCGGCACTGAAGCCTTCATTACTATCGGCATTAAAAAGTGCTTCCAGAATACTGAGCCAGCGTTTCTGTTGCCTTTGCGAGAGCCCCAGTTTTGCAACTTTCGCTTTGGCCTCATCCAGATTTTTAACCAGCGGACGGCCTTGAAAAACCTGAGTTCTGTTTTCATTACGCTCAATAAATCCGGCTCGCTCCAGCCATGAAACGGCGGTTTTTACCTTGGTATCGGCACTGGTATCGGTATTATCAAAAGATGTTTCAACACTGTCATCCATTAACAGCTCGCCGGTGGTCAGAACGACATTACCGTTTTTATCTTTTCTGGCTTTACGCAAGCCCCGCAAAATCTGGGCAATATCGCGCTGATTGATTTGCGAGGAGGCCGACAATTTAAACTGGGTATCGATATCGTTTTCGTCAAATAACAGCACGCATTCGGCATCCTGCTGATCCCGGCCGGCCCGCCCTGCTTCCTGCAAATAGTTTTCAATAGAACCGGGAATGTCGGCGTGAATCACCAAGCGTACAGTGTCCTTATCGATGCCCATGCCAAAGGCATTGGTTGCCGTGATAATGCGGGTCGTGCCGTTAATGAAGTTTTCCTGGATATGATTTTTTTCCGCAGCATCTTTGCCGGCATGAAACGCTTCAACCGGCCAGTTCTGCTGCTGCAAGTATTCGGCAACTTGCTCGGTATGACTGCGTTTGGCGCAATAAATAATTGCGCTGCCGGCATCGTCTTGATCCGACAAGCGTTCATGTAACAAGCTGTTGATACGCGCGTATTTATCGGCCGCATTGACCGTTTGCACCTCAAATTGCAGATTGTTTCTTTCTACGCCGCCTTCGAATACCGCTAATTCCTGGCCCAGATTGGCGCGAAAATAATCAATGATTTCATTTTTGACATCCTGCTTGGCCGTCGCCGTAAAACACTGCACCGGCGGCAGCAAGGTTTTTTGTTTTTGTGAAAACTCCTTGATGAAGCGCGCCACATAGAGATAATCGGGCCTGAAATCATGGCCCCATTTGGATAAACAATGCGCCTCGTCAAACACCCAGCAACCGATTTCCCGGTGTTCAATGGCTTTTTGAAAACTCTGATTGCGCAACTGTTCCGGCGACACATACAGCAGGGCTATATCGCCCATTTGTATCCCCTTCAGCACCTCGCCGCGCTCCGGTGCGGTTAACATACCGTATAAGGCCGCGGCATTGGGCGCGCCGGTTTTATTACGCAAATTATCGACCTGATCTTTCATGAGCGCCTGCAGCGGTGAAACCACTATCGTCAATACACCCCGGCGCTGATACCGCACCAGGGCAGGCAACTGGAAACACAGTGATTTGCCGCCGCCGGTTGGCAGTATGGCAAACAGCGGCCTATCACACATAGCCGTTTGCACGATGGCTTGCTGTAAACTGCCGCCATCAGCCGCCGCAGGTTTCGGCCTGAACGCAGGAAAGCCGAAATAGCGCTCCAGCTGTTTAACCGGATCATGGGTTTGCTCGCAATACAAACAGCCGGGTTTGTTACAGGGAATATCTCTCAATTGCGCCAGTGCCGGCGCCACATCCTGAAATTGTTGCCGCACCCACGGCGGCAGCACCGAATTACCGCCCGCTACCCGCAACCAGGCGAGGCAATAAGCCAAGGCGGGGCGCAATTTGGGATCAGGCAAATATGACAAAATGACTTTATTAAAAGCAGTCGAACAAACTTTATCCTGTGTCAAGCGCTTGAATACATCGAAAGCCTTCGATGCGCCAATCGCTTCCGCGCCCATCGCCGCTAAGGCCTGCTGCAGCCCGGCAAACTGGGGATTGTCTGAGAAGGCATAGTGATAAAAGGACAGCACACCGCAATCGGCATGCTGTTCCTGCAAGGCCAGCCACTGATCTTGAAAAAGACAATCCGCCAGAGCGCGCATCGGCCAATGGATCATTCAGGCTGTCCCGCACCAGCTTGTAATTTTTAACCAAGCGGTGATAAGGGTTTTCTGGAAATGCAAGGGGAGACAGGAACAGCGTATCAATGACCGGCTTGGACAGAAAAGTCAGATCAGGCGCTATAGCCCGGCAAACAGGAAGATCATGGCAGAGGAGATTGTGGCCCAGAAGGCAAGTTGCGTCAGTGGCAAAACCATCAAACTCACGCAGAACCTTGCGGATATCGAACGGGGCTTTGCGCTGAAAGCTCTGGCCATTGAAAGTTGCGCCTATGGCAAAGATTTCCCCGTTCTCGTTGGTTTCCAAGTCCAGGCTGCAACAGTTTTGTTGATAAGCGATGCCATCCATTGAGTCAGTCATTAATTTTGTCTTGATGGATGATACAAGCCCGTTTTCAATGTCATCTGCCTGAGCACACCCTCTTTCATCCCAGGTTATCTCATGCCGCACCGTGAAAGTGACTACAAAGCTCGTGGGGGCGCCATCTACACTGCGCTAATCGCGACGAGGGCGCCGCTCCTGCAAACGGTTTTCATTTTCCGGAGTGATGAAACCATCATCATGATCATTGGGTATGCAACGAAGGAAGCAGGGCTTGTCCTGAGCGAAGCCGGCTGCTCAAAACAAGCTTTCACAAAAATAGCGGCTCCCCTCTTTGATTGGTACTGATAGGAGATTTTTATTCTTCAGTCCATTTGGCCGCAAGCTGTGCCGAGAACTGACCAAAATAGGTGCCCACCACAATAGAGATGGATATTACCAATAATGGATTGCTCAAAGAAACACTCAACAGAACATCCTGAGTTAACTTGTCAGGGGTTTGCAATAAATAGGCGAAAGTTGATGAATAGCCCAGTACGCTGGCAGGAATGGTCGCCAATTGCGGGATGTTTGCGGCAAGACACATTACCGTCACTGCAACAGCCACAGTAATAGCCGCCATCACAGAAAAGCCAGGGGCTGCTTCAGGTGAAATTTCAGTCAGCAAAATGGCAGTAATCCACGCCATAACGACGCCAAAAATCCCGCATACGATGGTGTTTATCAAGGCTTCCTTGTTAGCGCCCAGGAAAAAAGTAAGCTGCCCATGCGATGGTTGCTGCCCATATAAAAAAGATACCGCTGGCGGGCCCTACCGCCAAAAATGTTGCGACTCCAGCCAAAATGCCAATGCTTAAAGAGAGTGCTGTAAGTTTGTCCATTATTTATCTCGAAAATATCACCTCATAATAATGTTTAGCTAGATTTCACATTGAGGTGGTTCTACAAAATCTAACTCATCGCGGCAATCAGACTGCCGGAACAAGCCTGATTGTCTCGAATGGTAGCAGAGTTTAGAAACAAGAAAAATATTTACCCTCTTCCAGCATGAATCGATGTGTTGAATAGCCTCATCGCAGATACAATCAACGCGGCAAGACGCATGGTGAGCTTCGTTGTGGCGCAATACGCTTTCACTATTGCTCCCTACACATATCCCAACATTGCCGCGCTCATCGGTTGCCAAGTCCAGGCCGCAACAGTTATTTTGAAAGGTTTTGCCGTCCATTAAATTAGCCTCGCTCATCCCAAGCTTTGTCCATGCGCTTGGCTGAAACCGGATAGGCGGTTTTAAGCTGCTGGGCAAACAGGGAAACCCTGAATTCTTCGAGCATCCATCGATACGGATCCAGTTCCGGAATCACGATTTCTTTTTTGGCTTTTTTCTCGACGTCTTTCCAGTAGCGCGTGCTGTAGCGGTTGACGTCCTGGACTTTCTGCGGGGTGTTATCGCGTTTTTCCAGCCGATAGGCGACGGCCTTTAAATAACGCGGCAGGGCTTTCAGTTGCGGGTAAGGCGTGTTGCGGATGAAGCCGGCATAAATCAGCACATTCAGCTGTTCATTGATGTCCTGCACCAAGGCATCATTGCTGTTAAAACGTTTGAGCTGGGTTTTGATCTGGCTGTATTGCTCCATGATGTCCACAACGAGCTTGCCGGCCTCATTGGCAAGACTCAGCAGCTCGCCTTTGTGTTGCTGCAAACTCTGTTCAAAAGCCTGCTGGGTCCGTATCGTGCGTCCTTCGACAAATACCGTATACAGGATCAGATACAGCAGGTCGTCCTGATAAGCGGCCTTAAAGTTGTACGTGACGATGGGGTGCTTTGGCAACTGGTTGTAGCTGAGTTCCACGCCAGCCGAACGGGGCAGATTTTTTAACAGATACGTGCAGTCTTTGCGCAGTTGCAGTTGAAACAAACGCAGGAGTCCGGCCTGATGCTGCAGCGCGGCTTTTTGCGCGGTATCAAAAATGCGCACGCCGACGGCATCGCCTTCATCAATAATGGCCGGGAAACCGATAAACGCCTGTCCCTTTTGCATGAACTCATAGGTTTCCGGCAGATCATCGAATGCCCATTGAATGCAGCCGGTATAATTCAGCTCATCGGCGGCCAGCTGGTCAAAACTGTCGCCGGCCTTAACGGCATATTTGCTCTGCAGTTTTTTTAAATCGCGGCCGTAATCGAGCAGCTTGTCCTGGTCATCGATGACTCTGAAATTCATTTTCAGATGATCGCTTAAAACATCAGGGTTCCAGGCATTCAAGCGGAACGGCTTCACCAGTCAGCTTTCTGAGCCGGTTGCTCAACCATTCGTACAAGGAGCCTTTAAAATCGGGCTCGATTTCAAGACATTGCTTGACCGTTTCCGGCACCGGCACAAAGTGTTTTCTGATTTGCTTGGGCAGCGATTTAATCAGGGCGACCAGCTTTTCTTCGAGCATGCCGGGCACCAGCCAGTCAAATGGCGCCGGCGAGAGCTGGTTGAGTTGATGCACGGGAATGATCGCGGTGACGCCGTCTTCATCATGGCCCGGTTCAAATCGATATTGCAGGGCAATGGTCAGGTTGCCAACTTTCTTGCTGTCCGGGAAATCCCATTCATTAATCTGATTATCCTGCTCGCGGGTCAGATCGGCTTTGGTCAGAAACAGGATTTTGGGATTTTCTTTTTCGGCGGTTTTACGCCATTTATCCAAAGTAATGCCGCTAACGACCTCGGGCGGCAGTTTCTGATCGTAAAACTGATAAAGCCATTCTTCATCTTCAATCAGATCAACCCGGCGGCCCTTGTGCTGGATATAACCCACTTCTTCGAGCAACTGCTGGTTGGCCACAAAAAACGGCGCACGGGTATGGTAGTCCTGATCAACCAGCGCCGAGCGGATAAAGATTTCCCTGGCCGCTTTCGGATCAACGTTCTCATAAGGCACTTTACGTCCGGCTTGCAGCGTCAGTCCGAACAGCAGGGTGCGCTCATAGATGGCGCTGCGCCCGGCTTTCTTTTCCCAGTGCGGATCAAAATAATTGCGCTTGATCAAATGCTCGGCGCACTGCTCTATCCATTCCGGTTCAATCTTGGCGACATTGCGCGCATACACCTTGCTGGTTTCAACCTGTTCGGCGGCCATGATCCACTTGGGTCTGGCTTTATGCTGACCGGAGCCGGGAAAAATAAAAAACTTCAGCCCGCGCGCGCCCAGATATTCGTATTGTTCGTGCCGAAAGCCAATATTGGATAACAAACCCGGCAATAAGGCGCGATGAATCTCTTCATAACTGGCTTCGACCATATTCGGCTTCATTTTCAATTCACCTTTAACCACCTGCATGATCTGTGCGTGGATGTCGAACCATTCACGCATACGCAGATAAGACAGAAAGTTATCGCTGCAATATTTACGTAGCTTGCTGTTGGACAGATGCTTTTTCTGCTCTTCGAAGCTATTCCAGATATTCAGCAGGGTTAAAAAATCCGAATCTTCTTTTCTGAAAGCGGCATGTTTGGCATCGGCCTGCGGCATTTTGTCGGCAGGCTTCTCGCGCGGATCCTGGACGCTCAAAGCGGATACAATAATCGCCACTTCCGTTAAGCAATGCTGTTTTTCGGCCGCCAGCAGCATTCTGCCCAGTTTCGGATCGGTCGGAAATTTGGCCAGCTGCCTGCCGATTTCGGTCAGTTTGCCCTGCTTGTCCAGCGCATTGACTTCATGCAAGGAACTCTTGCCGTCCCGGATCATTTTATCTTCCGGCGGCTCGACAAACGGGAAGTCTTCAATATCGCCGAGATTCAAGGTCGTCATCTGCAAAATGACCGACGACAGATTGGTGCGCATGATTTCCGGCTCGGTAAATTCCGGCCGGGCCAGGTAATCGTCATGCGAATACAGCCGGATGCAGATGCCTTCGGCGACACGGCCGCAGCGCCCTGCCCTTTGATTGGCGCTGGCCTGGGAAATCTTTTCAATCGGCAAACGCTGAATTTTACTGCGATGACTGTAGCGGCTGATGCGCGCATGGCCGGTGTCAATCACGCAACGGATGCCCGGCACAGTTAATGACGTTTCCGCGACATTGGTGGCCAATACGATGCGTATCTTGCCGCCCTTGGGCTTGAACACCCGCTCCTGCTCGCTGACACTGAGTTTTGAATACAGCGGCAGGATTTCATATTGGGTCGGATGATGTTTTTTTAAGGAATCGGCGGTTTCCCTGATTTCGCGTTCGCCGCTCAGGAAAATCAGAATATCGCCGCGTAAATCCCGGTACAACTCATCAACGGCATCGAGTATGGCGTTTTGTAGATCGTCACTGGTTTCATCGTCCTTCTTCCTTCTGCTCGATCGGGCCGGTAACGCATTTCCACCGGATATGTGCGGCCTGAAACTTCAATAATCGGCGCGTTATTAAAATGCGTGGAAAAACGCTGCGGATCGATGGTGGCCGAGGTAATAATCAGTTTTAAATCGGGACGCTTAGGCAACAGCCACTTCAGGTATCCCAACAGAAAATCGATATTTAAACTGCGCTCATGCGCCTCATCAATAATGATGGTGTCGTATTGCGTCAGATAAGGATCATTTTGCGACTCGGCCAGTAAAATGCCGTCGGTCATTAATTTGACCAGCGAATCGGCGTGGGTTTTATCATTAAAACGAATTTTGTAACCGACCGACTTGCCGATCGACTCGCCGAGCTCTTCCGCGATGCGGTCGGCCACCGTGCGCGCGGCAATCCGCCGGGGCTGGGTGTGGCCGATAAAGCCCGCTGCGCCGCGGCCTATGGACAAGCAAATTTTGGGTAATTGCGTGGTCTTGCCTGAACCGGTTTCACCGCAGACGATCACCACTTGATGGGCTTTGATCAGGGCGGCGATGTCCTCTTTTTTGCCGGTGACTGGCAAATCGGGAAATTGAATCGCGGGGATGCTGGCCAGACGTCTGTTCCGCAACGCCCATGATCTTTCCATACGGCCTTTCAGCGCGTTGAGTTGCTCAAGCGGATTTTTGCCTTTTTGAGTGTCGCTGCGCAACCTGTCCAGTTGCCGTTTGAAGCTGTGCCGATCCTGATTGAGACATTCAGGTAATTGCGCAGTAAGTTGTTTGATTAGATCGAGGGTGGTCATCCAGAACAGCCAGAACAAATAAACGCATTATACGTTAAGTTCCGGCTGTAGCGTTTTGTTGGAGGTTGGTAATCGCGGCTAAAGCCGCTCCCACAAATTGTGTCAAATCGGCTTACTTTTGTTTGGCTTTTGGAATTACGCCACAGGCAATGCGCGCACCGCCGCCGCCCAAAGGTAGCGGCTCATCGGAATAATTATCGCCTTTTTCATGAATAACCAGGGATCGGTCCTGCACATCAGTCAATTTTAGGCGCGGCGCCAGTTGCGCCTGACCGACTCTGCCCTCTGAATTGGCGTATAGCGCGGGCAAATCACCCAAATGGCCTTCGCCCCATGGCCCGTGCTGCTTGGTGTTAAAAGGATCATAATGCCCGCCGGCCGCAAGTCCCGCCACTATTTTGCCGTCCTTTTCACCGGGCTCGCAGCTTGGGTTTTCGTGCACATGAAAGCCGTGCATGCCGGGCGGCAAATCACTCAGCGCTGGTGTAAACACTAGCCCGTACTTGGACTCACTGATGGTGATTTGACCAATCGGCTTGTCAACACCCGTTTCGGTAATCAAGTTCATGGGGACAATGATATCCGTCTGCGCCCATGCCGATGCGGAAAGTACAACGAGCAGGAAGGTTAGCGATTTTTTAGCTTTCATGGTGTTACCTTTTGTGATTAAGTGTTGAGTGATTGTTCAAATCACCACCGTTTTGTTCAGATCAAAACCCGGCACGGTTTTCCTGCCAACATAGCCTCTGGGGTTGCATAAAATTCTGGCACCGGAGATGCGGTAATCCACCGTACTGTGGACATGGCCATGAAACCAGGCGGCAATATCGTATTCATGCAGCAAGGATTTTAAGTCATTACAATACGCCAGTTTTTTCAGGGCATTGGGAGAATCATTCCAGCTCCATAGGGAGGGCGCATGATGAGTAATGACAACTGTTTGACCTGAAAACGGCTTGGCCAGCTCTTTTTCCAGCCATTGTTTTGAAGCTTTATGCAATTGGCTAAAGTCCTGGGTATCAAAACACCTGTCAGATAGATTAATTTTCTTGAAATCGTTTAAGGTTTCGCCCAGCGCCGCTGCTTTTTCATCACCGTCAACATACAGATCCGCCCACATCGTGCTGCCTAAAAAACGCACACCCTGGAATATAAAGCGGTTGTTATCCAGAAAGCGTACCTGGCTGCCTATGCATTGTGCACGGATCATTTCCAGGGTATCGTGGTATTCATTACCATAAAATTCATGATTACCGGCAACGTAAATGACGGGTTTATTTAACGACTTCAACCAGTCGATGCCTTGATTGTAAATGCCAATATCACCCGCAGCAACAATGATGTCAGCATCATTGACGGGGGCTTCCAGCATGGCAAACTCCAGATGTATATCGGAAAAATAATTTATCTTCACACTAAACTCTACTCAATATATTGTGATAGCGTATAATTTGCGCGTATTCTTTCAGATAACCGAAACCTTTTCCATAAAGATTGTGTATGTCCATTAGCCCTAGAAAAATTACCCAGCAAGTTTTGATCGGCGACGTTAAAGTCGGCGGCGGCGCACCTATTGTCGTTCAGTCGATGACCAATACGGATACCGCCAATGTATCCGCAACGGTAAATCAAGTCATCGAACTGGCCACGGCAGGCTCTGAAATTGTCCGCATTACGGTTAATTCGGAGGAAGCGGCCAAGGCGGTTGCGGAAATTCGCAATCAACTGGACAAAAAAGGCTGCTCTGTGCCGTTGGTTGGGGATTTTCATTTTAACGGCCATAAACTTCTGGAAAAATATCCCGACTGCGCAGAGGCTTTAGGCAAATACCGCATCAATCCCGGCAACGTGGGCCGCGGCAAAAGCCGCGATCCGCAATTTCAGCAAATGATTGAATTCGCCTGCCAATACGATAAACCGGTGCGCATTGGCGTCAATGGCGGCAGTCTGGATCAGGCGGTATTGACCCGCTTGCTGGATGAAAACAGACTCAAACCGAATCCACAGGAATTGCCCGCCATTACCCGTGAAGCCATTATCATCTCGGCCCTGGAAAGCGCTGCCAAAGCGCAGGAAATCGGTCTGGCCAAAAACAAAATCCTGTTATCCTGCAAAATCAGTAATGTACAGGAACTCATCAGCATTTATCAGGATCTCTCCAACCGTTGCGATTACGCCCTGCACCTGGGTCTGACCGAAGCGGGCATGGGCTCCAAAGGCATCGTCTCATCATCGGCGGCTTTATCGGTGCTGATGCAGCAAGGTATCGGCGACACCATCCGCATATCGCTAACGCCCGAGCCCGGCGCGGCCAGAACCCAGGAAGTCATTGTCGCGCAGGAAATCCTGCAAACCATGGGTTTCCGCTCCTTCACGCCAATGGTTATCTCCTGCCCCGGCTGCGGCCGCACCACCAGCGATTACTTCCAAAAACTGGCGATGGAGATTCAAGCCTATTTACGCGATAACATGCCGATCTGGCGCAGTCAGTACCCCGGCGTCGAAACCATGGAAGTCGCGGTGATGGGCTGCGTGGTAAACGGTCCGGGCGAAAGTAAAAATGCCAACCTTGGCATCAGTCTGCCCGGCACCGGTGAATCTCCGGTCGCGCCTGTTTATGAAGACGGCCAGAAAACCGTTACCCTCAAAGGCGACCACATTGCCGAAGAATTTCAAGTGATCGTGCAACGTTATATCGAATCCCATTACGGCGCATAATCCAGGCAGTTATGATTCTTGTGCGGACGACTTTGACGGCTGCCCGCCAAATTAGCCGGCATCTGCCTGGCTTAGTAAATCCATTTTATTTCCGGAATACAGATTCCTCACACTTTTGGACTGGAATTAAACGAAATCCAGTATGGATACAGCAAAGTTCCAAGCGAATTTGCCAAGCCAACCTAAACCCTAAAACGCCTGCTCGGATTTTAAAGCCCAACCCAGTGTAACCAAAAAGCCAGTTCTATGATCATCCTGCCCACCCTCCTGCCTTGCTAATTCATAAAAAATTTGAGAGCTTCAGCAATTTCCTGTTTGGCATCCTGCAGCACACTCAAGGACATTTCCGGGGTCAGCGGGTGATTTTCCAATTTTTGAAAAGCCGGCAAAGTGCTTATTAAAGGCAGTTGCGCCCTATTGGGTTGGGCGATTTCATAGTGGAATTTTGCCAGCAGTACCACATCATTTAAATCCAATGCCGGACTGTGGCTTTCAAACCAGTTGGCTGTTTGCAGGGGTATATTTTTTAAATTTTCCGGAAATTCCCAATTCTTAAGAACTAAAGCCCCGACCGGGCCTTGCATTTCTCGAATACAATCATCGATGTCACTCAGTTCATAATCATTTTCCGCAAGACTATCGGCAAACATTAGTATCGGCAGCACACCAATATTGTGCAAGAGCCCGGCCAGCAAGGCTTCTTCGGAATCGACTTTTCCGGTAACTCTAGCCAGAGTGTGACTGATACAGGAAATTCTGACGCTTTGCATCCAGGTTTCTTGAGCACGCCTTTTGATCGCGGGATGCTTAATGCGGATCAAATTCTTCATGCTGAAAGCGGTAACCAGATTACGTGTCGTCGTGAGCCCCAAACGAGTGACGGCATCAAGGCATTGGCTGATAGGTGTCACTGGTCGATAAATGGGACTGTTGACAACTTGAATCAATCTTGCCGCGATAACCGGATCAAGACTAATAATCTTAACGGCTTCGATGATGCCTATATCTTGCAGAAATGCTCTGCGCAGTTTTAGTGCAACGTCAGGCAGTTGCGGGATTTCGAAACTGTTTTGTTGATAAAGCGTGTAAAAACGATTGATAAAACGGTTGTTTGTTAAATGCGTCGTCAGCTTCGGAGAATCCTCTTGCGGCTTGATTTGGAGCAGATATCTGGGCAAATAGATTATTGTAACGTCTGATTTTGCGATGGCAGTGAGATGATGCAATTTATCGCTGGACAGTGGATACCATGCTCTCATGGTGTCAGCGTCTATTTCTTGTCCTGCCCCGCTATTCGATTCAAGAAAAGCGATGCCTTTGGTTAGGTAAATTAACGAATCGACTTCTAGAACCTCTGTTAAAAATCACTGACCCTGGAGGAAATGTCGCCGAATAAATGGGCAATTGTTCAAACTCTTGTTGATCAAGAAGCTTCCCCAACAGGAATCAGTTTTTTAAAAAAACTATGGGGCAGTTGAACTTGTTGAGTGCCCGCGAGTTTATTTTCAGCCGGTTTTGGATCATTTTTAACCTTGATCGCAGGTTTTTCAGCAGGCTTATTTTTTTTCTTGAAAAAATTCCAGAACATGGCAGCCAATATTTCGTTGCGTTAGAGTAAACAAACAAGTTCTCGTTTTGTTGATTCTAGTTTGGTTATCGTGAAATTGTAAAAACTGCGAAAAAAACAAGGCCCTAAAAATCTGGAATCAATCGTCAGCATTAAGCTTTAATACAATCTATAAGCTATGTTTATCAACCCTCCTGACCATCCACCCGTGGGCTAGTCAACATGGGCAGATAAACAAAGACAAACAGGGAAAACGCCGCCAACCAGGACAGGGTTGATCCGTAAACAAATATGCTGTACCACTCCGGCAGGGCGACCGGCAACAAGACCCTGAACAAAGCCGCCAGGTTGATGAATACAAAAGCCAGCGCCATGGCATTGGAGGCCTTCAGTAGCCTGCCGGTATGGCCTAATGAAACCCGCGCCATCATGCCCAAGGTTAATACACCAATACCGCCCAGGGTAAAGGCATGCAGTGCTAGCGATGGTAAAACCAGTTCATACGCTGAAAAGGCAACCAGAACAAAGCCCAGAATGATCCATCCATAGCCGATATAAAGCACCCATAACAAAGGCACATACCAGATTCGTGGCACGTACCAGCCTGAGACACGGGCGATGTTCATGATGACTGCCAAACTCGCCGCCAAGGCCAGAATGCCGCCAGAAATAGCAAATAATTGCAGACCGAAAACCAAAACTGCGGAGACAACGGCCAAGACATCCAGCATAGGGTTTCTTAATGACAAGGTTCCGGGAATACCGCGCTCGGTAAAAAATGGAAACACGCGCCCGGCAATTATCAAAATCATGCTGATTATAGTGGCGATCACCAGTTCGATCCCCGTCCATGCCGTGTTTTCCTGTAGCCCCAGCATTTCACTGTGTATCAGGCCGTTGCCTAAAGCCAGTAACACTAACAGGCCGATAAAAACCAGGTTTTTATATTGTCTGGCCTGCAGTATGGGCTTGCTGATCTGATAGGCCAGCACCGGCAGAAAGGAAAAATCGACCAGGGCAATCAGCGCATCCGGCAACAGGCCTGAATAAAACGGCAGGATGCGTCCATACAGCCATAGCAATCCCAAGCCCGCCAGCCTATCACCGGTTATAGTCGGCTTACCGGTCCAGTTCTTTACCGCTGACAATAAAAAGCCCGCAATAACGGCTACCGCATAGCCCAACAGCATTTCATGTCCATGCCAGTAAGTGCTGGGGAAATAATTATCCAGCCCTAACTGGCCTTTAAAAATGGCGTTCCAAAGCACAATCAGGATCAGCGCGAACAATCCGGCCAGGGCAAAAAACGTTCTAAAGCCCAACGCAAACAGAGGGTAGTCAAAAATAGCTTGTGATTTCATGTTGATCAGGTTTCCAGCCAATCCAGTTCAGCATTCGAAAAACCAGCAATTATACGCATTTCTCTGTTAAATGGGCCTTTTGGTTTGCCGCCTTTATAATAGTGCCCGATGAGCATTCGGTATTGGCCTTCCGGCTCCAGGCCTTGCTGGTTACAGGCGAACTTAAACCAGTAGGAGCCCAGTTTCACATGCTCGACTTCATCATGCAAAATCCGGCTCAAAATGGCGACGCTTTGTGCATCTTCCTGCGCTTTGAACTTCTCTATAATGACCGGCGTAACATCCAGCCCGTGCGCTTCCATGCAACGTGGAACCAGGGCCAGCCTGGCCAGTACATCTCCAGCCGTATCAGTGGCATGCTCCCACAAGCCGGCATGAGCAGGTAAATCACCGTAATCGAGCTGCATACTGCGCAAATGCTCTCGAATCAAGGCAAAATGCTGCGCTTCTTCATCAGCCACACGCAACCAATCCTGATAAAATGACTGAGGAAACCCCCGGAACCGATAAAGCATGTCCCAAGCCAGATAGATGGCGACAAACTCGACATGAGCAATGGCATGGAAAAAAGCTGCAACGCCTTGCGCCGTCGTCAGTTTTCGTTTAGGCATCTGTCTGGGCGACAACAATACCGGCCGATCGGGAAAGCTAACCCTTGAAATCGGCAATACCGGCCGATCCGGTGCAAAGCTTAGCAAGCCCTGATCCGATAGATGCCGGGCCTGATGGGTCAATGCCAATGTGTCTTCAATATCTGCATGATGCAGACACATTTCGGCAAACTCGAATATGTTCTTCATTTAAGGTCAACGAACGAATGATTAAACTGCTAGATTTCATTATTTTGCTATTGTACTGCCTATTTATATACTGGCTTTCCAGCAAGTCATCACTGCCCACGCCGGAATGGTTTGTACATCAGGACAAACTGCATCATGCCGGCGCCTATTTTATAATGGCGCTGCTGGCCTGGCGCTGCTTCAGACACCTGTTCTCATCCCCTATTATACTGGCATTATCCAGCCTGATATTTTGCAGTTTATATGGCGTGTCCGATGAATGGCATCAGTCTCTTATTGCCGGAAGAGTATCGGATATTGCCGACTGGACAGCCGATACCGTCGGCGCCAGCCTGGCTGTGACATTGCTCTATAAATTACGCAAGCAAGTCCCAGTTCGGCTAAAATAGCCGCTTTTTTCCATACCCCCGATATACATCATGTCCAAAGATATTCGCATTGAACGATGGAGCGGAAAAGCGTTGGAACGCTATATTCCAGAACTTGCCCGCCTGAGAATTGAAGTGTTTCGTGAGTTTCCTTATTTGTATGATGGCACTTATGAATATGAAGAGAAATACTTGCAAACTTACATCAACTGCTCTGAAAGTGTCATTGTCATCGCGTTTGATGGCGATAAGGTAATCGGCGCCTCCACCGCCATCCCTATGAAGTACGAAACCGATGAACTGAAAAAACCTTTCATTGAACAGGGCTACAATCTGGATGAGGTTTTCTATTGCAGCGAATCCGTATTGGATAAGCATTATCGGGGTTTGGGCATTGGCGTTCGTTTTTTTGAAGAAAGAGAAGCCCACGCGGCCGAGCTGGGCGGGTTTAAATTTATCTGTTTCTGCTGTGTAGAGCGGCCTGCCGATCATCCGCGTCGTCCGGCAGACCATGTTCCGCTGGATAAATTCTGGAACAAACGCGGGTATTTTAAACATCCGGAACTGCAAACAACGTACTCCTGGAAAGATCTGGATGATAACGAAGAAAGCGCCAAACCCATGACCTTCTGGCTCAAGCATGAAAGTTAAAATCGCTACGGCGCAATACGACATCAGTTTTTTGGAAAACTGGCGGAATTATCAGCTCAAAATTGAGCGCTGGGTACTTGAAGCGGCCAGCAAAGACGCCAAAATTCTGCTGTTCCCCGAGTATGGCAGCATGGAATTGGCATCGCTGTTTAGCAAAGACATTTATTCATGCTTAAGCAAGCAGCTCGGATCCATGCAGGCGCTTCTGGATGATTATATCGACTTGTATCAAACACTGTCGCAGAAAACCGGCTGCACTATTCAGTCAGGCACTTTCCCGGTCAGAATGGAATCAGGACAATACCGCAATCGGGCTTATGTGTTTATGCCGGATGGACGCATCGAATATCAGGACAAACTGATGATGACTCGTTTTGAAAACGAGCAATGGCTGATTCACAGCGGCGAAGAATTAAAGTGTTTTGATACCGAATACGGCCGAATCGCAATTAATGTCTGCTATGACAGCGAATTTCCGATGCTGGCGAGAAAACAGGTTGAAGCCGGCGCCAACCTGATTTTAGTGCCCAGCTGCACCGATACGCTAGCCGGTTTTAATCGTGTAAAAATAGGCTGTCAGGCCAGGGCCCTCGAAAACCAGTGTTTTGTCGTGCAATCTCCGACCGTCGGCAATGCGCCGTGGTCGGAAGCCGTCGATGTAAATATCGGCGCAGCGGCTATTTACACCCCGGTAGATCGAGGCTTTCCTGACAACGGTATTTTAGCCATGGGCGAACTCAATACCAGCCAATGGGTAATAGCAGAGATCTCTCTCGACGAAATTGCAACTGTCCGTGCACAAGGGCAAGTCTTTAACTACCGGGACTGGCCCTTGCAAAACCGCTACGCTAATTAAAAAATTGACTCAAATGAATAACCATTGGCATCGAGAATTTCTTTCAACCTTTTCAGTCCATCCATTTGAATTTGTCTAACGCGCTCCCTGGTTACACCCAACTCCTGAGCGACCTGCTCAAGCGTTGCGTTTTCATAACCACACAAACCATAGCGGCGGCAAATCACCTCACGCTGCTTTTCAGACAATTGAAACACCCAATTGGCAATATTGGCTCTAATGCCATCTTCCTGGAGTTTCTCGGTAGGCGAGAAGCTCTCCGAATCTGAAATAGACTCGAGCAGGGGTTTCTCAAAGTCTTTTCCGCCCGGAACATCAACTGAGGAAACCCGTTCATTGAGTTTAAGCATTTTTTCGACTTTGCTGACAGGTTTGTCAAGGTGTTCTGGCTATATCTTCGGCGCTCGGCTCATGATCCAACAGCTGGGTTAAATGCCGCTGCGCCTTAAGGTAAGTGTTCATTTCTTTAACAATATGAATCGGTAGACGAATGGTTCGGGTCTGATTCATGATTGCCCGCTCAATAGTTTGTCTGATCCACCAGGTAGCGTAGGTTGAAAACCGGAAGCCTCTTTCTGGATCAAATTTTTCAACAGCGCGAATCAAGCCAAGATTACCTTCCTCGATCAAATCCAGCAAAGGCAACCCTCTGTTCAAATAGCGCCGGGAGATTTTTACCACCAGACGTAAATTGCTTTCGATCATGATATTGCGGGCTTCTGCATCGCCGCGCAAAACTCTTTTGCCGTAGATTTTTTCCTGTTCTGCAGTCAATAATTGCGAACGGCCAAGCTCATTCAAATAGCTTCGTGTCGCATCAAAATTATTGTCATTGTGCGCCTCTGTGGACACCACATCATCGACTTCCAATATCTCTATTACGCTGGAATTTATTTCAAGCTCTTCATCAAAAGATAAATTATCATCAAATGACACACAAATATCTTCGTCCAACGCTTCCATCAGTTCTTCCTTCATATTAACCCCCAGGTTCATCGACCTATAGCCGAACAAGTCTGTTTATTTTTCCGGCAAATAATTCAATGGGTTGACCGATTTGCCATTTTTTCTTATTTCAAAATGCAGCGCAGAGTGCTTGGCTCCCGCAGTGCCAACTTCTGCAATAACTTGACCTCTTTCTACCTTTTGTCCTTCGGTAACACGCAACTGGCTGTTATTGGCATAAGCACTTAAATACAATTCGTTATGCTTGATGATAAGTAAACTACCGTAGCCCAGCAGCCCTTTTCCGCTATACACCACTTTACCCGCCTCGGCCGCCTGGACTGCTTGCCCAATCTTTCCTTGAATATCTATGCCTTTATTGCCCGATTGGGAATATTTTTTTACTATCGCTCCCCTTATCGGCCAGTGCCAGTTTAACTTTAATGACTTATCGTTAGCAATTGAAATAATTGGCTTTTTTTGTGAACTACTTCCAACTTTTGCAATATTAATTTCGTCTTTCTGTTTATTCGGGAGGGGATTAAATAATTTTAGTTTTTGTCCTGCCTGGACATGATAAGAAGGCAGCAGATCATTCCAGCGCGCAAGGCTTTCATAGCCATGTCCGGAACGTACGCCGATTGAGTACAGGGTATCGTTTGGTTTACTACATAATATTTTGTTCCCGCACTCAATAGCTTGCCGCTTATCAGACTTGATGGGGCGCAGCGGCTTTGGCGGAGCAACGGCTTTTGGCTGGCTCTGTGGGATTTTGTTCGGAAATGGTTTTTTCTGGCTGCTCCGGCCCTGGCGGATTAACATCACTCTGATTACCAGGGATCACCGGCGCATATTCGGTATAGTGCGAACAGGAATTCAATAAAGCCAAAGATATCAGCAATATTAAAATCGGCCTCGCTTTATAGATAGACATAGAAGGACTTAGTTTTTTAACAAAATCTGTTTAGCCAAGTTGATTTGTGCGGCTAAATAATCCGAGCCGCCACGGTCTGGATGTATTTTTTGCATCAATCTGCGGTGAGCGGCAATGATCTCCTCGCTCCGAAGCCCCGGCCTGCAAGCCCAGTACTTCGTAGGCTTCTTCTACCGACATTTTGCCTCTGGCATTTTTTTGACTTTACTGCTGCGATGTGTTCTGTTTTGCCGCATTAAATTCTGACCATAAGCGATGCAACTGAGGCGCATAGTGCAGCAATGACGGCATCAATCTGAACAAGTAAGCGATGGCGATACCCAACAATGCAAACAGCCAGCTCAAGCGCCCGGTTGCCGCTAAATAAATTAACAACAAGCCGGCAATTACCAAGGCCATTAAACGAAGCCAGCGCATCAAGGTAGCAGGCGGCTTCTTCAGCAATGGCCTTAATGCCAAAACCAGCATAATGATCATCAATAAAAGCAGATAAATTCGAATCAATGTTTTCTCCGTGGAATGATTCGTCGCCTAGCGCTCGTTTAGCGGCTTGCTTAATAATACCTTAGAATAGGCCATCCACCGATAACCCTGAAGCTTTAGCCATGCAAAATGCACAAATTCCCATTATTGGTTTTGCCGCCTTCAGTGGCACCGGCAAAACCACTTTATTGACTCAATTGATTCCCATTTTAAAACACAATGGCCTGAGCATCGGTTTGATCAAACATAGTCATCACAATTTTCAAATAGACCAGCCAGGCAAAGACAGCTTCCGTTTGCGCGCCGCTGGCGCAACGTCCGTTATGCTGGTATCAACTCATCGACGTGCTATCATTACCGAAATCTTGCCGCCACAGGAACCCAGACTGGATGATCAGCTCAAGCTATTTGATCAGTCTGGGCTGGATCTGATCCTGGTTGAAGGCTTTAAAGCCGAGCGATTCCCCAAAATCGAATTGCATAGACCTACTCTGGGCAAACCTTTGCTTTATCCCGACGACCCGAACATCATCGCCATTGCTTCAGATTGCCCGCTGATAACGCC
>CAVOJU010000042.1:0-97522 GCA_963696315.1 uncultured Gammaproteobacteria bacterium
GCAAATTGAAAGCCACCAATGGCAACGATTTGCAGAATGTGCTGCACAGCAACAGTTGCGCTGGGCAGCCGGCTGGGCGGAACAGCATCTGGAGCATTTTCTCATCAACGCCCTGTTTGAAAAGCAAGGCTTTTATGTGTTGCTGCGCACCATGATTAATCATTTAAAACCGGAACTGCCCAGTCAGGCGACTGTATATCCAGCCGCCAATCGCAGCGAACGCCACACGCAGGATATGTTCGGCATTCACTTTATTGGACATGCCGACAATCGGCGCTGGACACGGCACAAGGCGTGGCCCAAACACAGTTACCCCTTACGCAAAGGCTTCCCCGTTCAAGGCGAGCCGGAAACCATCACGCCGCCCGATACCGATTACCCATTTGTGAAAGCGCACGGCGCAGGTGTTTATGAGATTCCAGTTGGCCCGGTTCATGCGGGCATAATCGAACCGGGGCATTTCCGCTTTCAGGCTGTGGGCGAATTGATCCTCAATCTGGAAGAGCGCTTGGGTTATGTGCACAAAGGCATCGAGAAAATCGCCGAAGGCAGAACACCCGAGTCGTTGGCACGCTTGGCCGGACGAGTTTCCGGAGATACGACCGTAGGACATTGCTGGGCGGCCTGTATGGCGATGGAACAGGCGGCGGGCATTGAAATTCCTGTACGCGCCGCCCTGATTCGCGGCATTCTGGCCGAGCGTGAGCGCATTGCCAACCACTTGGGCGATATGGGGGCAATCTGTAATGATGTTGCTTTTGTGTTTGCGCAAATGCAGTTCACCCGCTTGCGCGAACTCTGGTTGCGCCCCAACGCCAAGGTGTTTGGTCACCGTCTGTTAATGGATCGAATTGTGCCTGGCGGGGTAAATTGCGACTTGTCTGATGAAGCCTGCGCCTTGATCAGGCAGGACATCGCCGAATTGCGCAAGGAGCTGTCCGAGATATTGCCGGCCGTGGATCTGAACTCCTCATTGGAAGACCGGCTTTACACGGCAGGCTTTCTGCCTGAAGACACCGCAGCGGCTTTTGGAACCTTGGGTTATGTGGGTCTTGCCAGTGGGCAGAATTTTGATGTCCGCCGCGATGCGCCTTATGTCCCTTATGATCGAGTAACTTTTAAAGTCGCGCTGGAAAATCAGGGCGATATCGCCTCACGGTTCTGGGTCAGATACAAGGAAATCAAGGCCGCGTTAAAACTGATCGAACAATTTATTGATCAATTGACCGCCGGTGACATCCTTACCGAATGGAAAATACCCGCTGAAGGCAGCGAAGGCCTGGGCATCGTTGAAGGCTGGCGCGGGGAAATAACCGCTTATATTCGCTTCGATGCCGATAATACAATCGCGCGTTTTTATCCGCGCGACCCTAGCATTCTGAACTGGCCGGCGCTGGAAAAACTGGTGCTGAATAATATCGTGCCGGATTTTCCTGTCTGCAACAAATCCCTGAATGGCTCGTATTCAGGCAACGATTTATAGGGAATCCACCATGCTTAGACTGTTTAAAAATATCCTGATCACCGGTGTCGTCACCGAATCCTTTAAGCCGCCTAAAGACGATGAACTTGAACAACTGGGCATAGAAATCAAGCGCCATATCGACAAAAAATTTTCCGGCAGCATTGCCATCCGCCAGGTTGATGCCGGCTCCTGCAACGGTTGTGAACTGGAAATCCACGCGCTGAATAATCCCTTTTACGACATAGAACGCTTTGGCATTCATTTTGTCGCTTCGCCAAGACACGCCGATGTGCTGTTGGTGACCGGCCCGGTCTCGCGCCATATGCAAACGGCTTTATTGCGCACCTACGAAGCCACCCCGAATCCAAAATGGGTAGTTGCGGCCGGTGACTGTGCCGCCTGTGGCGGTGAGTTCGGTGTTTCTTACGCCAGCTGTGGTGCGGTATCCAATGTGATTCCAGTTGACGCCACAATTCCTGGTTGTCCACCGGCGCCCTTGGCGTTAATGAAAGGCCTGCTGGGTTTAATCAAATAAAACAGGCAATGAACAGTTCAATCAGCAGTAAAATAGGTCTCGCTTCAATGACGGCATTAGGACTGATGCTGTCAGGTCCGGCAGCCGCCAAAACCATAGAGGATTTTCATTCCTGGAACGATGTGGCGTTCACTGGCAGTCTGGGCGCGATTCATCCCGCATTGAAAAATGTCAAATGCTTGCTGGAAGGCATCGGACGTTTTGGCAATGATGCCTCGCGACTGTCAAAAGGCATGTTGCGCGGCGGTCTGGGTTATGGGCTAAACGATAACATCTCTGTCTGGCTGGGCTATGCCTGGTTTACCTATGATGAGCCTTTCGCCAAAACGCCTTTTGACGAACATCGCATCTGGCAGGATTTTAACTGGAAACAAAAATATGCCTATGCCACAGTAAGCGCACGCAGCCGTCTGGAACAGCGGTTTATGGAAACCGGCAGTGATGTCGGCTGGCGCTTCCGCGAGCGGGTCAAAGTTTCTGTGCCGCTGGTATTTGCGCCCGATTTTAGCCTGGTGGGTTTAGAAGAATATTTTGTCAATATCAACCAAACCAACTACGGCGCCGATGACGGTTTTGACCAGAATCGCATATTCGGCGGCATAGGTTACAATTTCGACCAACACATCCGGACCGAAGTCGGCTACATGAACAATTACTTCCGCAAACTGAATCGTCCCGACCGGATGGATCATTGCCTGGCTGTCAGTTTGTTCTTCAATTATTGAGGGCCCATCAAAAAACTCGTGAAACCTCTCTTCTACCGTCCCGCTCAACTTCGTGGCCTGGCTTTTCTGGGGCTGTTACTGCTGGCGCTGGCGATATTGGGTGGCATGATCTGGCGCAATCTGCATCGTTTTGAGACGGTGCTGTCGTATGTCAATCATTCCCACCGCATACAAAATGTATCGGTGGGCCTGCAGCAATCACTGATTGAATACCTCACCGACACTACGCCGGATATGTCCTCAGCCGCCCTGGCCAAAACCCTGACTGACATGGATGTGTTGATAGCCGATCCGCGTTATGTGTCAGCGGATACCCGCAACAGCCTGGAAACGGTCAGAGGCCTGATAGCCGATGTCGGAACGCTGGACAAGATAGAAAAAAACACGCGCCTGATAACGGCGCTGAAGGTCATGAGTGCAACGCTGGATAAAGAAGCATCGCAACGAGAAAGCTTGTTGCAGGACATCAGCAGCGATACTGAAACCGAACTGGATGTGGCCTTGTTAATTTTGACCTGGACATTACTGGTGGCACTGTTGTTCTTGCATTTTCGTATACTGCATCCTCTCAATGACCTAAAACAGTTATTGCAACGCCTGGTGGAAGAAGATTTCAGTCCGATCACAACAGACCATCTTGATCCCTTATTATTGCCGGTGTTCAACAGTTACAACGAGATGGTCAATCATCTTGCCGAACTGGAAGAAGCCAAGCGTTTACATGCCCAATCCTTGCAACATGAAGTGCGTCTGGCCACCCAGGCCTTACTGGAACAGCAATACAGTCTGGCGCGGGCAGAACGGCTGGCAGCAATAGGCGAAGTTGCCGCCGAACTGGCGCACGAGATTCGCAATCCCCTGGCCGGCATTCAAATGGCTTTCAGTAACTTTCGCCGTGAAACCGATAATCCCGATCAATTGGAAAGGCTGGATTTGATCAGTGCCGAACTCAAACGCCTGGCGAACATGCTCAATGAGATGCTCGACAAAAGCCGGCATACGCCGGAGCTGGCAACGGATTTTGATGTGACCGCATTGATTCGGGATTTGCTGACACTGACCCGTTACCAAATCGACGAGTCCATTCGCCTGCAACTGGATGCCTCCGGCCCTGTGCCGGTCCATTTGCCGAGAGCGGGCTGCGGCAGGCCGTATTAAATTTATTGCTCAATGCGGCCGACGCGCTTGAAGTTGGCTCAGGATGCATAGACGTTCAGATACGCCAGGATCAGCACGGATTACATATCAATGTGCTGGACAATGGCCCCGGTTTTTCCAAAGACATGCTGGAACACGGTATTCGCCCGTTTCGCACCAGCCGTCAGCGCGGTACCGGTTTGGGACTGGCCATGGTGCAGCGTTTTGTCAAAGACATGGGCGGCAGTATCACGCTGAGTAATCAGCTTCCTCATGGGGCGCGGGTATCAATCGTGCTGCCCAGTGTTCAACCCTTGAGTAAACAATCATGATGGAAACCCTGCTTATTATCGAGGATGAAAAACTGCTCGGCTTGGAGCTGTCGCGCCACTACCGCCAATCCGGTTGGGAGGTGGTGTTGGCAGCCAGTCTGGCCGAAGCCAAAGCCTTATTGTTTAAACAGCGGGTTGAACCCCTGCTGATTCTTTCCGATATGAATTTGCCGGATGGTAATGCCCTGGATTTCATGGAAAAGCATAAAAAAGACGTCGCTTATACCGAATGGCTGTTTTTGACCGGTTACGGCAGTGTACCTGATTCGGTCAGGGCCTTGCGCCTGGGTGCCTATGATTTTCTGGAAAAGCCCTGCGATCTGGAGCGTCTTGATTTGATCGTCACCAGTGCAGCCCGCAGCGCCTCCATACAACGCCGGGTGATAGATCAAACCCGGCAAGGCCATCGGCGCTATTCGCCGCAGGCTTATGTAGGGCATAGCCATCAGGCCCAGCAAATCCGGCAATTACTCACGCGGCTCACACAAGTGCCTTTCAGCGCCCTGATTATCGGCGGCGAAAGCGGCACCGGCAAAGGCCTGGTCGCGCGCATTCTGCACTATGGCGGCCCGCGCGCAGAGCAGCCGATGATCGAAGTGAATTGCGCGGCATTGCCCAGAGAATTGCTGGAGTCGGAATTATTCGGTCACGAACCCGGAGCCTTTACCGGCGCGGCAGGACGGCATCGAGGCTTACTCGAACAGGCAGATGGCGGCACCTTGTTTATGGACGAGATCGGCGAAATGCCGCTGGATTTACAGGCCAAATTGCTGAAAGCCATTGAAGATCATAAAGTGCGGCGCCTGGGCGGTGAAAAGGAAATCAATGTCAACGTGCAAATTATCGCGGCCAGCAACCGTGATCTGGAAAAAATGGCGCAAGCGGGCAGTTTCCGGGCTGATTTATATCATCGCCTAAGCGTATTCCGCGTGCTGCTGCCGCCGCTGCGCGAGGCTAAAGAAGATCTGGACGAACTGGTGCCCTTGTTTGTCGCCGAATACAACGCCAAAGCCGGCCGCCAGGTCAGAAATATTTCGGACGAAGTCTGGAACAAATTAAGAGCGCATGACTGGCCGGGCAACGTACGGGAATTACGCAACGTCATTGAACGCTGCGTTTTATTTTCTGACGGGCCTGATTTTCCGGGGCAATGGCTGCAATTGCCGGGCCAGGACAGCGCTGTCTCAGGCGCCAGCGAGGTATCAAAAGATAGTATTAACCTGCCTCTGGATGGCAGCATGGCGCTGGATGACATGGACCGCTTCATCATCAAGACAGCCCTGGACCGGGCCGACAACAACCTCACCGCCGCCGCCCGTGCCTTGGGCGCTACCCGCGAAACCCTGCGCTACCGGGTGCGCAAATATAATCTTAAAGTCCAGGATTGAGTTTTCTTCATCCGCTATAACTTCAATATTTTTATAATTTCGCTGGTGTGATTTGATGCACCACCCTCGGCAATAAATGCTACATTTAGCGCTTTTATAATGCGCGTTAGGGCATCCACCCTATAAAAAACGACTTGCGGTGTGCAAGTGTCTAAAAATTAAAGGATATAAAATCCCATGGCAAAAGCCAAACCAGTCGTCAAAGAAGAACCCTTAGAAACCCAACTCTGGAAAGCCGCCGACAAACTGCGTAAAAACATCGACGCCGCAGAATACAAGCACGTCGTGCTCGGGCTGATTTTTCTCAAATACATATCCGATGCGTTTGAAGAACATTTTGCCAAACTGCAAGCCGGTGTTGGCGAATACGCCGGTGCTGATCCGGAAGATAAAGACGAATACCAAGCGGAAAACATTTTCTTTGTGCCTGCTGAAGCGCGTTGGTCGTTTTTATTAGCCAAAGCCAAACAACCGGATATTGGCACCTTTGTTGATGGTGCGATGGATGCCATTGAAAAAGAAAATCCCTCGTTAAAAGGCGTATTGCCCAAAGTATTTGCGCGACAAAATCTTGATCCTACCAGCTTGGGCGGTTTGATAGATTTGGTCGGCAACATTGCGCTGGGCAATGCCAAAGCCCGTAGCGCCGATGTGTTAGGCCATGTGTTTGAATATTTTCTCGGTGAATTCGCACTCGCGGAAGGCAAACAAGGCGGTCAGTTCTATACGCCGCGCAGCATCGTTGAATTATTGGTTGCCATGTTGGAACCCTATAAAGGTCGCGTGTTTGATCCTTGTTGCGGTTCCGGCGGTATGTTCGTGCAATCGGAAAAGTTCGTTGAAGAGCATCAAGGCCGCATCAACGACATTTCCATCTACGGGCAGGAAAGCAATCAAACCACTTGGCGACTAGCGAAAATGAATCTGGCGATACGCGGTATAGACAGTTCGCAAGTCAAATGGAACAACGAAGGCTCGTTTTTAAATGACGCGCATAAAGACCTGAAAGCCGATTTCATCATTGCCAATCCACCGTTCAACGTCAGCGACTGGAGCGGCGAACTATTGCGTACCGATGGCCGTTGGCAATACGGCACACCGCCTGCGGGTAATGCCAACTTTGCTTGGCTCCAGCATTTTATTTATCACTTATCGCCGACTGGCAAAGCAGGTGTGGTTTTGGCAAAAGGCGCATTGACCAGTAAAACCAGCGGAGAAGGCGAAATTCGTAAAAATCTGATTGCTGACGGCAACTTGATAGATTGCATCGTCAATTGTCCTGCCAAGCTGTTTTTGAATACCCAAATTCCAGCTGCGTTATGGTTTATGAATCGCGCTCGCTCCCATGCAAGCGAGCATGGACATCCGCGCAAAAACGAAATTCTGTTTATAGATGCGCGCAACTTGGGCCATTTAATCAACCGTCGTACTCGTGAGCTATCGCATGAGGACATTCAACAAATTGCGGATACCTACCATGCGTGGCGTACTGGTGAAGGTGACGCACAGGGAGGTGCTAATGTCGCGGTAGGCGGAAGCAGACCATTACGAAGATGTGAAAGGCTTTTGTGCGTCGGTATCGGTAGAGCGCGTCGCAGAACTGGATTATGTTTTAACCCCTGGTCGTTATGTCGGTTTGCCGGATGAAGAAGATGATTTTGATTTTGCTGAGCGTTTTGCTGCGTTGAAAGCGGAGTTTGAAGCACAGTTATTGGAAGAGGCTCAACTCATATCATTACACACAAATCACACTGCGTGAATCTGCCGCGCAAAGCTGAGGCCAGCAGCAAAGTCCATCACACGCTGTAAGCCCAGCCAGATGGTTTTCACGCCGGGCTCGCCATCGCCTTTGCGGGCAAGAAATCCGCCTAGCATTGCAACTAATCTGAGGACTTCGTTCAGAGTAGGTGGCATCTGTGGGGGCTTCTTTTTGTTGAGAATGAAAGCACCCTGCCACTCATCCCGGTCAAATAACAGCTCGGCATTGAGATCAGGGCACGTTCTGCCTAAACGCATGAGTCGAGCAATTCGCCATGACACCACCATATACAAAGCCAGCGCCAGCTCCAAACGTTCGATTGTTGATAGTTGCAGGGCTTCCACCCGGCACCCGTTCTTTAACACATGAAAAAATAACTCAATTTCCCAGCGAGCCCGATACCAGTCAATCAGTTCAGCAGCCGCTTCAAAAGTCTCGGCATTTCGATTGGTGAGCAAACGCCACTCAATGGCTTTAACACCTTTGGGTGCATTGACTTCACGCGCGATGAGGCAGGTGATTTCAATTTGTCCTCCCTGCCTGGTAGGCAACGCAACTGGCTTTAGCCAGACCTGCTGGCGCACTTCCCGTGCCTGTTGATTTTGCCTGGATGGCAGGATGAAACGAATTTCACCTAATGCCTCGCCATCGGCTACGTCACGCCATAACTTGTTACCGTTCGGTAGATTGCGGTTATGTTTCGAGCGGATGAGCCAATCCGCCGGATAGCCCAATTCATGCGCTGTCTCCATCAGTTCCAAGAGGTCTGACTCCCGATCCGCAACGTAGACCAGTCTCGTGTCGGGTAATTCTTCGGCATAGTCGGCGATGCGTTGGTACCCTTCTGTCCAGCGCACGCTTTCCCGAATACCGTTCTGCTCTCCGCGCTCATCTTTGGGCTCCCGCGCCCATATCCACGCATCCAAAACCCCCAAAGGTTCTCGGGACACGCTGACAGCATAAGTAGGATGGACATACATACCCCGCTGCGCTTCATAGCTCAATGGCCCAAGCCCAGCAATGTCCTGGCCGTTGAAATTCAACTCTGTCGTATCCTGAAGGCACAATACCACGTCGTGCTCTCGCATTCGCGCCTTCGAACAAGCAATGTGAGGGGCCAGAATATCTGTCCATTCCACTTTATCCTGCGCCATAAACCTATAAGCGGCCTGCGTTTCAGCCCATCCTCCGCAAGCCGCAGGAATACTCGCCGTTGGCTTGGCGGCCAATTGTTCTGCCAAGAGATACGCTCGTTTGTTCAGACGCTTGTCGCCTAAGTCTATGCCCTTAAATTCTTCTGCTGCCCAGCTCACGGTGGTAATGATAGTAGTTGAAATTCATTATCTTACCGTATCAATGTAAAGTTGTGTGTAATGGAATGGGCTCAACTCAATCAAGCTATTGCTGAGAATTTGGCTAAGGTGCAGATATGAGCGAGTTGAATGAAATTAAACTTTCTGATCTTGGATGCTCCTTTTTATCAGGATTTGCTTTTAAGAGTTCGGAGTACAAACAATCTGGAATTCCTCTGATTAAAATCGGAAATATTCAAAATAAAACTGTTGAAATAGATGTGTATGGCAATTTCATTTCAACTGAATCATTGGATCAAAAGAAATCCAATGTCTTTTTGAATCATGGTGATGTATTGATCGCTATGACAGGGCAAGGAAGTGTTGGTAGAGTTGGGAGACTAAAGCTAAAAGCTGGTCGAAAGGCGCTGATGAACCAACGAGTAGGTAAGTTCATTTGCGATGAGCGCACTATAAATATTGACTATCTGTTTTACATATTGAGCAGTGATAAATATCAGGATTATCTGTTCAATACTGGGGCTGGCAGTGGTCAACCCAATCTTAGTCCGGAATTGATACTTGATACTGAAATACCCTGGCTAGGTTATCCAGAACAAAAAGCTATCGCCGCAGTGCTCAGCAGCCTTGATGACAAAATAGACCTGTTACACCGGCAGAATAAAACGCTTGAAGCCACGGCGGAAACGTTGTTTCGGCAGTGGTTTATTGAAGAGGCGAAGGAGGATTGGGAGGAAAAACCGCTGGGTGATTTCTTTGAAATATGCAGCGGAAAAGGATTAAGAAAAGAACAATTAACCGAAAATGGAATTTATCCAGTGCTTGGCGCAAATGGAGAAATTGGACGAACAAATGATTTTTTATTTGAAGAAAAATTCATTTTTACTGGTCGCGTCGGAACATTAGGCAATGTTTTTATAGTAGATAACAAAAAGGTGTGGCTTTCAGATAATACATTAGTATTCAGAAAGATACGGCATTTCTATTTTATCTACTTTACTATTAAACTGGCTCGTTTGGGTGATTACAATGCTGGAAGTACTCAACCTTTGATTCGTGAGTCAGATATTAAAGAAATTCTTGTACTACAACCTTATGAGGCAAAATTAGAAGCGTTTGAAACACTATCCGACCAATACTTCAGAAAAATTGAATTAAACAACGCTCAAATACAAACCCTAGAAAAACTCCGCAATACCCTATTACCCAAACTGATGAGCGGCGAAGTTCGGGTTAAAACATCAATTTGAACTGTGGCAAAACATGCAATAACTCAACTGCCGGGAAATACTCGGTTGTTGATGGCACAGACAAATAAGAATGTAGAGACGCAAATTTTGCGACTCTAAAGAAAATGGAATAAGGAAAATGTTGTGACAACCGAAAACGGACAAATTGCCATTTACCAAACCGCGGACGGAAAAACCCATCTTGATGTGCGTCTTGAGCGAGACAGTGTTTGGCTGACGCAGCGGCAAATGAGCGAGGTGTTTGATACCACGCCGGAAAATATTTTGATGCACTTAAAAAATATATTTCGGGACAATGAGTTAGCAGAAGAAGCAACTGCTAAGGATTTCTTAGTAGTTCGTGCCGAAGGTAACAGACAGGTTACGCGACACTTAAAACATTACAACCTTGATGCCATTATTTCTGTTGGCTATCGTGTCAATTCCAAAAAAGGCACCCAATTCCGCATCTGGGCCAGCAATATCCTCAAACAATACCTGATTCAAGGCTACGCGTTGAATGAGCAAAAGCTGCAAGCGCAACAGGAAAAACTGGCCGATTTAAAACAGGCCATTGCCTTGTCTTCCCGGTTGGTTCACAACAAGGCCTTATCTGCCACTGAGTCGCAAGGCATTTTAGCGATCCTGGAAAAATACAGCCATGCGTTGGCGGTGCTGGATGATTACGACCATCAGCGCTTGCAGGTAGCCGGTTTGCGCAGTGCCGAGCAAGCTAAAATCAGTTATACCGAAGCGATGGCGCAAATCCACTTATGGCGGAAACAGGAGCGCTTAACCGAATTGTTTGGCAATGAAAAAGACGATTCGTTTAAAGGTTCGCTGGCTACCATTTATCAAACCTTTGCAGGTGAAGAGCTGTATCCCAGTATTGAAGAGAAAGCCGCCAATTTGCTGTATTTCATCGTTAAAAATCATTCGTTTTCCGATGGTAACAAGCGCATCGCGGCGGCGATTTTTGTGTGGTTTTTGGAGCGGCATCAGTATTTGTACAATGCGGAAGGTGAAAAACGCATTGCCGATAATGCGCTGGTGGCGTTTACCTTGCTGATTGCGGAAAGCAAACCGGAGGAACGCGAGACGATTGTTAAGGTGATTATTAATTTGATCAATGATAAAAACGTATAGAGACACAAAATTCGTAGAGACGCAAAATCTTGCGTCTCTACAAGGCAATCGACATAGATTAAGGAGTGCTGTGGAAAAATATAAAAATAAATACCGTGTTCAGTCAACCCGCCTGCCATATTGGAATTACGGCTGGAATGCGGTTTATTTTGTCACTATTTGCACTGCGGGCCGAATTTGCCATTTTGGCTCGATGGAGAATGAAATAATGATGTTTATCGGAATTGGGTCGCTGCGCTGAACGTTGCTGGCTGGATATTCCAAACCATTTTCCTTTTGTTGTTTTACATGAATTTGTGGTGATGCCCAATCATGTTCATGGCATCTTGGCTATCGATAAACCTGTAGAGACGCAAAATATTGTAGAGACGCAAAATATTGCGTCTCTACAAGAACGGCAAAATCGGTTTGGCCCACAATCACAGAATCTGGCCTCGATTATCAGAGGATATAAAATCGGTGTCAGCAAATACGCTAAAAATCAGGGAATCAATTTCGCATGGCAAGCGCGATTTCACGATCATGTTATTCGCAGTGAAGAGAATTATTTGAAAATCGCCGAATACATTCAAACCAATCCACAGCGATGGCTGGAAGATACCTATTATGTCTAAACTCACCGAATCCGCCATTGAAGAGTTTGCGCTTGATCTGTTTCAGACAGCTTGGCTACAGCTATCTTTATGGCCCTGATATTGCGCCTGATGGTGAACATCAGGAACGGCAACATTATGATGAGGTGTTGTTAGTCGGTCGTTTGGAAGCAGCGCTAAAACGGATAAATCCGACTGTCTCGCACGATGTATTACAAGCCGCATTAAAAGATGTGCAACGTGTCCACTCACCTGATTTGTTGGCGAATAATGAAACCTTCCATCGTTTGCTAACCGAAGGCGTCAAAGTCAGTTTTCAGCAAGATGGTGCTGAGCGCGGCGGTTTGGTGTCGTTGATAGATTATGCTAATCCTGAAAATAATGACTTTGTCGTCGTCAATCAGTTTACTGTCATTGAAAACCATCAGAACAAGCGTCCGGATTTGCTGTTGTTTGTAAACGGCATACCGCTGGTCATCATTGAGTTAAAAAACGCGACCGATGAAAACGCGACGATCAAGTCTGCGTATAAGCAGCTGGAAACCTATAAGCACAGCATTCCTTGTTTGTTTACTTCCAATGCGTTGTTAGTCATTACCGATGGTTTGGAGGCGAAAGCCGGTTCCTTGTCGGCAGGTTATTCGCGCTTCATGGCCTGGAAAACGGCGGATGGCAAAGTAGAAGCGTCGCATTTAGTCAGTCAGTTGGAAACGCTGATTAAAGGCATGTTGAACAAAACCACCTTGCTGGATTTAGTGCGTCACTTCATCGTCTTTGAAAAAAGCAAACGCGAAGACCCCGATACCGGCGTCATCAGTATTCACACCGTCAAAAAAGTGGCTGCCTATCATCAGTATTACGCGGTGAATGCCGCTGTCGCCTCTACCTTACGCGCTGCCGGATTTGATGGTAGAGACGCAAAATCTTGCGTCTCTACAAATATTCAGGAAAATCCTGCCAGTTATGGTTTGCCGGGTGTTACGCAACAACCGCGCGGCGATAAAAAAGCCGGTGTGGTGTGGCATACGCAAGGTTCCGGTAAATCGCTGTCTATGGTGTTTTATACCGGCAAAATCGTGTTGACGATGGATAATCCGACGGTGCTGGTCATTACTGATCGTAACGATTTGGACGACCAGTTGTTTGATACCTTTGCGTCGTCCAGTCAGTTATTACGTCAAGACCCGATACAAGCGGATAGTCGTCAGCAATTAAAAGAGTTGTTGCGCGTCGGTTCCGGTGGTGTGGTGTTTTCCACCATCCAAAAATTTCAGCCTGATGAAGGCAATGTCTACGAGCAATTATCAGACAGACGCAATATCGTGGTGATTGCGGATGAAGCGCATCGTACTCAATATGGATTTAGTGCCAAAACCATCGCTGAAAAAGATAAAGACGGTAACGAAATTGGCAGCAAGGTGGTGTATGGCTTTGCCAAGTATTTGCGTGATGCGTTACCGAATGCCACGTATCTAGGTTTTACCGGTACACCGATTGAAAAAACCGATGTCAATACGCCGGCTGTGTTTGGCAACTATGTAGATATTTACGATATTGCTCAGGCGGTTGAAGACGGTTCCACGGTGCGGATTTATTACGAAAGCCGTTTAGCGAAAGTAGGCTTGAGTGAAGAAGGCAAACATCTGATTGCGGAATTGGATGAGGATTTGGATGTAGAGACGCAAAATTTTGCGTCTCTACCAGACACCCAAAAAGCCAAAGCGAAATGGACCAAGATGGAGGCGTTGATAGGCAGCAGTCAACGCATCAAAAATTTAGCAAAGGATATTGTCAGTCACTTTGAAGCGCGGCAGGAAGTGTTTGCCGGTAAAGGCATGATCGTTTCCATGTCGCGGCGGATTGCGGCGGAGCTGTATCAAGAAATCATCAAGCTTAAACCGGAATGGCATTCCGATGATTTGAACAAAGGCGTGATTAAAGTCGTCATGACGGCTGCGTCTCAGTGATGGCCCTGAATTAGCGAAACATCACACCACCAAACAGCAGCGTAAACAATTAGCGGAACGCATGAAAGATGATGACGACGAATTAAAACTCGTCATCGTGCGCGATATGTGGCTGACAGGCTTTGACGCACCGAGTTTGCACACGCTGTACATAGACAAACCGATGAAAGGCCACAACTTGATGCAAGCAATTGCGCGGGTCAATCGGGTTTACAAAGATAAACCAGGCGGCTTGATCGTTGATTATTTAGGTATCGCCGCTGATCTAAAAGAAGCCTTGTCGTTTTATTCTGATGCCGGTGGTAAAGGTGATCCGACCTTAGCGCAAGAGCAAGCGGTACATCTGATGCTGGAGAAATTGGAAGTGGTTTCCGGCATGTATCACGGCTTTGCTTACGAGCATTACTTTGATGCGGATACCTCGCAAAAACTGTCGCTGATATTGGCCGCTGAAGAGCATGTGTTGGGTTTGGATGATGGTCGTAAACGCTATATCAACGAAGTGACTGCGCTATCTCAAGCGTTTGCTATCGCTATTCCGCATGAACAAGCGATGGACGTTAAAGATGAAGTGGCGTTTTTTCAAGCCGTTAAAGCCAGACTGGCCAAGTTTGATGGCACGGGCGAAGGCCTGAGTAACGATGAAATTGAAACCACCATCCGCCAAGTCATAGATCAAGCGTTAGTCTCCGAACACGTTGTAGACATTTTTGATGCGGCAGGCATTAAGAAGCCGGACATATCCATTTTGTCTGATGAGTTTTTGGAAGAGCTGAAAAACCATCAACACAAAAACGTCGCACTGGAAGTATTGAAAAAACTGCTGAACGACGAAATTAAAGCCCGCGCTAAAAAGAATTTGATCCAAAGCCGGTCACTGATGGAAATGCTGGAAACGTCCATCAAGAAATATCAAAACAAGATATTGACCGCTGCTGAGGTAATTGAAGAACTCATCAAGATCAGTAAGGAAATTGTCGCCTCTGATGACAATGCCAAAAAAATGGGACTGACGGATTTTGAATATGCCTTTTATACCGCTGTTGCCAATAACGATAGCGCCAGAGAGCTGATGCAACATGAGCAGCTGCGGGAGCTGGCGGTTGTCCTGACGCAAAAAGTTAGCGAAAACGCCTCTATTGACTGGACGATTAAAGAAAGCGTCAGAGCAAAATTAAAAGTCATTATCAGACGGACTTTGCGATTTTATGGCTATCCGCCGGATATGCAATTGCTGGCTACGGAAACAGTGTTGAAGCAGGCCGAAATGATTGCCAATGAGTTGACGGGGCAATAAAAGTAAACACATGCTAAACATCATCTGGATTTTCTTTTTCCTCGCCGCCTTTTTCACTGCGCTGTTTAAACTCGTTGTTCTGGGTGACCAGCAGGTTTTTGCAGACATCATGACAGCGATGTTCAGCCTGGCTAAATCGGCGTTTGAGATAGCGCTGGGGTTGACCGGCGTATTGGCCTTATGGCTGGGCATTATGCGTGTGGGAGAACGTAGCGGCTTTATCCTGCTATTAACGCAAAGTCTCAGGCCGTTATTCAGCCGTCTGATGCCCGAGGTGCCGAAAGATCATCCGGCGTTGGGCGCCATTGTCATGAACATTGCTGCCAACGCGCTGGGTCTGGACAACGCCGCCACACCCTTGGGCATCAAGGCGATGAAGGAACTGCAATCGCTCAATCCAACGCCTGAAACGGCTAGCAACGCACAAATTCTGTTTCTGGTCATCAATACGTCATCGGTCACGCTGTTCCCGGTGACGATTTTCACGTATCGCGCCCAACTGGGTGCACTCAATCCGACCGATGTCTTTATCCCGATATTAATAGCCACTTATATGTCCACGCTGGCGGGCTTGCTGGCCGTGGCAGCCGTGCAAAAAATCAATCTGCTGGATAAAGTGGTGATGGCTTATCTGGGCGGGTTTACACTGGCTGTGGGCGGCATACTGGGCTATTTTGCATCGTTACCGCAACAGCAAATGCTGGCGCAATCGGCCTTAATCAGCAATGTCATCCTGTATTCCTTGGTCGTCACTTTTATTTCCGGTGCAATTCTCAAGGGCATCAATGCGTATGAGGCTTTTATTGAAGGCGCCAAAGAAGGTTTTCAGACCGCCGTGACGATTGTTCCTTATCTGGTCGCCATGCTGGTGGCGATTGGTGTATTCAGGGCCAGCGGGGCATTGGATTTGCTGAATGATCTGGCGCGCTATGTTGCCGGTTTATTCAGGCTGGACGACCGTTTTATCGACGCCCTGCCCACCGCCTTCATCAAACCGTTCAGCGGCAGCGGCGCCCGGGCCATGATGATCGATACCATGAAAACATTAGGCCCCGATTCCTTTGCCGGGCGCCTGTCCTGCATCATCCAGGGCAGCACCGAAACCACCTTTTATGTACTGGCCATCTACTTTGGCGCCGTCGGCATCAAAAATATTCGTCATGCCGTAGGTTGTGGGATAATTGCCGATTTTGCCGGCGTTGTCGCCGCAATTTTTATTGCCTACTGGTTCTTTGGCTGATTTTATGAATATCCATCTCAAAACACTCGGCTGCCGCCTTAATGAAGCAGAATTGGAAACCTGGGCGCAGGCTTTCCAAAAATCCGGCCATCAGATTACCCCAGATGCTCAGGCGGCCCATCTGGTCATTATCAATTCCTGCGCCGTCACCCAGGATGCAGCCAGAAAGTCACGCCAGCTCATACGCCGCATACACCGCGATAATCCGCAAGCCAAGCTTGTGGTCAGCGGCTGTTACGCCACCTTAAATGAAGATGAAGCCGCAATGTTGATGGGCGTGGATCTGGTGGTCAGCAACAAGAATAAAGACCAGCTGGTGGAACAAACCCTGGCCGAACTGAATGTAGAAACCATGCCCGCGATGTCGACTGAACCGGGCGAGATTTCTCTTTTCACCCGCGGACGGCAGCGCGCCTTTGTTAAGGTTCAGGATGGCTGCCGTTATCGCTGTACTTTTTGCATCGTCACGGTGGCGCGGGGCGAGGAAAAAAGCCGGTCGATTGCTGATGTCATCGATGAAATTAATGCCCTGCACCGTCAAAATATCGACGAAGTCATTCTAACCGGTGTGCATTTGGGCGGCTATGGCAGCGATCTGAATCTGGATGTCGTCGATCTGATTAAAGCCATTCTGGCAGAAACCGGCATTCCACGCTTGCGCTTGGGCTCTCTGGAACCCTGGGAGTTATCGGAGGATTTCTTTGCGCTCTTCGATAATCCGCGTTTGATGCCCCATTTGCACATGCCTTTGCAAAGCGGCTCGGATGCTGTGTTGCGCCGCATGGCGCGGCGCTGTAAAACTCAGGAATTTGCCGCCATCGTCAGCCGGCTGAGAGCACAAATACCACACTTCAATATCACCACAGATATTATTGTCGGCTTTCCCGGCGAAACCGAGCAGGAATGGCAGGAAAGTGTTGATTTCATCAAACAGACCGGTTTCGGCCATATCCATATCTTTACCTATTCCAAGCGTGAAGGCACCAAAGCCGCCACTCTGCCGGGACAGGTCGGCAACGAAATCAAAAAACAGCGCAGCCGGCAGCTGCATCATTTGGCCAGCACCATGAAACTGGACTTTTTTGCAGATAATGTCGGCCGGGAATTTCCGGTCTTGTGGGAAGGATATCGCGAGGAATTGGACGACGGTAAAGCCATGGCATTTGGTTACACGCCCAACTATCTGCGTGTGGGTTGCATCATCAACAACGATGAATCACTAGAGAATAAGATTATCAACGCAAAAGTAATCTCCGCCAATGAAGATTATCTGCTGGCCGAGCTTAAGCCTTGAAAGCAGGTGCCACCAAGCGCTCGCCTAGAATAATCCATTTTAATCGCGGTGAAACTGTAGGTGCGAATTCATTCGCACTGTGCGGATAAATCCGCATCTACATATGCACGCAAAATAAAACTGATTGGGTGTGTTTTTCATGGACAAATAGACGTTTTTTTTGAATCAAGCTTTTACCTCATTAAAATAAATCGTCGCTCCTATCACGGCGGCAGGCGCGACGAGGATATTCAACAGCGGCAGTGTCAGCCCCAGCATGGTAATGCCGCCAAAACTTAATGCGCCCAGTCTTAGACTTTTAAGCAGTTGTTTTTGTTCTGAAAACAGCAGACCCTCGTTTTCCAGAGGATACGCCATATATTCCAACGCCATGCCCCAGGCGCCAAATAGCGCCCACAGAAACGGCGCGATAATGTTGATGCCTGGAATAACAAACAGCAGTAGCAAGGGCAAGGCTCGGGTGGCCAGATAGCCAACGCGCTTGAACTCGGCCGCCATCACCTTGGCCAAAGGCTGCTCGACAATTGCGCCAGACTGCCCTTTAATGACAGCCAGGGTTTTTGCGGCGAGTTTTCCATAAAACGGCGCAGCCAGCAGGTTGGCCAGTACTGTAAAGGTAAAAAAACCGGCGATAAAAAAGCTGATGAAAAACAAGGGCCACAAAATCCAGCTTAACCACTCCAGCCAGCTGGGGATAAAGCGGGCGATCAGCTCATCAATATAAATGTAACCTAGCACTAACGCTACGCTGTACAGCACCAGATTGATTAATACTGGAATAATCAGAAACGTGCGCAAGTCCGGGCTGACCAATAATTTCAAGCCCTTAAAGAAATAGCCCAGCGTTAATAGCGGATTGTTGCCTTTTTTATCAAATTTCATGCTTTTAAACCTCTTACACCCTGTTCAGACGGGTTCATTACCACACCGCGTTCGGTCACTATCGCTGATATCAATTCGGCCGGCGTCACGTCAAAGACCGGATTCCAGGCGCTGACCAAAGTGCCCTGTTTAAGGTAACAGGCCGGCAATAATTCATTGGGATTGCGCTGTTCAATTTCAATCTGGCTGCCCTTGTCGATAGTCCAGTCTATGGTTGAAGTCGGCGCCACCACCATAACCTTGACGCCATGCTGTTTGGCCAGCACCGCCAAGGCATAGGTGCCGATCTTATTGGCGGTATCGCCATTGGCGGCAATGCGGTCCGCGCCCACGATCACCCAGTCTATGGCGCCTGATTGCATCAGCCAGGCCGCCGCTGAATCGGCAATCAGGGTTACTGGAATACCGTCTTGCGCCAGTTCCCACACAGTCAAGCGGGCGCCCTGATTCCAGGGCCGCGTTTCTCCGGCATATACTTTCAACGACTGCCGATGATAGGCCGTTCGGATAACGCCCAAGGCCGTACCGTGACCGCCGGTTGCCAGCGCGCCGGTATTGCAGTGCGTCATCACTCCTTTTGCACCGGCCAACAAATCGGCACCCAGCTCCCCCATGCGGTGATTGGCGGCAATATCATCGGCATGGATTTTCTCGGCGCAGGCTAAAACGGCCGCCAAAGGGTTATCAAGCGGCTGACTCAGCAGTGTCTTCATCTGATCCAATGCCCAGAACAAATTGACCGCGGTCGGTCTCGATTTTGCCAGCAGATCAATATCGGCCGCTACTTTTTGTCGCCAGTCATTCAAGCCTTCAGCATAATGTTGTTTGACTGAAAGCACGACACCATAAGCCGCGGCAATACCGATAGCCGGCGCGCCCCGCACGCGCATGGTAACAATTGCTTCGGTCACGCCCGCTGCGTCGCTGTATTCATCGTAAACACAGGTTTCAGGCAGCTGCCGCTGATCCAATACTTTCAGCACTTCGCCCGTCCAGTGCAGCGCCTGTACCGATTTATCATTTTGCAGAGTCATTATTTATCAAAAACCATTGGTAAAAAGTTATAATTTCGCAATTATACAAGTAGTTTCTTGGATTAGCTCAACGCAACCTGCACACAGGAACCCTTCATGATCGTCGATACCCTCATTCATGCGCGCTGGATTATACCCGTTGAACCGGAATCCGTAACCCATGAACACCACACACTGGTTATAGACGGCGGCCGGATAATCGATCTTGCTGCCTACCGAACTGGCCAAGCAAAAATATCAGGGGACGACTACCGAAAATCTGCAACATCATGCCTTACTGCCGGGTTTAATCAACAGTCATACCCATGCCGCGATGACGCTGATGCGCGGTATTGCCGACGATCTGCATCTGATGGACTGGCTTGCCAAGCATATTTGGCCGCTGGAGCAAAAATGGATGAGCGAAGCGTTTGTGAAAGACGGCACCGATCTGGCCATTGCCGAGATGATTCTGGGTGGAACCACCTGTTTTAATGATATGTATTTTTTCCCGGAAATCACCGCAGCCCAAGCCATAAATCACGGCATACGCGCGAGTATCGGCCTGATTGTCATCGATTTCCCGTCAGTCTGGGCGGAAAACAGCGAGGCCTATATTGAAAAAGGCCTGGCCCTGCATGATCAGCTGCGCCATCAGCCGTTAATATCAACACCTTTTGCGCCCCATGCACCTTACACGGTCTCGGATGAACCTTTGCAAAAAATCCGCATGTTCGCCGATGAACTGGAACTGTCGGTCCATATTCACGTTCATGAAACCTTGCACGAAGTTGAAGAGGCTCAGCAAAAGACCGGTCAACGGCCGCTGCAAAGATTGCATGAACTCGGCTTGGTCAATCCATCATTGATCGCAGTACACATGACCCAGCTCAACGACGACGAAATCAGCCTGATGGCTGAAGCCGGGGCGCATATTGTGCACTGTCCGGAATCCAACTTAAAACTGGCCAGCGGCTTTAGTCCAATTGCCAAATGCCTGGCTTCCGGAATTAATGTCGCTTTGGGCACCGATGGCGCCGCCAGCAATAATGATCTGGATATGTTCGGCGAAATGCGCACAGCCGCCCTGCTTGGCAAGGCCGTCGCCAATGATGCCAGCGCCATTCCGGCCATGACGGCATTGCGCATGGCAACGATTAACGGCGCCAAGGCCCTGGGCCTGGATACTGAAACCGGCTCTTTGAGCATCGGTAAAGCCGCCGATGTGATTGCCGTCAATTTGGATTATCTGGAAACCCAACCCTTGTATTGTCCGGTTTCGCAGATTGTTTACTCGGCCAGCCGACAGCAAGTGAGCGATGTCTGGGTGGCGGGCAAACGCTTATTGAAACAGCGCCAGCTGACCACCATTAATGTCGCCGATCTGAAAGCTAAAATCGCCGATTGGCAGCTGCGCTTATCAAGCTGATTAATATCCCTTATTCGTCAGTCGAAGACTCAAGATGCCGACAATACTAATGACGAATAACCTAGCAATATAGTAAACTATAATTATGCAACACACGGATCAACACATGACATCAAGAGACAATGTACACCTGCACGAAATCCATAAATTTGGCTCCATGGCGGAACGCTGGTGGGACCCGCAAGGCGAATTCAAGACCCTGCACGAGGTGAACCCCTTGCGGGTCAGGTTCATTCAGGATCATGCCGATATTGTCGGCAAACGTATCGTCGATGTCGGCTGTGGTGGCGGCATTTTGACGGAGGCTCTGGCCAAAAATGGCGCCGATGCGCTGGGCATCGATTTGAGCGAAGAACTGATTGATGTTGCCGATCTGCATGGACTTGAGTCCGGCGTACCTGCCCATTATCAAAAAATCAGCGCCGAAGCCCTGGCCGAACAACAGCCCGAGAGCTTTGATCATGTCACCTGCATGGAAATGCTCGAGCATGTGCCGGATCCAGGCTCCATCATTAGCGCTTGCGCCAGAATGGTCAAGCCCGGCGGCATGGTGTTTTTCTCGACACTCAACCGCAAACCCAAAGCTTATCTTTTAGCGATTGTGGCGGCCGAATATCTACTTAAAATGGTGCCCAAAGGCACTCATGAGTTTAAGACCTTTATCAAACCCTCGGAGCTTTGCCAGTCCTCGCGCGCTGCCGGTCTTGAACTGCAAGCCATGACCGGCATTGAGTACAATCCGTTCACGAAAAGTTTCAGCCTCGGCAAAGACATTGATGTCAATTACATAGCGGCTTTTAAACGTTCAGCATAGCAAACCGATGTGCACTGATTTTAAATTATCCTGTGTGTTATTCGACCTGGACGGTACGCTGGTAGATACCGCTCCGGATTTGATTGCATGCCTGAATAGAGCCATGATGATGCACGGTTTGCGGCCGTTCCTGCCGAAGATATCAAACCTTTGATTTCTTATGGCGGCGAAGCCATGGTAAAAGCCAGCCTGGATGACTCCATTCCGGATGACGTTCGTTCAAATATACTGAAAACCATGCTCGATCACTATGAACGCAATATTGCCGAACACAGCATTTTTTTCAGCGGCATCGAAGACCGTTGAAAGCCATTGAAGCACAAGGGCTAAAATGGGGCGTCGTCACCAATAAACGTAAACGCTTCACCGATCCGCTGATGGCAGCATTAAATCTGAGCCGATCGCGCCGCCTGCATCATCAGCGGCGATAGTACGGCAAATGCCAAACCGCATCCGGAACCGATGCTGGCCGCCTGTCATCACGCCGGCGTCAAGCCCCAGGAATGCGTTTATATTGGTGATGCCATTCACGACATCAGCGCCGGAAAAAGTGCCCGCATGAAAACCCTGGCCGCACTGTACGGCTACCTTAAACCCGGCGATACACCGGAAACCTGGGGTGCTGATGCGCTGATCGAAACCCCTGAACAAATTTCAACCTGGATAGCAACAGCCATATGCCGTTAACACATCAAGTCATCTTAATCACCGGCGCCGGCGGCGGTCTCGGCAGCACCGCTGCACTGACCCTGGCGAAACAGGGCGCGCATGTTATTTTGCTGGATAAAAACATCCCCAAACTGGAAGCCGCCTACGATGCCATTACTGCCGCGCATGCGCCCGAACCGATTATTTATCCGTTTGATTTGGCCGGCGCCAATGAAAATGAATATCAGGAACTTGCCGATAGAATTGATGAAAAATACGGCTCTCTGCAAGGCGTGCTGCATTCCGCTGTCGAATTCAGCGCGTTTGCACCGATCGCCGTGACCAAAACCAAAGACTGGGGACATACCTTGAATGTCAATTTGAATGCCCCTTTCCTGTTGACCCGGGTATTACTGCCGGTGCTGCAAAAAAGCGCACATGCCTCCATCGTGTTTACCTCGGATTCCTCCGCCAGAACAGCACCTGCCTTTTCCAGCGCTTACGGCGTTTCCAAAATAGCGCTGGAAGGCTTCGCCAAGATACTTTCCGAAGAATTTGAGGCCTCCGGCAAAATCCGCGTCAATACGCTGATCCCCGGCCCGGTGGACTCGCCCTTACGAAAACGCGCCTATCCGGGGGAAGACAAAAGCAAGCTTCCTTCCATGGCCTCATTAGCTGCTGTGTATCGCTATCTATTTGGCTCAGAAAGTGTTGGCGTCACCGGCCAGACTATTGATGCCCGCACCTTCTATTTATAACTGAATTATTATGGCTGAAAGAGAAGACGTTGTTTTAACCCGTGATGTCAATATTGTCACCGTCCCTGACGGCAACACCGGTACCCTCAGCAAAGGCGAAATAGTCACCATTCACCAGTCGCTTGGCAATAACTATACCGTCGTCACCGGACATGGCCACATGGTGCGCATCGCCGGTACTGATGCCGATGCCCTGGGCAAAGAGCCGCACCAGCTGCACACACTGGTATCGGAAACCAGCCCTGAAGCGGTAGAACAAAACTGCTGGGAAGTCATGAAAACGGTCTACGATCCGGAAATACCGGTCAATATCGTGGATCTGGGGCTGGTGTATTCCTGTCAGGTGACACCTGCCGATGCCAACAGCAACCATGTTCACGTGATGATGACGCTGACTGCTCCCGGTTGCGGCATGGGCCCCGTCATTCAGAGTGACGTGGAAAAATGTATCCGCGCCCTGCCCGGCGTGGCCAGCGTCAATGTTGAAATTGTCCTGGATCCACCCTGGTCACGCGAGATGATGTCGGAAGTGGCCCAGCTACAGTTAGGTCTGTATTAGTTTTACCGGACCTAAAAGCCTTGCTCTTTTAGCACGCCCGAACCCGTTTTAACCACAGCCAGCGCTTGTCTGCAGGGCTATCCAGAGTCAGCTCAACAGTTACGGCACCGGCATATACAGCATCAGCGCTGAGATGAACAGAAAAGATCAAGACGCAAAATTTATGGCCTTGGCCTTTCAACAGGCCGAAAAAAGCTACGCCGAGGGCGGCCTGCCTATCGGCGCGGTGATGGTTGAAAACGGTGAGCTTATCGCCGCCGGCCATAATAAACGCGTACAGGAAGGCGATCCGATTGCACATGGTGAAATGGACTGCATCCGGCAGGCTGGCCGGCGCAGCAGCTATCAGCATGTCACCTTATACACAACACTCAGTCCGTGCATGATGTGCGCAGGAACCCTGGTTCAGTTCGGCATTAAACGGGTTGTTATTGGCGAAAATGAAAATTTTGCCGGTAATATTGCTTTTTTAGAAAGCCACGGCATCGAGGTTACCCTTTTGAATGATCCACAATGCATTGCTTTGATGGCGCATTTTATTAAGGAAAACCCCGCGCTTTGGCATGAAGACATAGCAGTCGAAAAGCCGTAAAGATTTTTTCCCGCAGCCTGCATGTATTCATTACCTCTGTATGGTGTGACAATTCAAACCTGATTCCGGACAGCGTGCTGACGTTCTCGAGTCTCTGCGGGGGCATATTGAAGCCTATGATGTGCCAGATTGCCAAGCGGCAATACGGTCTTGTTTCCGCTACTCGAACCGCCGCCAGGATCAACTCGACTACCCCAACGCATTGGCGAATGCCTTGCCGATTGGTTCAGGCGAGATTGAAAGTGCGCATCGCTATATCGTCCAGAAACGACTCAAGCTCCCAGGATCGTGGTGGTGCGCCGCCAACACCGATTACATGCTGGCCTTGCGGCTGAATCGAGCTAACCGGCAATGGGATGACTATTGGAATCAAACGAGGAAGGCCGCTTGAGGCGGCGCCTCAGTTTGAATCGCACCCTAGGGAGACTTAGAAGAAATAGTATTAAAATCAGGAAAATTGTTTATAAGACAAGAGATGAAAATATGAAAAGAATGACAGACGATCCGAGCGCAGCGCAGCACATTTCTCTGAGCCAACCACAACAGGCTGAATTGCGAACAGACTCTCTTGGGGAAAAGCTCAATGTCATGATTGGCAACTTGCCGACGAGCGGCGTCTCGCTGGCGGAGATCAGAGATATTGTCGGACAGGATGGTTTATTGCTTCTCATAGCGTTCCTTGCAATCGTTTTTATGGTCCCTGTATCGATTCCGGGTGTCAGTACTGTTTTCGGCGCCGCCATCCTGATGATCGGCACCAGTCGACTTCTCGGTTGCAACCTGTGGCTGCCGAAATGCATCGCGCAGCGCGTGTTGCCGACCGAAAAACTTCGAACCGGGCTAAACCAAAGCAACCTATGGTTGCATCGACTGGAACGCTTGAGTCGTCCCCATCGCCTGAATTGGCTGACGTCCACCTGGCTGGCAGAAGTACTGAACAACTGTGCGCTAATATCAGCGTCCGTCTTGCTTATGGCTCCCTTTGGGCTGATCCCTTTCAGCAACACATTGCCCGCTCTTGCGCTATTATTTCTCGCCATTGGACTCTTGCAGCACGATGGTCTCTGCATCCTGCTCGGGCATCTGGCCAACCTCTGCGCATTTATTTACTTTATCAGCATCATGGTCGGAGGCAGTGTGGCTATCCGTCAGGCGCTTTGGCATATCATGGAAAAAGCGTCATGAACTGCGTCGAATAAACTCAAGACTGTTGGGCCAGTAAAACTGGTCGGTAACAGCATAGCCCTCGCTGGCCTTTAAAAGATAAAAGACACCGACTCGAATTGCTAAAGCGTTTTTGATCAGTTTTTTGTCTCCGGCAGCATCGGCAAAATAAAGCATGCCCACTCATCCGTGCAGACCGCAGGGTAAACGAATCAAATAACAGCTATCTCTTTAACCCTTGATTAGGCAGGTTAAACAGGTAGAGTTATTGTCAACAGCTTTGGAACTATGAATTATTTAGCCTGTCCCTTTCGTGTAATATCTTGAAAGGCTAACATTTATAAATCGTTAATATAAAAGCGTTAATTATGAAAATATCCAATAACGCAGGCTGGCACGAACTGACTGAAACTCAGGCACTCGAAGCATTGAATGCCGATGCGTTAAAGGCCTGAAAACACAAGAATCTAAAGATCGTCAAGCGCGATTTGGCGCAAACCGCCTGACCCCCAGGAAAGGCAAGAATCCGCTCCTGCTGTTCCTGTCCCAGTTCCACGATCCTTTGATTTATATCTTGCTGGTATCGGCTTTGATCACCGGTTCATTGAAGAGTTGGGTGGATGCCTCCGTCATCTTCGGCGTAGTATTCCTTAACGCCATCATTGGCTTTATCCAGGAATTCAATGCTCTGCGCGCTATTGACGCGTTGTCGCGTGCGCTTAGTATCAGCGCGGCCGTATTGCGCGATGGGGTCCGTCAAGTCGTCCCGGCCATGGAATTGGTTCCCGGTGACATCGTTTTCCTGCAATCCGGCGATAAGGTCGCGGCGGATTTGCGCCTGATCAAGCTACGGGATTTACAGATCGACGAGTCGGCCCTCACCGGCGAATCGGTCCCGGTGGAAAAAAACACCCAATCACTTCCAGCCGATGCCGTTTTGGCCGACCGCTGCAACATGGCGTATTCCTCCACCCTGGTCACCTATGGCACCGGCGTCGGCATGGTGGTGGAAACGGGCGACCGCACCGAAATTGGCCGCATTAACCAGATGATTGCGGAAGCCACCGAACTGGAAACACCGCTGACACATAAAATCAGGCAGTTCAGCCATCTATTGATGTGGTTTATCCTGGGTCTCGCGTTGCTGACCTTTCTCGCCGGCTGGCTGAGAGGTGAAGATCCGATCGATACCTTCATCGCATCGGTTGCCCTGGCCGTGGCGGCTATCCCCGAGGGGCTGCCGGTGGCCGTGACCATCACCCTGGCTATCGGTGTCGCCCGCATGGCCAAACGTCATGTGATCATCCGCAAGTTGCCGGCGGTCGAAACGCTGGGCGGTACGACCATCATCTGCTCGGACAAAACCGGCACGCTGACCCAGAACCAGATGACCGTGCAGGCCATTTATGCGGCCGGGGTGAATTACGAAGTGACCGGTTCCGGTTATGAGCCCAGAGGCGAGTTCCGCGCGAATGGCGCGCCGGCCGACCCGCAAAACCAGGGGATGCTGATGGAATGTCTAAAGGCAGGTCTGCTTTGCAACGATGCACGAATTGTCCAGGGGGCCGAAGGCTGGAAACTGGAAGGTGATCCCACCGAGGGCGCCCTGCTGGTCTCGGCCTGCAAGGCGGGGTTGAACCATGCGGACATCACGAAATCTCACCCGCGTCTGGATGCCATCCCGTTCGAGTCGGCCCATCAATTCATGGCCACCCTGCATCACAATCACGCGGCTGATGCCCACCACATCTATCTGAAAGGATCGCTGGAGAGCATTCTAGTTCGCTGCGATGCCGCGCTCGATCAAGACTTGCAGAGGGTTCCTCTGGATGTCCAGGCCATTCATGAGCAGGTCGAAAACATGGCAGCACAAGGCCTGCGTGTCCTGGCCTTTGCCCGGGGCGAGCGCCCGCTCGACGAGCACACGCTGGAACATGCCGGAGTGTCCGAGGGACTTAGCTTCATTGGCCTGCAAGGCATGATAGACCCTCCTCGGCAGGAAGCCATCGAGGCGATAGCGCGTTGCTGGACAGCCGGGATACGCGTCAAGATGATCACGGGCGATCATCTGGGCACCGCCGTAGCCATCGCCCGCCAGATCGGCCTCGTGGATCCGCATGAAACGATCGAGGCCTTGGATGGCAAGGGACTTGCCGCGATCGCCGATGCGGATTTACCGGTGGCGGCGGAACGCACTGCCGTGTTTGCCCGTGTGGCGCCCGAACAAAAGCTCAGACTGGTGAAGGTCCTGCAAGCGCGGGGACACATCGTCGCCATGACCGGTGATGGCGTGAACGATGCGCCGGCTCTACGTCAGGCCAACATCGGTGTGGCCATGGGAATTACCGGTACCGAGGTGTCCAAGGAAGCTGCCGCGATGGTTCTGACTGACGACAACTTCGCTTCCATAGCGGCTGCGGTTGAGGAAGGGCGAGGCGTCTACGATAATCTGGTGAAGTTTATCAGTTGGACTTTGCCCACCAACATCGGTCAGGGTCTGTTGATCCTTATCGCTGTGCTTGCCGGTATTGAACTCCCCATCCTGCCCGGCCAAGTGCTCTGGATCAACATGACCACGGCACTATTCCTGGGCTTGATCCTGGCCTTCGAAGCCCGTGAACGCGACATCATGCAACGTCCTCCGCGCGACCCCGAGCAACCCATTCTCACGGGCCACCTGATCTTTCGCACCCTCCTGGTAGGTCTGTTATTAACTGGAGGAGCCTTTGGACTTTTCGAATGGGAACTCTTGCATGGCGAAGGCATCGACAAAGCCCGCACTGCCGCCGTTAATATGTTTGTTATCGGTCAAGCTTTCTATCTGCTCAATTGCCGCTCCCTGACCCAGTCCATGTTTTCGCTGGGCCTGTTTTCCAATCCCTGGCTTTGGCCGGGCGTGCTGGCTATGCTGCTGGCACAAGCTGCCTTCATCTATCTGCCCATAATGAACTGGTTGTTCCACAGCGCGCCCATTGGCCGTGATGAATGGTTGCTGACGCTAGCGGCGGGTCTGGTCATCTATGTCATTATCGGCACGGAAAAGCTCATAACCAGACGCATCATGGAGCGGCGGGTAAAAACAACGGCAACCAGAAGTGTAACAAGGCATTCGCCTTCATCGTGATTACGGATGAGTCGTCATATATGAAGCACTCCCTGGCTGACGCATAAGGTAAAACAATGAACACTCTAGGTTTGAAATACCTGCCAACAGCAGGAATTTGGTTAGTGGCAATCGTTCTGCTGGTCCTCATCGAACGCATCAGCGTACCCCGTATCAGTGGGATCGCTATCTGCTTAGCCTCGCTCACGGACTCAGAGGTTTCCGGCTCGATCGTTTTTTCGCACTCATCACCTGGGCAGGCTCGCTCTTTATACTGGTTCCCGTAACCGCGCTGATATGCGGGTTTCTGGTCAGAAACGGACGCGCCACAGAGGCTTGGTTGCTGGGTTTGAGCCTGGCCGGTATCGCCTTGTTCAGCCGTCTGGCCAAGCTCTGGTTCGCACGTCCACGCCCCGATTTATTCCCGGTCATTGGCGATATCCCCTTGGATGCCTCCTATCCCAGCGCCCACACTGCGCAAATCGTTGCCTTTGCGGTGGCATTGTGCTGGATACTGAAACCGGAGAAACTGGGGCTTACCTATTACTCTTTGACGGGGATTGCCCTGTTATTGGCGTCCCTGGTTGCCCTCTCCCGCGTCTATCTTCAGGTTCATTTCCCTTCGGATGTAGTGGGTGGCGCTTTGCTGGGGCTGCTTTGGGTTCTGGGTTTATTTAATCTGCTGCATAACATCGGCATCATCATAAGGTAAGCTATGCGTAACAAGTTTCTCAGTACCGGCCAGAGCGGTTACCATCCTTTTAGAAAATTGAAGGTCTGTTTTTCAGGTCTGCGCTATGCGGTTTTATATGATTTCAGCGTGGCCTATAAAGTCATACTTTCAGTTCTGGTTTTGGCCGTCTGTTTTTATTTTCGCCAATGGGTGGATTTCATCTCTGTATTCGCCGCCACCGGCCTGATGCTGATTTGCGAAATGTTTAACACCACCATAGAAGCCCTCTGCGATTTTGTGGAAACGCGGCAAAATGAGAAAATACGTGTCATAAAGGATATTGCCGCCGCGGCCACGGGGATAAGCATCCTGATTTGGGCAGTGGTCATGGTATCGGAGTTAAGTCACTTATGGTCATTCGTTGTATAGTACTTTTAGATAAAAAACAAACGATTACGAAATGATTAAGAAGTCGGAAAACTTTAATACATCTTAAATTAAGAGGTGAAAGCATATGAATACCAATATAAAGACTTTGATTTTTACTGGGGGCGGCAATTTTATTGACATCCTGCGCAACTCCAAAAAAACAAGAAACTCTAACAGGGGGTTCAAAAACAAGTCAGACAGTACAACAAGTCATTGATGAATTAGGCTTAGTCTATGTCGAAGAAGGGGCAAATTCTATTATTACTTACGATGAAGTAAATGCAGCACAACAAGCGTGGTGCGATGCCTTGGTAAAAATAGGAAAATTGAAAGAAGAAGGTGGCGATTACAAGGCTTATGCTGAAAAAGTGCTTTCAGAAGCTTACAACTATGATTACGGAAAAGTTTTTTTTAAGCCTACATTGGCTTTTGGCGACCAAACATTTAGAAATGATAAAAAAGGCGCATTGGCTTATTTTGTTGGTGGTGATCCTGATTATCCGAATGACAAAGGTTTTGCCCTTACGCCATGGGTAAAGGCTCGATACGATAACGCAGGTGATCATAATGAAGGTATACAAATTTATGGTTCGGTAGCTATAACAATGGGTAATGTGTGGGTTACTGACAAGACCGGTAAAGAAGTGATGGTAGATAAAACTTGGGTTTTCAAAAAAGGAAAAGACGGGAAACTAAGAATTATCGTACATAAGTCTGCCTTACCCTATTCACCATCCATCAAATAAAAAATACGGGGTTGGATTAGCCAAAGTAACCAGGTGAGTTCAACCCTACCAAAAATATTTAGCGAGTGGCCTTTATGAAGCTTGCGTAATATGGGGCTCCGTGGCTCCGATATCCCCGCATTCCGCATATGCTCCATTCGCGCTACTTGCTGCCTCTTATTTTCCAACAGGGCATAGCTTAAACTACTGTCCGGATTTCGGGGTCCACTTTAGGTTGCCGTTAACCTTATACTGAAAAACTACTGGAGCTTACTCAATGACTGAACAACTATTACATTCCGTGAAAACCTCGCTCAATCACTTCCTGGTCGGAGCGTTCGCGATCCTTCCCATCTATATCGTCATGCAGATATTCATCTGGCTGGTCACTTTTGTTCTGCAATCCGTCTTCGATATCAAGGAATGGGTGGGACACTATTGGATCACCGCTGCTGTATTTATCGTGATCTATGGACTATTGGCATACATCGGGCACGAACTGAGCAAACGCAGGCAGTCTCTCATCATTTCCCTGTTCGATCTGCTCATCGAACGGGTGCCGTTTCTGAATAGCATCTATCGTGTCAGCAAGAAAGTGATCGACATGTTCCGGGGTCAAGGGGAAAAAAGCATGAAGGAAGTGGTCTACGTGGAATACCCCAAGGACGGCGTGTGGGTGCCTGCCTACGTGACCAACCGGGAGGGTGACCGCTATGTGCTTTACATTCCGACCTCGCCGAACCCCACCAACGGCTTCACGGTGATTGTCCATGAATCCAAGGTCGTGAAATCGGAGCTGGATTTCGAGGAGGTGACCAGCTTCATAATCAGTGTGGGTTCCGATTTTTCCAAATCCCACGAAGTGCGTAAATTGGCTCGGTAAAGCGCCCAACGGTAGTTTTCCCCACCGGTGTCGGCCTGTTTGGTATTTAGAAGTTACGCATTGACGACAGCCTGGAATTCTGGGTTGAGATGCACCATGGTTGGCATCAACGTGCCGATGAATCCCGCAATGACTTCATTGAAGAGACTGCGTTGGACGCTATAACAGTTGTCTATCAAGGACATGGCACTGAGCTTCTGGAGTTGGACATAGCCACAAAGGGCGGCAAACAGGTGATTCCTGATGGCGGTCTTGCTGCGCACTTGGAAATTCTCGATGTTGCAGACCTGCTTGATGGCGCGGTGGTACTGTTCGATATGCCAGTGTTTGTCGTGTTGTTCGAGGAAGGCTTTCCGGTCAAAGCAAGCAAGCTGGCCATCATCGGGCAAGAAAACTGCATAGTGGCGTGGCTGGTCTTTCAGCCATGTCCGAAACAGTTTTACGTTGCCGAAGTCCTTCAGCCAAACGACCAGGCCATCGTCGGGGATGTCCAGCTTTTGTACTTGCACCCAGTGGCCTTTTTCCACGGATACGGTACGGTTGCTTTCTACGGCAAACAGCCAACTCAGCCGGTGGTTCTTCACCCGCTTCAGGTTGTCTACGCCGCTGTACCAACTGTCGCCGGTCACGAAAGCGGGGTCCAGCCCCCAGGCCAGGACTTCTTCCAGCATCTCGCGAAAATAGTCGTTCTTGGTCTTGCCCTCCGATTTGTCGTAGACACGGAAGTTGACAGGCAAATGTTGCCCTTCAGTGTCCGTGTAATACAGCGTGATGAGGTTGATGCCCTTCACGGAACGGTGATGCTTGCCCGACCAGAAATAACCGACAAAGGCCAAATACTGGCTGTACGGCTTGTCCAGCACGCTGTCATCGACGCTCAGCGTACCGCCTTTCAGGTTCAGCAAGGGCGCGGATTCGTTGTATAAGTCCTTGCCCTCGTAGCGTTCCCGCTGCAGGAAACGGTTCGCACTATCGTGGGAAATGTCCATCACTTCCGCCAGACGGCAGCAGCTGCCGTATTTGGGTTCGCCCAGCAAAAAACTGATGTACATCGGCAGGGTGCAACGGGCTGTAGTGGGACGGGTAATTTTCCTTATCATGGCTTGGCCTTCCTGTGGCTTTGGGTTGGGTTATTTTAAAACTCATATTGTAACTTGGCTGTCAATGCGTAACTTCTAGTATTTTAGAACTTGAAAAAGCTGTATTAGAGAAAAATTCTGGCAAAATAATCCCTGCGCTTCCGCCGGGCTTCAATCGAAGCCGGGCTTTTTGAACGATTTTTGACCTTAACCCATCTTCGTGGCTCCAGTCTCTCTAAGTTATTGATTTTTCGTTGTCGGTTGTTTTCATTTCAAAAAACTCCTTTAAAATCAGTGGTATTTTTTGACTTTGCGCTGTAGTGCCATCCATTTAGGACGGTATCTTGATTTTTTCCGGACGTGCGCTCATGCTAGTGCCATGTATATTCGCAGAACCAAAACGAAAACAGCGGAGCATGGCGACGATTCCTATACCTATCGGATCGTTGAATCCGTGCGTGAGGGCACACACGTCAAGCAACGTACGTTACTCAATCTGGGCAAAGACTTTGCTATTGAGCCCGCGCATTGGCCTTTGCTCACCGCCAGAATTGACCAGCTTCTGCACGGCTCAGCGCCGCACCAAGCGGAGTTGTTTGCTTTAGCGGAAGAGGTAGGTCAGTTGCTGGAGGCCGCCGCCGAGCGCTATAGCGACCTCATCATCGCGAAATTGGCTCAACCTGTCTCGATAGCGACACCCGAGGCAGATTATCACCGGGTCAACATTAACCATATCGAAGCCGTTCAAGCGCGCAGCATCGGCGCCGAAACCTTGGCGTGGCATGCGGTCATCCAATTGCAACTCGATCAGAAGCTTGCTGCACTGGGTTTTAATAAAATCGATGCCGCGGCGGCATTGGGCAGCATCATCGCGCGCATGATTTCGCCCGGCAGCGAACTGCACACCCACGCTTGGCTGCAAGCATGCACAGGTCTAGGTGAACTGCTAGATCATGACTACGGCAGCACCAGTCTGACGCGCGTGTATACCATCAGCGACAGGTTGCTCAAACACCAGCCGGCGCTGGAAGCGTTTCTGGCCGCTCAGGAGCAGACCTTGTTCGATTTAAACCGAAGCATCGTCTTGTATGACTTGACCAACACCTATTTTGAAGGCCAGTGCGCACAAAATCCCAAGGCCCAGTTCGGTCGCTCCAAAGAAAAACGCCGTGATTGCCCTCTGGTCACCTTAGGTCTGGTGCTGGATGGCAATGGCTTCCCGCTCAGCAGCCAGGTCTTTCCAGGTAACGCCAGCGAACCCGCCACGTTGGCGCTGATGCTGGACGGTCTCCAGGGCAAGAATCCTTTACCCTCTGAAAAACCGGTCATTATCATGGATGCCGGCATTGCCAGCGCGGACAACATCGCCTGGTTAAGCGAGCATGGTTATCTTTATCTGGCGGTCAGCCGGGAACGCGACCTACAAGATCCCCGAGACCAGAATAATGCCCTACTGGTTCGGGACAGCGGACCGAACACTGTCAGCGTTTTCCGCACCCTCGACACAGAAACCGGGGAAACCCGGCTGTATTGCTATTCCGCTCAAAAAGCCCAAAAAGAACAGGCCATTCGCAACCGCTTCCACGTTCGTCTGGAAGCGGGGCTCGACAAGCTCAATGCCGGCTTGGGCAAAAAGGGCACGATCAAAAACTATGCAAAAATACTCGAACGCATCGGCCGTCTGCGCGAAAAAAACAGCCATGTCGCGCAAGACTACCGTATTGAAGTCATTGCCGATGACGACAAAAACCACGCCCTTCGTATTGACTGGCAGCGTGAGCCCAACAGTGCACAGAAAGATCAGCACTGCGGGGTTTACTGTCTAAGGACTAATATTCCGGACTGGTCTGAAGCACACTTGTGGACGACCTATATCATGCTGACCGAGATCGAAGCCACCTTTAGAAGCTTGAAAACCGACCTCGGTTTACGACCGGTTTTCCACCAGAAAGAAGAGCGCGTCACCGGCCACTTGTTCATCACCTTACTGGCCTACCATCTGGTGCATACCCTGCGTTATCAGCTCAAGCAGCAGGGCATCCAATTAAGCTGGGACAGCATTCGCACCATCATGTCGACCCAACAACGTCTCACCATTACCTTGCCGACAGATGATCATAAAACCATCCACCTGCGCACAACAACCCAAGCCGAAGTGCGGCAGAAACAACTATACGCAGCCTTGAGTATCAAACCCGACCCCATAGGTAAATGTAAGACCATTGTTGAAAACAAAAAATCTGTAGTGCCATTTGAGATAGAGTAAAAAATTCAACTTGTTGAATTAACAGATAATTGTCAGTAGAAGTCACGAAGATGGGTTAAAAGCCTGCTATTTCCGGTGGCGAGTCGTGCTGAACCTAATAGCTTGGGCGAGATTAAGGCTTAATGGATTTCCGGGAAAGGTTTCATTAGCGCTGATGAGCAAAGACGGAGTTGAAACCTGATTTTTGTGCCTTGCACCCAAGCTTCAATATTAACTTCGAGGTGAATGTGTCGCCCGCAGGTAATGAAACGTTGCTTTTGCATCATCCTGCAGGCTAAAAATCTAGTTGATCGACAGCATATTATCCAGCGCTTTTTTGGCAAGTCTGGCTTCTTCGCTAGGCACAGAAATTTGATTGACCACATGGCCCGCAGCCAGATTTTCCAATACCCAGGCCAAATGCTGCGGGTCGGTTCTGAACATGGTGGAGCACATACACAGCGTAGGCGCCATGAAATGCACGTTTTTACCCTGCGCCTTGCATTCTTCGTGCAGGCGATTGACCAGGTTTAATTCGGTCGCCACCAGCCAGCGGGTATTCGGCTCGGCCTCGCGCACGGTTTTTAAAATGTATTCGGTGGAACCGACGTAATCGGATTTCTGGCAGACTTCGAAACAGGCTTCCGGATGTGAAATGATCTTGGTTTCGGGATAGCGCTCAAGAAAATTATCGATATGCTCAGGCTTGAATACCTGATGCACAGAACAATAGCCTTTCCAGAGAATTATTCTGGCGTTGCGGATTTGTTCTTCCGTCAAGCCGCCCATGGCTTGAGTGAAATCCCAGGTAACCATCTGCTCCAAGGGAATGCCCATGGTGTAACCGGTATTCCGACCCAAATGCTGGTCAGGGAAAAACAGCACCTTGTCCCGTTTGGCAAAACTCCATTCCAGAATTTTCCGGGCATTGGAGGAGGTGCAAACGATGCCGTCATGCTGTCCGCAAAAGGCTTTCAGATCGGCGGCCGAATTGATGTAGGTAACCGGCGTCACTTCTGATTCTACATCAATGACCTGCGCCAGTTCATTCCAGCATTGCTGAACCTTGAGCAGATTGGCCATATCGGCCATGGAACAGCCGGCCGCCATATCCGGCAAAATCGCAATCTGCTCGGGTCTGGACAGAATATCGGCCACTTCCGCCATAAAATGCACGCCGCAAAAAATGATGTATTCAGCCTCGGACCGGGCGGCATCTCTGGACAGCTTTAATGAATCCCCTGTGAAATCGGCGTGTTTAAAGACTTCATCCCGCTGATAGTGATGACCCAGGATGACACAACGGCGACCGAGCTTAGCTTTGGCGGCAATAATGCGGGCATCGCATTCGGCATCGTCAAGCAGGGCGTAATCTTGAATTGGAAATGGGGTATTGGTCATAAAGGATACTCATCTAAGGAGAATATTTTGGGAGCGATTTTGTTTCCACGAAGACACGAAGAGCACGAAGGGCAACGAAGGGATAAGAACTTCGAATACTTCGTGTCCTTCGTAGTGAATAATACAAAAATTAATCCTACTTAGCTTTTTCTTTTCCTGCGGGCTTAATCAGGCGGATACCCAGTTCCTTCAACTGCTCGTCGGTGACGACCGCCGGAGCGCTGACCAATGGGCAGGCGGCTGATTGGGTTTTCGGGAAGGCGATCACGTCACGAATCGACGTTGATCCGGTCATCAGCATCACCAGGCGATCTAGGCCAAACGCCAGGCCGCCGTGCGGAGGCGCGCCGTATTTCAAGGCATCCAGCAAAAAGCCGAATTTCTCTCTGGCTTCGTCTTCGCCGATACCTAAAATTTCAAATACGGTCTGCTGCATGGCGGTACGGTTGATACGGATTGAACCGCCGCCGACTTCGGTGCCGTTCAATACCAAATCGTAAGCGCGTGACAAAGCCGAACCCGGATTTTTAACCAGCTCCTCAACCGAGCAACTGGGCGCAGTGAACGGGTGATGAATAGCATTCCAACGCTGACTTTTCTCGTCCCAGTCAAACATCGGGAAGTCAACCACCCAGAGCGGTTTCCAGTCGCCTTGCAGCAAGTTCAGATCATGTCCCAGTTTGACGCGCAAGGCGCCCATCGCTTCATTGACGATGCTGGCTTTATCCGCGCCGAAGAAAATCAAATCGCCGTTTTGTGCGCCGGTTTTGGCCAGCACACTGTCCCATACCTCGGCAGGAGCGAATTTGACGATAGGTGATTGTAAGCCGTCGACACCGGCGGACAGGTCGTTGACCTTGATATAAGCCAGACCTCTGGCGCCGTAAATGCTGACATACTTGGTTAACGCATCGATGTCTTTGCGGCTTAAATCGCCCGCGTCAGGAACGCGCATCGCGACAACGCGGCCGTTCGGGATCATTGGCGGGCGCGGAGAAAACCTTGAAATCGACGTCTTTCATGTCCTCGGCAATATCGACCAATTCCAGCGGAATGCGCAAATCGGGACGATCGACACCGAAACGCGATACAGCTTCCTGATGCGTCATGCGCGGAAATTTGGCGCCCAAGTTCACACCGATCACCTTGGCGAACAACTGACGGATCATTTCCTCCATGATGTGCATGATTTCATTTTCATCCATGAACGAGGTTTCGATATCCAGCTGGGTAAATTCAGGCTGACGGTCGGCGCGTAAATCCTCATCGCGGAAACAACGTACGACTTGATAATAGCGGTCCATACCCGCCACCATCAACATTTGTTTATACAGCTGCGGCGATTGCGGCAGGGCAAAAAAGGCGTTTTCATGAGTACGGCTGGGCACGATATAATCGCGCGCGCCTTCAGGGGTTGCTTTGGTCAAATACGGCGTTTCAATCTCAAAAAACTCATGGTCATCGAGAAAATTTCTTAACACCCGCGTGACATCGCGGCGTACCTTCATCTTTTCCTGCATTTCGGAACGGCGCAAGTCGATATAGCGATAGCGCAAACGCAGCTCTTCGTTGACTTCTATCTCGCTTTCGACAGGGAACGGCGGGGTTTCCGATTCATTCAGCACTTCGATGTTGCTGACCAGAACTTCAATTTCGCCGGTTTGCATATTGGCATTAACAGTACCCGCAGGCCGATCGCGCACCACGCCTTTGACCTTCAACACATATTCACTGCGCACGCTTTCGGCCGTAGCGAACGTTTCAGGGGAATCGGGATCGAATACCACCTGCACCAAGCCCGCACGGTCTCTTAAATCAATAAAAATGACTCCACCATGATCCCGGCGGCGATGAACCCAGCCGCATAATTCGACTGTTTGGGCCGTGTGTTGTTTGTTCAATTCTCCGCACTTGTGGGTACGCATAGATGTGGTCTCTGTTTATCCAAAAAATTGTCGATATTACGTGCTTAAACCGGCTTATGCAAGCCAGCGCGCTAATGGCTGCAGCCTCCGCCGCCACAGGAATGGCCTGGCTTGGCAGCCGGCGCCGGAGCGCTGCTCTCGCCGGCTATATTTTTCTTTGCTCCGCTCTTAAAGTCAGTCTCATACCAGCCACCGCCTTTGAGTCTGAAGCCGGCAGCGGAAATTTTTTTCATTAATTCTGGCCGGCTACAGGCAGGGCACTGAATCAAAGGTTCGGCACCCAGTTTCTGTAAAGCTTCATGCTCATGGCCGCATGATTGGCATTGATATTCGTAAATTGGCATTAACTACTCCCGCTAAAAAAATATGGTTTAAGATAGGGTCTGCATTGAGCATTTCAAGACCCTTACTATAAAATAAGATTATTTTACAAAACCTCTTCATTATAATGAAAGAACTGACTATAACACGACCCGATGACTGGCACGCACATGTCCGAACCGGCGCCATCTTAAAAACGGTGATCGCCCATACCGCCAGACAATTCGCCCGCGCCATCATCATGCCCAATCTCAAGCCGCCGGTGACTACCGTGGCGCAAGCCTTAAGCTATCGGGAGGAAATTCTTCAGGCTGTGCCTGCAGGCTTAAATTTCACGCCGTTGATGACACTTTACCTGACCGGCTCGACGAGCGCCGATGAAATCAGAAAAGCCGCTGAATCAACCCACGTTCACGCCTTCAAGCTTTATCCGGCCGGCGCCACCACCAATTCGGATGCGGGCGTGGCCGATATTAAAGCCGTCTATCCGCTGTTCGAGGCCATGGAAAAATACGCCATGCCTTTGCTCATTCATGGCGAAGTGACCGATGAAAACTGCGACATTTTTGACCGGGAGCGGGTATTTATCGATACGGCTCTAAGCGCAATCGTGCAGAATTTTCCGGCTTTACGCGTGGTAGTCGAGCATGTAACCACTGCTGAAGCAGTGCAGTTTGTGCAATCCACCGGCGTCAATATTGCCGCGACCATTACGCCGCAGCATCTGCTGTATAACCGCAATGCCCTGCTGGCAGGCGGTATTCGGCCGCACCATTACTGCCTGCCGATTCTCAAACGTGAACAGCCACCGGCAAGCATTGGTCAAAGCCGCCACCAGCGGCAACCCTAAATTCTTTCTCGGCACCGACAGCGCGCCGCATCTGACCGCATTAAAAGAAGCCGCCTGCGGTTGTGCCGGCTGTTACAGCGCCCATGCCGCCCTGGAACTCTATGCCGAAGTTTTTGAAAACGCAGGTAAATTGGACAAGCTGGAAGGTTTTGCCAGTTTTTTCGGCCCGGATTTTTACCATTTGCCCAGAAACACAGACACAGTAACGCTGGCCAAAATGGCCTGGCAAGTACCAGCAGCTTATGGAGAAAATGGCCTATCGATCACGCCACTGAGAGCCAATGAAGAACTTGCCTGGAAATTACAATAAGGCCACACAAGAAGAACAGGCGGCTAAGGCCTGTTCTTCTTGCCTCAGCACATACGCTTAGTAGGGACTGATGGGGCCTAAATGATCCTTTTCAAATTCTTCATCAATTTCAAACCCGTCTTCTTCCTCAGGCACATTGCCGTCATAAATCAGATATTTGCGCTGTTGAATATAAGCACTTTTCAGGAATGCATAACGATCAATCGCCGCTTCGGTAGCAATTTTTTCAGTGCTCAGATTGTCTGCCCTCAAGTCTATTGCGTTTACAGCGAATGCCCCCCCACTAATGGCTGAGCCCACTCCATTACCAATGCCTGGAAAAACACCAAAACCGACATAGGTGATTGGATTCATCGCCGCATCACCCACCAAGCCAGTCACCCCTCTGGGACTGCTGGGTCCAAAAAACGGCAGTACCAGATAGGGACCCATCGGCACGCCCCACACGCCCAGGGTTTGATCAAAATCTTCTCTATGCTTGGGCAATTCAATCATCCCGGCAACATCGATAAAGCCGCCCACGCCGGCAACGGTATTGACAATAAAGCGGGCGCCATCCTGACCACCTTGGACAAATTTACATTGCAACAGGTCATTGATAGTGACGCCAATATCACCAATGTTGCTAAAAAAATTGGTCACGCCCTGATCCGCAAATTCCGGCATGATCCATTGATAGCCTTGGGCTAAAGGCTTCATCGCATATTTGTCGAGATTGTCGTTAAATGTCTGTACCCCTCGATTCCATCCTTCCAGTGGATCCCCGCTGTTTGTTCCAGTCGTTGCACATCCTGAAACCAGCCCGAGTAAGGCAAAACCAGCAAGTTGGGTTATTATTTTTTTGTTTTTCATTTTATCCCTCTTCGGATTGTCATTCATTTATTCTGGATTCATTTTCGCGTAACATAGCATAAACAAGCTCGCCCATCGAGCGAGCTGCACTCATTTTTTCAATTTTTGAACCCATCTGAATACATTTCATAATTAATGACCACGCCTGCTATTCCTCTGAACAAAAGATTTAGGGGCTACCTTCCTGTTATTGTCGACATTGAAACTGCCGGCTTTAATCCAAAAAAGAATGCTTTGCTGGAAATAGCCGCAGTGATCGTCGAGCTAAACAGCAACGCCGATCTGGAAATCACAGAACGCTATTGCACACACGTTATTCCCTTTAAAAACGCCGAGCTGGACGAGGCAGCGCTGAAATTCAACGGCATCGATCCACATCATCCTTTTCGCATGGCGATTGATGAAAAAGAGGCACTGGATATGCTGTTTACTCCGATTAAACATGCGGTAAAACGCAATAACTGCACACGGGCCATCCTGGTGGGTCACAACCCGGCTTTCGACATTAATTTTTTAAATGCGGCTATTCAGCGCACACAAATAAAAAGAAGCCCTTTCCACCCGTTCAGTACCTTTGACACTGCCACTTTGGGCGGCTTGGCCTATCAACAAACCGTGCTGGCCAAAATCGCGCAGGCCGCCGGCCTGGAATGGGATAATGAAAAAGCGCACTCGGCGCTGTATGATGCCGAAAAAACGGCTGAATTATTCTGCATGATAGTCAACCGCTGGAAACAGCTGGAAACACTGGCAAACTGAAGAGAAAACAGCCTACCCACTTAGCGTGCGGGCAGGCTTGGGCATAAGCCCTATTGCTCGACGCCACCTACCGCTGCCAACATCTTGGCCAACTCGCCCTTGCTGTACAAGTCCGTCACGATGTCACAACCGCCGACTAATTCACCGCCAATATAAAGTTGCGGATACGTCGGCCAGTTTGAATATTCTTTGAGAGCTTCGCGCAATTCAGGATCCTCAAAAATATTGACATACATGTATTTGGCATGGCAGGCATCCAGCATTTGCACCGTTTTGCCGGAAAATCCGCACTGCGGAAAATCAGGGGTGCCTTTCATGTATAAAACCACCGGATGATTTTCAAGCTGGTCTTTAATTCTTTCTATAACATTCATATTCAATCACTCAATAAATAAAACCCATTGATATTATCAACTTTATGACACTAAAAAAAGCTAATCTTGCAAGCCAATGCTTGCCTGATACCTTATTGAAACCTATAATCGAGCATTTTTTCAACAGGCGGCTGATTGCCGCCGGTATTTACGTTTACAGGCCAATCAATGACCAGCCACATTATGCCAACCTATGGACGCCTGCCCGTAACCTTTGAACGAGGCGAAGGCGCATGGCTGTGGGATACCAACAATCGACGTTACCTGGATGCCTTATCGGGCATCGCCGTCTGTAATCTGGGGCATTCGCATCCGGCCGTGCATAAGGCAATTTGCAAACAAAGCCAAACCTTGGTGCACACTTCGAATATTTATGGCATCGCGGCCCAGGAGCAACTGGCTCATGAGCTGACAAAAAGAAGCGCTATGGATAACGTCTTTTTTTGCAATTCCGGTGCCGAAGCCAACGAGGCTGCCATCAAGCTCGCACGTAAATATGGCCATGAACTGGGCATAGAAACCCCTGCCATTATTGTCATGGAGAAAAGCTTCCATGGCCGCACCCTGGCCACCCTGAGCGCCACCGGCAATACTAAGGTGCAATCCGGCTTTGCGCCGCTGGTTGAAGGCTTTATTCGCGTGCCGTACAACAACATCCATGCCATCAAGCAGGCCATCAAGCAGCATGACAATATTGTCGCCATACTGGTCGAGCCCATACAGGGTGAAGGCGGCATCAATATCCCGGCCGATGATTATCTTGGCGAGATTCGCAATCTCTGCGACCATTATCAACTGTTGATGATGCTCGATGAAATTCAGACCGGTATAGGCCGTACCGGAAAATTTCTTGCCTATCAGCACAGCAATATCATTCCTGATGTCTGTACGCTGGCCAAAGCACTGGGTAACGGCGTACCTATCGGCGCCTGCCTTGCCCGCGGCAAAGCCGCACAGTTACTGACCGCCGGCATGCACGGCTCCACCTTTGGCGGCAATCCTTTAGCCTGCAGCGCGGCCTTAGCGGTACTGGCAACACTGGATCAGGAACACCTGATTGATCAGGCCGAACATAAAGGCAATGCCATTTGTTCCGGCTTCACTAAATACCTGCAAGACAATCCGCATGTCGTCGACATCCGCCACAAAGGCCTGATGATAGGCATCGAACTCGACTTCCCTTGCGCAGACCTGGTTAAAGCGGCACTGGAACAGGGATTGCTGATCAATGTGACCAATGAAAAAACCATCCGTTTACTGCCGCCATTAATCATTGACGAACAACAAATCAACGAACTCGTAGCCACCTTATCTAGGCTTATACAAGAGCAAACCGCTGTTATTAAAGACTAATCCTATGAAGCCCAGACATTTCATCAGCCTGCTCGACTTATCCAGCGAAGAATTCCGCCATCTGATCAAACGGGCCATGGCCCTTAAAACTAACCGCGACCGTGATTACCAGCCCTTGAAAGGCCAGGTCCTGGCGATGATTTTCGAGAAATCCTCGACGCGCACGCGGATTTCCTTTGAAGCCGGCATGTGTCACTTTGGCGGCAACGCCTTATTTTTATCGCCCAGAGACACCCAGCTCGGCCGCGGCGAGCCTCTGCAAGACAGCGCCAAAGTCATCTCCAGCATGGTCGACTGCATTATGCTCAGAACCAACAGCCACGAAACCGTAACCACCTTCGCGCAGCACTCCAGTGTGCCCGTCATTAACGGCCTGACCGATTTGCAACACCCTTGCCAATTATTGGCCGACATGCAGACCTATTTTGAACATCGCGGCGACATTCAAGGCAAAACCGTCACCTGGATTGGCGATGGCAACAATATGTGCCATTCGTATATTGATGCGGCCCGTGTGCTGGACTTCAATTTAAACATTGCCTGCCCAAGGGCTTACCAGCCTGACGCCGCCATTGCGAAAGCCGCCGGCAAACGCATCCGGTTCTTTGACAGCGCACTGGCAGCCGCTGAAAATTCAGACTTGTGTGTGACTGATGTCTGGGCCAGCATGGGCCAGGAAGAGGAGCAGAAACAACGCGAAATTGCCTTTAAAGACTATCAGGTCAATGTGGGCATCATGAAGGCCGCTCACAGTGATGCCCTGTTTATGCATTGTTTGCCTGCTCACCGGGGCGAGGAAGTCACTGCCGAGGTCATTGACGGCGTTCAAAGTGTTGTCTTTGATGAAGCCGAAAACCGGCTGCATGCCCAAAAAGCACTTCTGGAATTTCTTCTATGTGCAAAATAGCGTTAAAATTGGGCCTAGCCGCAGTTCCCTAACGATTGCGGTTCTACCATCATCCCTGGCAGCCGTCATACGTCCAACAAGAGAGATTCCTGTGAAAAAAATACTCATCTGCTTTTTTATCCTAATGACGACTTTATCTCTGGCATACGCCGCGGAAACAGTCTACGTAACCAGTAGTAAAGATTTCGAACTCCGCAGCACTGAAAGTGTACGTGGTAAGGTGATAAAAATGCTCCCCCCTGGGATCCCTTTAACTGTTGTGTCGCAAAACAACAAAACCGGGTTCGCATACGTTCGCCTCGAGAACGGCACGGTAGGCTATATTTTGACCCGCTATATCACTAAAGAGCCACCGAACAATCTCGATGCAGGCTCATTACGGACAGAAAATACCAGTCTCAAAACTGAATTAGAGGCACTCAAAAAATCGGTAAGTACAGGCTCGACGCTTGAACAATCCCTGGTCAATGAACGAGACCAATTAAACCGCGAACTCAGCGAACTCAAGCATACCGCAGCCAATGCCATACAAATAAAATATCAGCGTGACGAACTGCAAGAACGCGTGATTAATGTCGAGCGGGAACTGGAACAACTCAAACTGGAAAACAGAGCGCTTGGAGACAGCACCAATCAGGACTGGTTTTTATACGGCGGCTTGCTGTCGATCATCAGTGTCATTTTAGGCTTTTTCCTGCCCAAATTAAGCTGGCGCCGCCGGAGTAGTGGCTGGGATTCGTTTTAGGTACAAGGTACAAGGTACAAGAAAAAGCATATCCCCCTTTGAACCTTGTAGCTAAACATCATTCATTATTTTCCAGGATCTTCCCAAATGTCCCAATCAAACGACAAAACCCGCAAATTTTCCTCCCTCGTCGTAGACGGCATGGAACGCGCACCCAGTCGCGCCATGCTGCACGCTGTGGGCTTTAAAAATGAAGATTTCAAAAAACCGCAAATCGGGATTGCCTCGACCTGGAGTATGGTCACGCCGTGCAACATGCACATCAACAAACTGGCTGATGCAGTTGCCTCAGGCGTCGATAACGCCAATGGCAAGGCAGTGATCTTTAACACCATCACCATTTCTGACGGCATCTCGATGGGCACCGAAGGCATGAAATATTCGCTGGTATCGCGGGAAGTGATTGCCGACTCGATTGAAACCGTGGTCGGCTGCCAGGGCTTTGACGGCATCATCGCCATCGGCGGCTGCGACAAAAACATGCCCGGCTGCATGATCGCGCTGTCGCGCCTGAACCGTCCGGCGATTTTCGTCTATGGCGGCACCATTATGCCGGGCTGTCACAAGGACAAGAAACTGGATGTTGTTTCCGTCTTTGAAGCCGTCGGCGCCCGCGCCAACAACAAAATAGACGATGCCGAACTGGCGGCGATTGAAGATAAAGCCATTCCCGGCGCCGGCTCCTGCGGCGGCATGTACACCGCCAACACCATGGCCTCGGCGATTGAAGCCCTGGGTATGAGCTTGCCTGGCAGTTCGGCGCAAGCTGCAATTTCCGAAGACAAACGCCTGGACTGCGAACACGCAGGCGCTGCCGTCTTGGAATTGTTGAAAAAAGACATCAAACCCAGCGACATCATGACCAAAGCCGCGTTTGAAAACGCCATTACCGTCGTCATTGCATTGGGCGGCTCAACCAATGCCGTGCTACATCTGCTGGCGATGGCCAACGCCGCCGGTATCGACCTGTCTTTGGACGATTTCACGCGTATCGGCAAGCATGTGCCCATGGTGGCCGATTTAAAACCCAGCGGCCGCTATCAGATGGCCGAGCTGATCGAAATCGGCGGCATTCAACCCTTGATGAAAGAACTGCTCGATCGCGGCCTGCTGCATGGCGAGTGTTTGACCGTGACCGGCCGGACCCTGGCGGAGAATCTGGCCGATGTAAAGCCCTATCCAGAAGGACAGGACATGATCCATTCGCTCGATAATCCGATCAAAAAAGACAGCCATCTGGTTATTTTATACGGCAATCTGGCCTCCGAAGGCGCCGTAGCGAAAATCACCGGCAAGGAAGGTTTGGTATTCACTGGCAAAGCCAAAGTCTTCGATGCCGAAGAACAGGCGCTGCAGAGCATCCTGAATGGCGACATCGTCAAAGGCGATGTGATCGTCATCCGCTACGAAGGCCCGAAAGGCGGTCCCGGCATGCGCGAAATGCTCTCACCCACATCGGCTATTATGGGTAAAGGCCTGGGTAAAGACGTAGCACTAGTCACCGATGGCCGCTTCTCCGGCGGCACCCACGGCTTCGTGGTCGGCCACATCTCCCCGGAAGCCTATGTTGGCGGCACCTTGGCAATTGTTCAGGATGGCGACGAAATCACCATCGATGCCGAAACCAATGCGCTGACCCTGCACGTCAACGAGCACGAAATCGCCCGCCGTTTTGAAAAATGGCAGCAACCCGCGCCCCGTTACACCCGCGGCGTGCTGGCGAAGTATGCCAAGCTAGTCAGTTCGGCTTCGTTGGGTGCTGTTACTGATAATTTGGATTGATACGTGGGATGGGCTGACAAAAGGAAGCCCATCAAGCAACGGCAAAAGATGCGCTTCGTGCCTCTGCGCATTCTATCCTACGTCACTATTTCATGTTGAGAGTTTGCAGATTGGCGCTGATGTCTTATGTCTAAGACGATTCTCCGGTATAAATACGTACCCTTTAATGAAGGTTCGCTCTGTATTATCAAGGATGGAACGATGAAATTCACTTGTCCTAGTGAATTTAACGACCCTTTTGATTGTGATCCAGAAATGGATGAAGATAAACACCTTAATTACATAAAGGGACGTAAAGATTTACTTAAAAAAGTTGGGGACGATTTAGGTTTATCACCAGCTGAACGTATTCAACAAAAAGGCGTAATGTTAAAGAGGGTAGGAAACGCTATTCAAAATGGTGAGTTTGGTCAGAAACTTGTAAATGAAGTTGGAATTTGTAGTTTATCCAGAGATCCTCTTAATCTTTTAATGTGGGCTCATTACGCTAAAGATCATACCGGTTTTGTTGTAGAGTTTTGCATCCCTACGCAGGCAAAAACATATATAGAACTATTTGGAAAATTGCCCAGAGTAGTCTTTAAAAAGGCTTGTCCCTCTTGAAGTAAAGTATGAGCAGGCAAAGCCAATTGTTAATCCATGTGACGAAAAACATGTAATTTGTGACAAATATTTTCTTGTTAAAGGGCATGATTGGAAGTACGAGCAAGAAGAACGAGTAGTCGATAGTTTCCGGGGGGCCGGAATACATCGCTATGAAAGAAATATAATTCTCAAGTCGGTTATTGCTGGAATGAGAATGTGCAAAGATCATTTCGATATTCTAAAAAACACCGTTGAGACGATGAACACAGAACTGGAATTAACGTGCATTTTATAAAGCAACAAGAAAGGGTTAAGATTGCTCTATTGTACCTGTTGAAGATGCGATTAACAGAGTATGCCGAAACCCGTTGTTATATCGAAAGACAGATGACGACGTGAAGACTTGTCGTCTAATGTAGTTTCCGTATGATTGTTAGGCGGTCAAAACCGAACACATCGAAATAATCCCAAATGATTGAGGAAACGCTATCGCTGACCCAACCTAAAATAGTAGGTGTTTCGACATTCCGAGCCTACGCATATATCAAATAATCATGGATCCACAAAAATCTTTCGTTAACTGGTTCAGGGCTTCATCCCCTTACATTCACGCGCATCGCAACAAAACCTTTGTTATCTCTTTTGGCGGCGAAGCGTTACTGGATGAAGACTTTGCCAACCACGTTCATGATTTTGCCTTGCTCAACAGTCTGGGCATCCGTCTGGTGCTGGTGCACGGAATACGCCCGCAGATTGACCAGCGCCTGCACAGATTAAATATCTCTCCGCGCTTCTATAACAATTTGCGCATTACCGATGATCTGGCTCTGCAATGCGTGAAGGAAGCCGCGGGTATAGTACGCGTTGAGATTGAATCCTTGTTGTCGATGGGTGTTGCCAACACACCCATGGCAGGAAGCAGGCTTAAAGTAGCTTCGGGCAATTTTGTCACCGCCAAGCCCATCGGGGTAATTGACGGCATTGATTATTGCCACACCGGTGAAGTGCGCCGTATCGACAGCGCGGCCATTCATCAGCAACTCGACCAGAACACTATCGTGCTGATCTCCCCGGTCGGCTATTCGCCCAGTGGAGAAATCTTTAATCTGTCCGCCGAACAGGTTGCAACAGCCGTTGCCATTGCCTTAAAAGCGGAAAAACTGATTTTATTGACCGAAGAAAGCTGCTGCAATCCTGAAACAGCTGCGCAAATGCAACAGATGACCACTTTAGAAGCCGAGGCTTTCCTGCGGCAATATCCGGCTATCAGCGATACCATCAGCCTGCCGTTGAAGGCCGCCATTCAAAGCTCCCAGGCCGGCATAGAGCGTGTGCATTTAATCAAGCGTTCCCATAACGGCGCGCTGTTGCTTGAACTGTTTACCCGCGACGGCATCGGCACACTGATCAGCTCGACGCCTTTTGAAGAATTGCGTCCGGCCACCTTGAACGATATAGGGGGCATTCTGGAGTTGATAAAACCGCTGGAGCAGCAAGGCAAATTAAGCAAACGCTCCCGGGAAAAAATCGAAATGGAAATCGCCGATTATATTGTGATCGAGAGAGACGGCCTGATTATAGGCTGCACCGCCCTGCACCCGGATGACCAATCCGAGTCCGGCGCCATTGCCTGCCTTGCCGTGCATCCTGACTATCAACGATCGGCCCGGGGTAATCGCATGCTGGAATTTGCCTACGGCAAAGCCAGACAATTGGGCTTGAAAACATTATTTGTCTTGTCCACACAAACCATGCACTGGTTTATCGAACGGGGCTTTCAATCTTCCGACATTAACAGCCTTCCAGGTCACCTGAAGGCGCTCTATAATCCGCAAAGAAACTCCAAAGTTCTTCGCAAGCACCTTGACTAGCGCGTCCATGGCAAACAATGCTGGCTGTATCTCGATCTTGCAATTAACTGACCTGCATATCCTGCCGAATGCAGGAGATAAATTACTGGGTATCGATACAGAATATTATTTCCATGCTGTCCTTGAACACGCCTTTGCGGAACAGCCGCATTTTGATCTGCTATTGCTGACCGGCGACCTTGCCCAGCACCCTTGCCTGTCAAGTTACCAGCGGATTCTAAACAGCCTTGCAGCCTATAATATTTCCTGCGTTTGTTTGCCCGGCAATCACGATGACTATGCGCTGATGCAACAGGCTTTCAATACCGACAGGGTCAATTGCACGAAACAGCTGCTTTGGGATAACTGGCAGCTCATCAGCTTGAACAGCCAAATACCGGGAGAGCCTGGAGGAAGATTGTCAAATGAGGAATTATTATTTCTTGAAGACTGCCTGACTGCCAAGCCGAATCATCACGCACTGATTGCCGTGCATCACCATTGCCTGCCAACCCGCAGCGTTTGGATGGATACCATGATGATAGACAACAGCTCCACACTATTGAGCCTGATCCGCAAATATCCAGCAGTGAAAGCCGTCACTTGCGGTCACATCCATCAGGCGATGGATATTTTAAAAGGCTCAGTGCGCATCATAGGGACACCGTCAACCTGTTTTCAGTTTAAACCTGAAAGCACGGAATTCAGCGTGGAAAGCACTGCTCCGGGTTATCGCACAATACAGCTTTATGCCGACGGACGCATTGAATCTGGGCTTAATCGCTTGCCCGGGCAGTTAACCGGGCTGCACACAGACACGCACGGCTATTAAGGGTTACGCTTAACCTTGCCGTATTTTATTTCTCTGGCCAAATAGCCGGAGGCATTAACGGGAACCGAATCGATGGTCAAAATAGCGCCCAGTTCGCTCATGGCTTTTTGATAAACCTTGCGCTTGAAATACACTACATCTTTCAGCGGCTCCCAGTAGTCCACCCAGCGCCAGCCGTCAAACTCGGGTTTAGGGCTATGATCAAAACGCACATTGGACTCCTGCGTGATCAGGCGCAGAATAAACCATATCTGCTTTTGCCCTATACATAAAGGCAAGGAGTTTTTGCGTATATAGCGCTCAGGCAGCTGATACCTTAGCCAGTAACGCGTGCGCCCAAGTACTTGGACATGTTGTTGTTGCAGCCCCGTTTCTTCCCACAATTCTCGATACATCGCTGTTTCAGGGTCTTCATTCTGATTAATTCCGCCTTGCGGGAACTGCCAGGAGTTCACGCCCATTCGCTTTGCCCAAAACACGCGACCCTCGTCATTGCAAAGGATGATGCCGACATTGGGCCGGTATCCTTTAGAGTCAATCATGTTAAAACCTGTGTCTTTACCCGCCCTGCTTCTTGATCGTGCCTATGATAAAATCAAAAAACAAGCCAGGTCATCAATAAATGACCCCATTGTTCCATAAAAAAAGTGCGGATGCCATAGGGCAGACTCTTTTAATTTACAGATTAGGTTTAACCGTGAGCTTAGCGATTTTTGATTTAGATAACACTTTGATTGCCGATGACAGTGACTATTTGTGGGGCCAATTTTTAGTGGACCAGGGCATTGTTGACAAGGCGCAATACGAAGATGCCAATGCCAAATTTTATGATGATTACAAGCAAGGAACCTTGGATATTGTTGCGTTTTTGCATTTTTCCCTAAAGCCTCTAGCCGACCATAAGCCTGAACAGCTATATCAGTGGCGGGCACAGTTTATTGACGAAATCATCAAACCTCTGCTCTTGAAGCCTGCCCAACAGCTCATTGCCAAGCATAGAAACCGGGGCGATACCCTGCTGGTTATCACGGCAACCAATCGCTTCGTTACCGAGCCCATCGTTCAGCTGTATGGCATTGAAAATTTACTGGCGACTACGCCGGAATTCAGAGAGGGCCGCTACACCGGCAGTTTTAACGGCATACCCTGCTTCCAGGAAGGCAAGGTAAAACTATTACATGAATGGCTAAGAAGCTCGGAGGAAACCATGGACAATAGCTGGTTTTATAGCGATTCCCATAACGATCTGCCCCTGCTCAAGCTGGTAGACAACCCGGTTGCCGTCGATCCTGACGAAAAACTGAGTCAATTTGCCATCGAGTCCAACTGGCCAATCATTAGCTTAAGAAATGGCACATGCCCAACGCATCATTTTCAGAAGTAGCTTTCCAAATTGCCTGCCGGGACGGCAACCAGCTCTAACCGTAAGAGACAGGATTTATCAAGGTAAGATCGGCAAAATGAGCACCCAGCCGGTCGTCCCGACAACAAGGCAATTTTTTACATGCTCACTTTTCATGCCTGAATTCCAGGCCTGGCCTATGCCTTTATTGCGAAGGGATGACCCGTTTTGGCATGATAACAAGCCCAAGAGCTCATCACTTTTTTTTGATATAAAAAATCTGTTTCCCTGATTCTTTCATATATTCAATAATCTGATTACCCGTCTGCTCAGAGTAGACGCCAAAATCCAGGTGCGCGGCTGGATCCGTTGCGATCACCTTGACAACATCACCGCTGACCATGCCCATCAGGGCTTTTTTTAAGCGTAACAGCGGCAGAGGACAATTCAAACCACTGGCATCGACTTCTAAGTTAAATTCAATCATTGTTTGGCTTGGGTTTTGTTTATCAACTCACATCAGAGCACTTATAATACCATCCTCTACTTCATCCGCGAATCAGCAAAAGCAAATGGATTATTTTCCCGTTTTTATCAAACTTACTGGCCAAAATTGCCTTGTTATAGGGGCGGGCGAAGTCGCTGTGCGCAAGATTGAACTGCTGGCACGAGCCAGCGCCAATATTACCGTGATCGCCAAGGAAGTAAGTCCGGCAGTTGCCGCCATGCAGAGCAAACATCATCTGAATATACTGCAGAAACCGTTTGCGCCCGACGATTTAAAGGACTACAGACTGGTGGTATCCGCCACTAACAATCCGGAAACCAACCGCCTGGTTGCCCAGACCGCACAGGAACGCAACATCCCGGTTAATGTGGTCGATAAACCCGAACTTTGCAGTTTCATCTTTCCCGCCATTATTGACCGCTCACCGATTATTGCCGCAGTGTCCTCTGGAGGCGCCGCGCCGGTTTTGGCAAGACTGCTGCGGGCCAAGATAGAAAGCCTGATTCCCCCTGCTTACGGCCGGCTGGCACAACTGGCTGATAAATTCAGGACTCGCGTTAAACAACACATTAAAGAACCCGCGCAACGCAGAATTTTCTGGGAGAAAATCTTGCAGGGCTCTGTTGCCGAACTGGTTTTTTCAGGCAGGGAACAGGAAGCGGAACTGCAATTAGAGCAGACACTGAGCAAACAGAAAGAGGCTGTAACAACCGGTGAAGTTTATCTGATTGGTGCCGGGCCAGGTGCTCCCGATCTACTCACTTTTCGCGCCTTGCGCCTGATGCAGCAGGCTGATGTTATCGTATATGACCGGCTGGTTGCTCCGGAAATCATCGATTTGGCGCGCCGTGATTCAGAAAAAATTTATGTCGGCAAACAACGAATGCACCATGCCCTGCCGCAGGAGTCCATTAATAGTCTGCTCGCAGACTTGGCTAAAGCCGGCAAACGCGTGGTGCGTTTAAAAGGCGGCGACCCCTTCATTTTTGGCCGCGGCGGTGAAGAAATCGAAACTTTAATGCAGCAGGGCATCCCTTTTCAGGTGGTTCCCGGGATTACGGCAGCTTCCGGGTGTGCAAGCTATGCCGGCATCCCGCTGACGCATAGAGATCACGCTCAATCCTGCACCTTCGTTACCGGTCATTTAAAAAACAATTCCATCAATTTAAACTGGACGCAACTTGCGGCGCCCAATCAAACCATCGTTATCTATATGGGGCTGATGGGTTTGGAAAAAATCTGTCAGTCCTATGATTGAGCACGGCAGTCCAGAAGACCTGCCTATTGCCATCGTGCAGCAAGGCACCACAAGCAATCAGCGTGTTATTACCGGTACACTGACATCTTTGCCCACTATTGTTGCCGGCCAGGAAATCAAAGCGCCCACACTGATAATTATCGGCACCGTGGTCACGCTGCATGACAAACTAAACTGGTTTCACGGTAGTCAAGCTACTCTGGATAATGGCCCAAGTAGACATCATAATTAACCCGACAAAAATAAATCCATTAATTCAGTTATCATTCAGGCAAATTTTTGATAATGTACACCGGCAATAAGGATGACTATTTATAAAAACAATTGAATTTTCCCTTTAAATTCCCTATCCTTTAGCGGTTTAAGTTTGCACTCGGACTGTACCTGCCTCACCAAAGGAAGCACAGTTCTTTTTTATCACCAAGAGAGGTCAATATGAAAAAATCATTAGGTTCATTAGCGGGTATTGTTTTAATCGCTTTAAGCGGACAAGCATTTGCGAGTGAAGATGTTGAAATCGGTCAAAAAATCTACGAACGTGCTTTCGGTCGTGGTTGCGGCACATGCCATGACATTCAATCAAATCCACAATTATCTGCTTTGATTAAAGCAGGCAAACTGGACAGAGCAAGATTCGAAACCGTTATCAGAGAAGGTAAAGGCGGCATGCCAAAAGCCATGGATGCCATCATGGAAGTTTCTGCTGTTAACAAAAGCAGGTCTATAGCGAAGACCTGGCTCTTGATGATTTATACGCTTATTTGAAGCAAATAAGATCTAGCAAGCTTGTTAGTAGCAAAAAAGCCGCCCAATGACTGTTAAGCATGCGGGGGCTTTTTTATAGCCAAAAAAATTGTTTATGTTGCTTTAGATTTATCGAAGATCTGCCCAAATACGCTCTTTTGGCTTCTTCCGTGTATGGCAAGCGCTTACGATTCCTGATCCAAATGCCGGCAATTGCCGCCAGCATGAGTCCGCAGGATGCAATAGTGAGATAAATCAGATTTTTTAAATGGGACATTTCCTTCAAAATCTGCTCATTGGAAATTGCCGGCGACTCTGGTTCTTTCGGCGCAGAATAGCTGCGCAAAACTTTAATGTCATTTTTCAAATCATCAATAGTTCCCAACGATTGAGATACGCTACCCAAACGCACGCTTTCTTCCAGCGCTCTCAATTTGCTTTCAATTGAACCACTTACCAAACCAACCAACTGGCCTTTAAGGGTATTAATTTCTGCTGTCAATACTGGGTTCATCTCGACGGCTTTAGGCATAGCCTGCTTTTGGCTTTCCAATACATCTTGGGCAGGAAATAAAACAAAACCCAAGACAAAAACAACAGTCATCAAGGCAAAAATTATTGCCAGCAACACTCTGTTAACTTTGATCAATTCTTGGTGCGGGGGCTGTCTGTGCATTACTACAGAAAGATGTCGCTGCGCTTCGACACCCCCTGAATTCACCTCTCGCTTATCGCTCATTACTTACTTCCCCTGAAAGCAGGAATCTGTTGCAAACAACATCCGGGACGCCCCAATTTATTGAACAAAATTTACGAACTGGCAATTATACAAGTTAAATTCGATTTGTCCTGCGTTTTATTTGGCTGCGTAAACGAGTATGTTTAAAAAGAATGCAGCCTTTTAGTCAAGAACACACTATCCGGCCGCAACTTATTCCGATCGGGATTAGCGTTGTTTTTTTGCCGCTATTCTCATGCGCAAGGCGTTCAATTTGATGAAACCCTCAGCATCTTTTTGATTGTAGGCGCCTTCATCTTCTTCAAAAGTGGCAATACTTTCATCAAACAGACTGTCAGACTCAGAAGCGCGTCCGGCAATGATGACATTCCCCTTGTAAAGTTTGACTCTGACCAGACCATTCACATGCAGCTGAGAAGCGTCGATCATCGTTTGCAACATATGGCGCTCGGGGCTCCACCAGTAACCGTTGTAAATCAATGAGGCATAGCGCGGCATTAGCTCATCCTTCAAATGCGCCACTTCCCTATCCAAAGTTAAGGATTCAATCGCCCGATGGGCTTTTAACATGACCGTTCCGGCCGGGGTCTCGTAACAACCGCGTGACTTCATGCCGACATAACGATTTTCAACAATATCCAGGCGACCTACGCCATTGCTGCCTGCCAGTGTATTTAATTTTTCCAACACCTCGGCCGGTGTATGTGCGATGCCATCAATGGCAACAATGTCACCGTGACGATAAGTCAATTCCACATATGTTGCCTGATCGGGCGCCGCTTCAGGTGCTACCGACCAGCGCCACATGTCCTCTTCGGGCTCCGCCCAAGGGTCTTCCAGAATACCGCCTTCATAGGAGATGTGCAGCAAATTGGCATCCATGGAATAAGGGAGAGGCCTTGCCTTTTTTCATTTCAACAGGAATGCCGTGTTTCTCGGCATAAGCCATCAGGGTTTGACGGGAGGTTAAATCCCATTCACGCCAGGGCGCAATCACATGAATATCAGGCCGCAAGGCATAAGCACCCAGCTCAAACCGTACCTGGTCATTACCCTTGCCGGTTGCGCCATGAGAAATGGCTTTAGCGCCGGTTTCGTTGGCAATTTCAATCAAGCGTTTGGCGATCAAGGGCCTTGCAATCGACGTACCCAGCAGGTATTCACCTTCATAGATAGTATTGGCGCGAAACATGGGGAACACATAGTCGCGGGCAAATTCTTCACGTAAATCTTCGATGTAGATTTCTTTAATGCCCATTGCCTGCGCTTTGGTACGGGCCGGTTCAACTTCTTCGCCCTGACCTATATCCGCGGTAAATGTGACGACTTCACACGCATAAACATCCTGCAACCATTTGAGAATAACGGAAGTATCCAGACCTCCGGAATAAGCCAACACTACTTTATTGATTTCCGACATAATGACTTAAGCACCTTGAGTTAAAAATGCTGGGCATTATACCGGAAAATAACAATTACGGCAGAAAGGTGCCGCTTTGAAATAGTGCAGAAACAAGATTACCGAGAACCATCAACGCCTCAGCGCGCTGCTTTAAAAGCCAGCACTGCCTGAGACCTTGGCTGGGCCGGCATGGTCAGAGCCTCGCGTTCGACCCGTTGTAAAAAAAGGCGAATCCAAGCCGACATGACCGTTTGAGGGGCTTGTTAAAACGGGTGCTTAAAAAGCGCAGCCCGGCTTAACTCCCAGCTTTTTCAGCACCATCGCCAAAGGACAAAATCCGGTGAAAGCTGACTGCAACAAATTGGCGCCGACAAACGCCGTAAACCACAGCCAGTTTTCAGAATGAAAATGCGCCAGCAACAGACTGATCAAAACAAAACTTCCGGCAACAGCAAAAACCACGCGATCAATAGTCATCTTAGTTTCCTTTCAATCGGACCACGCCTATAAATTTGAGCATTAATCTTTCATAAAAAGGTTCGCTGATGCCCTTTCTGATTTTGCGCATAAAATATTTCTCGAAACCGATTTTAGCCAGATGCACCCATTTACCTTCGGCCGACCAGGTGGTATTACGTGGCGGAATTTGCGGCTTGGCCAGGAAAGCCACCCCGGAATCACCAAAATCGGCCAGACATAAAGCATTCAATGTTGCTCTGTGTGTTGGCTCTTTGCCCGCCAATTCATCAGCAATATTATGCGCGGTCGCCGTCACCATCGATTCGATCATATAACCGGTTTTGGGCGCGCCAACCGGAACCGGCGTCGCTTCAACCGGCGGAATAGCAATGCAAACACCGACAGAATAAATATTTTTAAAGGTTTTGTTGCGTTGATGCTCATCCACCAAAACAAAGCCGCGCGGGTTAACCAAACCTTCAACGCCGACATTACGCACTGCGTCTACACCGGTAAACGCGGGTAACATCATTGAGTGCTTAAAGGGCAGCTCATGTTTTTTCTTGTCCTTGCCGTCATCATCGACTTCGGTTACAAACATCATGCCGGGTTCAATTTTGTCGACCTTGGCATTGGTTATCCATTTAATGGACTTCTCGCGCAAGGCGCTTTCCAGCAAACCTTTGGTATCGCCGACACCGCCTAAACCTAAATGGCCAATATAAGGTTCCGCAGTCACAAAAGTCATCGGTACTTTGTCGCGAATTTGCCTGTTCCGCAATTCCGTTTCAAGAATCATCAGATATTCATAGGCAGGACCGTAGCAGGAAGCCCCTTGCACAGCCCCGATAATTATCGGGCCAGGGTTTTCCATAAACTTTTCCCAATCGCCTACAGCAACTGCGGCATGATCAACATGACAGACTGATGAGGTATAACCATCCGGGCCTAAACCAGGAACTTCGTCAAAGGCCAGACGCGGCCCTGTGGCAATAATCAGGAAGTCGTAAGCAACGGCCGAGCCATCTTCCAGCTGGACCTGATTATTAACCGGATCTACTTTTGATGCGGCTTTTTGAATGAATTCTATGCCTTTCTTTTTCATCACCGGCGCCAACTCAATTTTTAAGTCTTCCGGTTTACGCCATTTGGGTGGAACCCAGGGATTTGACGGAACAAAATGAAAAGTAGGGCTATCGGAAATCACGATGACATCATGATTTTTTCCTACCGTTTCTTTCATTTCATAAGCCATAGGGACACCGCCTATGCCTGCACCTAAAATCACTATACGAGCCATGTTATTCCCCTTATTGAGATAATTTTATTGACCTATCCCGTTGATTTTCCCTAATCAACAGCCGAAGAAATATTAGCATGCGCTAATTTTCATTACAAACAAGGAATTTGCCAGCCGCCTGTTTCAAAGCGATTTATGCGGATTTAATACTTGCGATATTCCTGAAAAATTGTGTTTGGGCTTGTGTGCGTTAATGAATAAATCCTTCTATCTTCAGCGTATTACCATTAAACTGAGCAAATCAACAGTCAAATTTTATTGAAAGCTTAAAAAACCTCCGATAAACTGGCCCGTTATTAACCTATGAAAACCGTCAACAACGTAAGTAACCATCAATGCTATCAATGCCAATAATCACGCCCAGAACAGGTAGTGCATCCACTAGACCATTGACAAAGGCATTCCTTGCACCAACACGGTTAAGGTTGGAACAGATGAGACTGCGGCACTTGCACCACTATTGTTGAATGACGAACCAATATCCCTTAACAGTAAAACCTGCTGCTTGCTCAAGAATTTTTTTAACCACTCATTTACCCTCAGCTTTGGCATCCATAATGCTGTCTGCCCCTAATCTGAGCTGCACTGCGACATCCCTGCACGCTGCGTTTACTATAGAATTGCCGCCAGAGCATTTGAGTAACTAATTTCCAACCAAGCCAAGCACTCCGTCCCCACAGGATCAAACAATGAACAAAAGTTTAATTTCAGAAATTACGGGTCAGGATGACATCGATCCGGCAGAAACCCAAGAATGGATTGAGGCCCTGCAAGCGGTGTTGGAGCAGGAAGGCAGTGACCGCGCACATTTTCTGATTGAGCAGCTGGTTGCAGAAACCCGGCGTGCAGGGTTCGATGTCCCATTCAGCGCCAACACCGCCTATATAAATACCATTCCCTTGGCGCAACAGGCCCAGTTCCCGGGCGACGCCACCATAGAGCAAAAAATTCGCTCCTATGTGCGCTGGAATGCCATGATGATGGTATTAAGGGCAAACAAAAATACCAATGTCGGCGGTCATATCGCCAGTTTTGCTTCCGCCGCTACTTTATATGACGTCGGCTATAACCATTTCTGGCGCGCCGCCTCTGATCAGCACGATGGTGATCTGCTTTTCACGCAGGGCCATTCGGCGCCCGGTGATTATGCCCGCGCTTTTTTGCTGGGCCGGTTAACTGCCGAACAGCTGGATAACTTCCGCCAGGAAGTCAATGGCAACGGTTTGTCCTCCTATCCGCATCCCTGGCTGATGTCCGATTTCTGGCAGTTCCCGACCATTTCCATGGGTTTGGGTCCGATCATGGCTATCTATCAGGCCCGCTTCATGCGTTATCTGCAGGATCGAGGTTTTGCCGATACCGCCAATCGCAAGGTTTGGGCTTTTCTTGGCGACGGCGAGACGGATGAACCTGAATCCCTGGGTGCCATCGGCATGGCAGGGCGCGAGAAACTGGATAATCTTATTTTCGTCATCAACTGCAACCTACAGCGCCTGGACGGACCGGTGCACGGCAATGGCAAGATTATTCAGGATCTTGAAAGCGAATTCCGCGGCGCCGGCTGGAACGTCATCAAACTGGTTTGGGGGCATCACTGGGACGCCTTGCTGGCTCGTGACAAAAAAGGCCTGCTGGCGGCGCGCATGATGGAGTGTGTCGATGGTGATTACCAGACCTTCAAATCCAAAGACGGCGCTTATGTGCGCGAACATTTCTTCAATACCCCCGAGCTAAAAGCCATGGTCGCTGACTGGTCTGACCGCGACATCTGGGAACTCGATCGTGGCGGTCATGATCCCGCCAAAGTGTTCGCAGCCTTCCATGCAGCAATCAATCATCAGGGGCAACCCACCGTCATTTTGGCCAAAACCATTAAAGGTTACGGCATGGGCGAATCAGGCCAGGCGCAAAACATCACCCACCAGCAGAAAAAAATGAGCATGGAATCGCTGACGCGCTTTCGTGACCGCTATGATTTGCCGGTTACCGATGCTCAAATCAAAGAGCTGCCTTACCTGACCTTTGCCGAAGGCTCAAAAGAACTGACCTATATGCAGCAGCGCCGGAGCGAGCTGGGCGGCCACCTGCCCTCCAGAAGAACTAAATCCTATGCCCTGGATGTGCCCGTATTGAGCGATTTCAAGCCCCTGCTGGAGAGCAGCGGCGAAGGCCGAGAGATTTCCACCACGATGGCGTTTGTTCGCTTGCTCAATATCCTGATCAAAGACAAGCAGATCGGTAAACGCATCGTGCCAATTGTGCCCGACGAATCCAGAACTTTCGGCATGGAAGGCATGTTCAGGCAGCTCGGCATCTGGTCGCAGGTGGGTCAGCTCTATACACCGCAGGATGCCGATCAACTGATGTTTTACAAAGAGGACAAACACGGCCAGGTGTTACAGGAAGGCATCAACGAGGCTGGCGGTCTATGCGACTGGATCGCTGCCGGCACATCCTATTCGACGCATAACGTGCCGATGATTCCGTTTTTTATTTACTATTCGATGTTCGGCTTCCAACGGGTCGGGGATTTAATCTGGGCCGCTGCCGATCAATGCACACGCGGCTTCCTGATGGGCGGCACCGCCGGTAAAACCACCCTGAATGGCGAAGGCTTGCAACATGAAGACGGCCACAGCCACCTCATTGCCGCCACGGTTCCCAACTGCGTGTCTTACGACCCGACTTACGCCTATGAACTGGCAGTGATTATCCAGGATGGCCTGCGCCGCATGTATGTCGATCAGGAAAACGTTTTCTATTACATCACCGTGATGAATGAAAATTATGTCCATCCTGCCATGCCCAAAGGCATAGAGCACGCCATACTCAAAGGCATGTACTGCTTCAAAAAAGGCGCCGATATACAGGCCCCTCGCGTGCAATTGCTGGGCTCAGGAACTATTTTCCGCGAAGTTGAACATGCGGCCGAATTGTTGCGTAATGACTGGGGCGTGGAATCTGATCTCTGGAGTTGCACCAGCTTTACTGAACTCGCCAGAGACGGCCAATCCTGTGAACGCTGGAACCGGCTGCATCCAACCGAAACCGCAAAAATCCCGCATGTCGTCACTTGTCTGGGCAACGCGCAAGGCCCGGTTATCGCCGCCAGTGACTATACACGCGCGTTTGCCGAACAGATTCGCGCGTATATCAAGTCGCCTTATAGCGTCCTGGGTACGGATGGCTTCGGACGTTCCGATACCCGTGAGCAACTACGCCGGTTTTTTGAAGTGGACCGCTATCACGTCACCATTGCCGCACTCAAAAGTCTGGCCGATAGTGGCCAACTTGAACCCGCTCAAGTGGCCGCCGCTATTGTCAAATACGGAATCAATCCTGATGCAACAGCTCCCTGGTTAATCTAAAGGAAGAAATTGAATGGCCTTTCTAATTGAAATTAAAGTTCCCGATGTTGGCAATGTCCCCAATATCGAAGTTCTGGATGTACTGATTCAACCCGGTGAAGTCGTTGCACTTGAACAGACCATAGCGATACTTGAAACCGAAAAAGCCAGCATAGACTTGCCTTCCAGTGCGGCCGGCACCATACAAGAGGTTTTCATCAAGCCGGGTGATAAAGTCTCGGAAGGCTCCCTGATAGCCACCGTGCTGGCCAGCTCCGAAAAGGTTGACCTACCCAAGGCAGAGCCACCGGCAGCCAAAGAGCAAGCCCCCGCAGCGCAAACCCAGCCGGCACCAGCCGCATCAAAGCCTGAACCGGTAACGAGCCCTAAAGGCATGCAAACAGCGCACGCCTCCCCGGCAGTCCGGCTATTTGCCCGTGAATTGGGTGTGGATGTCTATCAACTCAAAACTGGCACTGGCCGTAAAGGCCGCATCACCAAAGACGATGTTAAAAATTTCGTCAAGAAGGCGATCAGCGAAGGCTTGGCGCAGACGGGCGCGGGCATTCCGTCCATTCCCGCCGTTGATTTTTCACAGTTCGGCGTCACCGAGGAACAGAGTCTTAGTAAAATCAAACGACTGACCGGGCAAAACCTGAGTCGCGTCTGGCTGAATCTGCCGATGGTGACTTACCACGACGAAGCCGATATCACTGAACTGGAAGCATTCCGCAGCGCGCTCAATAGCGAAAAATCAGCTGGCGAGTTAAAAATTACCGGCCTGGTCTTTATTATTAAAGCGCTCGTTGCCGCCATGCAGCAGTTCCCGCAATTTAATGCTTCGCTATCTGCCGATGGCGAAAAACTGATTCTCAAAAAGTACTTCAATGTCGGCATTGCCGTCGATACGCCTAATGGTCTGGTAGTGCCTGTATTGCGCAATGTCAACACGAAAGGCCTGCTCGAATTATCAACCGAATTAGCTGAAAAAAGCGACAAAGCCCGTCAAGGCAAACTCATGCCGGCCGACATGCAAGGCGGCTGTATCACCATCTCCAGTTTGGGCGGCATAGGCGGAACCGCGTTCACGCCTATCGTCAATGCTCCGGAAGTCGCCATACTCGGCGTCACCCGTGCAAAAATGCAACCGGTCTGGAATGACAAGGAATTTGTGCCGCGTCTGCTGCTGCCTCTGGACCTGACTTACGACCACCGCGTGATTGACGGCGCAGAAGGTGCGCGCTTCATGACTGTCGTCAAAAACTATCTGGGCGATATTCGCCGCTTGTTACTTTAATCTGGGGAACAATATGGAAGCTAATCCGGCGATTACTGAATCTGTTCTGCACACAGAAGTACTGGTGCTGGGCGGCGGACCAGGCGGTTACGCAGCAGCTTTTCGGGCAGCTGATCTAGGCAAACAGGTCGTTTTGATCGAACGCTACCCGGTGTTGGGCGGTGTTTGCCTTAATGTCGGCTGTATTCCCTCCAAAGCCCTGCTGCATATAGCCCAGGTCGTTCATGAAGTGGATGAGTTCGAAGCACATGGGCTCAGTTACGGCAAGCCGGCTTTTGACCTTGACAAAATACGCGCCTGGAAAGAAAGTATTAGCAGCAGCCTCAATGAAGGCCTCGCCCGCCTGGTCAAACAGCGCAAAATCAACCTGATACAAGGCGTCGGCAAATTTACCACGGCGCATACCGTCGCAGTACAAACCGAGACCGGTTTAAAAACCATCACCTTTGAGCAAGCCATTATTGCAGCGGGATCGCATCCTACCAAGATTCCGGTTTTCCCAAATGATGACCCGCGCTTATGGAATTCGACTGACGCACTGCAATTAACCGAGATTCCCAACAAACTGCTTATTGTCGGCGGCGGCATCATCGGCCTGGAAATGGCTACTGTATACCATGCCCTCGGCTCAGAAATCAGCGTCGTGGAACTGATGGATCAAATCATACCCGGCTGCGATAATGATCTGGTAACACCCCTATTCAGGCGCATCAAGAAACAATATAAAAATATCTGGCTGGAAACCCGTGTCGCTTCCATTGAATCACATAAAGAAGGCCTGAAGGTATCATTTGAGGGCAAGGGTGCTCCTGCTTCAGCGGTTTTTGACGCGGTTCTAGTCGCCGTCGGCCGCAGACCCAATGGCAAACTGATCGCTGCCGATCTGGCTGGCGTTACCGTAGACGAACTGGGTTATATTCCGGTTGATAAGCAGCAGCGCACCAATATTCCGCATATTTTTGCCATTGGCGATATCGTCGGCAACCCTATGCTGGCCCATAAAGCGACTTATGAAGGCAAAATTGCCGCCGAAGTGGTCGCCGGCCTCAAGGCCGAATTTGATGCCTTGACTATTCCCTCTGTTGCCTATACCGATCCAGAAGTCACCTGGATGGGGCTCACTGAGAATCAGGCTAAGCAGCAAGGCATCACCTATGACAAAGCCGTATTCCCGTGGGCAGCCAGTGGACGGTCGTTATGCCTTGGACGCAAGGAAGGGTTAACCAAAATCCTCTGCGAAAAAGAAACCGGCCGCATCCTCGGTGCCGGCATGGTCGGCCCCAATGCCGGTGAACTGATTGCCGAGGCAGTACTTGCCCTGGAAATGGGTGCAGATGCAGAAGACGTCGGTTTAACGATACACCCGCATCCGATGTTGTCAGAAACTTTTGGTTTCGCCGCCGAAATGATTACCGGCACCATTACCGATCTGTATATAAAAAAAGATTAGTCATGTCTGACAACCATGCCGAACGGCTGCGATTTTCCGAGAAGTAATATAGGCAACCCAGCATGTTTTTATTTCCTGAAATCGGACGTATCGTCATAGTGGGGTTAATGATTGTTCTACCGGTTTGCCTGATTTACAGGAAAGCCGGCTTTCATCCGGCATGGGGCTTATTGGTTTTTTTACCCGGTTTCGGCTTGCTATTGATATTTTTACAGCTTGCCTTACTACCCTGGCCTAATCATCGAGAGCATTCATAATGGAAGTGGCCCTCATTGCTGTCTTTGTCGCGTTCACACTCTGGCTGGGCAGCAAAATTCTTGATAAGGCAGGCATCCCAAAAGCTTGGGTTTTATGCCTTTTAATTCCCGTGGTCAATATCATCATGATATGGGTGTTTGCCTTTAGTCACTGGCCCAACTTAAAAGAAGATATTAAGCAGGATTTATAAATCCACAGCTGATTAAATAAATTCTTTAACCCAATTGATCAAGTGTAAAATAGCGCACTGACTCGGCGCCTAAAGAGCCTCTTTGGCTTAAGCAGTCATCGATGTACTTGTAGTACCATCCTATTAAACTACTATGAGGGGGCTTACAGTATATTTCGTAGTCTTAAAATTATGAAATGATCGCCATAAAACCGCTACATTAACCAAAAACACTTCCACTAGTAAGAAAACCTCGAGCTTTCAAATGAAAAAAATAGTTGCCGTCATTGCACTTGCCTTACTGGTCGTCATAAATTTCAGTATTTGGAGCTATATAAACAACCCGCTGCAATTGCAGTCATGGAACAAACCCATGATGGGGGTGACCTTTGATCCAAGACGGGAAAACTTCACACAAGAAAACAGTTATATCCTAGCGAAGCTGAAATTGAGCAAGATATAGCGCTGCTCGCCGGCAAAGTTCACGCTATCAGGATTTATAGCGTTCTGCGAGGCCAAGACAAGATTCCAGAAATGGCCGCCAAATATAACCTGAATGTCTCGGTCGGCGCCTGGATAGATGATGATTTGGAAGAAAATCGTAAAGAAATTGAAACCTTAATCCAAGTCAGCCGCCAGGAAAATCCGAAAATCGTGCGCCTGATGGTAGGCAACGAGGTCATGCTGCGTAAAGAGATTAAAGAGGAACAGTTGATTGAATACCTGCGCGAAGTCCGCAGCCGTACTTGGCGCCCGGTCAGCACCTCGGAAACCTGGGATCAGTGGCTTGCGCACCCCGAACTCGCCGCAGAAGTGGATTACCTAGCGGTGCATATTCTGCCTTATTGGGAAGGCTTTGATGTTGATGAGGCCGTCGATTATGTGTTCGACCGTTATCATGCCCTGCAACAGGCTTTTCCTAACAAGCCCATCGTGATTACTGAAGTAGGCTGGCCTTCAGATGGTCAACCGTTCAAACACGCAATCGCCTCGCGCGCTAACCAGGCCAAATTCCTGCGTGAATTTCTGAACAGGGCTACCGAAGAAAAACTCGCCTACTACATTGTTGAGGCTTTTGATCAACCCTGGAAAATGTCCCTGGAAGGCTCAGCCGGCGCCTATTGGGGCATGTTTAATGCCGACCGGCAACCCAAATATCCCCTTGACGGCCAGGTACTGGCATTACCAACCTGGAAAAACTGGGCCACCGGCGCGGCCATTTTCAGTGTCGCGTTAATGGTTTTGGTATTATTGACCCGCCGCACTCTTAACCTGCCCGGCCTGCTTTTTGTTGGCTTGATAGCCAATCTGGCGGCGTCAGTGATTTTCTGGACAGTCTCCATTGGCGCGCAACAGTACCAGACCACACTCACCATCGTATTCTGGGTCATACTGATCTTGATGCAGATGCTGGCTGTCATCATTTTGCTCATCGAGAGCTTGGAAATTGCGGAAGTGGTATGGCACCGGAAAAGCGTGCGTACTTTTCAACCGCTTGCGCCTTCTCCTGATTTCAGGTATCCGAAAGTTTCGCTGCACTTGCCCATCCATAACGAGCCGCCAGCCATGGTGAGAAAAACGCTGGAAGCGCTTGCGGCCGTCGATTATCCGAATCTGGAAGTGCTGGTCATGGATAACAACACCAAAGACCCGGCCGTCTGGGAACCTGTGCGCGATGACTGTGCGCGACTGGGGCCAAAATTTCGCTTCTTCCATCTGGAAAACTGGCCCGGATTCAAGGCTGGAGCCATCAATCATGCTCTCGAACAAACTGCCGAAGATGCGGAAATAATTGCCGTGATTGATAGCGACTACATTCTGTCGCCTGACTGGCTTAAATGTATGGTGCCATATTTCGACAATGAAAACGTCGGCTTTGTACAGTCACCACAGGACTATCGTGACTTGCATGTAAGCACCTTTAAAGCGTTTTGCTACTGGGAATATGCCGGCTTTTTTAACATTGGCATGGTACAAAGAAACGAATACAACGCCATTATTCAGCATGGCACCATGACCATGATCAGAAAGTCGGCCTTGCAAGAAGTCGGCAAATGGGCGGAATGGTGTATCTGCGAAGACAGCGAACTGGGTTTGCGCCTGTATGAGGCCGGTTATGACTCGGTTTACGTTAAAGATTCCTTCGGTCGCGGTCTGATGCCAGACACCATGTCCGGCTATATGACACAACGCTATCGTTGGGTTTATGGCGCCATGCAGATCATTAAAGCCCATTGGCGCAGCTTTTTGCCGACTAAAAAATCGCCGCTTACCCCGGCGCAACGCTATTACTTTATTGCCGGCTGGTTGCCCTGGTTTTCCGATGCGCTCGCCTTGTTGTTCACCACAGCCAGTCTGATGCTGACTGCCGTGATTGCTTATGATCCCTTGCATAGCGAGCTGCCGGTTAATGCCTTTTTACTGCCGACCATTGGCGTGTTCAGCTTCAAAATTTTGCGCGGCTTGTGGCTTTATCAGGCGCGCGTTCCCTGTTCAGTCTGGCATTCAGTGGGTGCCGCCTTGTCGGGCTTGGCTTTAACCCATACCGTGGCTAAAGGCACTTGGCAAGGCTTATTGACTTCCGGCAAGCCGTTTATGCGTACGCCCAAGTATGAAAAACAAGGCCCCTTATTCGCCGGCTTGATGACCATCTGGCAAGAGTTGCTATTGCTGATATTATTAGGGATGGCGATCGGCTTGATGAACTCCCTCGAGCATTTCGATAATCTAAGCGGCAAATTATGGATAGCGGTATTATCCGTGCAGGCCGTCCCCTATCTGGCGGCATTACTCACACTATTGATCAGCATAGCGCCGCATTACAGTTCCGCCAAAAATGCCGAAGAACTGGATGCAATCATTACCTCAACGGACAAATCATCTTAACTTGGAACGGAAGCTCTAAATTTGATTGGGAATAACTGCCTGATTGTCAGCCCCAGCAGCAAATTCGGCATGCTTTCGTACCCCTTCAAATACACATCTTCATATTTCACCGTCCGCCATAGCCGCTCAACAAAAATATTGTCCAGTGCGCGACCGCGTCCATCCATACTGATCGTGATGCCGTTCTGGATAAATACGCCAGTGAAACCTTCGCTGGTAAACTGCGAGCCTGGTCGGTATTGAAGATTCCGGGTACGCCGAAGTTCTTGATAGCTTCCTCCAGACCGTCTACACAGAACCCCGCATCCAGCGTGTTCGATAACCGCCATGCCAGCACCTTGCGACTGTACCAGTCGATGATCGCAACCAGGTATACAAAGCCGTGCCGCAACCGGATATAGGTGATGTCGGTACTCCACACCTGATTGGGACGAACAATATCCAAGCCCCTCAACAGATACGGATAAAGCTTGTGCTGCGGATGTGGCTTGCTGGTGTTGGGGCCGGGTGCCATACCCGCCAGTCCCAACTTTTGCAGCAAGCGTTGCACCCGCTTGCGATTGACGGCGTACCCACAGCCACATAAATATTTCGTCATGCGACGTGACCCATAAAACGGGTGCCGCGTGTACTCTTCATCGAGTTTGGTCAACAGCATGCACTCAAGCTCGTTCACTGCTTTCTGTGGACGCTTTTTCTGGTCATACACAACCGAGCGCGTTACCGCGAGAAGTTGGCATTGCCTGGATACCGCAAGCACATGCCCTGGCTCTATCCACTTCTGGCGCTCTCCTAAAGGCTGAGTCCAGACTTTTTTTAAGCCAATCCAATTCCATGTTGAGTTGTCCGATTTTGGCGTACAACCGGTCTGGATCACTCTGGGCATTGACCGGTTTTGGACCACGCTTGCCTTCAAATAGACTGCCTGCATTGGCAAGCAAGTCCTTTTTCCATTGCGCCACTTGAGTCGGATGGACTCCATACTCCTGTGCAATCTCATTGACGGTTTTAGTCCCCTTGACCGCTTCCATTACCTGGAACCGAGGAAATATCAGGCACCGTGGATTCGCAATACATTCGTCTGAGAAAATCCTAGATAAATCATTTCATCCATGAAAATTTTCAAATTTACCAAATCGTAAATCGTCACCCAAAGAGTGAATGGCTGCACTATAAAAAAATAGTCTGATTTCTTTCGTGCTCTTCGTGGACTAACTGCGCTTATTGTTATTCGTTTTGTTGCTTGATTAGCGATCTTACCGGATTGAAAGATTTTCTATGTACATCTAAAAAACCAAATTGTTCGATTTCCGACATGTGCTGCGGAGTACCATAGGCCTTGTGCAGGTGAAAGGAAAAATCTGGGTATTGCTCATGATAGTCAACCATGAGCTTATCCCGCTCAACTTTCGCAAGTATCGAGGCGGCACTGATTGCTTGAATCTTGCTGTCGCCTTTAATGATTGCCTGCGCAGGAATTGAAAGTTTTGGTAGACAATTGCCATCAATTAAAACACGGTCTGGCCGTAGAGTTAATCCGTTGATGGCTCGCTGCATGGCTAGCAATGTTGCCTGAAGTATATTGAATTCGTCGATCTCGTCCACACTGGCTTCGGCCACTGCCCAACTCAATGCCCGTTCCTTGATCATTGCACACAAGCTATCACGCTTGCGCGCGCTCAGCTGTTTTGAGTCGGCCAGCCCTGCTATGGTTTTTTTCGGATCGAGAATAACCGCCGCCGCCACTACCGGGCCGGCCAAAGGACCGCGCCCAGCTTCGTCAACGCCGGCCAGGAGATAATGTTCTGAAATACTGATCATGTAATGATCAGCCATTACTCAAAACGTCTGAAATGGCTTGCTATCAGCAATCTAATTGAAAACAACCCGGCGACACTAAGGGGGAATAATGATAGTGAAGAAATCATTACTGATTAATTTAAGAAGTGTGGCTGCTCTGCCGCAGCTTAACGCAGTATGCCTCGGGTGACGTTACGCAAAAAGCTGATCATCTGGGCTAATTCGTTGCTATCACCCGCCATATCTGCCAATTGCTCAATGGCATCTTCCAGTTTCAAATTCATTTTGTAAATAAGTTTATAGGCTTTTCTTATCAAACGAATGTCTTCTGAAGAGATACCGTTACGTTCCATGCCCACTGAATTTATGCCATGCGGGCGCGTTGGTTTTCCCCCAACCATGACAAAAGGGGGAATATCCTGGGTAATGGCGCTGCCCATGGCCGCAAAACTGTATTGGCCTATCTGGGTAAACTGATGTACCAGTGTAAATCCGCCCAGGATAGCATGATCGTTCAAATGGACATGGCCGGCTAACGACGCACCATTGGCCATAATGACGTGATCGCCGATCAGGCAATCATGAGCAACATGCGTATACGCCATGAACAGATTGTCGCTGCCAATCCTGGTCACCCCTTGATCCTGCTTGGTGCCTCTGTGCATTGAGGTAAATTCGCGGATCGTGTTTCGATCACCTATCTCCAGGCGGGTAATTTCGGCGGCATATTTTTTATCCTGCGGATCTTCACCAACTGAAGCAAACTGGTAAATGCGGTTATGCTTGCCAATGGAGGTAGGCCCTTTAATCACAACATGCGGCCCGATAACAGTGCCGGAATCAATCCTGACATCCGGTCCTATAACGGAGTACGGACCGATGGAAACGTCATCGGCAATCTCGGCATGCTTATCGATAATGGCAGTCGGATCTATCAAAATTAATCTACCACGGCCGCGCATCGGATTTCAGCACTCGCTACGAATTCACCTTCGACTTCTGCCCTGCACTCAAATGCCCATATATTACGTCTGCTTTTAACAAACCTTGCTTCCAACATCAACTGATCACCGGGCACTACGGGCCGTTTAAACTTGGCTTTATCAATTCCTACCAGGTAATAAATCATGCCACTGAGTTCATCACGGGCTGTTTCAGAAGCCAACAAGCCGGTCGCCTGCGCCAAAGCTTCCAGAATTAGCACCCCCGGCATGATCGGCTTTTGAGGGAAATGACCTTGAAAAAAAGGTTCGTTATACGTTACGTTTTTCACCCCTAGCAGCCTAATTCCAGGTTCGCATTCCACAACCTTATCAACCAGTAAAAAAGGATAACGATGCGGCAAGAACGCTTGTATTTGTAAAATATCTAGTTTAACAGACATGACTTAGAGGGCTTCATAGTAGGTAAGTGAGTGCATTTAATAAAAGCCTAAGTCAATTATTCGGGCATGGTTGAGAGTTTTTTCTGAACCTGCTCAGTGATATCAATCTCTTCATTTGAATAGATGACGCCGTCTGTCAACAGTAAATCAAAGTCCTGATCTTTAGCTATTTGACGGATAGCTTCGACAATACGCTGCTGTAATTTACCCAGCTCTTCATTACGACGAACATTAAAGTCTTCGCTAAATTCTTGCTGTGCTCGTTTGGCATCTCTTTTCTTGTTTAGAATATCCTTTTCCAGGTTACTCTTTTCTGAAGCGCTCATCACCGAAGCATCCCGGTTCATTCTCTCTTCCATGCTTTGGATTTCTTTCTGCTGAGCAACCAACTGCTTATCTCTGGGAGAAAATTGCTGTTCCAGACGTTTTTTGGCTTTTTCTGCCTGGGTGCTTTTTCGAGTACCGCCGGAATATTGACAAAACCGATTTTCAAGTCGGCAAAACTCACATTTGCAGTCAGCAGTAATCCTAAAAATAAAGCAATTTTTGTTTTCATTGTTAAACCCATCTCCGGTTCTAATAGTTAAAAAGATTAATGATAATTGGTGATTCTGGCGAAATTATAGGTGATAAGCAAGTTAAACCGAAAAACTTCTTTCTAGAAATTCTGTCCGAAGTTAAATTGGAATATCTGTTCATCGTCCAGGGAATCTGCATTCAAGGGCAATGCCGCACTCACGGATAAGGCGCCGAATGGCGACAGCCATTCGCCAGAGACACCTGTGGAATATCTCATGTTGTTTATACTGAAGCCGTTGCTAACTGTGCCGGCATCAAAGAATGTGCCCAGTCTGACTGATTTTGTTTCCGGCATAAAAGGCACAGGAAAAAATAACTCGGCGTTGCCGATTATTTTACTGGAGCCGCCAAACGGTCTGTTAGGCTCGCCATTGATATTGTCTCTGGGGCCCAAGGTATTGGCCCTGAATCCGCGCACAGATCCCCAGCCCCCGGCAAAATAGTTTTCAAAGAATGGCAGATCATCAGTCTTGCCATAGCCATCGCCATAAGCCACCTCACCATGCAGCCTGAAAGTAAAATCACTGGCTAAGGGGAAATAGTGCTGTTGTTTATAACTGACTTTATAATACTGCAAGTCACTGCCTGGAACTGTCGCTAGAGCAGACAGGCGCTGCTGCCCGCCCCTATCGGGAAAAATGGCCCGATTGAGGGTATCATGTGTCCAGCCCAAGGACGGCGCGAAGGTTAAAAACTTATCTCCCTCTTTTTGAATGAATTCCTCTATTTCATCCGAGGTATTATCGGTTGTTTTTAATGTTGTGTGCTTTATATCGAAATTGGATTGTAAACGGTCATATTCGTTTAAAGGGATACCAAAATTAACGCCTGAGTTAATGACATCGGTCGTGTAGCTGGCCAAGTTGACCTGCTCGGCATCTCGTGTGGTATAGCCCAGGTCATAACCCATACTCACGCCATCCTGAGTGAAATACGGGTTAAAAAAACCAAATTGGTATTGGGTAAAATAGCTGCTGTTGTTAAAGGCCAGATTCACTCTTTTACCTGAGCCAAAGACATTATCCTGCGAAATATTGGCGTTCAGCACTATCCCTTGCACTTGTGAAAAACCGACGCCGGCCATCAAGTTGCCGGATGGTTTTTCCACCACTGAATAATTCACATCGATTTGATCGGAAGTCCCCACGACCGGCGGCGTTTCCACATTGACTGATTCGAAATAGCCGAGGCGCTCCAGGCGAGTTTTCGAGCGCTCAATTTTTGAACTGGATGCCCAGCTGGATTCCATTTGGCGCATTTCCCTGCGCAAGACTTCATCGCGGGTTTTCGTGTTTCCGCTCATGTTGATACGCCGCACATAGACACGTTTGCCGGGATCAACAAAAAAAGTCATATCGACGCTTTTTTGTGCTTCATGTATTTCAGGCACCATATTGACGTTGGCAAACGCGTAGCCTTCATCGCCTAAACGTTCAGAAATGGCTTTTGAAGTTTCGGTCGCATTTTTTCTGGAAAAAATTTCTCCAGGCCCGACTTTTACCAGTTTAATCAGTTCCTCGGGATTAACCACCAGGTTACCCGCCAGTTTTACCTTATCCAGTCTATAAATATCACCTTCCTTGACATTGATGGTCACATAAATATCTTTTTTATCCGGCGTCATGGCCACCTGCGTGGATTCAACTGAAAAGTTAATGTAGCCGCGATTCAGATAATAGGAGCGTAATTTCTCCAAATCCGCCGATAATTTTTGCTTGGAATACTGGTCGTTTTTGGTATAAAACGACAATAAGTTGGAAGTGCTCAACTCAAAGCGGCGCAGCAAGGTTTCATCATCAAAGGCAATATTGCCAACAATATTAATCTGCTTGATCTTGGCCGCCCTGCCTTCGGATATTTTGATATGAATACCCACCCGATTACGGGTTAACGGCGTTACCTCGGTATCAATTTTCAAGCCGTATTTGCCGTGACTGAAATATTGGCGGCTTAATTCCTGCTCGACTTTGTCCAGCACCTGCTGATCAAAGACCCTGCCTTCAGCCAGGCCGATTTTCTTCAAGGCTTTGGTCAAATCATCTTTGCTGAGGTCTTTGTTGCCTTCAAAAATAATTTTCGCGATGGAGGGGCGTTCCACGACCGTAACGATCAGCGTTGAACCCTCCCTATCCAGGGACACATCCTTAAAAAAGCCGGTTTTAAATAATGCCCTGATGGCTGGAGCCGCATTATCCAGAGAAAATTTTTCGCCTACATTAACAGGAAGATAGTTATAAACAGTACCCGCAGAGATGCGTTGAAGTCCTTTGACCTGAATGTTTTCGACCACAAATTCTTCACTGCCCATAACTGCCTGGGACATTAGCAGGGATAGCAATAACAAGCGTGAAAGCGTATTCTTTTTCATGTAGTGTCTAAAAATAGAACTTCTTTGTAATGTAAAACCCGCCGGATTATAACACAGTAACTCTTATAAACGAGTTAAGCCCTGTCTACGGGAAAAGCCAGCACGTCATCAATGGATGCGCTGCCGGTCAATATCATCAGCAAACGGTCCAGGCCTATCGCTATCCCGGAACAGTCCGGCAATCCGGCATCCAAAGCACCAAGAAGCCGCTGATCAATGACCGCAGCCGGGAGTTGCTTTTCCTGCCGTTCAGAAAGTTCAGCATCAAACCGGCGGCTTTGTTCCACGGCATCGGTCAATTCATAAAAACCATTGCCCAATTCTATACCGTTGATAAACAATTCAACCCGGTCGGTGACCAAAGGGTTATGCGCATTAAGTCTTGCCAATGAGGACTCACAGGCAGGATAACCATGAATCATACACAAGGCATTGGGGCCTAAATGCGGCTGCACCTGGTGACTGAACAAGAAATCCAGCCACATGGCATGATCATACTGGCAAATAGCCACGGCTTCAGATAAATGCTGCTGTTGAGCATAAGCACAGTAGTCCTGATAGCAGAATTCCAGTGGATCCAGCCCGGTATGGCGCTTAAATATGTCTTGATAGCTAAAGCATTCGGTTGCGCCCAGAGCATGGGTGCGGCTAAACAGCATGGCTATCAGTTCAGCGATTTCAGCCATTAATTGCGGCAATGTAAAGCCGACCCGATACCATTCCAGCAGCGTAAACTCTGGATTATGGAAGCGCCCCGACTCCCCGTTTCTAAAAGCCTTGGCTATCTGGTAAATCGAGCCACTACCCGCTGCCAGCAGCCGTTTCATGGCAAACTCAGGTGAGGTCTGTAAAAACAGGGTCTGTTGCCGTGGCGGCAGATGATACGTCGTCGTAAAAAAAGCCAGGTGCGGGGCGGTACCTATGGCATGGCTCAGCAGCGGCGTTTCCACCTCCAGCACGCATCTGGCAGCAAAAAAAAACCGTATATCGGCAAGCAATTGTGCTCTTAAGCGCAGATGCTCAATCGAACAAGTTGGTCGCCAGACATTCTGCACTATTCTTTTACGCGCGAGACATATTCCCCGGTGCGAGTATCGACCTTGATAACTTCGCCCTGCTGCACGAACAAAGGCACTCTAACCACGGCGCCGGTTTCCAGGGTCGCCGGTTTGCCGCCGCCGCCCGAAGTATCACCGCGCACACCGGGGTCGGTTTCAATAATGGCTAATTCGACAAAATTTGCTGGTGCTACAGAAAGCGGCGCATCATTCCACAAGGTTACCGTGCACATATCCTGATCTTTTAGCCAAATTTTGGCATCGCCCACGGCTTTTTCATCGGCTTGATACTGCTCAAACGTGTCCGGCACCATAAAATGTCTGAACTCGCCATCGTTGTAAAGATACTGCATCTCCATATCGACAACATCGGCGCCTTCCAATGACTCGCCGGATTTGAACGTTCTTTCAATAACGCGGCCGGTTTTCAGATTTCTGATTTTCACCCGGTTAAAGGCTTGTCCCTTTCCTGGCTTGACGAATTCATTCTCAATAATCGCGCAAGGATCGTTATCCAGCATCACTTTTAACCCGGCTTTAAATTCATTAGTGCTATAAACGGCCATGTTATCCTCAAGAAATGTAAAATCCGGGCATTATAATAGACCCCGGAATCGATAGAAACCTTAAATACGCCTCTTCATGTCAATACAACAAACCGAAACCCAGATCTTTACAAAAAACTGGCAACAACAGCTCGCCGAAGCTTTTAATAACATTGAAGATTTATGCCATTATCTGCAATTGTCGCCGAATGCCTTGCCGGTGTCGTTAGCGGCTCATGAAAAATTCCCTATCCGCGTTCCGCACAGTTTTGCCGCCTGCATGGAAAAAGGCAACCCGCACGATCCTTTATTAAGACAGGTTCTGCCGGTTAACGATGAAATGCTGACCTACCCAGGTTTCAGCCATGATCCGGTCGGCGACCTGCCTGCTGCTGCCCAGACTGGGGTATTGCACAAATATCAGGGACGGGTTCTGTTTATCAATACCGGCAGTTGCGCCATCAATTGCCGGTACTGTTTCCGCCGCAACTTCCCGTATGCTGATTTGCAGCTGAGCAAGCAAAAAGAAGATGCGGCTATCCACTATATACACAATGACAGCAGCATTTCTGAGGTCATCTTAAGCGGCGGCGATCCCCTGTTATTAAACGATGCGAGATTAGCCCGGCTGATACAGCAACTCGGCCGGTATCAGGCATTTAAAACGTCTCCGCATTCACAGCCGGCTGCCTATCGTTCTGCCTGCGCGGATTACCGATGAATTAATGAACACCCTGTCACAAAGTGCGGCGCAAGTCATCATGGTCGTCCACTGCAATCATGCCAACGAAATCAATGACCGCGTTATTGCCGCCTGCAAGCTATTGAAAAACCACGGCATCAGCTTATTCAATCAATCAGTGCTGCTAAAAGGCGTTAATGATAATGCCGAGCAATTGTGTGCACTCAGTGAGCGCCTATTCAGCCACGGCATTATCCCCTATTATTTGCATTCATTGGATAAAGCCAGCGGAACCGGCCACTTTGAAGTTCCCGAAAGCGAGGCGCTAAGCCTGATCAAACAGGTTCAACAAGCCCTGCCCGGCTATCTGGTGCCTAAACTGGTTAAAGAACAGGCAGGCGCAGCCTCCAAGCAATACCTTTTTTAACGCGGATGCACCAGCCCCGCAACGACAGCATCATTCCTCTATCAGTTGCTGATTGACTATGCCATGAGGGACATGCGCCGCCGCGACGTGCTGGGCGGCGGATTCGCAATGCCCTTTTTGATCATCAAAGAAAATGTCGGCGCCAAAAGCTTTCAGAAAAGCCCCTTTGGGCATGCCGCCCAAAAACAGAGCCTCATCAATGCGAATGCCCCAGGCTCTTAGGGTTCTGACGACACGCTCATGAGCTGGGGCGGCGCGCGCCGTCACCAGAGCCGTTCTGATTGGTGACAAGTGCGGATCAAACTGGGTCTGGATATGATGCAGGGCGCTCAGAAACTCCTTAAACGGTCCGCCGGGCAAGGGTTTTTTGGCCGCATTGCGTTCATTTTCGGTGAACACCTGCAGGCCCTGCTGCTGGTAGATGCGCTCGGACTCATCCGAAAACAGCACCGAATCGCCATCAAAGGCTATGCGCAATTGGTTATTGTGGCTGGTTATCGACGAGCCGCAAAGAATGGTGGCTGCTGCAAAACCGGCATCCAGCGTTTTGGCCACATCATCGGCATTGGTCGATAAAAACAAATGCGCACCGAATGCTGAAATATAACTGTAAGGCGAAACTCCACTGGTAAATGCCGCACGGGTAATATTCAAACCGTGATGCGCAATCGAGTTAAAAATTCTTAAGCCGGTGTCAGCGCTGTTTTGGGAGAGCAGGATAATCTCCACCAGAGGCTCATCGGGACGATGCTCATTGATGGCCAGGAACTTTCTGACTAAAGCAAAGCCGTAACCGGGCTCCAAGATTTCATCTTCATGTTCTACCTGATAACGGCAGAAAGCTTCCTTGCCTTGCGTTTCAAAAATTGCATGGGATTCATCCAGATTAAACAACGCCCTGGATGATACCGCTACCACGAGTTTCTGCTTGACCATAATCAGTTAATAAGTTTTTCTGACCCAAACTGAATTTAGCTTGAGGGCTTTTTTTGCCCGCTCTGCATACGCAGCGGCTTCGTTTTGGTTATTGAAACCGGACACACGCAAGCGATACCAGGTTTGATCATTGACCGCGACTTGAACGACTTCAACAGGAACCCCTTTTTTTGCGAATTCGGCCGCCTTGCTGTTGGCAAAGCCGGGCTCCCGCAAGGCCAACAGATTGACAGACCAGTCGGCTGTAGGAGCAATCGCCGCGCTTTTGGTGTTTTTCCTGGCCGTGGCGGCTTTGGCCGTGGCCGGCTTCTTGGCTGGCTCGACTTTCTGAGGTTCGGGTTTCTGTGGTGCGGGTTTCAGTGAAGCTTCAGTGGTTTTCTGCTTTTCCAAGACATCGATCTTGTGTTGCAGGGCCGCAATGGTTTTATTAACCACATTTTGCTTGCTCACCACATCGGTCAGTTTATTTTTGGACACAGTTGCTGATGACTTGCCCAATTCGTCCAGTTGTCCGGCCAGGCCGTCAACCTTCTGGTTTAACTGTTCAACAGCCAAATTAACATTAACCAGGTCATTTCCGGTCGTCGTTGGGGTAATAGCTTTAACGTCTTGGGCAAGCGTTGTCACAAATTCAGTTGCTTTGGCGGCCTGCGTTCTAGCGCCAAAAGCCATGATGCCCACACTGATGGCCGCAATAAGGGCTGCACTCGCAAGCGCCAAAGCAACAGACATGAAGATCGTCGCCTTCCTGGTCTTGTTATCCAGCTCCTGCATGAGTTTTTTCTGCTGCCTGTTAATCAGTTCCTGATCCAACTTAAACTGATTCATGCCTTGTATGTCGGCGCTGACTGCATCAGGTTCAATACCTGGCAACGGATCCGGGGTTATTTTGCCAGCCGTGTCCTTGTGATTCGATTCATATAGCGTCACCTGCGCTTGTTCAGCTTGCTCGAAACTTCATCCGCCAGTGCTTCGGCTAAATGTTCTTGCGGCAGATCAGGCTCGAAATCCGCGGTTATGTCGAAATTGGCCAGCAGGAAATCATCTTCCAGCTCATCCGGCAAATGTGCTGCCTGCATCGGCGTCTGCTCCGGCTCCGCAGTTTCTGTTACAGATGCTGGGTCCGGTAATGCTTGTTCGGCAAAGTCAACGGTAATTTCATCCAAATCATCAATTTCAGCAAGATTATCATCCGGCAAATATGACGCCAGCTTGCTTCGCCCGACTCGGATTCAAACCAGGCAGAAGGGCCAATATCATTAGATATTTCAGTTTTAGCGTCGTATTGAACGGGCTTCGTCTGTTCAAAATCATCGAACTCGTCATCAAAGCCTGCAAATTCGTCAAATTCAGGCAAGGTGATGTCTTCAACCAGTTTATCTTTTATGCCGACAGCTTGCCCGGATTCCTCAGCCACATCGAAAGCATCCCCCATCAGCAGTCTATCGATAGCATCCTCGTCATCCGGCAAGGCATTCATGTCATCAACAGACAAGAGCTCCTCGCTAAGCTCGCCATCTGAATCATTGTCAAAGTCAATAAGGTTTTCTATTGGTACTTTAGCGCTTAAATCTGTCATATTTCTAAAAAATGGCGAGAGGAAAATAAAATTACCAGCGGACTTGATTATGTATCGGCAGGAAGACTATGGTTTTCTGTGATTAATATTCGTCAAGTTTCGCTTATTTGGTGATAAACTTCAAAAAAAACTTCAAAAAAATACCATGCAACTAGCGATCACTCTACTGGGCACCCATCATCATAATTTCATCGCAGAAATTCTGCCTGCCATCCGCGACTGCAAATGCAATATTGTTGAAATCAGATCCTCTCGCCTGTCGCAGGCTACGGCCGCCTATCTATTGATCCAAGGCAACTGGAACCATATCGCCAAACTGGAAAATGCCCTGGAAGTGATCCAGAAACGGCTGGAAATTCATGTTCACACCCTGCGGCCTGAGCAAAAAGACAAAGGCAGTGACTGCATTCCCTACTCTTTGGAAACATTGTCTCTGGATCGCGAAAGTGTAATCGAGTCGGTTAGCGCATTTTTGCTCGACCGGGACATCGGCATTGAAGAAATAACCGGCAGCTGTTATCAGGCGCCCTATATCCAAACCTCCGTTCTTTCAACCAAATTCATCATTACCATCCCGCCACAACTGCAACTGTTGTCGTTGCGTGAAGAATTTCTGGATTTCTGTGATCAGCTGAACATAGACGCCATTCTTGAACCCATAAAACGCTAGGTTTACCCATGACATCCATCGACATCAACAGCCTTGTGCCTGATTTTGCGGCCGCATCCACCGGCGATAAAACAGTTAGATTGGCCGATTACCGCGGCCGCTATGTCGTGCTCTATTTTTATCCCAAAGACAACACGCCCGGCTGTACGCAGGAAGGCCAGAGTTTTCGCGACAATCTTGAGGCATTCACCCGCCTCAATGCCGTTATCTTGGGCGTATCCCGCGATAGCGTTCGCGTTCATGAAGGCTTTAAATGTAAACAGGCATTCCCGTTTGATCTGCTTGCCGATCAGGATGAGCAACTGTGCCGGCTGTTTGATGTCATCAAAACCAAAAACATGTACGGCAAGCAGGTTTTAGGCATCGAACGCAGCACTTTTTTGATTGATCCGGAGGGCCGGCTTGTCCGCGAATGGCGCAAAGTCAAAGTCAAAACTCATATCGCAGAAGTTCTGCAAGCACTCGAAGAACTCACAGGCAACAAACAATGAATATTAAAACTACATCCGGTAAAAAACTGTTTGTCCTGGATACCAATGTGCTCATGCACGATCCCACCGCGATTTTCCGTTTTCAGGAACATGACATTTTCATCCCCATGATTGTCCTGGAAGAACTCGATCACTCCAAAAAAGGCATATCCGAAGTCGCCCGCAACGTCAGGCAAGTCAGCCGATTTCTTGACGAGCTGATTCACGATGCCAATCAAAAAACCATCAACGACGGCCTGCCCTTATCGCGCATAGAACACGGCCCGACCGCGGAAATGGCTGAAGGCGGTGGCCGTTTATACTTCCAGACCAGCGCCATGACGGCACTACTGCCTGAGAACATGCCCGGCAACATTGCCGATAATTCCATACTCAGCATCGTCTTGGCGCTCACCAAAGAACTCCCCGGTACCCATGTCATATTGGTGTCCAAAGACATCAACATGCGCATCAAGGCAGCCACTTTGGAACTGCCCGCGGAAGACTACCACAACGACCAAACGCTGGAAGACATTGACCTGTTGTACAGCGGGGCCAGCGCTTTGGCCAGCGACTTCTGGGATGTGCACGGCACCAAAATGGAATCCTGGCAGGAAAAAGATCGCACCTTTTACAAACTTGAAGATCCCCTGGTTGCGGAATGGTACCCGAACCAGTATTTATACATGGAAGACGAATCCAATTTCGAAGCCATCGTCAGATCCTGTGAAGGGCATGTCGCCATCCTTGAGCTGGCGCGCGATTATCGCACCAAACACAACAATATCTGGGGCATTAACGCCAGAAACCGGGAGCAAAATTTTGCCCTCAACGTCTTGTTGGATCCCGACATTGATTTTGTCACCCTGCTGGGCACCGCCGGCACCGGCAAGACGCTGCTGGCGCTGGCCGCCGGATTGACCATGACCATGGAGCATAAAATTTACCAGGAAATTGTCATGACCCGGGAAACTGTCCCGGTCGGCGAAGATATAGGATTTTTGCCCGGCACCGAAGAAGAAAAAATGGCGCCGTGGATGGGCGCATTAATTGACAATCTTGAGCTGCTTGGCAGCCGCACCGGACATACGGAATGGGAACAAGGCGCCAGCGCCAATATCCTCATGAACCGGGTCAAAATACGCTCACTTAATTTTATGCGCGGGCGCACCTTTCTGAATCGTTTTCTGATCATTGACGAAGCCCAGAATCTGACCTCAAAACAAATGAAAACCCTGATAACGCGTGCCGGCCCGGGCACCAAAATCATCTGTATCGGCAACTTGTCGCAAATAGACACGCCGTATTTAACGGCGACAACCTCGGGTTTAACCTACGTGGTCGATCGTTTTAAGACCTGGCCTCACGGTGCGCATATCACCCTGCGCAGGGGGGAACGCTCGCGTTTGGCTGATTATGCTTCTGATATTTTATAAACAAGCCAATTGGCCGGAGCGGCGTAACGCCGCCCGCGACTGTCAACAATTGGTAATGGCATTGTAATTTCTATCGCCAAGCCTCGGCCAAGCGGTCAGCACGGCTTTGACCACGGTTGCCAAGGGAATGGCAAGAAACACGCCCCAAAAGCCCCACAGTCCGCCAAAAAACAGGATGGCGACGATAATCGATATCGGATGCAAATTCACCGCTTCGGAAAACAGCACCGGCACCAGAATCACGCCGTCAAAGGCTTGAATGATCGAATAGGCAATAACCACGTACATAAATTCGTCACCGGCCAATCCCCACTCAAAATAGGCAACGCCCAGCACTGGAAACGTGACCAAAGTTGCGCCCACATAAGGGATCACCACCGACAAGCCCATCAAGACGGCCAGCAACAAGGCATAATTTAAATTCATCCAGGCGAAAGCCAGATAACTCAGCGCCCAGAGAATAAAGACTTCAGCCAGTTTTCCGCGCACATAGTTGCCGATCTGCATATTGACTTCCTCCCAAACGCGCACACTTAAATGCCGGTCTCTGGGCATAAACTGCAGAAACCAGGCAATCAGCAGGTTTTTATCCTTTAAAAAGAAAAAAATCATCATCGGCACCAGAAACAGATAAATCATCGCACTGACCAAGCCAACCACGGACGCCGCCGAGATCGATAACACGTTCTGGCCGTAGGTTAACAATTCCTTCTGTACGACCAGCAATATCTGCCTGATCTTGTCTTCCGAAATTAATTGCGGATACATTTCCGGCCAGCGCATGATTTCCTTCTCGGCTTGATCAATAATTGCCGGCACATGCTGAATAAGTTCAACTGCTTGCTGATACACCATGGGCATAAGGTAAAACAGGAAAAAACCCAGACAGGCCATAAAAGCAGAAAACACCAGATAAACCGAGGGCAAGCGCGGGATATTGATGCGTTCCAAAGCCGCCACCAAGTCTTCCAGTAAATATGCCAGTACGATAGAGGCAAAAACCGGCATCAATAGGCCAGATAATGAATAAATCAGCACAAAACTGGCAATTAAAATAACGGCCAGCGCGATCGCTTGGGAGTTAGGCAAAAACCGCCGGATACGGCCGCCAATATGACTTAAATTGATAAATTGGGCTTGTGAGGTCATTTACGGGTCAAAATATAATGCTAGCTAGCGACAACGGTTTTTATACCGGCTTTCTCCGGAAGAAAAGGTGCCGGATATTCTACAGCCAATGTATGCTCAGGCCGCGATTTAGTTGCACTCATCGTTTATTATTCCGATAAACAGACTTCATCCCGGCATTGATGAACCTCAATGGTGATATGCGAGAGCCCATGAAAATCGCTTAACAACGCTTTGTAGTAATCCGGTGTTTTGGGCGTATGCGATACCAAAGAAATAATGACGGCGAAATGACTGGGGCCAACGCGCCAGATGTGCAGATCAGAAACACGATTATCGGCATCGCTCTCAATTTTTTCCTTGATGGCCGTCTTGTATGTCGAATCAATGCTCTCATCCAACAGCAGCGGACTGGTTTCTTGCATCAGCACCACAGACCAGCGCGTAATAACCAACGCACCCACCATGCCCATCACCGGATCCAGCCAGTTCCAGCCGTAATATTTTCCGGCTGTCAGCGCGATAATGGCCAAAACAGAAGTCAGCGCATCGGCCAGCACATGCAGATATGCCGCCTTGAGATTATGATCATGGTGGTGATGCTCATGTGAGTGCTGATGTGCATGTGCAGCCTCATATCGACTCTTGGGTTTATTTTTATGTTTAGGAGCAGGGTGATGATGGTCTCGAAGCAGCAAGGCGCAAATCAGATTGATCAACAGCCCAAAACTGGCCACGGCAATCGCTTCATTAAAATGGATGATGTGCGGTGTAAACAGGCGCTCACCAGACTCAATCAACATCATTAAAGCGACAACCCCCAGGGCCACAGAGCTGGCAAATCCGCCCAATACCCCAACCTTGCCGGGACTAAAGGCAAAGGTATCATCATGGGCATGAATGCGGGAATAACGATACGCAAACAGGGTGATCATAAAGGCGGCAACATGGGTGCCCATGTGCCAGCCGTCGGCCAGCAATGCCATGGAACCAAACAGGGAACCGGCGGTTATTTCCAGCACCATGGTCAGAAAAGTCAGCACAAGTACCAGTTTCGTGCGCCGTTCACCTTTGTTGTGAATGACCGCAAAATCATGATCATGGTGCAAAGCATTTAATAGGCGTGCGTGCATGGTGTACCTGTTTTTTTCAAATCTATTGCAAATTGGGTTTGATCTTTATAGCTAACACCGCCGCCCTACCCCGTTAAGCAAGCGTGCGCTGTACGCGGATAGAACGGCCTAGCTTGACGGTGATGCGGCAAAGACCACATTAATCCGGGTGCCGCCGTCCGCATTGACCCGCTTAAGTTCCAGGCCCGCTTTATGCAGATCGGCAATTTCCTTGACAATGGCAAGCCCCAATCCGCAACCATTACCCGGGCTTCCCGGAATCCGATAAAACCGTTCGAATACCTTTTCAGTTTCAGTCTCGGGAATACCGGCGCCATCGTCTTCAACTGTCAATGTTGGCTTGGGACTTTCGCTCAGTGTGACCACAATATTGCCGCCGTCCTTGCCGTATACAATAGCATTATCGATTAGATTGGCCAGTAATTCACGCAACAGCACTTCATCGCCTTCAACCGTCAACTCAGGCGCGGCACTTTCAAAACTGAGCTCCAGGTTTCTTTGCAAGGCTTTGGGCGTCCATTCCATGCAGGTTTCCATTGCCAGCGACACCAGATTAACCGGCTTCAATTCCTGCACGCCCTCGATAAATTCCGATCTCGCCAGCACTAAAAGCTGGGTAATCGTATGCGATACCCGGTCGGCCGCGTTCTGCATTTGCATAAGAGCCGGCTGCATCGCCGGCAAATCCTGCTCTCGCAGGGCACGTTCCGCCTGTAGTTTCAAACCGGCCAAGGGCGTGCGCAATTGATGAGCGGCATTGGCAATAAAACGTTGCTGGGCCGCAATGGCCGCTGCCAGCCGTTGCAGCAAGCCATTGATGGTATCGGTGAGCGTGCGCACCTCAAGAAAAACCTGTGCTCCGGCAATCGGACTTAAATCCCGCGGCGAGCGCTCGGCGATTTGATTAGCCAAATCATGCAAGGGCTGCAGGCCCCGCTTTAAGGCCGAGAGCAGATAGGCGCCCACCAAAATAACCAGAATAATCTGCGGAACCAGGTCGGCCAATAAAATATCCCTCATCATTTCGTGGCGTTTATTCAAGGTTTCTGCGACATAGATATAAATCTTGTCCGTGCTTTGCTTGTTTTCGACCAGCATGGACACCACCCGCACCGGCTCACCGTGAATTTTTGCGGCATAGAACACCGGTCGTGACCAGTCGGCCTTGGAATCAGCGTTTTCCGGTACAAAGCTGTCTCCGGCTATCAGGCCTTGTTCTGCGGAGATGATTTTAAAAAAGGTCTTGTCCAGATCGTCCCATTTAAAAATTTCCAAGGCCACCGCCGGCAATTCAACCAGTACCCTGGCGTCCTTCACGGCAATTTCCTGGGTTAACGATCTGGCCGAATCCAGCAGCCAGCGATCATAGGTGGCATCGACATAATGCAAGGTCACGAAGTAAGACAGCACTGTCTCCAGGGCCACAAAAACGATGAGCGGAATGATCAGACGAAAAAGAATTTCAGATTTGAGGCTTATTTTTTTATGCATCAATCGTCTCCAGCAAATAACCCAGTCCACGTATGGTGCGAATCATGGCTTGATAGGGTTCTATGCGCTTTCTTACCCGATGGATGTAGACTTCGATGGCATTATCGGCGAGCCCCTCGCCGTCGGCTGACAGGCGCTGCGCAATACGGTCCTTGCTGACGACTTTTCCAGCCTGCATCAGCAGTATTTCCAACACGCCATACTCGCGCGCCGACAGCATCAAGGTCTGTCCATCAGCCAGAACCTGCTGATTTTTGGTATCCAGCAGCAGCCGCCCTATGACGATGTCGTTGCGAAAACCGCCATAACAGCGTCGTATCAAGGCATGAATGCGTGCCTCAAGCTCCCTCAATTCAAATGGTTTGGTCATGTAGTCATCGGCGCCTTGCTCAATGCCTTCGATCCTGTCGTTGATGTCATCACGGGCTGTTAAAATCAGAATCGGCAGCGCTACCTTGCGCTGCCGAAAGCTGCGCAACAGCTGCAATCCGTCGATATCCGGCAGACCCAAATCCAGAACAATCAAATCGAAATCCTGCGCGCAGAGCAATTGCCCGGCATAAGCGCCGGTAGTCGCACAAGTTACAGAATAGCCGGCCTTGCTCAAGGTATGGATTAAACCGTCCGCCAACACGGCATCGTCTTCAATCAACAAAATATTCATACATTCACAGATGATGGTGAAAAGCCGTTCATGTTAGCTCAAAAATCACTACACAATAACAATCACCCGGAGGCTGAACTGGTTAGGCGACCGTTTGAAAAATGCTAACTGCTCAGCAAGCTGGGAACCGTCAGTGGGAGCGACGCCATCGTCGCGATTTGACGCCATGGGTCGCGACGTGGGCGTCGCTCCCACAGTAAATCTTGCCAATTCAGAGCGGCTCCAAACGCCACATGCTCGATAGGCTGAATAGTTACGAAAAAGTATTACCTGAAAATAAAGCCTATGCAAAAGAAAAGCACGATGCCGATCCAGCATTCTTTCCGCAACTGAAACCCAAAGCCCTGCGCTTTAAGCACGATTGCCCTTTAACTGCTTATTTGCGATAATCAGGCTTTGTTTGTTTATGATCATCCTATCTTGCGCACACTAAAACCCGGCTTTTTCAGTATCTTTTTTAGTTTTCAGCTTCATTATCCTCTCATCATACAAATGGTTAAGCGCGAGATTATTGGCCGCTACCGCGGTTCCGTGCTGGGAGTTTTGTGGTCATTTGTCAATCCGGTCTTGATGCTGGCTATCTACACCTTTGTATTCAGCCTGGTTTTCAAGGCTCGCTGGGGTCAGGGCAGTGATGACAAATATGAATTTGCGCTGGTGCTGTTCGCGGGCTTGATTGTCTACAATTTGTTCGCGGAATGCATTTCACGGGCGCCTGGGCTGATTCTTGCCAATGTCAACTATGTCAAAAAAGTCATTTTTCCGCTGGAAATTTTACCCTGGGTGGCCCTAGGATCGGCTTTGTTTCACGCCGCCATCAGCATTACGGTACTGCTGGTTTTTCTTGTCGTACTTGGCCATAGTCTGACTTGGGCTACCTTATTACTGCCCATCGTTGTGCTGCCTTTGTTGCTGGTCATTATGGGCTTATCGTGGCTGCTTGCCGCGCTCGGCGTATTTATTCGCGATGTTGGGCAATTTATTGGGATGGTATTGACTGTGCTGCTGTTTATGAGCCCGGTTTTTTACCCCGCTTCGGCTTTGCCGGAAGCGGTGCGCTTCTATTTACTTTTAAATCCGCTCACTTTTATTATCGAACAAACACGCGAGATACTTATCTGGGGGCATTTACCGAACTGGAATGGTCTTGCCATTTATTCTGGCGTTGCCTTGTTGATCGCCTGGGCGGGACTGTTTTGCTTTGAAAAAACGCGCAAGGGATTTGCTGATGTCCTCTAAGCCAGCCATTACTATCAAAAGCCTGAGTAAATGTTACCAGCTTTATGCCCAGCCCAGTGACCGTTTAAAACAGTTTCTATGGCGCGGCAAACGCCAGTATTATCGTGAATTCTGGGCGCTGCGGGATGTCAGTTTTGAAATCATGCCGGGCGAGGTGCTGGGTATTGTGGGACGCAACGGTGCCGGCAAGTCTACCTTGTTGCAACTCCTCTGCGGCACCTTGACCCCCACGTCCGGCAACGTCGAAGTGCGCGGCCGCATCGCCGCGCTGCTGGAACTTGGCTCCGGCTTCAATCCAGAATTCACCGGGCGGGAAAACGTCTATATGTCCGCTTCCATTCTGGGACTGTCCAAACAAGAGATCGGCGAGCGCTTCGAAGAGATCGTTGAGTTTTCCGGCATTCGCGATTTCATCGACCAGCCGGTCAAAACCTATTCCAGCGGCATGTACGTACGCCTGGCTTTCTCAGTGGCCACCAGCGTCGACCCGGATATTCTCGTAAGTATCATTGGATGACCAGCACACCGAATGACGGCATTCCCGACGCGTGGCGTGCCAGATATTTCGGCGGCAGCGGCACCACGACCAACAGCCAGTCCGCTTGGTTTGCCGATTCCGACCATGACGGCCTGAGCAACTACCAGGAATTTCTCGCCGGCACCGACCCGACGAACGCCGCGAGCGTTTTGAAACTGACCGCGCTGAATCAACACCTCCACCAACGTCGTCAGTCTGAACTCATCCAGCGGCACGGTTTATCGCGTGTTGGCGCGTGACGATTTGATGGCGGGGAGCTGGGTTGTTTCTTTTTCCCGTCCCCGTCACGCTTGAACCTGGCGGATTTTTCCGAACGGACCTGGATCAACCTCTTCTTTTCATCGGCCATTTCCATCACGCCCTTTGTACGATATAAATCCCATCCTGGAAGATACGCGGATCGCGGTTCCGGATCTTGGTCGCATGCTCGATATTTGCCGAGGTATTCCCAGGAGTTCCTTATCGATCCCGGTGAGGACGACCTCATCGTTCCCGATTTTTATGTAACACCATCTTCGATCCCGGCATAGCGGGGCTTCTTCTCGCCGAGGAAATTGTTGATTTCAAGTCTGTTGCCCTGAAGTTGAGCTGGATAGGGAAGTGGCTGTATACCACTTTCATCCGGTACTCAAACCCAGGGTGACGCCATTGCACATATTGGTGGCATGGGCAGCAAACGTCCCTACGATGGCCATAACCCGTTTCCTCTCGGAACCTGTAGAGATATCACCACGTTGCCGTCCTCAATGATGGTGACCTGGGGGAACCAGACGTTTCGTTCAAGCTCGCCATTCGGACCTTTGACTTTCAGCACCGGCCCTCCAGTTTGACCTTTACCCCATCAGGTATGGTTACTTTTCTTACTGTGCCATTGCCTGCACCTCAGTAGACATACCCGAGGAGTTCTCCCCCAACACCCTCTTTCCTGGCCTGCTCGTGGGTCATAACACCCTTTGAGGTGGAAAGGATCAGGATGCCGAAGTTTTTCCCGGGGAGGAACTGCGTCTCCCAGTATTCCAGTTCACTCAACTGAATCGAATAGCGCGGTGAGATAGCCCCGCACCGGTTGATCCTGCCGTTCAGCTGGACAATGAACTGCCCGCCGCGACCGTCATCAAGGTACTCGAATCCGCTGATATATCCTGTTTCCTGCATGATCCGGAACATAGCCCCGAGGAGTTTTCCGGCCGGCTCGATAATGACGCACGCCTTGCCGCCGTCTGCAGCATTCTTCAGCGCGCTCATCCCGTCTGCAATGGTATTTAGTCTTGCCATGTGATTTTCCTCCTCAGTTCAACTTTTTAAAACCCATTTTCTGGGCCCATTCGCGGAAACACTGCCTGCAGAACATGATGTGGTACCTGCGGACGAGTCCCTGTTTCCGGCCGCACATTTTGCATGCGAAAGCGCCCCGGCCAAATTTCTTTGTCTTTTCGCCGGCCATCACCGCACCTCCACGCTGTACGTTCCTTCAGGAAGGATAAGCGTCCTCAGGTTGACCTGCTGCTTCTGCGGAAGCCTGTGCTGTTCGATATGTCGTCGGGCTGACCCGGATTCCTCTCCTGGCAAGCACGACGTTGATGTCCATGCCATAGATCCCGATCTGGGGATCATATGACATTCCAGGGAAATCGGTATGCTCTTCAACCCCGAACGAAAAGTTGCCGCTCCGGTCAAACTGGCCGGGATTCACTTTCCGTTCAATAATCTTCAGGGCTGTATCCAGGAAATCACCTGCTTTCTTGCCCCGGAGTGTTACCTTGCAGTGATCGGTGAGCCCTTCCGGATGCCGAACGCCGGATTGGTCTTCTTGGCATTACTCCGGACAGGGGAATTCCCGGTTATCTGCTTCATCAGGTCTACGGCCTTCGAGAGTTTTTCGCCACTTTCCCCGACACCCATATGGACAACGACTTTATCCACAAAGACCTCGCGCATCGGGTTCATTCCTCAATCCCCCATTCGGACAGTGCAGGGGTTTCCCGGCCGACCATGTAGAGGTAGGTATCAACGGTATCAAACGGTTCCCGGTTCGCGTCGGTAAGGGTGACCCGGTTGGGGACGCTGCCCGGGACTTTCTGGATGCCGGTAATTTTCGCAATCTTTCCCGAGTGCTTCCCCCCGATAACCATTGCCATGTTGCCAACGGCAAAGGGGAAATGGTCAGTGATTGTAAACCGGTCCTCCGGCTGAAGTGAGATCACGATAGAATCGCCCGGCTTGTACCGGTTGTCAGCAAGGATATTTGCCCCGAACCTGAAGATTCAACTGGACCTTTCCGCCGGGGACAATCGTCTTGCCCCGGATCTTTGCAAGGCGGGTCATTGCAGATTCTGCGTTTATCTCGATGGTTTTGTGCCTGCCCTTCTTGTCCCGGAGGATCCGATAGTGTTTTCCGATCTTGGGCAGGGATATGATATCGAAAATTCCGATTCCCATCCTTGGATCGCGGCAGGGACGGCCATTGATGATGACGTCTTTCTGGGCAGGATCTGCTTGACCTCCTTTATTGGTCGGGCAAATCCCATGTGATCCCGCAGCCAGACAGCAATCGGCATCGCATTGGCATTGTGCGGGCCGGGTGCGGTTTTGGTGATGAACTTGTTTGTCTTCTTGGCAATGTGCCATGAGTCTGGTGCCCGGAGACGTTTGAGATGATCAGACATCAGCTGCCCTCCGATAATTTCTCAACCCGTCGGGAATCCTTCAGGTTGAGCTTTGTGATCTGGACATTTGACGGGTCGACCGGGCGTGGCATTTCGGTGCCATCCGCCTTGGGAATGGCGACCCCCTCGACCACAATGCGGTATGCGCCGGTATCGATCTCCTCCACCAGTCCTTCTGTTCCTGCCGATTCTCCCCTCATCACTTTCACGGTATCACCCTTAATGACCCGGTGTGTCCTTTTCTTGTACTGTTTCCTGAGTTCAGAGGAGAGGGGGCAGAAAGAAGTTTCCTGCGGAGGTGGGCTGGCGCATTAAAGCGGGCCTTCCGCTGTTTTCCCGGCTGTTTGCTCTCAACTCTGTACCATTGGTCATCCACCTCACACAATCATCGTGGCCATGGAGCCGATTTTGGGAAACCGCTCCGCCACTTCCCTGGCGACCGGACCCTTGATCTCTGTCCCCCGGGGCTCATTCTTCTCATCCACGACCACCACAGCATTGTCATCAAAGGATACCCGAAGCCCGCTCGGCCGCCTGATCTCTTTCCGCTGCCGGATGACCACCGCTCTCACCAGTTTTCTCCGCATATCCGGAGTACCTTTCTTCACGCTCACGGTGGCGATATCCCCGAGCCCCATCTTCGGCTGACGCGCCTGCGGACACCATGGTATCCGAATACAGAGACGATCTGTACTTCGCGGGCGCCGGTGTTGTCAGCACAGATCAGGCGCGTGCCGGTGGAAAGGGCCCGCGGGGTATTTGACTGCTTGGCCTTCATGGCTGCTGCACCTCAACAACCACAAAGGTGGTGGCCTTCGAAAGCGGCCTGCATTCCGCAATCTTCACGGAATCACCGGCTTTTGCCTGGATGCAGGGAGGGTTATGTGCATGAATCCGTGAACTTCTCTTCTCATACCGGTTATACTTGCCCACATAATGGAGGTAGTTTCTTTCAACGACAACCGTTCCCATCATGCGATCGCTCACGACTTTACCGGTGATCACCTGGCCGCGCACCGGTAAACTGCCGTGAAACGGACAATTTGCGTCGCTGCATGCCGTCTCCGGCTGGACAGACGCCCAATCCAATGTTTTTTGCCATTATTTCCCTCATTTTTTCATGTGGACGAGTGATTCTACTTTCAGGGGCAGACCAGCGCTGAACCATCAACATCGACCTTCAGCCCGTCATCAAGGGTGAGCCTGAAACCGGGAACGCGTTTTGGCATTCTCTGATTTCCGCTCGGTGTGCGGATGAGAAGTGTGTTTCTGGTCTCATCGATGATCTGCCGCAGATATCCCACGATGGAGAGGATTTTTTGCCTCCACTACCAGAACATCCAGTCCGATAAATTCATGGCGCAGGATGTTCCGGGACGCAGATCATGCAGCTCTCCTCTGGTTCTGTTCAGTCAGCATCCGGGCGATGGTCCTCCGCAGTTCCCGGATTCTTCCCGGATTCTCGGTGGAACCTCCGGCGCTGACCTTCCCGTTGTGCTGGATCAGTTCGATCCTGAGCTTTTCCATCTGTTCCTGCAGTTCGACATCGGAGAGTTGCCGGATCTCGCTGGAACGAAGGATTGCCATTACTTTCCTCCGGAAGTTTCCATTCATCAAACTCGTCGCAGTTCCAGCGCAAGATCCTCTTTTCGATATCCTCACCAATCGAGGTGACCGCGATCTCGGGTTTCGCCGTGGCTTTCCGTTTGGGCACGATCATCTCGAAGTGATCAGGAAGTTTGGCGTCCGGCGGGATGATCCTGACCTGAACCCCAATAACTCCCAGTTTCTTTATCGCCACGGCATAACCCTTCTCAACAATGGTGTTGACCGGTTCGCCGCTATGTTTGATGTAGCCTTCGGTAAACTTCTGGGTCCTTGCCCGGGAACCGGTCAGTTTCCCGGCAATGATGACTTCACACCCGAGCGCTCCGGATTCCATGACCCTCCTGATGATGCTGGAGCCAGCCTTCCGGAAGTACCAGCCGCGTTCCAGGGCATTGGCCAGCCGCTCGGCCATGATCTGGGCGTTGAAACTCGGGTTTGGCAACCTGCTGGACTTCAATCTGAGGAGACTCGACACCGAAATCGTGTGGCAAGATCCTGAGTGAGCTGCCGTACAAGTTTCCCGCCTTTCCCGATGACGATACCCGGTTTTTCGGCAAAGATAGTGACCTGGGTGCCCAGGGGGGTCCTCTGCAGGTCCATCCCTCCATACCCGGCCCTTTTCAGCTCCCTTGACGAGATGTTTCTCGACCCGTGCTCGCCTTGTTCCTTCGGCGACAAATTTTCTCTCGACGGCCATCATGCCACCTCCCTGACAACGATCTCGATATTTACTGTTTCCCGGCGTTTGGGGGTTGCACGCCCCATTGCCCTGGGGAAAAACCCTTCAAAGCCTCTCCCCCGGTTTGCGGCGACATGAACAATCCTGAGATTTCCAGTGTCAAGACCGAGATATTCGGCATTCTTGGTCACGGAATGAATGAGCCGGATATATGCCAGGGATGCCTTCCTCGGGTACCGGCCGGCGTCCCATCCCGAAAGCCCCCGTTTGTGGGCGACTTTGCGGTTGAACTTCCGGAATGGAATAGCCTTTTTCTGGGCCACAACTTCTTCAAGGTAGGCCACAGCCTCACCGGTCTTCTTGTTCCTGATGAACCTGGCGATCTCCATGGCATGCTTGGGGGAGATCGGAAGTTCATTCGCTTTCCCCCGTGCGAGGGTATCTCCCTCGAGTGCTGTTGAATATCCTGTGCGTGCCATGTCCATCACTTCAGCGGTACATATTTACTTGACCGGGTTGCACCAATACCGGCACTCCCGTGCGTAACTCTCTTTCTGGTCAGCGCGAACTCACCAAGATAGTGGAATACTGCCTCAGGCTGGAGTTCAACTTTCAGGAATTCCTTGCCATTATAGATCTCCACTTCTTTTCCGATCATCTCGGGCATGATAATCATGTCCCGGAGATGGGTCCGGATCTTGGTATCCCCGCTCCTGAACCGGGAGAGGAGGTTCTCTTCACCTCGGGAAAAACCCCGGGCAACCTTCCGGCGGGCCCGTGCGGGCATGACCGGCAGAAGCTCGTTCCTTCCCATCGCGCGGAGTCCTTCCAGGCGGAATCCGTGGTAGGTGAATTCCTCACGCCGCCGCGGTAATCTCTTCTGTGTCTTTTTTGCCATGTCAAACCCTCACTTCTTGCCCCGGCCTGTCTTGCGGGCGGCAACGTGGCCGACAGTCCTTCCCGGGGATGTCCCTCGTGCGATGGTCTTGGGCCGTCCGGCATGCTGGTGACCGCCGCCGCCAAAGGGATGGTCAATGACGTTCATCGCGACACCCCGCACGCGGGGCCAGTTCGATGCAGTGTTCCTCATTTTGTGGAACTTGTTCCCGGCCTTCACGAACGGTTTTTCACCACGTCCGCCACCGGCAACGATACCTACGGTTGCCCTGCACCGGGCGTTGAACCACTTGGTGATCCCGCTGGGCATCTGGACGCCCACCCGGTCCTCGCTCTTGTCAACAACGATTGCCTGAACCCCGCTTGCCCTGACAAACTTTCCTCCGTCATTGGGCCGGGCCTCAATATTGCAGACATACGCTCCGGCCGGAATCGAGCCGAGCGGGAGGGTGTTCCCGTTCCGGACCTCGGCTTCCGGGCCCCAGAAAACCTGGTCATTCACCCCGATACCTTCGGTGACCAGCATGTACATCTTCGATCCGTCATCGAGTCTGACGAGGGCAATAGGAGTATGGCGTGCAGGATCATGCTCAATATCGATTACGGTCCCCCTCACGGTGACATCCCCGCTTCCGGCATGACGGAGTGCCGCTTTATACCGGTGGGACGGCACCCTGTAGGTCGGACCTCCCTTTCCTCTATTCTGTGTTGTGATACGGTGTCCCATCTTTCTCACCTACATAATGCCAAGCCGGCTGAGGATCTCCTCGGCAGCCTTGTCGTTGGCAAAGCTGATGATCGCTTTCTTCTCGCCATGCATGGTCATGACCGTTGAGATGCCGGTAACCTCCTGCTCGAAGGTTTTCTCGATCTCCTTCTTGATCTGGCTCTTCGTAGCGTTCCTGTCCACGAGGAACTGGAGTCTGTTCTCCTTCTCAAGCGTCATCATGGCCTTTTCTGTCACATAGGGGTGCTTGAGTACCATCTTACTGCCCCCCCAGTATCATCAGGGCACGCTCGGTAAACACCGTGAGACGGCCCGGCAGGGTACCCGGTGCGAGCAGTTCGGTGTTCAGCTGATCGACAGATACCGCATCAACACCCGGAAGGTTCTTTGCAGCCTTTAACGGTGATCCGGAGGTGACAATGAGGATGCTCTTCCGCTGCTTATAGCGCCGTCCCCTCATCTTCCCCCGTCCGGCCCTGACTTTCCTGCTCTGCTTGGAGCGTTCGATGTCGGCATAGACGCCCACAGCTGACAGTGCGGAGATCACATCTGCCGTCCGGCTGAGATCTTCAAAACTGTCCTCAAATACCACAGGAACCGGTCCCGAGAAGCGATGCCCCCGTGCCCGCACCAGATCTTCCGAAGCACTTGCAGCAAGCGCTGACTTGAAGGCTTTTTGCTTTTCTTTTTTATTGATCCTTTGCACGAGAACCTTCTGGACCACCGGGGGATGGGCTTCACGCCCGCCCTTCGCCTGCGGCACCTTCGCTGCCCGTGAACCGCTCTTGATGCGGGGGACATGCGAGGCACCACGGCCGCTTCCCCAGCCTACCGCGGAAGATTCGATACCTGCATAAGGGTATGTTCCATGGGGCTGCCTGCGGGTACTCTGGAGTGCCAAAACGGCCTTCTTGATGAGATCGGGTCGCAGCTCTTCGGAGAATGCAGGAGGGAGATCGATATCACGCTCAACCGTTCCATCAAGTGATAAAATCTGTGCTTTCATCACTGGTCACCCCTGTTTACTCTGGACGCTCACAAACTCAATTGCGGGCTGTCTGACCACATGTTCACCCTGTCGGGTAGCCGGACGAATCCTGACCAGCCGCTTGGCCGGTCCCGGGATCGAGCCTTTCACCAGGACATACGGATTGCGGATAACGCCATAATGGAGAAACCCTCCGGAAGGCGTGATATCCATGCCATCCTCACCGATCCTGAGAATCCTTTTATTGAATTCAGTCCTCTGGTGGTATCCCATCTGTCCGGTCTGCGGAACCTGCCAGCGGACATGGTGAGGATTCCAGGGGCCGAGGTTTCCGATATGGCGCTTCTTCCCCCCCCGCGAATGCTTCCGCTTGCGAAGTTTAATTCCCCATCGTTTAACCGGGCCCTGGGTTCCTTTCCCCGTTGTAACTGCAGTGATGTCGGCATATGATCCTGATTTTATAATGCCTGCGATGTCCACTTCTTTCCCGAGCAGCCCTGATGCATACTCGTACCGGCTCTCAATCGGTCCCCCGGCAACCCGGACTTCCATGATATCGGGAACCTTCTTCGGTATTCCCGATATCATTTCAGGTGCAGTGTGCATGAGGACAAAAATCTCTGCAACCCTGCCTTCGTTGATGGCATCCTGGATTGCCTTGTGGGCTGTTTTGCCATCGTACTTTTTCGGCATGGTAATCCGTTTTGCCAGGGAGGGGTCAGGAGTATCTGTCCAGACCTCGGTCATGGGGTGGCGGCCATACGTATCCCTGGTATAGGCACGGATGGCGGCAACCTTCATGGCAGGGATCTCAATGACGGTCACCGGAACCATGATGTCCTTCCCTTCAGTCGGGCTGTTCTTATGATCGTCCACCATGACCACGTGTGTCATCCCCACCTTGTAACCGGCAAATCCCTGCAGCACCGGGACCCCCTCATATTCAGGCCAGGACTTGTATTTCGGGACCTGGCTTTTTGCCCTCTTCCTGGGACTGAACGCGAGAGAACCCTTCCGCGGTGTGTTGATTTTCGGCATCTTGTATCATTCCTCGTGAGATCGAACTGTTCCTTCTGTGTTCCGGACTTTGGCTCGCCATCCTGAAGAGGACAGGCCCTGGTTGCTCCGGTAACCTCCGAGAGAGCGTGATGCTCCTGAACCTGAACGAATCCGCCGGTACCTTAACCTGCGGTGCGAACCTGTATCATGAAATGGTCTCTTTCCTTGAACCTGCGGATTTCTTTCATCCGCCGACCATTAGATCCTACCGGTCTTCGCCAACAGATACTGAGTCTCGCGCATATGCACAACGCATGGTGCATGCAGGCTCGTGAATGTCACGTCCACCCGTGCGCTTATCAGATCCACCGTGTCAGCCCGTTGTGAATGATCACAACTCCATCTCGGCTGTGCCCCGCACATGGGAGCACACGCCAACCATGAGAACCCGGCAATCGCCGGAATCCCCAGAGAGGCTTCCATAATAATTACACAGAAACGGATATAAACCTTGTCGAGGTCTGCAGGAGAATTTTCGGAAGAGAGGGTGAAAACCAGGAAAAAAACTGCCGGTCCGCACATGAGTTCGTCTTCAGGGAATCATCCTGTTCCCTGACACGTGAAATTTGCCTCGTTCATCCGAAGTAGAGGTCCCCCTCATCATTGATATAGATCTCAATACTTGTCCCGTACGTGCCGGGCCCGTAATCGTTCCGGCATGGCTTCCCGCAATTTATTGATGAGGGAGATGGTGTCATATTTTACCTTGATTCCCAGCCCTTCAGCCTCCTGAAAGATGAACGGGGCAACTTCGAGGAGGTCGGTCCCTGATTCCACGGTGCAGAGGTGCGTGGCGTCCAGGGTATAGAGAAATTCAAGGGTCTCCCGTGCTCTTTTAATATTCTCCATCCCCGACTTTTCGATCGTGCAGACATTTGCTTTTGACGTATGGATGATATCTGCAATCTGCTGCTGGGTCAGTCCCTGCTTCCGGTACCTGAGTATTCCTTCTGGCGATCGGTAAGCAAACCGTCCTTCATCAGGATTATTTTTGCAGGGTTGATTTAAACACTTTTCGTTAACCTGATTGACCTCCTCCGTTTAGTCGTCGTGCAATGTGGTGCAACAAAGGCCGGGGGCGTTCAAGAAAACACTGAAAAATGGCTGAATTGTAAAATTTGTATCAAATTTCAAAACGTTTATATCTGCACGGACGAATAGTAACCTGTTATAACAAAAAAGAGGTGCTTATATGGTAGTTAAAGTTGGCGTTGCCAAACTGGGCAACATCGCAAGCGGCGTAATGGCCGAACTTCTCCTCGATGAGAGGGCAGATCGTGAGGACATGCAGACCTTCATGGCGACCAGCGGGACCAAGCTCCAGCCCGAGGATATTGACAGGGTTGTCAACAACATGGTTGCATGGAAACCTGACTTTGCAATCGTTGTCTCCCCGAATGGTGTCCTTCCCGGACCGACGGGAGCCCGCGAGCGGCTCGCGGCAGCCGGAATTCCGGTAGTGTTTATCACCGATGACGTTACTACCAAGAAGGAATGGGCCGAAATTAAGGACGGCAAGTTCGGGTATATCATCATGAAGGGCGATGCTATGATTGGTGCCCGTCGTGAATTCCTGGATCCCATCGAGATGGCAGATTACAACGGCAACCTGGTCAAGGTCCTCGCAATCACCGGGGCATTCCGCAAACTCCAGATGGCTCTCGACCAGGTCATCGACCAGGTGAAGGCCGGAAAGAAGGGTGGAGACCTGGTTCTGCCGAAGCTGGTTGTCGGTTCCGACAAGGCTGTTGAGGGTGAGTTCACCAATGCCTACGCTCTGGCAAAAGCCCGTGCCGCCTACGAGATTGCGTCTGCTGTTGCTATGGTCAACGTCAAGGGCTGCTTCATGACGAAGGAATGGGAGAAGTATATCCCCATTGTCACCAGTGCCCATGAAATGATGCGCTGTGCTGCTGTTCTCTGTGATGAGGCCCGTGAACTTGAGAAGGCCGGCGACGGAATCATCAGGAAACCCCACAAGAAGGACGGCGTCATTGTCGCCAAGACAAAACTGATCAGCAAGCCTGAGTGAATCACCATTTTTCTTTTTTTTAGTAATCGTATTGAGATGACGGGGATTATTCTCTTCAATTACGGCTTTTTAATAAAACATCTAAAACCGGGGTATCCGGAACACCGTGATGAATTATACCCCTTTCCGTAATAATTCCCCAGATCTTCAGGCAGGGTGAGAATAACCGGCTCAAAATAAAGCTGTTCCATAAATGCAGAGTCGCTCATTGATGAACTGTTTGGATTTATTCGGGATATTATAGAACAGAAGGCAGAATAACCATTTTTTTCTCCATTTTTATCAAAAAAGAGAGACATATTGAAAGCATATGTCCCG